>DBPZ01000086.1 GCA_002305655.1 Lentisphaeria bacterium UBA1407 | reverse complement strand
GCCTGGAGTTTGGCAGTTTTGGGCTCTTTGAAAGTCGCAGTCCCCGGTCAATTTCGAGCGGGGATTATGAAAAACTGGCTTAGGTTTTCACTGGCATGCGGCGGCGTCTGCTACGCCGCCGTGCGAATTGCACTTCTCACCTCCCTTCTCAGCAGCTCGACAAGATCTCTCAAGGAAGGTCGGTTCGGCGTTTTCGAACGCCATTTGGGCAGATGTGCGAACTTCTCTCCCCTTTCGTCGCCGAACGCCCTCATGGATGCCATCAACAGCATGGAGTAGCAGGCCGACATGAAGCCCGGCACCCTCGCCACCGAATTTTTGTTCCACACCTGGGCCTTGCCAATGCCAAGCCCGTTTTTCCGGTCCCGGAAGCCCACTTCGATTTCCCATCGCAGCAGGTAGGTCTCCAGGATGTCCTCCATGTCCGCGCTGTCGTAGTCTCCGGTTACAATCAAATACGCCGGCCTTGTATTCTGGCGCTTCCCCCCCTTGTTGAAGTACTGCCCCTTGACGGTGAGGATGCCGCAGGGCTGGTCCTTCAGCGCCGTCGGCCATCTGATCCCATCCACCGCCTTGTACCTTACCGTCGCCTTCTGGTGCTTGACTCCCGTCGCAAGCTCCTTCTCCGGGAAGGCCGCGTCCTGGTTGATCTGCCTGGGGGTGGGCAACCTGCCGCCGTATTTTCGCTTGCCGACCTTCTTGTCCGGGTCGATTGGCCTCCTGAGGTTGAGGTCGTCGCGGCACCTGGCGACTATGACCGTGTCGTGCGGAGGCTTCTCCAGGAACGTCCGGTTGGCAAAGCTGCCGTCGGCGGCCACGAACAGGCGCCTGGCGCTGCCCCCGGGCATGGCGTCAAGGCGCTTGCGCACCCAGTCGAGCATCTGCCGCCCGGCAACGCTCATGTTGTTCTTCTTCTTGAGCTCCTTGAATTCCTGGCGCTCCTCGTCGGTGGCGTTCTTCGGCGGGCGCACCGGCGGCTTCAGCAGGAAACAAATGGGGATGGCGCGATAGGAGGCGGTCGGGGACGCCCTGACCCTGACCAGCAGCGAAATGCAGATCATCCTCTGCCCCCATACCAAGTTCGTGTTGAACGGCGGGCTTAGCGGATCCCGTGCGTAGGCGGCTCCGGGGATCCTTTTCCCGGTCTTGCGCAGCAGCGTGTCGCCGACGAGGATCCTGACCGGGTCGCCTTCCTTGCAAAACGACATCGCGCAAGAAAAGACAATGCCGAAAAATTCCTCCAGCTCCCAGGACGACTGTGAAAAGAAGCGGTAGAAGGCGCTCCAGTCGTCCAGGCTGTTGTCCCGGTTTCCGCGCTCGGCATCGAACTCGAGGATGCTGGTGATCGTCTTGGGGCTGTCGCCGCAAAGCGTCCCGAGCACCAGCGGTTCGAGCTTCGTCCTGACGCGGGAGTCCCTGATCGCCGGGCCCGCGGCGGAAATTAAATTCATAAGATGCGGGAGAAGGGCAGCGTCTTCCATGGCCGTCACCTCCCTTCGGTCTCAAGCAGGGCGAACACGTTGCGGCCGGTCCGGCGGAAGATCCTGCCTTCCAGGACTTTCTTGGTTAGCGCCGAGACGATGGATTCGCGGCGGAGATGCACGCCGAAGTCGGCTTCCGCACGGGCGATGATGTCGTCGACATGGAGCGGCTCGTTGGCTGTTTTAAGTATGTCTTCAACTAATTTAATGTTCGACTTTTTTCTGGGCCCGCGGGAACGCAGCGGCGATTCGCCGGCGGCGCGCTTTGTTTCGCGGACGGCGCGAAGACCGGAGCTAAGCATTGATTCCAATACATCTAGAATGATTTCTCGGCTGATTTCCTCTGACATCATGCACCTCTGGGTGTGGGTTTTATCTCCGCACAATGCGGCTTGTGCATTAATGTAATTAAGGTATGTCGAACTTCAAATATAAAATTCGACTTTTTTCATTTTTAGGTTCCCCCCAGAGTTTTGCCAAACTCCAGGCTGTGCGGAGCACAGCGGAACCTNNTAACCCCGGGCTTCAGCCCGGGGACAGGATGCCCCCCATGCCGGGGCGCCTTGTAAAGGCGCTACAGAAGACTGACGCACTTCAATTCACCAACATGGCTAATGGAACAAAACTTATAACAACTTGATAATCAACCAATTTAAAATACATCAGGTTTCAACTGTTTTTTTTTAGGATGAATGCTGAATGAAGAAAGAGGAAATACTGAGGGGCATTTGTCATTCCTAATTTGTCATTCCTAATTCATCATTTATAATTTATAATTCTTAATTCATCTTCCAGGAGCATGTCACTATGTGCAGGCAATTCGTCCATCTTGTTACAATTTTCGTGATGTTGACCTGCGCTCTGTTTGGCGCCACATGGCAACTCAAGCCTGAGGATGCGGTCATCCTCCTATCGGACAACGGCTCGGTCGTGCACGCATTCGCGGCCAAGGAGCTGCAGAAGCACCTTGGCCTGATCTGCGGCGTAGAAATTCCCATTCGCGACAGACAAGACGACGCCAGGTACGCTTTTTACATCAATGCCTGGCCGGTCGGCGCCGACTTTATGCTCGCCCCGGAGGAAGGCCGCTGGTGGGTCAACGAGGGCATCGTTTGGCTGTACGGCGAGGACAGCGAGAGTACGCCCCGCCCGGCTGACCAAGAGGTCTCCATCAGATCCGTTGCCAGACAGCGACGCACTGGCACCCTGAACGCCGTCTATGACTTCCTGGAAAAGCAGTTTGGAGTCCTGTGGATTGAACCAGGCGACCACGGCATCAGCCATCCGGTCACGCCTGGCGTCCTGACGTTGACCACAGGCGAAGGCCAATGGAAGCCCAATCAGCTGATCAAGCGCGGCCTGCGTTCAGGACTGCCCTCCCGCTTGACTGACTACAACAAGGACCTGCCCGAACCCTTCCAGCTGACCGAAGAGCAATTCCGGCAGAAGCACGATGAGGTCAACCTTTGGCTGAAACGCATGCGCATGGGCACCAGCCTGGAACTGCATTATGGCCATGCCTTTACCCAATGGTGGAAAAAGTACGGCGCCGAACACCCGGAGTACTTCGCACTCTTCAAGGGCAAACGCGCCCCAGCACGGTCAACAATGCCAGAAACCATCAAAATGTGCCCCAGCAGCCCTGGCCTGCATAAGCAGATCATCGACAACTGGCTCGCCCAAGCCCCACGACCAAAATGCATCAACACATGCGAAAACGATTGGGGCGACTACTGCGAGTGCGATGCCTGCCGAAAGCTCGACATGCCGCCGCTGCCAGGAAAGAAGTGGGACGACGACCTGACCGACCGATACCTGTACTTCTCCAACACCATCAGCCGCATGGCTGTCCAGCATGACCCGGATGTCATCGTCAGCATGTACGCCTACTCCTGCTACCGCTTTCCGCCTCGCCGAGAAAAAGTCGAGCCAAACCTGGTCATCGGCTTCGTCCCCAGCATGATGCAGCTTGAGGAGACGGCGACCATGTACAAGGGCTGGCGCGACGCCGGCGCCAAGAAGCTCTTCCTGCGCCCCAACGACCACCATGTCAACACCGGCTTTCCCATGGGCTTCGAAAAACAAATGTTCGCTGCTTTCCAGCTCGGCGTGCAAAACCACATTATCGGCACCGACTACGACTCCCTGCACCACTTCTGGTCGGCCACCGGCATTGCCGACTACATCCTGGCTCGAGGCCACTGCCACCCGGATGCCACCTTCGAACAGCTGGAAGACGAATACGCCTCGGCATTTGGCGCCGCCAAAGACGACATCAAGGCCTATTATCGCTACTGGCGGGAGCAAATCTGGGAAAAGCGCATCTACCCAAACCGTAAAGCGATCGCGGAACGTGGCATCCACGGCAATTTCCGGCGCGGGCTGGTCTGGGATCTGCACAAGTACTACCAGTCGGCAGACTTTGACAAGACTGATGCGATCCTAGCCACAGCCGCCACCCGCCCTGACCTGTCCCAACAAGCCGCCAGCCGCGTCGCTAACCTCCAATTGGCCAACCACCATTTCCGCCTGACTTATGACGCCATCGCCTCAAAGCCCGAGGAGCGTCTCGAGAAGGCGCGCGCCCTGATCGCCTTCCGGTTGGAAAACCGCGACAGGCTACATATTGACTGGCGCACGCAGCTTCACCGCATTGAACGCAACTTCGGCGACATCACCGGAATTCATGCTACATGGCAATTCCGAGACTACGCCGCATTCAAGACACTGCCAACCCGCTGGTTCTTCAAGATCGACGATAAGAATGTCGGCGTCCAAGAGCAATGGGAACTGACCTCCGGCGCCAAAACCGCCGCTGTCTGGGAACCAATCGAAGTCACCAAAGGTTGGGAAAAGCAGGACATACCGGGCATGCACCCGAAACTCAAGGAACAGCTGAAAGAGTACGATGGATATGGCTACTACGGCCTTGACATCGCTGTGCCTGCCGACTGGAAAGGAAAGGACATCGCCCTGCTCTTCGGCGCCGTCGATGAATCATGCTGGGTCTGGGTCAACGGCAAAGCTGTCGGTGAACATATCTACGAGCACAGCGACGACTGGAAAACGCCCTTTGCGATTCCGATCACAGCCGCCCTGGACTGGACTAAGCCGACCCAGACCGTCGTCGTCCGCGTCCATGACCGTGCTGGGCAAGGCGGTATCTGGAAACCAGTCAGCCTAGCTCACCAGTAATTCGCCCTGCCTCACGCTAACCGAGAGGATTTTCCCATGCACCGATATCTTCTGTTTTGCCTTCTGGTAACTGGATTGTTCACAACCGCTGAAACACTCCGCCATCCCATTGCCTTCAACGAGGGTCTTCCTGGCTGGTGGACCAACTCCAAGCTGTTTGCGGTCGCCTCAGGCGAGCACGGAATGGAACTGGTCATCACCGGCGACCAGGAGCAGGAAAAAGGCTACCAGCGCTTAATCGGCCTAATCAAAGACATTCCCGCTGAACAACTCACCGGGCAAACTTGGAACGTGAGCTTCCAAGCCCTGATTCCCAAGCTCACTGGCGCCGTTAAAGTCTCGTTACGCCAAATCGGCGCCGATGACAAGAGCGTCACCTACAACACCATACGGTTGCGGCAGTTTGACCAGGCCACGACCTGGCAAACGTTCAGCTTGGATTGCAACATGTTGCCGAAAACCGTCAAAATCGGCATCTACATCACAGCGGACTTCCTCGCTCCCGACGACCAGGTCCGCATCCGCCAATTCGTCTTGACAAAGCAATGACCGAATTTACCATTCATAATTCAGCATTCATAATTCACCTCAAGGAGCGACTATGCAACATCACATTTCCTCTCTACTTTGCTTCTGCGCCATGTTTCTTACCGGTGCTGCGGCGGCCGCGCCAACCCCAACCAAGGTAAGCGACATCACCCTTCTGACACCAGACCGGCAACTGGTCGCCATCAAGGGTTGCGGCGGAGCTTACTTTCTGGCTGAACCCGGGCAGCTTCGCATCACCTTTACCAAACGGGAGACGTCGTCTCGGGCACAGCCGGTTCGGCTCGTCCTGGCGACACCAGATCGGCAACCGGTGGCGGATGTCTGGATCCCCGGTCTGGCCGACTCTGGCGCTGCCGTGCAAAGCGTCACCATTGAGCACGATGTCGTCGCTGCCGGCGTCTATGCCCTGAGCCTGACTGCCCCAAACGACCGTTACGGAGACCGCTTCCAGTGGATGATCGAAACCAACTGTCCGCGCTTCCTGTTGGAGACCTCACGAGGGCACCGCGACAGACGCCATGAAGAGCCGCTTGTCATCGTCAACCCCAACCAGGAATTCCAAGTCTTCTTCCAGCCGAGCGCAGCGATCTCCGCCTTTGAAGTCAGCAGCCTGCCCAAGAACAGCCCGGGCATCACCTTGCGCGACCACACCGGCGCCGAAGTTCTGACCCAGGCGCCCAATGCCAAACGGATTGCCGAGGGCAAGCTTCCCGCTGATCCCAGCCGCCAAGCACCTTGGCAAATGACCATACCGACTGGCGGAGCAGTCATCAATCACGACCAGCTGACCCGCTGGGACAGACAGTCGGAATACCCCGATCACTCCCTCTGGACCTACCAGCGCAACGCCTGGTTCGACTTTTTCTCCAACCGCAAGCTGCTCCTCCCCTATCGCCACATGCAACACCTGGAGGCAGACGAAACAGCAACAGTCACGTTTACCGTCAACAACCGGGGCAAAAGCCCGAAACAAGTACGCCTCGCACTGGAATTTCCTCCTGGCATCAAGCCGTTCACAAAGCTAAAGGAAACGACTCTGGAAGTCCCAGCGGGTGCAAGCCAACCAATCGCCTTGGAATGCACCGCTCCCCCTGCCGGCGAAACCTGGAACTGCAGACTGCGTGCAACCACCGATGGCTTCACCACCCACTCCAGCCTGGTCATAAAACAAGGTCGTCGCGACCAGCTCTATAACTTCACGACACCGCTTGTGCTGACGCCCTATAACCACGAAAACGAACAGTTCGCCTACGCTGTTGACTACCCAGTCGGCGGACAGCCCTACTTCGACATGGAAAACCGCCCGGTCATCTATGCCGGCAACAGCATCCATACTTGGCGAGAGGGCGAGGGCGCCTGGAAACAGGCCATCGTCAACCTAACAGACGCTCAAGAAAACAATACCAGAGCGCGCGCCCGAGTCTCCAAAATAGCATTCGACCGCGACAACTGGTACTACACGATCTCATCCAACACAGACGGCAAAGCGGTGCTGCTGTATTCCGCCGACCGCGGCCAAACCTTTTCGGCAGTGCCGATGCCCATCGATGGCTCGTTTGACATCGAGCAGTTCTCCGGCCACAATCTGCACGACGGTCCGCCGCCGATTATGTGCCACAGGGTCACCGATCGCGATCCAACGCGAATCTGGCGAAGCGTCAACGACGTCAAGCTCATCCTGCCCAAAAAGGAAGGCGGCAAAATCGTCATGCCAGAACCGATCACAGTCTCCCGCTCTGGCATCGGCTTATCCGTCCATTCCGGGATTCCATCCTCCATCGTGTCGCGTGGAGACAACGTCCACATAATCTGGGGCGAAGCCACTGACCCGGAGGACAAGTCGATTCCCGGCGTGCCGACCTATACGGCCACCTATAACCGCCGCAACGGCACCCTCAGCCAACCGGCTCTCATCGGCTATGGTCCGCCCGCCAACGACATCCACAACACCCCATGCATCACCATGGACAGCAAGGGCTACCTGCACGCCCTCGTCGGAACCCACGGAAGAACTTTCCTCTACGCCCGCTCACGCCAGCCTGACACCACGACCCAAGGTTGGACAGAAGCGACGCCGCTGGGAGAAAATCTTCCCCAGACCTACGTCGGGCTGATCTGCGACCAGAGCGACATGCTCCACGTCGTATTCCGAATGGGTCGCACGCCTGACAACACCTTCCCAATCGGCAGCTCCTCGTCCCTGAGCCTGATGAGCAAGCCTGCCATGGCTGACGCCTGGTCTGAGCCACGCCAGCTCGTCGTGCCGGCATTCACTGACTACTGCGTCTATTACCACCGCTTGGTCATCGACCGCAACAACCGCATCTTCCTCTCCTACGACTACTGGTCAACGTACTGGTTCTACCGCAACGACCAGGCAAAATCGCGCCGTGCCCTGATGATGTCCCCAGACGGTGGCAAAAATTGGCGTTTGGTCTCTGACAAAAACCTGAAGGAATGAGGAATGACAATTCCCAGAAACTCAAGACTTGCAAAACCCAATGCGAAGTCCCATGTCCCAGACACCAGTCGCATAGGTCCCATTTGTCTCATTTGTCCCATAGGTCCCAGTCCCAGTCATATGGTCCGACCCTGTCCGACTCTGTCCGACCCGTCCGACCCCGCCTAGCTGGGGCTTTGTCATGTTTAGCCGCTTTAGCGGCGACACCGCTTGAGTATGAGCACCCCGGGTGTCGTACCTAAACTGTTGTCATGGCGTCAACATCTTTTTTAGGTTCATAATTCAGCATTCAGCATTCATTTTGCAAAGCTTCCGATGACACGTCCGGCACTGTCCTGAAGGAGCGCCTGGACAGCATCTTTGGCTAGATTGAAGTTGACCTTGAGGGTCGCGCTGCCGGCGGCGCCCTTGACAGGAATGACCAGGGCAAAGCCGTCTTGCGTCCTTTCCAAGCTGGGATTGCCGATTAGTTCCTGATCAGCGCGGTATGGCCTGATGACCGTGACGAACTCGACCTGGCGTTGCGGCTGCTTGGTCTGGGCATTGAGGTGGTATTCCACGACCTTGATGCGCGGTCTTGGCGGCGGATCGAACTTGTCGGTCTGGGTGATAGTCAGATCCTGCGGACACAGCATGGCGACCTGGCAGGCCGCGCCTTTGTTCTGCACGCGGATATCCTGCTGGGAGCGGATATCCATTGCATTGATCGCATGCAAGTGGAAATCGAAGGTCGATGCTTCGACGGCATCAAGCGTATCGAAGATAACGACGGCATCGGGCTTGTAGAAGAGGATGCGTCGTTTGAAACTGTTGAGGCTGCCACCGTAGGCCTTGGCGGCTTCGCCGGCGACATAGTCGAAAAGTGGCGTGCAGGCGAAGTCGGTGATTTCGCCCTGGCTTGAGGCGGAGTGCTTGATCTGGCTCCTGCCATTGACTGAAATCGAATTGACGGATTTTGTTTCCCACATCCAATTTTTGTGGTGTTCGGTGCCGTAGCTGTCCCGACGTCCGGTTCGGACCAGCAGGCGTTCACCATAGGCATTGAAGGTAAAGGCGTTGTTGGACTCATAGCCATGGCTCTGGGTACCGAAAGGACTGGACTTGAAGACAAGCTGGACATTGTCCTCGCCGCCGAGGAGATTGCTGTTGAGCATCGCCTGTCCAGTGCCTCGGAAGCATCGCGATGACGGCAGGTCGATTGGTGACTTTGCCGCCACGGCGGGCATGGCGCCGCGCACGAATCCGACGTAGGTGTTCTCCACCTTGGCGCCGCCGACAGCTTCGACGTACCACTGCCAATAAGGGTTTTGCGCCTGGGTGGCGAAGATGTTGACGAGCGAAGCATTTCTGTTCGCTGTTTGGTTTTCGACCAGATCGCCGAAGCCGCCGTCCTTGGTTCCCGGCGGTTGCAGGTACATGGGGTAATAGCCGATGCTGGCGAAGTAGGGCTTTGCAAAAGCATTGACGCCCATGGCGCTCTTCATGATGTCCGCCCACCAGGTGAAGCGCTCAATGTAGCTACGCCAGTAGGACACGCCCTCATGCCATCCGCCATCCGCATCCGACCAGACCGGATACACGCAAGCATAGACATTCATGGCGAACCACAGCCACTCTTCGGCCTCGGGGATTTCGCCAAGGAACGCCAGGGCGACCTCGCCAAGAAAGTGCCAGGCGCGATTGGAATGGCTTGCGTAAGGCGACCAAAGATGCCTTGGGCAGAGGTGGCGGTACATTTCCTCGCCGCGGATACGCATGAGGTTTCGGCATTGGGCACGTTCCTCTTCACTGAGGAGGTCATAGACATAGCTGTAGGTACGGGCAAACCGGGAATTGAAAGGCATGCCAGCTTCGTCGTTGTAGCGGTAGCCGGTAGCGCCTTTCGGCTCCCACTTGGCGCAGTCCATGAGGATGCGCTTGGCGAGTTGGCCGTACTCGTCCTTTCCGCCGACCAGGCAGGTAAAAGCGAGGGTGGCGGCGCCGTCGAGAGCCTTTATGGTGTACATGCGGTTGCCCCACCAGAGCGTACGCCATTCGTCGCTGTTTCTCACCATTCCCAGCGGGTATTTCTGTGGTTCGGCGGTGGGTGGTGGATTTGCCAACATGGCGTCGCATTGCCGGCAGAGATTGTCAAAGATTGGCTTGAGGTCGGTTTGCGCTCGTTGTCGCAATTCGCCGAGCTGCTCGGGGCGGATGAATAGGCGCGGATGCGTGGTAGGCACACGACTCATAAGCTCGGCACGCGTGGGCAGGGGCAGTATGGCGGAATCGCCGTCAACGCTGAATGAGCGCGTACTGCTCCAGGCCGACTGCTGCCCGTCAGCCGTCCGGTAGGCGAAGCGCCAATACCAGGTGCCATTGGGCAAGCTTTGTGGCAGGCAATGGACATTGTAGCTGAGCTCTTCTATGCGGTACTGAACTTTGCTGAAATCCGGTGCAGCAGAGACCTCGAGGATGTAGCTGATGTTTTTCCCTTGTTGCGGTCGCCACGAAAACGCCGGTGGATTGACTTCGCTGCGCTGACCGTCGAACGGTCGGAAGCCCCACTCATTGGCTTGCGCCGGCGCTTCATTCACGGCCAGCGGTGCGGCACCAGCGGCCAAGGCGGCACTAAGAATTAACGCGGTGGTGCAGACGTGACAGACGCTGCGATGTAAAAACGGATACTGGCCATGGCATGTTTCCTTAGTCAGCATTCTTTATCTTCCCAGTTCGATGATATTGGCGACCAATGCCTTGCAGCGTCCGCAATCAATTCCTGCGCCAGTTTTTTCAGCGACTTTTTCCACCGTGTCGGCGCCATTTTTCACGGCATCGATCACGGCTTGCAGGGAGACGTTCTTGCATCCGCAGACCGAGGCCAGGATCCAAGGCAGATTGTCTTTGCAGCCCTTGCATTTGTTGCAGACGCCCGCCAGTTTCACGACCTCGTCTGCCGTACGCGCCCCGGCGCACATTGCTTTTCTGATCTTCGAATAACCGACTTGATTGGCGGTGCAAATAATTTTGTCTTCAGCCATGATTCATACATCCTGTTTTTTTACCCAATTGTGATACAAAACGCCTGGTTGCCTTTCAGCTCCAGATAGATTTGTTCAATATAATCATCATTTGTATATCAGCAAAACAACCTTGAGCGAGAAAGAACTTGATGGGGTTCCCACAACCTAAAATATTAGTTAACGCCATGATATCAATACTCTTCATGGCGTTTTTTGGGATCCGAGTGGTTAAGAATTGTCGTATGGCCCATATTTGTGTCCATTTGTGTTGATTAGTGGTTCAAGTGTTTGCCGTGGAACCGCGAATGGACACGAATGGACACGAATTGTTTGTAATTTCGATGCAATCGGTTTCGCTTGCGCACAGGCATGATTTTTCGTGGGGATGAATGGCTTCCGAGAAATATATTCCGAAAGAGGAAAGTGTATTATATTACTTTTAAGGTTGTTGCTTGATGAAAAATTTTTTTGAGAAAAAGGATGTAAATGATGGACTTTAGCACTTTTAAATTTACTATTGATTGGACTACATTGTTCTCTTCACTAGTAGTAGCACTTCTTGGAAGTAGCGGAATATCTGGAATTATTATCTATATATGGAAATCAAGAATATAACAAGCTAACAAAAAAGAGCTAGAAGAAATCAAAGAAAAAAATACTATAGAATTGGAGAATCATAGGCAAAAATTAAGCAAAGAACTAGAAGGCTATCGTGCTGGATATACACAATGCTTAAATGAAAGCAATATTAAATTTTCTTGGTTGCATCAAGAGCAAGCAATTGCTATCAAAGAAACATTTGCATCACTATCAAGATTACAGTTATCGTTGGGAGAATTTACTTCTCCAATACAAACACTTTCGAAAGATCCCGAAGAGCAATCAGCCTTTTACCAAAATAAATATGATAAGGTTGTAAGTGATTATTCCTCAGCGATGGACTCATGGTTTCCAAGACGTTTGTTTTTTATCTTCAAGGAAATAGATATGAATCCTGAAATAGAAAAGCTCATGACAAAATGCAAAAAAACACTTATTGACTACAAAAAAGCCATAAAAATTCGTGAATCTGAACAATATGACAAAGCTGAGGAGAGTTTTCAAGACTTTAAAACGATTTTGGAAAAGTTACAGAAAAGATTTGCAGACATACTGAATTGAACGCCTTACATTTCCCCTGATTATCCTCTAGGCAAACTTTATCATTTTCATAAGAAGCATGGATTTTTGACAGACAAAAAACGCACTACACTGGGAGCAACATAAGTACGGGCTGATAAGTATTCTAGAGTTTGGGATGGGGAATCAGGAGGCTATGGCTGGCAAGTTCATCTGAACACAAAAAAGCACTCCAGAAATAGTTCTTTGGAGAAAGTGGCTTAAGTTTTTCTTTCTGTGCGTAAGTAATCACAAACATAGCATTTAGACTTAACAAAAAACAGGGAATTCCATGGACTTCTCTGGGTTTGTGTTATTGGGGGGGATGGAGGAGCAACTTTTTATGAACCAGTGACCGATCTCAGTATATGGTTATTATAGAGCCGCTTTTCAACAAAAGTGGATATTTTGAATAACCAAAACATCTGCCGCAAAGGAAACATGTCATGAATCATTCGACCATCTTTGCCATAAAAGCCTCCGAATCAATTATTTCCCCTGAAGATTCCGGGTTGGTCAATGGCAAAATAGCCGTCAACGGCTGGCTTCACGACCTTGCTGAAATCCGCGGAATATACGCGCCGCCGTTTTTCAGCGACGACTTCAAATTGGTCGTCCGTTTCAATGGCAAACGGGTTGCCGCCTGCGACAACCTCTGGGAGCCAGATCAGTTGACCCGGAAAGGCAAAATTTCCGGGTTTTCTTTCGTCAGCAGATTAATCCCTTGCGCGGGACGACGA
This sequence comes from Lentisphaeria bacterium UBA1407, assembly GCA_002305655.1. Taxonomy (GTDB): domain Bacteria; phylum Verrucomicrobiota; class Lentisphaeria; order Oligosphaerales; family Oligosphaeraceae; genus UBA1407. Next base: position 7,048 of record DBPZ01000086.1, on the reverse strand, counting down.
GCCGTTATCCTGGCAATAAAAATAACCAATCGTAGCAAAACACACCTTCCCATGCTGGTTCAATATGAACTGGTCGGGGGCATCGGCATTGCTCCGCACTGGGGCTTCGGAAAACCTCGCAATTGCCCTTTCGCGCTTTCCCACAGCTTTGACGATGGCATATTCAGCATCGATGGGCAGGATTGCAGGATCGCTTTTGCATCTTCCCTTCCGCTTGCCCCGGCACTTCCGCTGGTTACTGGAGTATTGAATACCCCGGTAGCAACCATCCAGCCAAGAGAATCCTTCGACTTTTATTCGGTCGTTGCGATTGGCGGCAAGCAGGAGACCGCCGACTCGATCGCCGAAGTTGTCGCTTCTCCGGAAGGCGCGATCAACCAGGCGAAAAAGCATTGGCGCAACCGGGTCAGACAATTGATGTCGGTCATGCCAAGTTTTGAATCGGACAACAGGGCTTTGGAAAAGCTCTACTACCGATCGCTTCTTCATCTACTGCTCAATGAGTGGGACGTGCCGGAATTTCTGCTGCATCCCTATTATGCGACTGGCGCGATCAATGGCGGTTGTCTCTGCTGTTATCTCTGGAACTATGGTGAGCCTTACAAACTGTGGAGCATTCTCAATCCGCAATCGGTCCAGGATCACCTGAAAACTTTTTTGAAGCTTGACTTGGGCAATTGCTACGCCTTCTTCCCGGAGGATGGCTCGCCCAATGGCCCCTGTTATCCGGTCAATCAGGAAAAGGTAATCTTCCTCGCTCATGCCTATGTTATGAATACCGGCGATGTGTCGTTTCTCCATGAACAGCTCAACGGCAAAATCATCATCCAGCACTTGATCGATCAAGCGATGATGCACGATGATCTCAATCAAGAAGCCATATAAGTCGATTATGGCAATGGAAACCATCACTTGGAATTGCGAGGGGAATTCCGATACGACGGAATCGTCCCGGATTTAAATTTGCGACGCTGCGTAAACTACCGGCTTGTCGGCAAGCTGTGTCGGCTGGCGGGAATAACGCCACCCTTCGACATGGAGAAACGGGCGGATTCCATACGGGATTTGGCGCACCGGGAACTGTATTCCCCGGAACAAGGCTGGTTCTATGCAAAGGACGGAGACGTCAAGTATTTCCGCTGGACCATGCAGCTCTTCAAAGCACTTGGCTGGGGAGATTGGACGCTGACCGAGGAGAGTTCCGAGGCGCTGAGAAAGCATTTGCTTGACGAAGATGAATTCCTTGGCCAATACGGAATCCATTCCCTCGCCAAAAAAGATCCGGCTTACGATGCAAGAGACGTGGACAATGGAGGTCCGGGAGCATGCATCTCATTCGCACCGGCAATCGCAGACCGGCTCTATGCGGACGGATTTATCCGTGAAGGCGACAACATATTAAACCGACTTCTTTGGCTCGGTTCCGCCCTGCCCTACTGGGGAGATTCCCAACGGGCGGATGTGATGGAATACCGTCGGGATACTCCCTTGCAGAGCGATATCCAGGGGGCGGCATTGGCCCAAACCATCATTTTCGGAGTGTTCGGCATCCGCGTGAAGGATGACTTCTCAATAGAAATCAAACCCCACCTGCCGTCTTGGTGCAAGCGCATTGCACTAAAGAACATTCGGCTGGCAGGCATCAGCTTCCATGTGGAATGCGACGGAGAAAAAATCAGCGTCGTCGCCGATGGAAAGCATTACACTTGCGAACATGGCGGCAGCATCACCCTGCCCTCGGAAATGCAAACTTAATGTTTGAACGGCTCCTTATGACCACAGCTTTTGCTCCAATCGCATCATCAAGGAGCTGTAGCGGATGCCTGCAATCAATTTATCCTAAAAAAAGCAGTTGATGCCATGGCAACAATTTAGGTGCGGACACCCGGGATGCCCGTACTCAGGCGATTTTGCCATTCAATCGGCTGAAAATGACGCAGTTCTAGTCGGACAGGGCGGACGGGGCGGTTCTGAGGCATTGATTTTTCCGCCGAAAATCCCACGCTGAATCAAAGCAAAAATTCAACAGATTCGTACTCAAATCGCATGTGACATGCATTTTCATGGCTGATGCTGAAATGAGCCCCAACGGGGCGAGACATACCAAGCCCAGGGCAAGCGATCCGCAGGAACGCGACGCCCTGGGTGAGGATGAAAAGGAATTGTGAGCCCTGACAGGGCGAGACATAGACCGGAACGACGCGCCTCATGGTACTGTTTTCCCGAACAAATTTCCATCCCATTTTTTCACACTTTCGTACTCAAAAACCATGTGACATGCCTCCTGGGGTCGGCATTGGAGGTTTTGGACCTGGTCATTCATCATTCATCATTCATCATTCATCATTCATCATTCATCATTCAGCATTCATCATTCATCATTCAGCATTCAGCATTCAGCATTCATAATTCAGCATTCAGCATTCATAACAGCTTTTTTGCAACGGCCAGTTGCTTTTGCCTTTATAACCGATTACACTTGATTGTTGACATTATCTGACATGACGTCGTGCGTGTCCTTTGGATGATTTGTTTCCTATGCTGTTATTGTTTTATCAGAAAGGTATCTTTGCCATGAAAAAACTTATTTCCCTGCCTTTGCTGTTAGCGTCCTGCATGACTTTGTCCGCTTTTCAAGTAACCGAAGGAGGTCGTCCATTAGCCGAGATTGTCCTTGGTACCGAGGCGCCAGTTCCGGTCGCCAACGCCGCAAAGGAGTTGCAGCTATGGATTGGCAAAATCAGCGGTGCTCAGTTGCCGATCGTCGAAGCCAGCGGCGGTCTTTCGAAGCAGGTCATCCTGTCCTGTTCGCCCGACATCCTGGCGCAATTCCCCGAGGATGCCGCCGCTTTGCAGGGCAACGACGGCTATGCTGTGCTCCAGAAGGGCAACCAGCTCTACATCCTGGCCACGAGACCACATGGCATTGTCAATGCCGTCTTCCGGGTTTTGTTCAAAAGCTCGGACATCATCTGGGCTTTCCCGGAAGAAGAGGACGGTACGTTTTTCACACCTAATCCGAACCTTTCCCTGGCGATTGTCGGCCTCGACATCCCGAAGATGACTCAGCGCGGCTGGCAGCTGGGTTTTGGCAGGCCGAATGAATTCATGTGGATTGTCCGCCAAGCCAACAACTGGAGCGTCCATTCGGCCGGCGGCGTCAACAAACTCAACGATGAATGGGACATGATCAAGGAATGCCTCGGCGGACACAACCTGAACACCGTATTCATCTCCGAAAAGAAGTACTACGCTACCCGACCTGACTTTTTCCCGCTGATCAATGGCGAGCGCGTCAAGCCGTCGAGCAAGCCCTATCGGACGCAGCTCTGCTTCACCAATCGCGACATGATCGCCGCCTTCAAGCAGGAATTCGATGCCCAGGTCAAACGCCATCCGACCGCGTCCATCTACCGCGTGATGATTGAGGACAACCATGACCAATGCCAATGCGAAGCCTGCCAGGCGGACATCGTGCTTCCCGACGGCAGCGTGCTTACGGCTAAAGACCCCAACTTCTACTCCACCCGCTTTTTCCTGTTCCTGAACGAAATCGCCGAACACACCAAGGCCAACTATCCCGGCAAAAACCTGCTTTGCTTTGCCTATTTCTTTACTGAGATACCACCAGCCATCAAGATCGATCCGATCATCCGAGTCCAATTCTGCCCAATCTTCAAGAATTCCAAATATCCGATCACCGCGCCCCAGAACAAAGTGACGCTGGACAAATTCAACGCCTGGCTGGCCAATACGACCAACATGACCTGGCGCGAATACTACGGGCTGGTGCTTGACTTCCCAAGGCCGGTTGACACCATCGCCGCCGAAGATTTCCGCTACTGCCTTGAACATGGCGTCAAACGGCATTTCTCCGAAATGGAAAACTACGATGTTGAACGCAAACAGCGTACCTACGGCCGTGGTCTGGCAGCCTGGGACTGCAATGCGATGTACTTCTGGGTGCTGGCCAACTTGCAATGGAATCCCTACCAGGACGTCAAAGCCATGCGCCGAGAATTCCTCAACCGGGTCTTCAAGGACGCCGCACCGGACTTGGAACAGTATTTCGCCATGATCGAGGAAAAATGGCTGGCAGGTCCGACCAAATCGACCTGGAGCACACCGGCGAAGGCACAATGGTTCGAAGTGACTCTCAACGACAAAAACGTCGTCGATGTGCTGGAAGGACATCTGCGCCAAGCCGAACAGAAGGTGCGCGACCCCAAGGCAAAAGACCTGCTGCGTCGCATCAGAATCAGCTTCGATTTGTACAAAAACAAGGGCCGACTCCCGTCCATGACAATTCCACGCTGCGAAGGCGAACCGCCCTTTGACCCTGACTTCGCCGCCGCACCCTGGACGAAGGCCTTGACCATCACCGAATTCTGCCATCAAGACAGCAACAAGCCCTACGACGACCACCCGCTCCAGCTCAAGTACCTGCACGACGGCGAGAACATCTACGTCGGCTTCAGGTCAACCAATCCCGGCATCGTCAAGAAAATCAATCCCAAGCTCCGCCACGGGCAGCTGGAAGCCTTGCAGCTGTACTTCGAAGTGACTCCGGACAAGGCCGTCACCCCTGACCAGGGACCATACAACGCGACCGCCATCAGTCTCGTCGGCGGACTGGAAATCCCCAATTACACCAGTCCGCTGCCCATGGTACGCAAAGTCAAAGAGACACCGGACGGCTGGAGCCTATGGGTCAAGATCGCCATACGCGACACCGGTTTTGACCCGGCCGCGAAAAAGCTACGCGGTCTCTACAGCTTCCGCTTCTGGACTGGAAAGAACGATAACCAGTGGTACGACGGCTTCGTAGGCCCGAAAGACGCTGTCTATCACGTCCCAGTCTGCTTTGCAGACATGATCCTGGAATAGATGCCCTACTCTTCCGCCGAATCCAGCTCGGCCGGATAAGCAAGGAGCACAGTTTCGCCTTCACATAGACCTGAGTCGCTCAAAGCGCGAATCAGGAATCGATAATTGGCGTTAAGACTGCGAAGATGATCGTAAACGCCAAAAAACTCTTCGAGGTTGTGATAAATGGCGATGCTCAAGACCGGGCGGTCGCGGAGAATCGTATTGACAGCGCCTTTGATTAGGGGCAGTGCCATGCCCTCGACATCGGCTTTGATCAGCCCGACCTGGAGGCGATTTTGCGTTGCGTACGCAACCACCGTCGTCATCGCTACGGCGTTGTCATCCGTGGGTTCAGTACTGACGCCCAGTTGTCCCGCTTCCAACAGCACCATGGTCTCGTTGGATTCGCCTAATCCAAGTTCTTCCAATTTGACTTCCGCTTCCGTGATTTTATTGCGTGCCAGGACCTTCGCCATGACGTCGGCGCTCTCTGGCGACGGCTCAAAGGCGTAGATTCGGCGTGGCGAGTATTCCCGGAACACCAACGTTGAGTCACCCCAGTAGGCGCCTGCATCAATCACGTCTTTGTCGCGAAGGTAGGCTTGCACCGAAGTCGGGAGCATTTTCAGTCCGTGATGGAAAAAGAATGAGGCAGGCTGAATGTGCAAGCTGCAGTTGGGAAGGTGATTAGTGGCGCAGAAGGTCTTGCGTGCGGATGCAGTTTCTTTTTTGGTGGGAAGTCCAGCTGGATGCTCGATAGCACCCCAGTTGTAGATGAAGCAGGAACGTCGAGACTCGGTGATATAGAGGTCAGTTTCGGCATAGATACGCTTGATCTCTTCCAGGGATTCGTCGTCCATGTCCGCAAAAATATCGAGCGCCTCGGATTCACTTTTGACGCTATTGTAGTCTAAAACCAGGAATGGCTGCATCCGCCATTGCCCCACAATCACGCAGCCGATGATCTTGATTTTCGTGGCACAAGTTACTGGCAGCAACTTGTCCAGCAGCGGATAAATGAACTTGATGATGAGTTTCTTCATGGTGTTTTGCTTTGCTCCATGTTTTTATCGGCCGCTGCTTGCCAGCGGCCGTCACGACTCTGCGTTAATGAGGATATCTCGCCAGTCGCTGCAGAAGATAAATGGCCTCCGGACAGGCTCGGCGCGATGATGCCGCTTCTGGATCGAGCGTAAGACGGGGGTTGGCGACAAGAGCTATTTTGATGACCATGACGGTAAAAGGAATGAGTAAGGTTACGCCCTGCCAGTGCCGAGGACGAGCAGGTTAAAGTTGATAAAATAAATGATGAATCCCATAAAGCCAATCAGCAGAAAATCTGAAAAAACATAGTCGGCAATCGGCCAGCCATGAATACTCTTTGCCCAGCGGCAGTTGTTCCAAAAATAAAAAAGACCGCAGGCAACGTATTTCGCGTCGCACTGCGGCCAGCCTTAGATCAATGTATTCAGCCTTGTTTATTTAACGGCATTACCGGAAACATTGGTTGATTGCATGTAGATCAAGAAGGGGAAGGGAATGGGAATCATTAACGAACTGCGGTTTGACTGGATATCGGTCGTCGCACTGGCGTTGAGATCCTGTGCAGTCTTGGTCAACAGCCTGACAGTCTGGGGAACATTGACGGAGTCTTCCGAGAAGAAGGCAATCGAACCCGGCTTATCTACGGAACCGGTCACCAAAGGCCACTTCAGGAAATAGAAGCCCCAGTTTTGAGCATTGATGTGGGCAATCGGCTCACCTGCGCCGAGCTTCTGGCCATTCAGGACGCCTTTTTCAGCGACTTGGACGCTGGCGCATCCTGCGGTGAACAGCATGATTGCAGTGATGATTACAGGTGCTAAGATCTTCTTCACGGTGGTTTCCTTTTGTTTGATGGTTGACGATACTGTATGCACCAGTCTGGACTGCATACAAGGCTAAAAAATATATCTTCTTAAGCTAAATGCAACTATATTCAAAGCACTTAATCAAAAAAATTCGAAAAACACGCCACAGCATACCCTAGTTCGGTTTCCGATTGAGTGCGTCCAAATAGCTGACCAGTTCACGATGAACGTTTTCCAGCTGTTGATTGCTTCAATATCCTGATTTCAGCAAAGCAATTCACTTGAAATACTAAACATATGCTTTATACCTGAATCCGTGAAGTAAAAAA
>DBPZ01000079.1:1529-13492 GCA_002305655.1 Lentisphaeria bacterium UBA1407 | reverse complement strand
CAACTGCTTTTTTTAGGTTTAATGTAATGCGAGCGAGGAAGTGAAGAAGTTGAGCTAATGGCGGAGCGAGTTCGGACTGGCGGAGCGGGTTGAAGGAATCCGGAATTATAACCTTGAGATTTGAACCCAAAAGAAGCGTTGACGCCATGAAACCAACCGAGTACGGGCACCCAGGGTGCCCTTATTTGGGCTTCGCTTGATACGATGAGCGAAGAAGGAATTTTACCTGAGCCGTCGATCGTAGTTGAAAAGCGAGGTGGATGTCGGGCGTGGTTCGATGGTGTCGGAACCTGTCAGGTCGACGACAAGTTGGGCGACCCGTACCTTCGGGTTTTTGAGCTTGGTCCAATCTAGCGGGACACAAGAACGAAAGACGGTCACTGAACCCTCGCGGACTGGACGCAAACGGACATTCCGCCCGTCGGACAAAATGTGGTTTTCCCCATATCCGGAAGGCATTTCGACTCGCGTCTGCATCAAGGGAATATTGGCGTAAACGGTCAGGTATAGCGGGGATTGTGCGCGTGAGCAAAGCTCCTCCAATTGCCCCTGATCGATTTCGGGGGAAATCCAGTTCGCTGCAAATCCGAGTTGCTGGAGTTGCTTGGCTGCCAAAGAGTTGAGGATCGCCATCCCGGGTCCCGCGATCATTTTGGCGTTGGCTTTTTTCGCCAGTTGCCAGGTGTCCCAGGAGTTGATTTCGAAGACAACCTCGCCTGAAAGCTCGGCAAGGAATGCCTGTATCGGCTTGAGATCGGCTTCGTACATGACGGCTGGCAAGGCGACAGCGTGGACGACGTCACCTAATTCGCGGATGGACTTGACTAGCCCGGTCACATCGGAGCTGGCGCAGAGTTTCGGGTCAATGATCAGTTTTCGTCTGGCAAGGAAGTCCGGACCTTTTTCGATCAGCTTTCCTGCTTGCTGGAGAGAAACACGAAAGAGGGTTGGCCGCATGCCGAGGGTCTTCGCATTTTCAGGGCACCCTGGGTGCTTTCGTTGATCCAGGAGTTGTGTGACTTCTGACGGAAGGGCGATGTCGCGGACACGTCCGTCACTGGATTTGGAGCTTTGGCGGACGAATGCCGTGAGTTGATCGGCAAGCCGATTGCAGGCATTTCTTGGAAGCAACAGGTCTTCGATGGCGGGGTCGATGCTTATCTCCAGGTCGTTGTCTTCAGAACCTAGGGTTGACTTAAGCGTCTCGGCGAGTTCTACGATCGATGTCGCCCGCCTTGGATTTGCGATCCGTTGTGGCGGGATGCGGAATTGGGTGGTTTCGGCTTGATAGGTGAAATTGAACAAGGTACCCCCGGCGGGATCGTCAATGATGCTTAAGCTGTTTACGGATTCGTTGGCACCCTCGGTGCCACTCGTCTCTTGACCTGTCTCTGGTCGCGCGACTCGTGCCCCCTCGCCCGTTAGGCTACCCAGGGTGCCCTGGTAGAAGGCGTCGGACATTTGGCGCCCGGCGTATCCTCCGAGTTCAAGGCTTGCATTCGCCAAGTCCTCATCGGTCAACTTTCCGTCCAGCGCCAGGCGATACAGCTCGACTGCACGCGAAACCCAAGCGGCGGATTTCAACCGCCCCTCGATTTTCAAGGACGCAACACCAAGGGTGCCCAAGGCGCCAATATGCTGGGCTAGACATAAGTCGTGCATCGACAATGGATTGCCGACCTCGCCCGATTCGTTTTCCCACTTGACGCGGCATGGCGATGCACAGCACCCACGATTGCCGCTGCGACCTCCTACCCAACTGGACAAGTAGCATCGACCAGAGCAGCTGAAGCACATCGCGCCCTGAACAAATACCTCGATTTCAACATCTCCAACCCCGCAGCAAGCGGCAATTTCATCGCGATTCAGTTCACGTGCCAAGACCACCCGTGAGATCCCCAATGAACCGGCCGCCTCCACGCCGGCACTGGAACTGACGGCAGCCTGGGTGCTGAAATGAAAACTCAACTTGGGAAAAAACGGTCGAAATAGCAACAAGGCAGCATCCCGGACCAGGACTGCATCAACCCCGCATGATTCCGCCAGGCCCAAGGTTCGTGCCGCCAAGCCCAAATCACGCTCCGAAAGGTCGATGTTCAGGGTCAAGTATGCCTTGGCACCGCGGCGATGTATCTCAGAGACGATTTCGGCAAGCTCCTCGGGGGCGAAATTTTGCGCGCCAGTCCTGGCGTTGAGCTTTTTCAAGCCGAAGTAGACGGCATTGGCGCCTGCTTCAAGCGCCGCTTCCAATTGAAGTTTGCCACCTGCTGGTGCGAGTAATTCTATGTTTTTCATAAGCCTATTCTTTATCCACATTAACTTCTAGTCGTTGCCAATAAGCTGCTTCGCAGTACCAGTTGTCCGGTTGGTTGTCCAATTCGAGCTTGATGGTTTTTCCTGCGTATGGGTTGAGGTCTACGATGATGTCAAACCATATTTTGTCGCCTTGTTCTTGTATTTTCTGTTTTTGGATCTGTTTTCCATCGATTCTGATTTCCAGTGTAAAGTCGCCTTGCTTTCCGTATGGTGCGACGGATACGTGGAGCCTTGCCCCGGTTTCTGGAACCGTGATGTTTTTCCAGAGGGCGGCACCCTCGGTGCGGTTTTTAGGATGCGTCATCAGGATATGTTTGCGTCCGTAGTGTTCGGCGCGGTATCCCGGGTTCATGTCTTTTGCGTTTTCGGTTGTTTTCCATCCGGGGAAGAGGACATCCAGGACGGCTTGTACCTTGGCGGTTGGATCCTTGGGTGCCAGCACATCGGCTTTGTGGGCAGGGTGGAGTTTGAACTCGATTTGGTTTATTTCCTCTTCGGTGAAGAGACTGTTGGCGATCGGATCTGGCGCCCAGCTCAATTCCAGCTTGGATGGTTTCGGTTCCCGTTGCGGAATCACCAGCGTATCGCCTTCGATGCGACCGCAATAACGTACCACGACCTGGCGCATCAAATGCTCGCTGACCTTCAGCAGGTCGTTGACGCTGTAGGCGGTATAGGCGAATTTGGCATCTCGCTTGAGTGCTTGGACATACTTGGATTCCAGCTTTGATTTGCCCAGCATCGTGCCCAGCACGCCTGCTGCGTTGGAGGGATTGCAATCGGAATCGAAGCCGCCGCGCATGGAAATCACCGTCGTGGCTTCCATGTCCTTGTTGCCGTACAGGAGACCGAGAAGGATCATCGCTCCGTTGATCTTGACATCGATGTTCCCGTTGGAAGCCTTTTGGTATTCCTTGTCCTTCCTGTATTTTTCAACGGCCTTGTGCCAGGCGAATTGCCAGTCGTCCGGCTTTTCACGATGCCAGGCAACCATGTCACGAACCATCTCCGCGTACTGGGATTCCTTGGGAATCGCTCGCAAGCCAGCCTGGATCACAACCACGATGTCATCGGAGAAAAATGCCTCGCAATACATGGCACCGACGAATTGACCGCCATATACCCCGTCGCCGTAGTTCATAAGACGACCGAATTTTTCGCCCAAATCAATCGCCGCTTGCGGCAACCCCGGTGCGATCAAGCCTGCGTAGTCGGCCTCGATCTGGTAGTCGATGTCATTGGGGCATGAATTGAATTTCGGATGCGAGGAATCCGGCGGTGCGATACCTGCCCTCAAGTTGTCGCGTCCCGCCTTGTTTGCGCACCACAGGCTGTACCTGGAGTTGGCGAAGTCGATGCCCGCCTGCCTGATGTCCACGTCCAACCCGTACTGCTCAAGGGTTCTTAAAAAGGTCATTTCGACATAGAGGTCGTCTTGGCCGAAACCGTGGTTGATCATGTCGGGCGTCCATTTGGGGACTTTGTCCTCCGGAATGATCACGGAATTCCACTTGAATTCCGTTGGGGCACCCCAGGTGACCCCGATGATTTGACCGAGCCAGCCGCCTTCCATCTTGTCGCGGTATGCATCCAGCGACAGTCGGCGTTCGGCGGCAAGCACGCTTATGCAAGCCAATATCAGCAATGCGATTCGTTTCATTGTCTTCTCCATGCTATGCTTGTGCGATCAATTCGCGACCGCCAGTTGCCTCGACAATGTTCGCGGTCATAAGGGTATTTCGCTCCAGGGCGTTTCCTGGCAGGGTGACGTGGAGGTAGTTGTCCGACCAGCCAGAAACAGGATTCGTTTCCTCTGTCAAGACAACCAGTCTTTTGCCGACTTGGGATTTTGCGAATGCTTCGGCTTTCGCTTGCGCCAAGTCGAGGAGGGCAGCCGAACGGGTCGCGGATACATCGCCAGGCGGTCGTCCCGGCATGGTCGCAGCCGGTGTCCCGGGGCGAATCGAGTACGTGAAAATGTGCATCAATCCAAAGGGCAGGCTCTCAAGATAGGTGCGGCAGGACGAAAAGGATTCCTCGGTTTCGCCAGGAAAGCCTACAATCACATCGGTGCCGAGGCATAGCCCCGGAATCTTGTCAGCTGCACTGCGGACCAAGCTCGCGTACTCCGATGTGTCGTAGTGACGACCCATCTTCGCCAGAATCCCATCCTCGCCATACTGCAAGGGCAAATGCAAAAATCTGCACAGGCGAGGCTCGCTTGCCATCAGGTCAACCACCTTGGGTACGATCGGCCCTGGCTCGGCGGAACCGAGGCGGATCCTAAATCCGTCATCGATCGCCAAGAGTGCCTGGATGAGGTCTGCGAGATCGGCGCCGTGGCTGGAGTAGGTGGTGATATTGACGCCGGCAAGCACGAGTTCGCGATGTCCACGGGCGACCAATGCCGAGGCTTCGCGCAGGACGTCGTCGAAATCCCTGGATCGCGCTGGTCCTCTGGTGTGCGGCACGATGCAGTATGTGCAGTAGAAATCGCAGCCTTCCTGGATTTTGAGGTTTGCCCTGGTTCGTTCCTCGTATAGCCCGACCCCATCCAGGGTGAAGTCATCAACGGGCTTTGCAGGCGGCGCTAGCTTGATTTGTGCTTGAATCAGGTTCGGGATGGTGTCGGATCTTGGATTGGGCACGATAAGATTTGCTTCTGGGTACTTGTCGGGTTTAGCGACTGTTGCCTCGCATCCCATGAGTACGATGAACGCATTGGGGAGTCGTTTTCTCGCGGCTCTGACTGCCTGTCGTGTTTTTTGGCTTGCGACTCCAGTGACCGTGCAGCCATTGATGACAATCAGGTCTGTTGCCTTTCCCCATGGCATGATTTCGTATCCGCTTGCGCTCAACTCCCCTGCGACCAGCGCTGAGTCGGCCTGGTTCAACCGGCATCCCAAGGTATAGATCGAGGCGGTTCGCATCGCGTCAGAATCTCCACAAGGTCACTCGTTTGGCGGGATTGTTGGGTTCCCAGGGATTGTTCCAGAGGTGGATCAGCGTGCCTGAGACGATATCGGCTGCCTCTTCGATCTTTACATTGAAGCCCCCGATGTTGAAGAAATACCCCCAGCCTTCGCAACGGATCGGGGCGATGTACGGAACTGCACCCGCCATGACCAGCGGGAGCTTGTCCTCTGGGTACAGGAATGGACGCTGGGCATTGCCGAAGTACGAGGCAATCCGCTCGGATCGCGCTTCCCCGAACCAGGCTTTTCCTGCGTCCGTTGCCTCCAATGGGACGCCGGATTCGTCAACATAGGTTATGGGCGTGGTTGCGCCGATGGTCGCCAAGCCGCTTCCACCAATGGTGATTTTCTTCCATTGGCCAGGTGCTTCCTCGATCCTGCAGTAGTGGAATGGTTGTCCGCCTGTCGCCCACCAGATGCCGCCCGTGTCCACAAAGCGCTTGATCTTGCCAAGGACTTCGAAGGGATCCATGTCTGCGGCGAGGAACAAATGCTCGTGATATGGAGCGATGATGGCGAAGGGACGTTGCGAATCGCCTACAGGCCGGCTGATCGCTTCCACCATCGCCTGAGGCGTTTCAAGCATTGTGATGGCCAAACCTTGATCAGCAATATGACGCTTCAGCTCCGTCTGCCAAGCCGAAACCTGAGCCTTGAAGGGCTCGTCAGGGAAGGATTTCGGAGCGTAGATGGCAACTTTGTTCGACAGGCCAGCCTGGGATTTTGGCGCGGTATTTGCGTATGCCTTAGGCATGTCAAGATCGGCGATGTCCGCCTTTGGGGTGGTCATCGTCAACATTCCCTTTTGGCATTGGATGGCGACTTGCTGTTCCACACCTGCGAAATCGACCCATTTTGCGGTTGTGTTCGACCAGGTTTCAGGCACGGGAAGCGCGATGGTTGCGTTGTTGGATGTCATCACGGTTCCAGACACTTGCCCATTGCGGTACGCCAGTGCAATCGAGGCTATGGCATCCTGATTTGTGGCATTGATTCGGGCGACTCGTACCCTGGGGCTGCTGATGTAGAATCCGTATCCGGGAAGCGTTTGTCCGTCAAGCCAATTCAACTCCTCCCTGGGTAGGCCTGTCACGTCAACCAGGCCTTTCAAGGCGATGGGCTTGTCGCCCATATTGGAGACGATGACGATGTCATCAGCGTATCTGGTGTACAGCAATTCATGCGGGAATGGGCGGTTGTGGCCTTCTTCCAAGTACCTGAAGTCCAGGAGTTTCTTGCCGGCGTAATCTGCCGCCGCAGTCTTTTGCACTGCGTCCAGCCAATGTACCCAGTTCTTCTTGAAGGCGCTGCGATGGTCTCTGCAGTTCCATGTGTCGGACATCGTCAATCCAAATGCGACCGCAACGCAGAGGTGTTCTGGTCTTCGGATGAAGTGCCCGAGGTCGTGTGGGGTGAAGAGGCATTGGTCGTGCCCCAGGTAGGACAGGATCGGGAAGAATTGCCATTCGCCTTCGGGGAACTTGTATTTGAGGTGGCGGAAGCGGTACTGTCCATCGACTGGCACGGTTCCCCAGACGGTTCCGCAGATCAGCGTTTCGAAGTTGAGCACCCGGTCGTTGGCATCTTCACAACCCACCGGGATATGCTGAGCGTCTTCCATCGAGAGGGAATGCATGCCTTCGCGGCAGGATGCCTTCAAGGGATCGTAGGGACTGTAGTCCCAGGTAAAGCCTCGGCAGCCGACCTGGTCCTGGAAGAGCAGATCGTGCTTGAAGTCCTCGGTCATTTGCTTGCGGACTTTTCGGTGCGCCGCGATGACGGCGGGATGGTGGAAGCAAATGGTGTATCCTTCGTTTCGTGCATACTTTTCGTGCTTGAGCTTGCCTTCTCGGGTTCGAGAAAGAGGGGCGTCGCCAGCTTCAAGGAATGTAGGACCACGAGGATCTTCGCACCACCATGAGGTGTTGGTGTAGGGGACAGCCAGGTGTCCCAGTTCGTGGGCGCGGTCGATGAGCTTCCGCAGGTCGTCATCGCTACCCCAGCGTGGATTGCAGGGCAAGTGATCCGGATACTCCTTGTCAAATCCGCCTTTGAGATATTCCGCATAGTGTACGATGTTGTTTTTGGGAAGCGTGTCGATGGCTTTGATTTGATCTTCTGCAGTACGGTCGTCGAATTTAAAGAGGACTGCGTTCTTGAGTTTGTCAAGGACTCCCGGTCTTGTGACCTTGGCTTCAAGGGAACCCTTGATTTCAAGCAACTTTGCGTATTCGTCCAGTGCTTCCTGAGGTGATTTGTAGGTGAATTTCCATCGAAGTGGCTGTGATTTCCAAGTCATACCCGGTTCTGTAGCCATAATCCAAGCATGCTGGAAATTAGCTGCGTTGCCTTTTCCTGCAATGGCGATCAAAGAGGGATTGGTATACCGTTCGGCATCCCAGGGACGACGCATCACCGGTCGAATGCCGAAAATCGTGACGCTGCCATCGGCATATTGGGCACTGCACCAATCGGCGACGCCAGCTGGATTGATCGTCTCGTGGTACAAGTATGGCTTGGGTTCCAGGACATAGTGGAACGAGAACCCGCCGATCTCCCACCAGACACCGCCATCGCGAACAAAATCCTTCACCAATGCCAAGTCAGACATCAACTTGTTCTTGTCGCCTGACGGGAAGTACTCCCCGTACGGATTCAAGATCATGCCCACATCCTTGGATTTCAGGGCTTCGCGCATGGCATCCGGTGTGTCCAATTTGATGAATTGGGCATTGTAGAGATGCTTGAACCTGGCCAGGGCAAACAGAGTTTCCCATTCGGGGACTTTGGTCGGCGTCCAGCAACCGTGGATGGGGCCGTTGGCAAGCGAAACCACGGCGATCTTCTTGCCCTTAAGCAGTTCGGGCTCACGCAGTTGCAATCCATTCATCGTTGCGACGACCAGGCGCTTGGTCAACTCGCTCCCTTTGTCCATGCTGTTGTTGCCGTTGGAACCCAGGCGGAAAAAATATCCCTTGCCGCCGAATCTGAAGCCTGCAAGGGCGACACCCGAGGTGTTGCGGATCAGTTCCAGGTCGCCGTGACCGTCCTTTGTGGGGCGGGGGACTTTGAGCAAGGCGGAGGTGATGTAATCTGCGTCTGCCTTGGAGAACCAGGTTTTGCCAAGTTCGGTCAATTGGAGTTGAGCCTCTGGTTCGTCGTCGTTTTTCATCGCCAGGGTGTCCCCGAGGAATGCTTTGTATGGTTCTTGGCCTGTGCTTGCCGGTGCGTAGTTTGCGTGGGGTGGCTTGTGTTCGCCGAAGTAGCTTGGGAGGAAGGCGATTCCGTGCGCTTCCTGACCGCTGTACGGGAAGAGGAATTTGCTCATGTCATCGGTCGGGAAATCGGTTTCCGCAGGCAGGTAGAGGTAAAGGATCGGTATCGTTGTCTTGCGGATGTGGGCGTTGAAGTCAATGTATTCGGGCTTGAAGTCCAGGGTAATGGTCAAGCCCAGCCGCTGCGAATCGTACTTGATGTCAACAGAACTTCGATCCTGGCTAAATTCCGTGGTTACGTTGCCCTTCCAATCGTCGCCGAGGAAATTCTTGCTATCGACGTTTTGGTGTCGATAGAAGGCGATGCTCCAGAGTCGATTGATCGCTATTGTTTTTCCATGGGTTTTCAGATGCCCTCCGGACTTGCCGTCGAACTGGAATTCATAAGCGTCGGTTTTATGGATGAATGGTTCTGCCAGGCATGGGATTGCAAGTAGGATTGCCAACAGTAAGATTCTCATGGTTTTTCTCCTATGTTAAGTTCAAAAGAACGTGACCCCAGGTTTGATTGAGGCATTGCAGCCGTAGATTTCAGCGAGGTTTTCGGGTGTCAGGATCTCTTCTGACGGTCCTTGGAATCGAATTTTGCCGTCCTTGAGCAGCATCAGGTGCTTGGCGCAATGGAAAGCAAGTTCAATGTCATGGGTAATCAGCAAAATTGCCGGTTGATTAGGCAGGTTTTTGAGGATTTGGACGGTTTTGACCACGTGTGCCGGATCCAACGAGGAGGTTGGCTCGTCCAGCATCAGCACTTCAGGCTCCTGTACCAACGCCGCCGCCAGGCTGACACGCTGCTGCTCGCCGCCAGATAGCTTGTTGCATGGGCGTTCCGCAAACTCAAGAACGTCAAGTTGAGACATCGCTGACTCAATGGCGCGATCGTCCTCGGGACTCATGCGCTGAAAGGGAGATAGGCGGGCGCGACGACCAATCGTAACACGCTCGCGTACCGAGAAATCCAATGTCGGAGGAGAGGACTGGGGAACAACGGCCATCTTCGAAGCACGGTAACGACCAGGCAAGCCGCTTACAGGTAAACCATTAAGCAAAACTTCACCCGAAGAGGGCGATAACCGACCCGACAACAATGACAGTATCGTGGATTTGCCGCCGCCGTTCGGTCCCAGAAGAACCGTGAAGTCGCCAGAGGAAAGCGTCAACGACACGTCGTCAACGACTCGATGTCGACCGTATGAAAACGATATGCGTTCCGCTACCAATGTCATCGTGCGCGCCTCCTGTTCAGCAACCACAAGAACACAGGACCGCCGATCAATGCCGTCATGACGCCAATCGGTATCTCGCGCTCGCGATACAGGCACCTGGATAAAATGTCGCACAAAACCAGGAAAATGGCGCCCCAGACGCCGACCAGCGGCGCGATTTTTCGATGGATGCAACCATAGATTTGACGGACGATGTGCGGGACGATCAAGCCGCAAAAGCCGATGATTCCCGCCATTGCGACAGTTGTCGCGGCGAGGAGCGAGGCGAATCCGACGAACCCCAGGGTGAGACGTCTCGGATTGTTTCCCAGGTAGTATGCCAAGTCGTCTCCCAGTGCGATGGCGTCCAGCTTGTCTCCGAAGCATTGCAGGATGACGATGGCTGCGATTGCGAGTACGCAACCTGGCCAGAGGAGCTTGGGGTCTGTGCTTTGGAGGTCGCCCAGCGTCCACCAGGTGATGCCAGCCAATTCTTCATTGTGCGCCACGGACAGCAAGTACATCAGCACGCTGGATGCGATGGTTCCTGAAATAACTCCTGACAACAGCAAGGTTTCGCTTCCGCTTTTGCCGCAACGGCTGATCCATAGCACCAATGTCAATATCGCCAGCGCGCCAAGAAAAGCGCCCGCAGGAACAGCAAACGCACTCTTGGCGTAAAACCCAAGGACAAATGCCAATGCCGCCCCGACGCTTGCGCCGCCAGACAATCCCAATGTAAACGGCTCGGCCAAGGGATTGCGCAAAACCGCTTGCAAAACCATCCCGGACAACGATAGGCAACAACCAACCGTACAAGAAGCCACTACACGCTGAAATCGCAAAACAAATACAGGATGCCAGCCGTCAGGTCCGTAAAATTCAGACGGACTTAGCCAATAGGAACCTAGGCACAAGCCCAAAAAGGCAACTAAAACCAATAAAACCAAGGCTAGCGGCAATCGGAGAAACTTCATTTTTTCAACGCCTCGAGTTCTTTTCGAAGCACGTCAATGCCATCGCAGATCCTCGGACCTGGCCTTTGCACAAGGTCGGAATTGGGCATCATGATGATTCGGTCCTGCTTGATTGCATTGAGCTTTCCCCAAAATCTGTGGCTTTTCAAATTGTCACGAGGCATGGCAGTCCAGACAACGACATCAGGCTGATTCGCTAAAACCCAATCAAACGAACATTGAAAATAAGGCTGATTGACATTGCCCGCAGAATTTTCAGCGCCGGCACGCGACAGGATGCCGTCGGCCAACGAACCCGCCCCCGCAATCATGATCGGGGCGTCCCAAATGACCCAAAGAACTTTGAGACCAAGCTTCGACTTAGGGGTGGAACGACTCAAGACACGCTCCTTCTCAACGCGTGCAGCTTGCTCGCAGGACAAGGTCTTGCCCAATAATTCTACCCACTCGAGGTACTCCTCGACAGTCCTGCATTGCTTCTGGATGCAACGAATCCCGTTCCGCTCCAAAGGCTTCTTGACCCCTGGATTCACCAGGTCGTTCGTAATCACCAAGGTGGGCTTCAAAGACAGCAATTTCTCCAAGTCAGGATCGGAAAACCGACCCGCTATAGGCAGCGACAACGCTGCCTCGGGATAGTTGCAGACCTCGCTGCGACCAACCAATTGATCCCCGCAACCCAATTGATAAACCAATTCCGTCAAGCCAGGAGATAACGAGACAATGCGCTCGGCACAAAAAACCTGAATCGACAGTATCAACCCAAGAAGTCCAACAAACCTGAAAACCGGCATTCTTTTCATAAAAATCAAATCCTTCTAAACACTTATCGTAATTCGTGTAATTTAGCATGACTTTCCGCCCCCACAAAAAGCAACGCGAAATCTTTTTGTTAAACGCAGGGATTTGAGAACACAGATCTCGCAAAACTTGCCAAGTTTTTGTCGCAACAACCAAAAATCGAAGGAACGCGTAGGAACGTGAAAAAAGAGGCACCCTGGGTGCCTTCTTTAGCAACCAGGCCATGACGAAGGCATAAACATGCCACCTTGGGTGCCCTTTGTAAGCGCATTTGGCGTGGAGCTTTGAGGATAGCACCCAAGGTGTCCTTTGTAAGAGCATTTGGCGTGGGGCTTTTAGGATAGCACCTAGGGTGCTCACAAGAGCATCTTGAGCTTGCGGAAATCATAAACTCGCCACCCTGGGTGCCCTTTG
>DBPZ01000079.1:258-1451 GCA_002305655.1 Lentisphaeria bacterium UBA1407 | reverse complement strand
TTGCGGAAATCATAAACTCGCCACCCCGGGTGCTCTGTAACACATCGATATGATGAATGCGTAAAGCAGCCACCCCGGGTGCCCTTTGTAGGCGCATTGATAGCACCCCGGATGCTCTCTGGGCTGCCTTTGGCGTGGAGCTTTGAGGATAGCACCCCGGGTACTCTCAAGAGCATCTTGAGTTTGCGGAAAGTATAAACTCGCTACCCTGGGTGCCCTTTGTAAGCGCATTGATAGCACCCCGGGTGCTCTCTAGGCTGCCTTTGGCATGGAGCTTTGAGGATAGCACCCAAGATACCCTATTGTAAGCGCATTTGGCCTGGAGCTGATAGCACCTAGGGTGCTCTCTAGGCTGCCTTTGGCGTGGTGAACGCGAGAATTTACCACCCCGGTGCCTTTCTCAAGCCGAAAAGCCTTCATAGACCAACCCCGGGTGCCTCTTTCTTTGATTTTTATTCATGTATTCATTTGTTGCAATTAAAAATGAAATATTATAATATTCATTTTTAATTTTTTCGACCTTTTGCTCTTTCAGTCTAGATATCTTTATCGTGCCAAAGACTTCCTTGATAGCACCCGGGGTGCTCCTTTTCGTGCTTGAAATAATCTTCTGGAATGTCAGCGGTCATGGCGATCACAAAAAAGTTTGGCTGTCAATTGGCTTCATTGCAGTATTCTGCATGATTCTTCATTTGCTTGCAAAAGTCATAATAGAATGAATGAATCTTATTTCAATATTTTTCGAGCAACAAAAAATGACAAAAAATAACAAAAAAAGTGTCAAAATAAATTTGCACTGCTTGCTTTCAGCAGTATTTTATGGGTTGGATTCGTTTGAATCAGATTACTCGTGACTGGATTGCAACCAAAAAACGAAGGGGAGGGCCCATGGGCTGTGTGAAATTTACCTACGACGAGTCGTCCGGAACCGTTCTGATGTTGAACTTTCGCTTCAACGCCATGATGCGGGACTTGCTGAAGCGGGAAATGATGCCGAAGCCGGAAGAATCCACGAAGCAGGAGGAGTACGTGAAGCAGGCGGAACCCCTGGAGAAAGGGGACGCGGGGAAAGAGGAGGAGAGGGAAATCCAGTACCTGCCCAGGTTCGGGGACTACCTTGATAAGCTGGAGCGACTTTTCAACATCACCGTCATGAAGACGGACTACGCCCCGGAAATGATGCTGATGGTCGT
>DBPZ01000079.1:0-120 GCA_002305655.1 Lentisphaeria bacterium UBA1407 | reverse complement strand
AGGCGGATCGACCCCAGGGCGCTCAGGGGAATCCTCGGCGAGGAGGCCATCGAGGAGCTGGAGGCGAAGCTGGGGGATCCGGTGGACCAGGACGTTGACAAGCCCGAAGGCGCGGCGAAG
>DBPZ01000048.1:24654-75140 GCA_002305655.1 Lentisphaeria bacterium UBA1407 | reverse complement strand
AGGGATGCGCCATTTGCAGCCGCTTAACTTCCGCCGCCGCTTAAGTACGAGCACCCTGGGTGTCCGTACCTAAACTGTTGTCATGGCGCCAACTGCTTTTTTAGGTTAATAGCCAGGCTTTTACAGGTGCAGTCCGCCAGTCACAGGGATGTCTGCGCCAGTGATGTAGCTTCCGGCGGGTGAGGCCAGAAGCAACGCCGTTCCTGCGATGTCTTCCGCGACTCCAATACGATGGGCGGGAATGGCATCCAGGATGCGGAGGCGCGTGTCTTCATCCGAAAGCGTCTCCGCATTTCTGTCGGTGGCAATGCAGCCCGGCGAGATGTTGTTGACGGTCACCCCGTCTCCAGCGCATGTTCGCGCCAGAGCCATCGCCACCGTGCAAAGCGCGGATTTCGTCGCCGAATACATGATCAACCTTGGGGAGGGACGATATTGGTTCACGCTTCCAATCGTGATCACTCGCCCGAAGCCTCGGCGACGCATCTCGGGTATCATCTTCCTCATCATCACGCAACACGACTTTACGTTGGTGATGAATTCACGGTCGAATTCCTCGTCGTCAAAATCCTCGATCGTCATGTATTTTTGCAGGGAAGCATTCAGGACCAGGATGTCAGGAGTATCGACTTGTTCCAGCAGGCGTCGTGTCGAGTCCATGTCAGACAGGTCAGCCGTCACGGACTCGCAGGATATCCCCATTCCCCGTGCTTCTTCCAAGGTCGCCGTCAATGCCTTAGATGGACGGCTGCCATGGAAGACAACCTTTGCGCCAGCCTGCCCCAAGGTCAAGGCAATCGCCCGGCCAATCCCGCGGGAAGATCCCGTCACCAACGCGACACGACCACTCAAATCAAACATTCCCTGAATGCTTTCCATCTGCGTACACTACCCTCTTAGAAATACCCGCCCTTGTCAATGATTTCCGAAATGGTATCGCCTTGCCGAACCCAGGAGAAAATATCAATTTCGTTACGTTCGATTCCTTCGGCCCTAAGCAGCACGTCATAGGCGATTTCCCTAGGCACGCAGACGACGCCGTCGATATCGCCGAAGATGATATCGCCCGGTCTCACGGTCACGTTTCCGATTTTGATCGGCACTTGGTAATGTGTAATCATGCAACGTCCCAGGCTTCCGTTGCTGGTACGGTACTTGTAGAACACGGGGAAGTCCTGCTCCAGGATTTGCTTCGTATCGCGGATGCCGCCTGCGATGACGGCTCCTCGAATTTGCTTGCTTTTCGCGGTCGCGGTCATCACGCCGCCCCACAACGACGCCTCGGTATCCTCCGACGTATCCCAGACGACGATGCCATCGGGCGTCATATCATCCAGCATTTGGGCGCGGAAGGTCATTTCGCCTTCGATCATCACATTGGGCGCGCTCTTGACGGTAAAGGCTTCTCCGCAGACCACCATTTCGTCTCTCAGGGGCATGATCGAGCTAGGCAGGTTTTGATGCAGCAGGGTCAATTCCCTCATGACGTCGTTGATGCACCCAGTGTAGAGCTTTTCATAGCGTTCGCACAATTCCTTCAGGGGAATCGGGAATTCGTTGGTCGGTATATGCTGTCGCTTTTCGATCAGCTTCTCCAATTTCATCAGGCCAGCTTCCTTGGCCATTTCCCTCATATCTTTCAATGACGGCATAGTAGCTACTCCTTGTCAATTATGACGCTTGTTCTTCAACCTTAGCATTAGGACCATTCTCTGTCATTGGACCATTCCTTGTCCCACTGCGCCGTCGATCCCCATGCCTCCGGGAAATCCGGATGCAGTTTTTCGGCGATCAGTTCTTCGTTGAGTTCTTCGATTCCCAAGCCCGGGCTGGTTGGCACCGGGATGAATCCATCTTCAATCCGAATGGATGGGACAACCAAGTCCTTCCACCATGGAACATCAACCGAATGAACCTCAAGGGACATGAAATTCCGAGTCGCGGCGGCGACATGGACAGCGGCCAGGCAGGCAATCGGACTCCCTGCCATGTGCAGCGACATCTGGACGCCGTGGTCCTCGGCCAAATCTCCGATCTTCTTCGTCTCCATGATGCCGCCCGCAGACAATACATCGGGATGGACTACAGCCAAGGCTCCCGACTTGAACAGCGGCATAAACGACTCCTTCAGGTACATGTCCTCGCCAGTCCCCAAGGGCACCGTGGTCGATTGCGCCAAACGCACCCACTGGTCCGTCATCTGCCATGGAATCGCATCTTCCATCCATGCCAAATTGAACTTCTCGAGACGGCGTGCCAGCTTGATGCAATCCTCAACCGGGATATGTCCCAAATGGTCGATGGCGATTGGAATCTCGTATCCTGTCGCCGCACGGCAATCGGCCATGTATTGCTCCAGGTAGTCGAGTCCCTTTTCCGTCAGGTGAATTCCCGTGAACGGATGTGCCGTATTGAACAGGTCGTATGCGACGCCACGCATCGCCCGTGGGTCGATCGAGCCATGAGGCGTCGAAAACACAGTCTTTTTGTACTCCTGCATTGTTTTCAGGAATCCCGCCGGAGCGGACAACGTGCCTGAGACGTTCATCAGGAGTTCAATCCCCAGATCCATCTTCAGGAATGTGTAGCCCTGGCGCATCCGCTCGACCAGCGCCCGGCCCATTTCCCGTCCATTGCCCTGGTTGTCCGTGTCGCAATAAACACGGATCTTGTCACGGAACTTACCACCAAGCATCTGCCAGACAGGCACCCCCCAAGCCTTGCCGGCCAAATCCCAGCAGGCAACCTCCAACGCACAAACGCCGCCGGCTTGACGGGAAGGACCGCCAAATTGCTTGATTCGGCGGAATATCTTCTCGACATTGCATGGATTCTCGCCCAGAATCCTGGATTTCAGCATGGCGGCAAAGGTCCTGCTGGACGCGTCACGCACCTCGCCATACCCAATCAAACCCTGGTTCGTATATACTTTCACCAACGTGCAACGCTTCGGCGCACCGTCGATGTCCGCAAACCTGACGTCGGTAATCTGCAAATTATTTGGATCAATCGCCATACTCTTCCTTTACCTCCTATGTCGTGACTCCGATGAAAAACCATTTCCGGCGTCCCATCGCGATTCACGTCGGGACGCCTAGATTCTCTTAAGTCACTCTTTTTTCTTCAAGTCATTCAATCTTGCAAGGGTTGCCTCGACCAGTTCCTGTCCGCCCTTTGGTGAAACCCAGTTGCAATAGCGTGACGAACTGTATCCGCCACCTTCGACGGCGCGCTCCGTTGCCAAATATCCAGAGCCTGTTTCGTACTGGTTGTCACACAACTGTACCGTAAAGGTCTGCTCGTAGGGGCTACGCGCCTGAATGCGATGCATGTAGTCCTGGTACAACTCAAAGGGACTGGTGACAAAGGCAATGTCGCCAACCGCAACCACATGCAATTCCATCGCATAGCGTTCGCCATTGCGGACGCGTCCGCAACGAGCCAGGAATGCCTTGCTTCGATTGCGTCGAGCCGCCAGAATCGAATCTTCGCGGAAGCGTTCCCAGGGCGTGCCGTCCTTGCGGAATTCCATCTTCTGCAACTCGGCCTGGACTGCGATCTCATTCTTGTACTCTTCGTCCGTGCAAGGACGCAACTCTAAGTCAATCTTCTCGACGCTGTTGACGATCTTGACCTCGTAGCGAATGTCCTTCTTTGCCCAGGACAAGACCTCGTCAAAGGCACCGCACAAGCGTTCCGCGATGTCCATTCGCTCCGTGATGGTCGAAAACTCCCCGTACTTGAGCTTGAATCTGCGTTCCTGAGCCGCCCTGTAGTGGAGGATCCGCGGCGACAGGTCGCCGGCCGGTGCGCATTGGGCAAGCACATTGATCGGACCATGCTTTTCGGCAAGGCGCTGCCGGACCTGATGCCAGAAATCCGCCGTCAACGACTCGAATCCCTCGGAATTCTGCGACGGACAAGCCAGGTTGACCACGGCACCCGTCAAGGTTCCCGCCGCATCGAAGGTATACATCAAGTTGACGAAATGATCCGCGCCTGCCTCGTAGTGGCTGAACTGATCGTCATTCGTGTATCCATACATCGCAGCATGTCCATTGACGGCCATGCCCGTGGCTCCGCCTCGTCCCGGTCGCTTGGACAAGTCGTCGAAATACCATACTTTCCTGCTGTGCGAAGCCACGGCATATCCGTATCCCCAGGCGACACCGCCCTCGGAACGCGTTTCCCAGGCTTCCTTGACGGCCTGGGAACAAGCTTCGAGGAACAGCTCGCGTGCTTGCGAGGAAGGCATGTACTTGACCTCGGGATCCACTGGGAAGTCGCGCAGCGGCTTTGCCATCCCTTCCCCGTTGAAGTCCGTGGTACAATGCGTATGCGTGCAATTCATCACCAACTTGGCAACGTCAACCTCAGGAACCAAGACACGAACACGCTCACGCACTTCCGTCACTATCGTTCCATGGAAGCCAGTCGCATCGCAGGACAGCCACACCATCTGGTCGTCGCCGCTATCCAGGACCAACGCCGTAACCGTAACCGGATCCGTTATCCCCTTGGACAAGCGAATATGGAACTGACCGTGGATGCAGGTGGGCTCGGTCGTCGAAAAATCCTTGCAAGACCAACCAATCTTTAGCTTTCCTGACATTTCAACACTCCGGATTCATTACTTGTAAAGTTTCATCAAGTCATCGAAAGACGACACCATATCCGTAATGGACACTCCTTTTCTCAAAGGCAAGACCTCGTTTTGAATCACCTGGAGTCTCGGCGCCTTTGCCAGCAAGCTCATTTCGCGTTCCCAGTTGATCGTCCCCTGGAATGGGAGGATGTGGTCATCCACCACGCCGAGATTGTCATGCAGATGGCAGTTGACCACGTGCGGCAGGATCTTCTCCAACAGTTTATCGTCCCATTGCACCGGCTTCTTGAAATATGCCCATTGCTTGCTTGCCGCCCCTTCGACTCCGGGATCGCGAGCCATCAGGTTGGCATGCCCCGCATCATAGCAAATGCCCAGCCACGGCGAGTTGAAATACTCGATATGATCAAGTAGCGCCGCCGCGTCATTCAACGGGCTCCAAATGTTTTCGATGCAAATCACGACGCCGCAACGTTCGGCAACTGGCAGCAACGCCTCCAATCCGCGGCGCACATTCAAGTGCAGCTCTTCCACGCTCCGCTCGCCGTATGTCGCATTTCCATTGCCCACATGGATGGTCAAGGTCTTCACGTCCATTAGGGCGCACGCTTCCAACGCCAGCGAATGCCTGCTGATCATCATCGGGCGGTATTCCTCAAAGGGCAGGCACAAGTCGTCATGGGCTCCGAACAAGGCGTGAGCATCACAAAAGCTCATTCCCGCATCGGCGATTTCCTGCTTGAGCGCCACGGCGTGGGCATTTTTCTGCATGACGAGCCCTAGCAGTTGCCCGGTCAGCACAAGATGCTTTGCCCCGACTTGTCCAAACTCGCGAAACAATCCCTTCCGAGCCTTTTCGCTGTATTCAGCCCATTCGAATACATGAGTCACAGGTACCATAATTCATAAGCTCCATTTTTTAAGTCTAAATTTCAAAAACAAAAAACATAAAACTATAGCTCGCATTTTCATATTTGTCACACGCTTCCAAGCAATTGCAGGAAGATTTTCACAAACTGCCAACAAAAAAAGCCCATCCCTCAAGCAAAAGCACAAAACAAGCATTATGGTACTGTATTCACAGAATATCCGCCATGAGTTTTGAATCAACCAAAGGATTCCCAATGATGAAACGTATTGTACTACCTCTCTTCCTGGTCTTCGCCATCGCAAATGCACAGCAAATCGACTGGAAAAACGCCGAGGAAATCCGAGAAGGCGTCAGGCTGGTCAGGCTTGACAGAAAAGTCAAGCTCGACAAGCCAAAATCGGAAGATCAACTCAAGAAAGACCAGGCAAGGGCAGACAAGAATGTGGGCAAGCCTGAAATCCTCAAGGTCGAACCCGACTTCAGACCGATGAAGATCGTCGTCATGAGGGTTAACCTCAAACTCGAGGGGCTTACCTTCACAGGAACCGGCCGGGACAAGGACTGGGGAGAGAAAATGCCCGATTACCCGAAGGATAACCAGAATAGCATCATTCGTACCTTAAGGGTGCGTACGGCAGACTTCATGAAGGATGCAAGAAAGCCTGTCGAAGAAGGAGGCCGGGGACTCGACATGATCGTCGCATGCAACTCCGCCCCCTGGGCGCCCTGGGAAAAGCCATTCAACCACAAGTACGGGAATCCTCATGGGCTTGAAATCTCCGACGGCATCATCGTCAACGACAAGGGGCATAATAGCCCGATGTTCGTCGTCTATAAATCAGGCGAGATCGACATCGTGCAAGGACCGCTCCCCAAGGACCAATACGACAAGCTCTGGCTCGCGACCACAGGATTCGGAAGCATCATGATCAAGGGCGAAAGGGCACCAGGCATCGCGCAAGGATACGAACGACCGCTGATGCCAAGGATGACCTACGGCCTGGACGCGGAACGCAACTACCTCTACCTGGTCACCGTGGACGGGCGGCAGCCGGGATGGTCGGAGGGCGCGATCGGCGAAGACCTTTACAACATCTTCAAGGACGCAGGCGCCTATGACGTCATCGACATGGACGGCGGCGGCTCGGCAACCCTATGCTACTGGGACGCCCAAAAGCAGCAGCCCGTAATCGTCAACCGCCACAACTACAAGGCCAACTACTTCAGGCCATGCGGCATGAACATGGGAATCTACCTTAAGAAATAACCACGGCAAGCCAGGAGACATCCACGATGAAATCATCCCTTTTGACAATGTTGCTTGCATCCGGTGTCATCGCCGCCGATACCATCGGCGTCAGACCCTACGAAATGGATTGGGCAAACAGAACCAAGGACGACCGGGACCCCATCATTGATTTCGAGGACAATACACCGTGGACCGTTGAAGCTGTCAATTCGAAGGCCTCCTTCGTCCGTACCCGGGAGCAGCAGCTTTTCGGCAAGTACGTCTACAAGCTGACCTATCGCAGAATCGGCGACAAGACCCCGTCGATCATACTCAGGCCGCCCAAGCCCGTCCCGGTCCCAATCCCCTTTGACATCGTCGGATGCTGGATCTACGGAAACAATTGGGCATGGGTCACCGACCACACCACCCCCAGGGTTCAGGTCAACCTGCTCTTCAAAACCGCAGACAACAAGGAACACGAATACAATCTCACCACCGTACGCTGGAAAGAATGGTTCCTAGCCCTTAAACGATATCCAGACCAAGATCTGAAAATCCTTAGCCAGCCAGGAACCCACTTCACCGGATTCAAAATCACCAATGGAACCAATACCGAAGACAGGGCAATCTTCTTCGACAGCCTCACAATCTATGAGGAAAACCAACAGCCACTGACCTTCAAGCCACGCCCGAAGCGCGGGATCGACATGTTCCCGGGACAATCGTCGGGAGCCAACAACGGACCGGGAAGACTTCCCTTCCCAAACCGGGAAGATACGATCCTGCCTGACTCGAAAGCACCAGGTGCAACCAACACAGCTACACAAAACAACTCCACGTTCACTTTGCAATACAAAGGAAGCGATGGAACGCTGACCATCGACTACAAGCCGGAAACAGGACGGTGGGACGATGTCACGGCTACATGGAACCAGCACACGTTCAACCCACTCGTCAACGGCGGGCCAACGATCTTCACCGCAAGAGAAAATCGATTCGGAACGAAACCCGACAAGGCGACCCACGTCAAGACGGAACTCGTCAACCAAAGCATCGAATCAACCTGGAACCTGGAACTCAACGGAAATTCAACCCAGGCCAAGTACATATTCACGCTCAAGGGCAAGACGCTGATCGTCGATACGATCGCAAAAGGCGGTACGATCGCGGCAGTAGCCATCGGAAAGGCAAACGGACTCGTCAACCCGAAAATCAAAAAAATCCCGTACTACGACTATGCGGGTGGCGGACGCCCTGCAGTCATCGCATCAGGCACACCCCAAGACCCGTTGTTCTACTCGGCGCATATCGACTGGTACCGCTCAAACGCAAGCAGCGTCTGGAGCGAGCCATTCGCAGTCGGCACCGAAGCTTCGGCAAACTGGGGAACGATCTACATACCGAAAACCGATGGACAGCTCAATGACTGCTTCGATCGCTTCTTCGTCACTATCGGACCGAAGTTCGAAGAGCACCTGCCCAATATCCCAAATCCGAAATCGCCCTACAAGCACGTGGCGGGGAAACGAGTCTGGAAAGTTCACTTCGCCGGCGACCTGGAAAAGGACAAGCAATACTGGAAGCGTATCTGGAGACATGGGCTGAGAAACATCATCATCAACGGACACGAAGTCGGTTGGAGGGACGGTGGAGAATCCTTCACGTTCAGAACGAAGGCGGCGCCCAAAAAGGGCGGCGACAAGGGCATGTACGACTACACCAGGTACATGCAAGACAAACTCGGATTTGTCTACGGTCCCTACAACAACTTCACAGACTTCGCGCCTGTCAACGAATACTGGAGGACGGACATCGTCTCAAGAAACCCGGAAAGTGATTTCATGCACGCCTGGGCACGATGCTACGCCCCCAAACCCCAGTACGCGGTCGAATACTGCGCGGAATTGGCACCAATCATCCAGAAAAAATTCAACTTCGGCACCGCCTACTGCGATGTTCACACATCAGTAACTCCTTGGAGCCGAACCGACTTCGACGCTCGAGTCCCAGGCGCCGGCACCTTTGCGGCCACGTTCTACGCCTTCGGCGAAATCATGCTCCACCAGAAAAACGCATGGAAAGGACCCGTGTACTCCGAAGGACCGCACCATTGCTACTACTCCGGCCTCACGGACGGAAACTACGCACAAGACAGATCGTACTACCTACCCACAGACCCGTGGCTCGTCGATTTCGACCTGCGGAAAATTCATCCGCTCGAATGCAATTTCGGAATGGGTGACGACGGCATGTTCTTCAAGAACAGAATCGGCTTCGGAGACACGCCTGAGCAAAACAACCACTACATCGACCGCTTTGTAGCCGCAACCGCCGCATACGGGCACCCAAGCTACCTCGCAACTCGCAACATGCGCTCGATCATGAGGTCGTACTTCATGCTCCAGCAGCTCCAATCCTACTACACGCAAGTCGATGTCAAGACAATCCAATACGCCAACGAAAACGGAGAGCTTTTGGACACGACCCAGGCGATCATGACAGGTGCGCTCAAGCTCTCGCACCTCGTCATCACCTACGAGGACGGAACAACCGTCATCGCAAACGGTTCGACCGAAACAGACTTCAACATCACCCATGACGGGTACACGCTCCAACTTCCGCCAGCAGGATACGCAGGCTGGTCCGGAGACAAAAAGGTCTTCGTCAAATCGGCAATCAACAACAACACCCATGCTGACTACGTCGAATCACCGGAATACATCTTCGTTGACGGACGTGACAACCTCTTCCAGCGATTCCCCAAGGCGGCCTCCGCCGGACTGGCAGTCTGCAGATTCGCGCCGGACAGGAAGACCGCCGAATTCATCCCCCTCGAGGGAACCGAATGCGCCTTCGCTGTCAACGCAACAAAGGCAATCGCGCTCGCAGAAGACCTGACGGAACTCGGACCCGCACAAATCAGGCAGGCACGAGGCCTGACCTACATCCTGCCTGTCAAGAATGCCTTCAGCTACAAATTGCTCATCGACAACAGCCCGATCCCAATCAAGTTGACCTCAGAGGCCGATTTCGTCTCGCCGAACGAAACCGTAACCGTCAAAGGACAACAAACACATACGGCAACTATCCCGGAAGACGCCAAGAACGGGCAGAGAATCTGGATGCAATTCGAAGGGCAATGGATCGATTTCACTGTCAGAAACCTCGCAGAAGTCAAAACGGAATTCGATGAAAACAAACTCGTATTCACACTCGCCAGCAATAAAAACTACCCCATTGACCTGACACTTGAATTCCAAGGCAACACAAAATCCCTTCAGCTCCAACCAAAACAACCGAGCAAGGTCGAATTCAACTTCCTCCCGGACAACAAGCCATCGACGCAAGAACTGACCATGAAAATCAACATGGGAAAAATCCTGCAGAACCACACATTCAAGTTCACAACAATGGAACGGCCAGTCGTCGTCAAACCGCCACTGACAGAAGATTTCCAAGTCGCTACTCAACTTGATGGACAAGCTGCTCCGCAAGGTGGACTCCAAGGCAGCGCAAATGCGATGCTCGTCTCCGACTTCACCGCCGGCGGCGTCAAGAAATCGGCGCTCTTCATGCATCCGCCATGGAGAGGAGGAACCGGAAAAACCTTCACATTCCACGAGGTCAAGCTCCCGAACAACCTCGATTGCGTATTCAAATCATCCGTCGGGAAACGAGATTCAACCGATATCGGCGACGGTATCTTCCTTGAAGTACGTGTGATCGACAAGGACAAGAAAGAGCACGTCGTCGCCAAAAAGCACATCATCAAACACGAATGGAGCGACTTCCAGGCCGACCTGACGCCCTGGAAGGGACAGCAGATCACCCTAAAGCTCGTCAGCGATTGCGGACCCAATAGGAACACAATTGGCGACCACGCAGGCTGGGCTGAAGCAAGAATCGAAAGCAAGCAAAACGTCTTGCAGGGCAAAATTGACAACTAGGTGAACCGATGCTAAGAGAATACCTGCCTAATCTGATTCCGCTTACCTTCCGCTTCTTCTTTCTCCTGACCCCGTTTTTCGTCTTGGGCACGTTTTTGACCGTAACGGAAGACAGTGAGGAATCCAGCAAGAAGAAGTTGGCAGTGAAAATCGCCGTTGGCGCATCAGTAGTTTGCCTGCTGATGTTCATTTGCGGCAGCTGGGTAATGAGCCTTTTCGGAATCAGCATTAACGCCTTCCGTGCCGGTTCCGGCATCCTGCTTCTCCTGATGGCGATCGGGCTTGTCCACGGTCCTGCCGATGCCACCAAGCACGCCTACAAGAATGAGACCGACCTCCTCCAGTCGGCTGTTGTTCCCCTAGCCGTCCCTGTCACTGCGGGTCCCGCCACCCTGGGTACGCTGATCGTGCTGGGCCTGGAACAAACATCCTATCTCGAGAAACTCGTCACATGCGTCGCCATCCTGCTGGCGGTCTGGATGGTCGGCTTGATGCTGATCTTCTCTGGCAAACTCCTCAAGCTCCTGGGACGGGCGAATGTCGCCATCCTGGGAAAAATCACTGGCCTGATCCTTTCGGCCATTGCGGTCCAGATGATTGTCGTCGGAGTCAGGGCAATCTGGACTACAGCCCATTAGCAACATCAGAGGCAACTTATGAAAGCAAAGTATTCAGCCTACACGCAAACCAAGGAACTGCAGTACTCAGGGAAGGATGGATCATCCCCACCACCAGGCAGTGCTTCGATCCAAAAACGACTCTATATTACCTTCCCAATTGTCTTCATCGTTGCATTGTCGATGGCGGCAGGCTTCGGTAAAGTCCCTCCGATCATTCCGCCAGCATACCTGATCATCAGCCTGCTAACTTTTATCGAGTACGTGATTGACAAGAAGAAGGCTGAAACTGGAAAGCGACGCATACCCGAACTGTCCCTTCACCTTTGGGAATTGTTCGGCGGATGGCCAGGCGCCATGCTTGCTCAAGCCCTGATCAAACACAAAAACGCGAAATTCTCCTACCAAATTGTCTTCTGGCTTGCCATCCTGATTAATCTGGCAGTCCTGTTCTCCATCCTCTACTTCATCGCAAAGTCATCCAAATAAACCCGTTACGTCAACCTACAGGTCACGAGCAACCATGGATTCGGCGAAGGCGACCAACTTGCCGCGAGCCGAATCCGACGGGAATTCCAGTTTCTCCAGAATTTCCAATGCCTGGCTCACGCAGGATTCCATTGTCTCCTGCGTAGCCTCAACTCCACGTGAAAGAAACTTCCGTGCCAATTCAAGCTCAGCTTCGCTGATGTCATTCGAACCATAGATTTGCAGGAACCGCTCACGCTCCTTGCCATCGCACCTTGCCAGTGCTTGGCAAGCCAACAATGTCCGCTTGCCCTCACGAATATCCGAACCAATTGGCTTGCCGAAGCGACGCTCATCGCCGAAGATGCCAAGCAAATCGTCCTTCAGCTGAAAGGCCAATCCGCACAAAGCCGCGAATTCGCCAAGGTCGCGGGCAATGCCGCAACTTTCCAATGGTTCGCCACAACCAAGCGCCGCGCCTGCTGAAGCGCAATATCGCAACAATGCCGATGTCTTGCCCAGCATCATCTTGGAAATCATCGATTCGTCAACCTTCTCAAACGGAAGGTGGCTCATTTCAACATCCAATTGCTCGCCATTCAGCAAGTCAACCGTCAAACGTCCTGTCATTTCACGGACAACCGACAGCACCACGGCATCGGAAAAGCCTTGCAATTCGAAGAGTTTCTCGGTTGCTCTTGCCTGAAGCACGTCGCCCGCAAGAATCGCGGCGTTCTTGCCATAATCATCAGCAACGTCACCTTCCAAACCCAAGTCTTTCGTGCCCAGGGACGCACCAAGGCGATGCCCCGTCGCCCTACCACGCCGAAAATCGTCATGGTCGATCACATCATCGTGAATCAGCGTCCAATTGTGGTACATCTCGACTGCGATTGCCGCTGGCAAGGCAGATTTCACATCGCCGCCAACCGCCTCGCAACAAGCCAACAGCAAGCAAGGGCGCAGACGCTTCCCTCCCGCTTCCAGGTATTGCTTGACTATCGAATACAAGTGCGGGGAGGCGACTCCAGACATGGCGGTCAATTCCTCTGCCATCCCACGTTCTACCAAATCCAAGTATTTTTTCAAGTAGTCCATTTTGCTTCGCTTTTCACAAGCATCTTGATTAACGTTTTCCCATTTTCTGCAATTGCTCGCCGTCGATTCGCAGCGGCACCCACTCGTCCATCTGACTTGCTCCCAAGGACTCATAGAAGTCAAGGCTTGGCTTGTTCCACTTGAGGCACCACCATTCCAACCGTCCCCAGTCATTTTCAACGGCGATTTCCGCCAGTCTCTTCAGCAATCGACGCCCCAGCCCGCGTCCCCTGTATTCTGGTTTCACGTACAAGTCTTCGAGATATATTCCAGGCTTTGCCAGCCAAGTCGAAAAGTTGTTGAACCAAAGTGCGAAGCCAGCGCGAATGCCATCGATTTCGCCGATCAACACGTGCGCATACTTATTTTCGAATATGTTTTTATGGAGCAGCTCTTCAGTTGACAGATCCTTTTCTTCTGCCTTCTCGTAGACTGCCAGGCCATGGATGCAGGACTTGATGAACCCTACGTCATCAGGTCTCGCTTCCCGTATCACGATTGCGCCATTGTCGTCCATTATCCATCCTTCCGTGTTATGGCTTGGGTTCCAAGCAATGGACCACGCCAGCCATATCGCTCACAAGCAAGCATCCCTTAACTGCTGAAACCGGAGACAGAACCGGTGCTCCAAGATCAAGTTTCTGGACCAACTCGCCAGTCTCGGGCTTGAAAACATACAGGAACCCATCGTTGGCTCCAAACACGCCCAAATCGCCGACACGAATCGGACCGGATTGAATCGCCTTGCCAGACGTGGTATAAGGTGTAGTAACCACCTGCGCCACGTCAACAGGCTGGTTCCATGCCTGCTCCCCAGACTCCAAGTCATAGCACAGCAACCCTTCGTTGGCCGTTCCGTAAATCACCTTGTCGCCGAAGAGCATCGGCGCACCGCCAATCTGCTTGTTGCCCCGTGACTTGATGTACTTGATCACATCGCCTGTCTGCGGATTCAGGATGAAGACGCCATCGGTTCCGACCAGCAAAGCCTGTCCAGGCTTGTAGGGGATCGCGCCGATTCCACGGAAACGATAAAGCCGAGGCTGATCCTTCACGTCCGTTTTCTTCCACAGTCGTTTTCCAGTCTCCAAGTCGTATCCATTGAAGGTACGCCATTGTCTCGACCAAAAGATCACCCCGTCCACCACGGATTGCGCGGTGGAGGTTTGCGGGCAGTTCGCCTCCGCCTGGGGATTTTCCCAAAGCGTCTTCCCTGTCAACGCATCCAGGCATAGGAGCTTGTTGACCGAGTTCGTAACATAGCGTTTCCCATCCAGGATATTCGCATGGGTCATCGGCATTGAGTCGATCGCGCCCAGATCCGAACGTTTCCAACGCTCCTTTCCTGTGGACGCATCCAAGCCATAAACAATTCCCTGGTAGTCCGTTGCGATGACCACATCATCGCAAACATCCAGGCTTTGCCGTATTCCGTTAACCGTTCCATAGCGCCACTTGACCTTGCCTGTGCCCAGATCAAGAGCCGTGACGCCGCAAGACTTGAACTCGCCGTCTTCCATCGTCCCCACATAGACGACGCCGTCTGAAATGACAGGCGCTGCCAATGACATCTCGGAACCAGCGTGCCGAGACCAGACTTCCTGCAACGTGAACTCGGCTTTCCCTATGTCGGCAACGCCATTCCTGCTCGCATTCCCGTAAGGAGAAATCCATCGGCCGGAAGCCTCTACCGGCTTCCTGGCGACAGGAGGCGAAAACCTGCGCTCGAGCGTGCGCACCTCGCCATCGTCAAACGTCACCGTCACGGCAACGCCAACGGCACCAGGTGCAAAATCGCATCCCCAAGTCCAACTGCCAATCCGTGACAACGCGCGACGAGTGCCGCCTGGAACAAATACCGCCTCGACGGACTTGACGGGACTGCCGCTGTCATAGGCGTTGACAAGCAACTCGTCGCGAATACCATCCGCTATGGACGATGGAGACACAAGCTTGGCAAGGTGGTCAATGTAGGCATATCGACGCTCAACCTTCGCCAGCTTGCCTTTCTCAAACGTGTACACGGGGAAGTTGGCCGGAGAAAAGTCAATCCCCCCCTTGCTCGGCGGTGCAGCGCAAACAGCCACGGCTCCGTTCTTGAAAGACATCACCGAATTTTCATGCCAATGTCCATAGAGGATCGCTTCTAGTCCATTTGCAGCCAAGTCGACAGGCGTCGGCGTGTCTGCTCCAAACACGAGCGTGCTATCATCTCGCCGTCTCATCAGGTGCTGCGCGACGACCAGTGTCTTTTTCGGATCCTTAAGCGCCAGGTCGTTTTTAAGCCATGCCGCCACTTCACTCGTCGTATACTTGGGACTTTTGTCACCGTATGGGACTGGCAAGACGACGAAATGGGCATGTTTAGCATCGACGGAGTACCAGGGCGGTCCGAAGAGAGCCTCGAAGGTTTCTTCTCCATATTCGTCACCCCTAAGCAGATCGTGGTTTCCGATGCAGTAGAAGGTCGGGATCCCGATGGTATCGGATGTCACCTTTTCGGCATGGAATTTGAGTCCATTCGCATAACAGATATCTCCCGTATGGAACACGATTCCCGCGCCGACAGCCTTTCCATATTCGGAGACGTCCGTCAGCCATGACAGGTTGCCCCCGGCCTGCTCAGTATCGGCCATTTGAACAACCTTGAGCGTATCGCCGCCAGTCGGCGCCCATGGCAACAATTCGAAATCATATGAGAGCACATCCTGCTTGACATGCTTGTAGTGCGGACCTTTTGTCCGCGTGCCGGCGGGCGGGGTCACCTGGATGAACCTAATCCGCTCATGGCCGGGCAGGACAAATGCGCCGTTGGCATCGGTCTTGACGCAGTTCAATCCATCGGACACAACAACGCCTGCTCGACCGGAACCGCCTTCGCGAACAACGCCTCGATACTCTGCCGCACCAACAAGAATGCAACCCAACATCACAAATGGCAAGATGGCTCTCATGGCATTCTCCTGATCGTCTCAAAGCGCCTGGATTTTCGGCAACCAGTTGTCGCGGTAACGTTTGAAATCCAAAGGCGTCCGTCCCGTGATGTAGTGGTTGCCTCCCTTAGTTCCGTCATCGCATTCCCATTGGATCAGCAGCAACCGCTGGTCGCAATTGGGCAGGTTGAAACGACCAAGATGCTGGTTTTCATTGGAACCGAGGCGGAAGTCGCGCTCAAACAGGACTTCACCGGTATCGCCATCCGAAACCTTCATCTTCCCAGCAAACGACTTGAGCGAATCGTTGGCCATCACGACGGAATGGCCCCAGTCCTTCCATTCGCCGACAATGCCCAGCAACTGGACCTGGGCGCGCTTCAAATACCCATAGGCCAGCTTCTTGTCAAAGTAGTAGTCAACGATCGCATCCGAGAACTGCGGCCAGCAATCCATGACGTTCCACCACAAAATCCCAGCCTTCTTCCACTTGTGGATGCGGACGTTTTCAACGAAGAACTTCTTCGCCTCGGCCTGCACGATCTGGCTGGCGATGGTGAAATCCTCCAGGTTGTCAGGCTCGAAGTTGAACTCCTCCCTGACCTGCCTGAACATCAAGCCGATGCGATACGGATAACCATGGGCGGCATGGTACTCCCAGGACGAATTGTCGCGCCAGGGCCACAACTTGTCCGCCGGGATGAACTTCTTGATCGACTCCACCGAATTGGCGCCATGATAGCCTGTTTCGCTGATGAACACCGCATTGTTGTCGGCATAGAACGGCGACTTGAAGTAGTCGCGCGGTCCCCAGATATGCTGTTCCGGCGTCGCGTTCGAGGGGCGGTTCTTGGCTTCCGATTCCGGCGAATAGTACGGTGAACTGGGCAGGTACGGACGATTCGGATCGAGGCGATGGAGGATTTGCGGAATCACCTCGCGGGTCAGCCGGTTGACGCTTGGCTTCATGATCGCCCCGCCCCAGCCGCACATGGCATCGACCTCGTTGTCGCCCGCCCACATTGCGATGCTGGGATGCTGGCGCAACTCCTTGACGACCCATTCGACTTCCTTGGCGAAGCGCGCGCGGAAATCATCCGTCAACGGCGCGATCGCGCAAGCGATCATGAAGTCCTGCCAGACCATGATTCCGTGGTCGTCGCAGTAGTCGTAGAACGCCTTCGGCTCATAGACACCGCCGCCCCAGACCCGCAGCATGTTGCAATTCAAGTCCGAGAAAAGCTCCAAGATCGGGATGATCCGGTCCTTGTCCCGGCTATGGAGCGCGTCGGCGGGGACCCAATTGGATCCCTTCACCATAATCGGAACCCCGTTCACCACGAACCTGGCATTGAAGGACTCGGGGTTTTCGTCATATTCGAATTTCATCGACCGCAGGCCAACGCGCGTAGAGGTCTCGAAGAGCGGCTTTTCGTCCGCAAATACCCTGACTGTGGCATCATACATGTTGGGTTCGCCGTAGCCGGCAGGCCACCACAGCTTGGGATTGTGAATGTCAAAATAGATGACGCCGCTAGTGAAATATTGGTTCCAGCGATTCTTGAACACCGAGTCGCCGCACTTCATTTCAATTTCAACCTGGAACATGTTCCAGCTGCGAAGGGCGGTGGCGAACGAATAGGAAAAGTAGACCCTGGCATATCCAGGACGCGTGTCCTTCATCACGTCGAAATAGCATGACAGCATCCTGTCCGCAGGACGTTCAACGATGCGGACGTCACGCCAAATTCCGCCAAGGCAACAGCGTGGGCAGATGTCCCAGCCAAACTCATGGGCGGGCTTCCGCAGGGGAAGACTTTCCATATTCCGCCCTTGGGCGCGGTCGTGATGATCAAGCTCGTAGGCCGCCGCAGACAAGATTGGCGACTTGATCAGCACGGTCAGCTTGTTCTTGGAACCGCGCTTCAGCTTGTTGTCAACCTTGATCGTATGCCTGATGAAGGCATTGTCCGTATCGCAAAGTTTTTCGCCGTTCAGAAACACTTCCGCAACGCAGTCGATCCCGTCGAATTCCAGGTCTGCATCAAGCGGGAAATCCGCAGGCACGTCGAACTGGCGAGTATATTCCCAATCGTAGAATTCATATGGCCTAAGGTACTTTTCGTTTTCATCGTAGAACGGTTCTTCGATGATCTTGTTTGCCATCAAGTCCAATTCCACATTTCCCGGGACTTGTGCGGGCATCGGTCCCAGTGCCTTCTCGCCAAATCCACGAACGCTCCAAACGCCATTCAAGTCAATGCTTTGCTTCACGTCAGAACCTCTTCCTTGTGCTTGTTGCTTCTTTTACGTAACAAGAGCCAACCTAAATAAAATACATTTCCGAACGAATCCAAAGAATATCCTGAACTGACCACTTTGTCAAATGGACAGACAAAAAACAATGGCTGATTCTTGTACTCAAATCAATTTCGAGACCGATTGCTTTCCTTCAAATCAGAAGGACGGTGACCTCTAATGCAACAGTTTTTTTCACACTTTCGTACTTAAAAGCCATGTGACATGCCCTTTGGTGGCCGGGGTGGGAAAAATGGGAATGGGCCAGTCGGACAAGTCGGACAAATCATTCATAATTCAGCATTCATAATTCAGCATTCATAATTCATACAAGCCGCTTGTTTTCCATTTTTCAAACGCTAAATTTGCTTGTTGATTTCGACACTAACCCACCCCAAGGAAATCGACCATGAAACGCATCCTCATTTCCATCTTTTCACTCGGAATTTCCCTGCAGGCAGCAAACCCGCTGGGTTTCCGCGAATACACCCAGACGTTCACCTTGGAATATCCAACGGAAGCCGACGCCAAGCAGGCATCCGTATCCATCAAGCCGCTTCCGCAATCCTACAAGATCGCCGTTTCATCAAGATGGGACGACACATCGCCAAACCATTTGAAGACCCATGCCATTATGGCTCGCCATAAGGTCAAGGGAACCTTCTACTGCAACGACGCCTACTCCATACTCAAGAAATTCCCCAACTACTTCACGACACTGATGTCTGACGGATCGTCCATCGGGCTTCACACCGTCAGCCATCCTCGGTTGCCATATGTCAACTCCTTCGAGCATTTCAGGGAATTCATGCTCAATCGAATTCAACTTGAGACCGTCACCCAATCGCCGATCAACTCCCAGGCGCTTCCTTTTTGCCATTGGCAATCGAATCATCCCATCGTTCCGTTGAGCATAGGGCACGCCATGATGGCCGTCGGCGTCATCTCGGCACCCGATGTGTTCTACCCAAGCAATGAAGATAAAATCGGATATCCCAAGAACGCACTCGCCCAATCCAAGTTCTTCACCCCGGGCGACCAGCTTCCGGACATCGGGAAAATGGAGCAACTCCTCAAGTCCGTCTCCACCAACGAGAAGGATCTTGCCATTCAGCCTTCATTCTCAATGGCGCTGCACTCCTGGCATACCCCGGAAGGACTGGAAAAGCTCGATGTCTGCTACAAAATGATTGCAGACAATCCCGATTGGTGGTACTGCAACCAAAACGAGTATGGCGCATACAGGTACGAAGCGCTCAACACGACAGTCCAGCAGACCCAAGCGCAAAACAAACTTACCGTTACCGTCACCCGTTGCCTCCCTGCAGAACTGGGCGCAAATGTCCCGCTATGGTTCCAAATCAACGGCCCCAAGCCGACCAAGGCAACAAACGCAACGATCACGGAACACGGAATCGAACTCAAACACACCAGGCAACTTCCTGAAATCTTCGATGCGGCAGACGAGAACGGAGACGCCAAAATAATCCCATTCGCCAAACTCAAACTTGCCAGAAACAACAACGCCTGGACCGCATCGCTCAATAACCAAGACATCCTGCCGTTGGAAAACCTCCAATTCACCTTCAGATTCCCCTACGCTTGCGAAAAACATACGATCAGGAAAGATGCCCAAGCGCTGGGTCCCCATGCCTCGGTCTCAGTATCAGTTACTCAGCAAATCAAACAAGATGCATTCCTCAAATACGGAAACCCATACTACGCCGTGCAACTCGATTTCACAAGAGGAACGAAAAACTACAGACTCTACGCAGACCTCGCTGAACACCAACAACCAGAACTCCCGCTGACAATGGCGCAAGCGGCAAAACTCCTGCTCGATTCCGACAGGCTCGACCTCAAGGCACTCGCACAGCCAACAATGCCAATCAGCATCGGCACAGTCCCATTCCATATCTCGAAAAACAATGGACCGACTACCTTAATCTTCAATACGAAGGAAGACAAGCTTAACAAGGAAAACGCAAAACTCGTTGCAATCGTCGATTTCATCGCGCAAAACGACAAGCCGGCAGAGTTCATAACCTCGCTCCCCGAAATAATCTTCAATGGAGAAACCTTCAAGGCAACAAAGGGGAAACTAACGCTAAAGCCAAAAACTGGACGCAATAGAATCCTATTCAAGACTCAAGCCGGAAAGGCTGCACAGTTCTTCCTGCCTGACGACTCTTTCGCATTCGCGAAATAAGCCCAAAATGCAATCCAAGGCACCATGACCGAAATCACTAAAAACTGTCCATGCTGCGGAGCGACGATGGCTTTCGACCCGAAAACCACAACGCTTACATGCAATGCATGCGGATTCCAATGCAATCAACAGGAATTCGACAGCCAGAACGTCAACGAACTCGACCTCCTGCATACATTGAAGGAAATCGAGCAATACAACGAAGATAACGAATCGCTATCGGTCAGCTGCCCCAATTGCGGAGGACAAAACGACTTCCCGGTCAACATCGTCGCAACTGCTTGCACATACTGCAAATCGCCGCTGACGGCAGCGCAGAACAGCAAGAGAACCCTGAGACCACAGGGACTCGTCCCATTCGCAATCCCGAAAGACAAGGCGCAAAGCACCTTCAAAACCTGGCTCGAAAGCCGGTGGTTCCTGCCAAGCAAAGCAAAAAAACTCAACCTCAGAGATAGTCTCAAGGGAGTCTACAGGCCAACCTGGACGTTTGATTTCACATCCCAGTCCTTCTACGTGGGAGAACGGGGAGACTACTACTACGTCACGGTCAAAACAAAAAACGGTACAAGGACAGAACGGAAAACACGATGGAGAGGAGCTTCCGGCTCAGTCAGGCTCGATTTCGACGACATACTCGTATACGCAAGCAACAGGCTCGACAGGAAACTGCAGGAAAGCCTCGGGGGATTCATGCCTAAACAGGCGATCGACTACAACAACGACGCAATAATGGGATTCGACGAGGAAAGCTACGACGTCAAGCTGACGGATGCCTTTGAAGAAGCCAAATCCTTCGCGGATGACCGTATCAGAAGCGAGGTCCGAAGAGACATTGGCGGGGACGAACAACGAATCTTCACCGTCAATACAGCGTACTCCGACCTCTCCTACAAGCTCCTCCTAATTCCATTTTGGTCAAGCACATATATCTTTAAAGATAAATCCTACACCTACATCGTCAATGGACAAACGGGAAATGCCCACGGAACGCGCCCATACAGCGCCGTGAAAATCACTTTTGCGATCATCCTGGGCATCGTCGCAGCACTGTTTTTGTACGCATTGGTCGAAGGACTCTAAAATCTATAATCACCATACGAAACCACAAGGAGAAAGAACAATGGGTTTGTTTAGTTTTATCAAAAGCGAATTGATTGACATTGTCGAATGGCCCGAGGAAACGCCGGGAGTCCTGGTCCATCGGTTTAACAGGCACGACAACGAAATCAAGCGCGGTGCCAAGCTGATTGTCAGACCTGGCCAGACTGCTGTTTTCGTCAATGAAGGCAAGATCGCGGATCGCTTCGAGCCTGGTACCTACACGTTGGAAACCGCCAACCTTCCGATCCTGACCACCCTGCTCTCCCTCCCCTACGGCTTCAATTCCTGGCACAAGGCGGAAGTCTATTTCATCAAGAGGACGGAGCAACTGGACAGGCGTTGGGGAACCCAGCAGCCGATTATGATGCGGGACCTGGATTTCGGCATCCTCAGAATCAGGGCATTCGGAAACTACTCCTACAGGATCGGAACCACCGATCAAATGTTGGAGCGCCTGGTCGGCGCCAGAAGCGAATTCAAGGCTGAAGACATTGAGAGCCAGCTATGCACAAGGGTTGTGTCCGAGCTGTCGGATTCACTTGGCGAACTCAAGATACCTGCATTGGACCTTGC
The DNA here is from genome assembly GCA_002305655.1 of Lentisphaeria bacterium UBA1407. Lineage (GTDB taxonomy): Bacteria > Verrucomicrobiota > Lentisphaeria > Oligosphaerales > Oligosphaeraceae > UBA1407. The sequence continues at coordinate 53,185 of DBPZ01000048.1, read as the reverse complement.
CGCAAACTACAATGAAATCGGGGAACGGGTCAAGCTCAACCTGGCCTCGTACATGGCTTCCATGGGCATCGAACTCATGTCGCTTACCATCGCCAATATTTCCCTGCCCGATGAAGTCAACGCCGCCATTGACAAGCGCGGCGCAGTCGGCGCATTGGGCAGCGTCTTGAACCAGTATTCACAAATGCAGGCGGCAGACGCACTCAAGGCAGCCGCCGAAAACCAAGGCGGCACAGGCACGATGATGGGCATGATGATGGGCGGACAATTGGGCGCATTCGGATCGCAACAGGCATTCCAACAGCAGCAGCAACCAGCACCGCCGCCGCCACCCGTCGCACCGATGTTCTACATCGCCGTCAACGGACAACAACAAGGTCCCTACCAAGTCGCACAGCTCCAGGCGATGATTGCATCGGGAGCATTCACGCAAGCGACTTTGGTCTGGACGACGGGCATGGCCGCCTGGCAAGCCGCAAATACAGTCCCCGCCCTCGCGGCGCTCTTCGCTCCGCCTCCGCCACCCCCGCCGCCTGCTCCTTAGCGTTGGCGCCTTTGCTCGCGTACCCAGGTCAGGATAATGCAGACCAGGCCTAGGACGAAGCATCCGCCCAGCAACGAAAAGGCGAGTTTCGGATGCCCCTTGTCAAATATGGTCCCCAGCGTCAAGGGGCTGAACACACATCCCAGCGCACCGCATCCCACTGCAATGCCCGCTGCGGTTCCACTGTATTTCATATTCCGGATCGTGATCATGCTGACGATCAGCGGCCAGGTGCCGGAGAGCGCCAAGCCAAGCAACGCCAGCAACGCCAAGCCGCTGCCCCAGCCTGTCACAAAGTTCTGGCAAAACGCCGCTATTGCGGAAAGCAGGAACAGCGTCCCGATCACTGGCTCGTAAGTCTGTTTCTGCGGAAGGAACGAGCAGCCGATACGTCCTATGACTACAGCGCCCCAGAATACCGCGATCGAAAGCGTTGCCGCCTGGTCGCCCGCGCCAAGTTGCTTCAGGTATGTTGGCGCAAAGGCGTACACTGCCGTTTCTCCGAAGACGTAGAGGAAGATCGCCAGGGTCGGCAACCAGATATTGGGTATCAGTTCCAAGACCCTTTCCCAAGCCGTGCTAGTATCTGCGCTCGTCTCGCTTTCCTTCACAGGGAAACGCGAATATGCGAAACCCACGGCGACCAGCACGGCAAGTGCGCCCATCGAACCATAGAACCAGCGCCAGCCAACTCCTTGCTTTGAGAGAAAGCCAACCGCAAAACCAACTCCAATCGCACCAAGGCAGTAAAAGATCTGCGACAAATTCATGAACAGCTTGCTGCGCGTGGGATGCAGGTCGTTCAAAACAGCGCAGCCAACCGACTCAAGCATGCCGCCGCCCATTCCGACGATGACCGCTCCAACGTACAAAACCCACAACGTGGGCGCAGCGATCCAAATCAAGCAGCCAAGCGCAATCAGCAGACTGCAAACCAACAAGCTGGCACGCTTCCCAAAGCGGTCGGAAGCAGATCCACCAAGAAAGCACATCGCCACAAAGCCAGTGAATTGAATCGAAAACGTCCATTTCACAAACTTGGCCTCGCTCATCCCGAAATCCGGTCCAATCTTGTAGGCCAAGGCGGACAACATATTCGCCGTCATGGCAAACAACGTGATGCAAAACAAACTGGTAAAGGTGGATAGAAATCTACGTTCCGTACTCATTTCGATGTCTTCTTGTTGGATTTGTTCGTATTTCATTACTCTTGGCTAACGTCAATTCAGCCCGGCTTCACCGGTATCCCAGCATGATCTCGAAATCAGGTCCCGATTCAAACAAGGCCGAAAGCAATTGGCGCAAACGCTTGTCAAACCCGCGACGTTCACGCAAACTCATTCCCTGGCCGTAGGTCTCGATGAAATCGGCGTATTTCGTCACCACCGCATGGCAGGGGCATTTGTCGAAGTCGGGATTCTGTTCCAGGATGGTCTTGCGCTGTTGCGCCAGGATCTGGATCGCATTGCCTGCCAGCTCGGGCAGCTTTCCGAACAGGAGCAATTCGCTGTGCCATTCGTCGCATTCAGCCTTGACAAATGCCTTGAGGTCGATGGCGACTTGGGCACGCGGAAACAAGGGGGCAATAGGATACGCAACCAACGCCCGGTTGGAAAGCAGATTGTCCGCATCCTCCCCAGTTGGCACCACCATGTCCACGGCGTCTGAAATCGTTTCCTTGGCGGGCGACTGCTGCCGATGGAGCAAATGGATGCCCAATTCGCGGATGAACTCGTCGCTGGCAAACTGCAATCCCAGCCCGGTCAAAGCCGTTGAACAACGCGTCGCCAACCCATGGACCTGACCAGGAGCCAACGGCAGACGACTGCCAAGAACATCAGCCAATCTATGGCTGTCCCAGGGACGCATGGCAACTTGAAGACCCGATATCGCGTCCATCCCACGCAACTCCATAAACGTCTTGGAAACATCAGCATAGCCGGACGCGGCAAGCACACTGGACACTAAACTGTCAATCTCGCCCTCGGTCAGAGATGGCTCGTCACCGCGAAGACGCTCCTCGACAGTCAACGTAAACTGGTTCACAAGCCACATGTCGCAAACCCCGTTCCGGGAAAACGCGTCACGCAAATCCTCGCACAAGCCATCGAAATCATAGCTCGTACGCTGACCGGATCCATCAAGGGCAAACAGTCGTTCTGACGGAATGAGGATCATTCACTCTTGCCTCCATCAGGACTGTGCTGCGAAGGAAGCTTGTGGATTTCGTCAATGAACGCCTCGGCGTCCTTGAAATGCCGATAGACGGATGCAAAGCGTACATAAGCCACCTCGTCAACGGCCTTAAGCTCATCCATCATCAGTTCGCCAATGGCCTTGGACTGAATTTCCCCGTTGGCGTCCTGGAGTTCGGACACCCTGAACGTCACGTTGGCGACCATGCGGTCGATCAATTCCTCGGAAATATTCCGCTTCCAGCACGCCTGCTTCAAGCCGAACAACAGTTTTTCCGGCTTGTAGTCCTCGCGCCTGCCATCCTTCTTGATCACCACCGTTTCGGCGGGAATGATCGTCTCGTAAGTCGTAAATCGAAAGTTGCACGCAAGGCACAGACGACGGCGACGAACCGTGTCCGCCTCACGGGACATTCGAGTCTCAATCACCTTGTCTTCGTCTTTTCCACATTTTGGACAACGCATTTCAAAAGCCCTCTTAGATTTCGCATGCAATAAAACTACGCCGATTTACGGCAAATCCCGGGCGACTCGTTCGATCCCAACGGCACGTCCTGTAGCTGCATCAAGCTCGACGACCGTTCCATTTAAGCGAATCCCGGCATCGTTCACCTCAAACCTCGAAGGCATTCCCGTCACAAAACGTTGCAGGACCGGCTCGATCTCGCGACCAAGAACCGATTCACGGGCACCAACCATCCCCACGTCACACTGGAACGCCGTTCCGCCCTTGAACACCTGCTCGTCCGCCGTCGCAACATGGGTATGCGTTCCCAAAACAGCCGTGGCACGACCGCTCAGGTACCGCCCCATCGCAATCTTCTCGCTGGTCGCCTCCGCATGGAAGTCAACCACGACAACAGGAGTCACCGGCAGAAGCTCATCCATTGCTCGGTCAGCAGCCGCAAACGGACAATCCGAAGGCTGAGCCATGAAGACGCGACCGACCAACGAAACCACACCGACCTTCACACCGTTCGACGCTTCGAACACGCCATGCCCGCGACCGGGCTGAGATGGCGAATAATTCGCCGGGCGGAGCACATTCCCAAGAGACTCGATCTCGTCGGGGAATTCCTTCCGATCCCAAACATGGTCGCCTGACGTGAACACGTCAACGCCACTGCCCTCCAATTCCAGCAGGCATGACTTGGTAAATCCGCCGCCACCAGCCATGTTCTCGCCGTTGGCAACGCAAAACTCGCATCGGTACTCGCGCAACAAATCGCGAACCAATTGGCGAACTGCCTGGCGACCGCCCTTCCCGACTATGTCACCAATAAACAATATCCGCATCTTCTGCCTCAGGTCCTGGACCTTCTCGATTCCTTCTGCTTTTTGCCTGAATAAATAATGAAAACTCTGTATGTAATATACACTCAAAATGCCCAAAATGCTATCATTGAAGCAAAATTGAAGTATAGTAATGAATTCATCAATTTCATATGCCTTCTCACAAAACCACGCCCGTTCGACGGCGGCATCAACAACCTTGGAGATTCCCCCAATGTCAAGGCAAATCCCCCCTGGCTCACCCAAGCGCGTCTTCAGGCAAGCTCCCCAGCATATCTGGGACAGCAAGCAGCAGAAGAAACCCAAGTCAGAGATGACACTGACCGAATTGAAGGAACTCTTTCCCAAGCAGACCTGGAAACCAAGCACCCTGTTGATGCCCGTGCCGGCGGTCATGCTCTCCTGCGGCGGGGGAAAGTCAGATTTCGCCCCCAATATCATCACCGTCGCATGGGCGGGAATCGTCTGCTCCGATCCGGCAATGATCTCAGTATCCATCAGGAAAGAGCGACATTCCTACGGCATCATCTCCGCAACCAAGGAATTCATCGTCAACATACCATATGCTTCACAGGCAAAAATCACCGACTGGTGCGGAATGAAATCAGGTCGGGACGTGGACAAGTTCGCGGAAACCAGGCTCACCCCCCTGCCGGCAACCCAGGTCAAGTGCCCGCTGATCGCCGATTGCCCCATCAACATCGAATGCAAGGTCGCAAGAGTCGTCCCGCTGGGATCACACGACCTGTTCATCGCGAAAATCCTCGCCGTCAACATCTCGCCGGACCTGCTGGACAAGCGCGGAAAACTCAGCATCGAACAAGCAGACCTCCTGGCCTACGCGCATTCCGAATACAGAACCCTGGGGAAAAAGATCGGGACATTCGGATTCTCAGTGAGAAAACGAAAGTAACACCATCAATTCCACACGGGGAATTGGAAAAATCTCATTTTGCATTTAAGTTTCTGTTTTGCGGGATTTCAATATCCTGCCTTGTGTCAAGAACCCATATTATCATCAGGAGAAGAAGACTATGGCATTAAGAGTAGGTGTTGTCGGTTGTCGGGGCATTGGCACAACACATGCCACTGCACACAAGAACGACAAGTTGGCGGAACTGGTCGCCGTATGCGATCTAGTCAAGTCGCGCGCTGACGAATTGGCTGCCAAGTTTCAGGTCAAGGCGTATTATTCGCTTGGCGACATGCTCGCCAACGAAGACCTGGACATCGTTGACGTTTGCACCGGCGGTCCCGAAAACGGCGGTTGGCACGGAGAACCCACTTTCCAGGCGCTCGAGGCCGGGAAACATGTCCTCTGCGAAAAGCCAATCTCCAACGACGTGGAAGAAGCGCGCGAAATGGTAAAGCTCGCCGCAAAGAAAGACCTCTACCTGGGCGTCAACCTCAACCACTATTTCACCCAGCCAGCCGACGAAGCGATGAAACTAATCAAGGACGGAAAGATCGGCGAAATCATCTATTGCCATCTCCGTACCGGCTTCCCCGGATCCGAATGGGCATACGCACGCACTGGCGGACCCAACATGGAAGGCTACCCCTACTTCCACGTCAAGGCGTTCCTCGCGCACCCATTCTCAATCATGCGCTACTTCTGCGGAAACATCTGCCAATTGCAGTCCTTCTTCAGCAAGCCATCCTACAGAATCGCCACAGCGGACCCGATGGTCTCCGTCAACTCAATCCACATGAAGTTCGAAAACGGAGCAGTCGGATACATGTTCTCGTCGCGTGGCGACACGACAAACTACTACGGTGGCTGGTGGTCGGTGGAGGTCGGCGGCACCAAGGGTACGTTCGCCATCGAAAACTGCGTTGAAAAGCTCATCTACCAGCCTGCCCAGGGCAATCCCGACGTCGTTTCGCCGCAGGGACTCGGGCTGGCTCCCGAACCCGTCATCACCGACTACGGCGTCAAGGACTTCGGGTCGACCTTCCCAAGGCGTATCCACTGCTTCCTCGAAGACGTCACCAACAACGTGCCGAAGCACAAGCTCAGAGCCTCTGGACGCGACGCGCTCGCGACGCTCGAATACACCTTCGCTGCAATCCAATCATACGAAAACGGCGGAATCATGGTTCGCCCGAAAGACCTCCCCTTCGTCAAGCCGGATCCCAACAACCTCACGCTCCCCAAGGCTCCAGCCACTCCCGCGGCCAACCAACCCTCAACAGACGTCTCCGTCAAATAAATCAACACAGGAAAAAAACATGAAAATTGGAGTCAATTCAGTTTTGTTCGGGGCATTCGATACCGAAACCGCATTCAAATGGGTCAAGACCTGCGGTTACGACGCCATCGAAATCTCTGCAATCCATGGAATGAGCGAGCACCTCGTACTCCAGGACAAGAGCTGGAAAAAGTACACCAACGCCATCAAGAAGCTCATCAAGCAATACGAGCTCCCTGTACAGGCCATTGAGCAACCTTCTCAAGATCCCAAAATCATGGAAAAGGCATACAAGGCAGCCGCAGACATCGGATGCCCGATCGTCAACTGCGGACCTGGAGGAAAGAAGGATGACGAAGCTTCATTCCAGCAATCCGTCGACAACCTAAGAAAGCTCGCGGACATGGCAGCCAAGTACGGAGTCACCCTCTGCTGCAAGGCACACGTCGGAGCCGCAATCTGGAATACCCCAACGACCCTCAAGCTCCTCGAAGCCATCGACCATCCGAACTTCGGGCTTGACATGGATCCCTCTCACATCTACCGCGCAGGCGAAAACCCAGTTGACGCAATCGCGGCAGTCATCTCGCGAATCAAGCACGTGCACATCAGGGACTGCAAGGGACGCCAGCAAAACCCAGGTCTCCCGCACAACCAGGCCAATGGCAGGGGGGACATCGACCTGCTCGGTTACATCAGAGTCCTCCGCAAGTACAACTACCAGGGACCGATCGATCTCGAAGTCATTGGAACCAAGGCCAACAACTACGACCTCCCATCCTGCGTCGCAATCGCCGCAGAAACCAAGGGACATCTGACCGCATGCCTCCAAGCGGTCGGAGCGCGATAACAACACACCCCACGAACCCGCCACGGCGAAAATTTCCTCATGCGCAAACATAAGCATCCATTGCTTCAGACAGGCTTTCTAGGTTTTTTGGGAACCCAGTTTCTGGGAGCCTTCAATGACAATGTCTTCAAGATGCTGGTCATTTGCGCCGCGGCGGCGACGCTTTCCGCGGAGGCAAAGAAGGACTACATCCCCCTTGCCTCCGCATTTTTCATCCTGCCATACCTGCTGTTCTCGGCTTTCGCAGGATATCTTGCCGACCGCTATAGCAAGCGATCAGTAATGATTGCGACGAAGTTCGCAGAAATCGCCATCATGTGCGCCGGCGCATTGCTCTTCTGGCGCCTCGCTGTCTATCCGCTGCTTGCGGTTTTGTTTTTGATGGGCGCGCAAAGTGCGTTCTTTAGTCCTGCCAAGTATGGTTTCCTACCCGAAACACTATCCGAAAAGCATCTCCCTAGCGGCAACGGAGCAACCCAGCTGTTCACGTTCCTGGCGATCATCCTGGGTGGCTGGGCAGGCAGCGCAATGGCGGACAGCTGCGGCGGCAACTACCTCATCCCCGCGCTGGTCACCATCGCAATCGCAGTCGTCGGAACGATTTCCAGTTTCGCCATCACGCGCACCAGGCTTGGCTCGAGAAAAGTCAAGCCCTCCTTTGATCCGCTAACTCCACACTGGAAAACCTTCCTCGAACTCAGGAAGGATCCCGTGCTCCTCTACTGTTTCCTTGGCAACACATTCTTTTGGTTCCTGGGCGCCCTCTTCCAATCCAATATCCCGTTCATTGTCCAGGACGAATTAAAGCAGAGCGACACGATGATAGGCTACCTCCAGGCTGCAGTCGCCCTGGGGATCGGCATAGGTTCCGCCCTGGCGGGATATGCGTCAAAAGGCAAGATCGCCTATCGCTTTATCATACCCTCAGGAATCCTCCTGTCCCTTGCGGCTTTCGCCTTTGGCCTCGCCGCCCATTCGACGTTCCTGGTGATTATCCTGACTGCCTTGCTCGGCATTGCAGGGGGATTCTTCCAGATTCCCCTCACCACCGCAATCCAGCACCGCAGTCCTCAGGACAAGCGAGGCAGGTACCTGGCAGCTGGAAATGCGCTGGATTCCATCTCGATGCTGCTCTCTGCGGCCGTGCATTGGATCTTCCTGAAGCCGCTCAACCTCTCCCCTGCCAACGTCATCGTAGCGCTGGGAGCCATAATCGCCATTGTCATCGCGGCAATGTGGAAATGGATGCCCAAAGAAATCGACACGCGCCAAAAACTAAAACTCATTTCCATACCTCGTAACACTAGAAAATAACATATCAACTCGACCAGAGAAAAGCATTATGGCAAAAGTTACTCTTGAACATGTGGGCAAAATCTACCCCGGCAACGTACGGGCAGTCAAGGACTTCAACCTGGAAATCGAAGACGGTGAATTCATCGTCCTGGTCGGACCTTCCGGATGCGGAAAGTCAACGACGCTCAGAATGGTCGCGGGGCTGGAGGAAATCTCTGAAGGAACTGTGAAAATCGGCGACCGCGTGGTCAACGACGTCCTCCCCAAGGACCGGGATATCGCAATGGTCTTCCAAAACTACGCGCTCTACCCGGATAAGACGGTCTATGAAAACATGGCTTTCTGCCTCAGAATGAGAAAATACACGGGAACAGGAGGCAGACCCAAGGGAATCATAAGAAATTTCATCAATTGGCTGGGAAACAGAAAGCAAAAAAACGAGGACATTGACAGGCGAGTCAAGGAAGCTGCGGACATCCTTGGGATCAGGGATCTCCTGCGTCGCCGCCCAAAGGCGCTCTCTGGCGGGCAAAGGCAGCGAGTCGCAGTCGGAAGATGCATCGTCAGAAACCCTGCGGTCTTCCTCTTTGACGAACCGCTCTCCAACCTGGACGCAAAAATGAGAGTCCAAATGAGAACTGAAATCTCAAGGCTCCACAACAAACTCAGAACTACGATGATCTATGTCACGCACGACCAGACAGAAGCCATGACCATGGGTGACAGGATCGTCGTCATGAAGGACGGAATCGTCCAGCAAGTCGACTCGCCGTCGGAAATCTACGATTCGCCAAACAATGTTTTCATCGCGGGATTCATCGGAACGCCCCCGATGAACTTCTTCGAAATGGAAGTTCGCGAAGTCAACCAGAAAATGGTGATTTGCGACGAGGCAGGCGCCATCAACCTCACTCTCCCCCCGGAATGGACAGGACCACTCCAGCCGTACATCGGGAAAAAAGTCACTTTTGGTCTGCGCCCCGAACATGTTGGCTCGCCTTCCGCCGAGGCACAGTACAACCCGCAGACCATTTCAGCAACTGTCGAAGTCATCGAGCCAATGGGTTCGGAAACCTATCTTTACATGAAGGTTGGCTCGGCGGGATTCGTCGCACGTGTCGATCCGCATCGCAAATGCGCCGTGGCAGACAAGATTGACCTGGCAGTGATGATAGAAAAAGCCCATCTCTTCGATATCGAAACAACCAATCGTATCGTCTAATATCTGAGAAAAACCAGCCAAGGAGGACATCAATGGCAACCAACATCCCAGTAGCACTCGAAATGTATTCAGTACGGCATCAGTTCACTGAAAACCCACTTGCCACCATGAAAGCCGTCAAGGAAATGGGCTACGACGGAGTTGAATTTGCGGGAAAGCCGCAGTTCTGCCCAGAATTCTACGCCGCCCTCCTCAAGGAAACAGGACTCACCTGCTGCGGATGGCATACCCCTTGGGAACTCGTCCAGGAAAACACGCTGGCCGAAACCATCAGGCTCAACAAGTTGGTCAACAACCCGAACATCATCGTGCCATGGCTCAATGCCAAAACGCATCAGGACTGGGAAAATTACGCCCGCCAATTCAATGACTTGGCGGGAAAGCTGGCATTGGTCGGAATGAGGACAGGATACCATAACCATTCCCATGAATTCGCGGATCTCGACGGAAAAACCCCATGGGATACATTCATGGGCAATACCGACAAGAAGGTCGTCATGCAATTGGATACGGGAAATGCACTGAAGGGCGGATGCGACATACTGGCAACACTCAACAAATACCCGGGAAGATGCCAGACAATCCATCTCAAGCCATACTCAAAGGATCCAGAAAAGGGATTCAAGCCTATCATTGGAGACGATGACTGCCCTTGGAAGGAAATCTTCGAATTCTGCAAGACAAAAGGCAATACCGAATGGTATGTCATCGAGTACGAATGCCCGGAAATCCCCGCACTCGAAGCCGTTAAGCTTTGCCTCGACGCAACGCGCAAACTCCTCGCCGAGTAAAATACCGGCCCCTCCACTCAAGGAAAGCCCCTGCGACCCCAGGGGCTTTCTTTTTGTTTTCCAGAAGCCTATTCAAGGGCATTTTTTCAATCCCGCTGCGCCTTGATCAACCTCTTAAGCGTTTCCAAAGCCACATCCTCCATCCTCCTCACCAATTGCTCACGAACATCGGGGCGACGTGCACACAGCTTGTACGTGTTCTCCAACTGCTCCGTAAGCTGAAAAATCTGAGTCGGCAACAACGTTCGAGTCTTGAATCGCTTCGACTCGATTTCCCCTTGCGCGTACTCGACCAGCGATAGGTCAAACTCGCCTTTCAGAAAAGATTCCAATCGCCTCCGATAGCGCAGGGAACAGCTCCCGGTCACTCCCAACTCCCATTTGCGAAGCGTCGACCAGTTCACGCCAAGTTTTTGCGACAAGTCCTCGTAGGACAATTGGAGTTGGCACCGCTTTGACAACAACATGGCTCTGATCTCAGGAGTCAAGATTCCATCCATCACAAACGTATCCAGTACGCCAGAAGGCTTTGGAACAGGTTTTGTCTCGGGTGATGTCTTTTCCTTTGCCGATCCTAGTTTCACTTTTTCAGATGTGCCACCTTGCTGTTTCTTCATTGAATTTGCTCCTTCTTTCTACTCGTCCAACCTAATCCTCTTGACGCGACACTTCAGGGAAATGCCGCACGGAGCCTAGTCTACTACACAAATCAAACCTTGCAAGAAAGATAATACAACTAACGACGCCCAAAAACCATAAACCTCATTTAATATGAAACAAACACAATTAATGCCTTATTCAATTTAATAAATTGGTATATGAGCACGAATAATACCATTTATGAACACTATATAATATGAATCATATTAATCATATGATTTCTTTTCATTTTTATACCAAAAAATAATAACAATAACATATATGATTCTTTGTGAATTATGAAGAAGTCGGAACTGTCCGACCTGTCCCAGTCCCAAAACCTCCAGCCCCACAAAACCCAACGTCAACGTCCCATGTCCCAGCCTCCAGTCACATGGGTCTCATTTGTCCCATAAGTCTCATTTGTCCCAGTCCCAGTCCCATTTTCATGTTGTTTTTTAAGACAAGTAGAATTATGTTAGGCAATCTTGCTTTACATTCATTCCCCAACCAGGGACATCCCATGAAACACACCTTGCCTATCCTGCTTCTCGCAACATGCACCTGCCTGGCTCAATCCGCAAGGGAGCAAGTCAATAAAATCCTGAATGACGGAGGATTGGTCAAGTTGACCGAAATTACAGAAGGCTGGTCACACACAAAGAATCCAGAAGACGAGATCATCCACCAAAACGGAACCTTCACCATTAGGAAAGGATCCGATGCCAAGGGAACAACCGTCGCCGTCTTCCCAGGAGTCGCCCTTAAGCAGGATGTCGACTACATCGTTTCGGCGCTAATCAAGGGCACCAGCAACACCTTGTACGGGGTCTATGCGGAAAACCTCTGCGACAACAGATGGCAAAACGCCGGTCCAACATCGAATCCCGTCCCAACAGCCTGGACCCCCATCATCTTCAACATCAACTTCAAGAACACGACCACGCCAAGCTACTTCGCGCTCATGCTTAGACCCAAAGGCGAATTGCAGGTCAAATCTCTGCAAGTCTCAAAATTCGACAGCTCGAAAAACCAAGACAACGCTATTGACACCGACTTCTCGACAGGCGCCAGTCGATGGCTCCTGATGGACAATGCCAAGATCGGGATTCATCCAAGCGAACCTGGAAACAATGCATTGGAACTATGGAGCACGGAAGGCAGGGAAACGACAAACGCATTCTCGCATCCCTTCAAGGCAAAGACCTCAACCAAATACAAGCTTACCTTTACCGTAAGGGGACTGGAAGGAAAGGGGGACAGCACATTGGCGCATGCCTTCAAGGTCGTCCCTTTGGACGGCAAGGGATCGCCTTTCTCGGATACCAATGTCTGGATCGACTGCATGAGCGCCAAGCAAGTCAAATACGTCACCTTCGAGACAATGGGCGTAGCCACCAACGTCCACTTCGGAATATCGGTCAGGCATCCTGCGCATATCTACATCGACGATCTCAAGCTAGAGGAAATCGTCGCCAAGCCGATCCCTGCCGCCATCGTCCTTGACGCCCCGTTCAACCTGCGCGACGGAATGTTCGAAAGCCTCCCATATCCTGCCATCACAGGAAAAATCGACATCAACGACAAGACCGTCGAACGAATTGAACTCGACTACAAGGACGCCAAGGACAACACGCTTTGGAAGCAAGCCTACCCCACTTCTTCGCCTATACGTTTCAGCCTCAAGCCGCCATCACCAGGCGAAGCATTCCCGCTCTCATTGCGGGCGCTGGATGACAACGGAGCCGTAGTTCATCAGGAAACGAAAGCGATAAAGACCTATCCCAAGGCGAAAAACGAGCTGATCTTCACCAAGGATGGATATGCGGTTCGAAATGGCAAGCGAATCTTCCCAATCGGACACTGGGAAACAACTCGCAGGAGCAGCCTCGACGTCGAACTCGCATTCTTCAAGGAGGCTGGATTCAACAACCTGCTCCTGCCTGGCGGAGAACAGTCGCTCGACCTGGCTCAAAAATACGGCATGGACGTCATCATTTTCACCACTGACAGAATCTCCGGAAAAACTCCCGAGGAGAAAGCACAGCGAAGAAAGCAACTTGGGGAGTATTACGCCTCGTTCTCCCAGCATCCCGCATTCCTAGCCTATTTCGGACCGGACGAACCGATGTGGCGGGGACTCGACCACAAAATGTACAAGGAGGTCAGGGGCCTGATCGCCGAAATCGACCCGTACCATCCCTACTGGGTCAACGAAGCGCCGCGAGGACTCCTCAAGGACAGAATCATTCACGCGACAGCGGCAGACGTCTATGGACTCGACATCTATCCCGTACCCGAAGGAGGCGGACACTCGGACCTGGAGGACAAAGGACTGACGGCAGTCGGAAAATATACCGACATCTGCCGAGAGGCGACGCACTTCTCAAAGCCAATCTGGATGATCCTTCAGTCTTTCGCATGGGAACAATGCGGAAAACCTGACGTGCCACCAGAAAAGGCGACCTACCCGACCTGGGAACAATCCCGGTTCATGATGTACAACGCAATCGTGCACGGAGCAACCGGCATGCAATACCACTACCTGGGATACGCAAACAAGATATCAGACCAATTCTGGTCGGATCTCAGAAAGGTCACGCTGGAAATCTCATACCTCGAAGACGTCATCACATCGGATTCGGTCAATCCGAAAACCGTCGCATTCGACAACCCGAACATCGCCTTCCTCCAAAAGAAAACCAACGGCACGATGTACTACCTGGTCACCAACGAAGCCACAGAACCCGTTACGACCACGCTATCAGGTCTGACCGAAAAATCCCTTAACGTCCTCTTCGGCACCAAACCCATCCCCGTGGTTGGCGGCAAAGTCACCCTCGAGATCCCCGCAAGGGGCGTCCTCGTCCTCTCGAGCGCGGAATTCCAATCGCAAGACGCCATCTACAAATGGGATACCTACGTCCCCTACAGCAAAATCCCGCCGCCAAACCCAAAACTCAACCTCCTGAAACAAGCCAATTGGATCTGGTTCCCAAATGAACACAAGATTCCCAATAGCAAATGCCACATGAAAAAGACATTCACACTCGACAAACTCCCAAACAAGGCAATCGCATACTACTATGCCGACGATATCATCGAAGACTTCGAAATCAACGGAACGCCAATCGAAAGAAAGCACCCCAAGGACAGAGGATCCTCCGACATCGCGAAGCTCCTTAAAGTCGGAGAAAACACGATCGACGTCAAGGCGGCCGATGGCGGCACACCGCCTTGTGCTTTCCTGACCCACATCAAATTGACCTTCGCCGACGGAACCCAGGCATTTGTCAACTCGGACGCCTCTTGGCAGACCTCGAAAAACGGTCTCGCCCCCTGGCAACCCGCCCAGGTCATCGCCCCCTACGGCGCACCTCCCTGGGGCGGCATCTCCAGCCTCTCAACCATGGTCCTGTTGGAAGAATAGCCTGTTGATTCAACACGCAAAAAAGGGCTTGAGTCCGACAAGAGACCCAAGCCCTGATTTTTTGCAGTAAAGCTATGGAGCCGTTCGAAAATTAATCTGGCGGATTGATGGTGTGCGAATATCTCGCCACGTGATTGCTCAAGCCATTTTGGGTGATGGCTTCCACGTGACCATCGCCGAATGCGACATTGATGGTTCCGCCATGGTTCCAGTCAACTCGGCGTACTCCGTAGATCGCCGTATCGCACAGCGTGTCAATGGTTTGCCAACGGAACTGAACAGCCATCGTCCCGTCCGAAGCATAACCGTAGATTGACGGCTTCTCCAGGAACGTGGTCTTCGTCGGATTCACGAATGTATATTGCGAATTGAACATCACGCTGGAACCACTGGACTGCAGTTCGGGGGCACCCGAGAAATTCTGGAAATTCCAATAGCTGTAATTAAGTGGCGTCTGGTCTGCGGGGCAGATAAAAACCTGCGGTTCCTTTCCGATATACGAATACAGCAGCACCTGGGGTGGCATGTGCAATGTGGCGGGATTCAGTTTGGCTTCTTCATAGACCCGATAATGGAATGACCAGTTCAAGTAGTTCTTGCTGTCCGTCGCATACATGGCCGCAGCCAGGTTGACCTGCTTGAGATTGCTGATGCAGCTGGTCGCCTCGGCTTTCTCACGGGCTTTCGATAGCGCCGGCAACAGCATCGCAGCCAAGATGGCGATGATCGCAATGACGACAAGCAACTCGATTAAGGTAAACTTCAAAATCTTTCTCATCGTACAAACCTCCTTTCTTGTGTAAACCACAACATAACAAACAAATAAACTATCGTTTTTTATTTAATCGTGAAGAAGCGGCCACCCCGCTTCTCGTGAAAACTTGCTCACAATAAATATTGTAAGAAAAAATCCACTGAAAATCAACTGATGGCTTGCCTTTTCTTTGTCAAGTAGTAAAATTACTTTGTTTTTTGAATTTTGCCAACAAAAAAAATGATTAACACAGGAGATTTGCCACAATGTCATCACCAATTCGCATTGGAATCATAGGACAAGGACGAAGCGGACGCAACATCCACGCCGAATTCCTCAAGAACATCCCTGAAAAATTCACCATCGCAGCCGTCAGCGACTTTCTCGAAGACCGTTGCGAAAGGGCAAGGAAGGAATACGGATGCGCCGCGTTCCAGGACTACAAGGAAATGCTGGCGGACAAGTCGCTCGCCCTGGATCTTGTGGTCAACGCCTCATTCAGCCACCAGCACGCTCCCATCTCAGCTGACGTGATGAACGCAGGCATCAACGTGCTCAGCGAAAAGCCCTTCGCAAAAACCGCTGAAGAAGTCAAAGAGCTGATCGGGGTCTCAAAGAGAACAGGAAAGCTCCTGGCGGTCTTCCAGCAATCGAGATTCGCACCTTACTACAGGCAAGTCCAAAAGGTCGTCAACTCGGGCGTCCTCGGAGAAATCAGGCTCGTCAAAATCGCCTTCAATGGATTTGCGAGACGCTACGACTGGCAGACGCTCCAGGCCTACAATGCAGGCGGACTCTACAACACGGGACCGCATCCACTCGACCAGGCACTAGGATTCATCGGACGGGACATCACGCCCAACGTCTGGTGCAAGATGGATACCGTCTGCACCCTCGGAGACGCGGAAGACTTCTGCAAGCTCCTGCTGTCATACCCGGGAAGGCCGACAATCGACCTCGAGGTCTGCTCCAACACCAACTTCTCACCTTATACCTACATGGTTTACGGCACATACGGCTCGCTGATGGGATCCATGAGCCACATCGACTGGAAATACTACGTCCCGGAAGAAGCGCCGCCAATCAAGCTGATCAAGGAACCGCTCCCGGGCCCGTCATACTGCTCGGACAAGCTCGTCTTCCACGAAGAGCACTGGGACGTCCCGGACGAGGACAAAGACCTCTTCAATTCAATGGCCGCGCGATTCTACAACAACCTCTACGATGCGCTCACCACAGGAGCAGCACTGGCAATCCCGCCAGAACAAGTCCTTCAGCAAATCGCGGTCATCGAGGAATGCCATCGCCAAAACCCGCTCCCGGTCAAATTTCAATGAGCGCCCACTAATATTTAATTGATTTCATAGACAGATCAACCGTGACATTTCACGGGAAGAGACTATATTACAAGAAGTGACGACGCATCTGATTTGCGCCGTCATTTCCTTTATTGTTCCCGGAAAATTCGAACCAGGACTCGACATGACACTCATCACGATTATCGGGCGCGGCCATTCAGGGACGCGCGCAATGTCCAACACCTTGGCGGAAAGCGGCGTCTACATGGGAGAGCCGCTAAACAAATCCTGGGATCTGATCCCACCGGAAGACATGTACGATGCATGCAGGGTTTTCGCCGACTACGTCGACTGGAACGGCGGCATCTCATGGGACTGGTCAAGGGCTTTCGAATCGGAAATCCCCAAGGCATTCAAGTCGCTGCTCTTCACGTACCTTGAATCCGTGCTCGTCTCCGACGCACCGCGAAAGGGATGGAAAATACCCGAGACAACCCTCTGCTTCCCTTGGATCTCAAGGATCTTCCCAAAGGCGAAATACATCTTCTGGATAAGAAACCCAAGGGATTGCATCATCGGAGGACATGTCACTGACGATATGAATACATTCGGAATCAAATACCCCGAAACAAGCAACATCCGCGAGAAGCGGGCCTACTCATGGAGATACCAGTACGACCTGGTCAAGGCAACAGCCAAACCAGAACACTGGATTGAAGTCAGGCTCGAAGACTTCGTGCTCAAGCAAGACGAAACACTCAAGAGGCTGGAGGATTTCCTCGGCTTCAAACTGGCGAAAATCCCAGTCAAGCCCGAAGCGGTTGGACGTTGGATCAAAGACGACCAAGATCCTGAAACCGGTACCAACTACTTTGACATCTTCGAGCCGGCAATGCTCGAATATGGATATGAAATGCCTGAGAAGAAAGGTACATGACGGCTGAACACAACCAAAACAATCCCCCACCTGCGCACAAAAAGCATATGCGTTTCCACAAAGCCGCCATCGTATGCCCATCGTGCTTCGTCATGGGCATCACAACAAGTTCCCTGAACTTCGCATTGGTATTCTATTCCCATGACAAGTTCGGGGCAAATGCGTTTCAGGCAAGCCTCCTTTGCTCGCTCTATTCCCTTGCCTACCTGATCTCATGCATGGTGGTGGGGAAATTCTTCCAGAACCTCCCACCATACAAAAGCCTGCTGATTGGAATCTCCGGCCTCCTGATAGGAATGATCCTGCTTCTCATGGCGCCGACGCTCAAGTTTGCCTATGTAACCCATTTGCTCAACGGCTGCTCAATGGCATTCTACTGGCCGATGCTGATGGGATGGCTTTCCATCGGAATGGAAGGCAAGCAACTCTCAAGAGTGGCCTCGATCTTCAATTTCTCCTGGAGCACGGGAACGATCATCGCGCCGTTCCTCGCAGGATTGCTCAGCGACATCAATGCAGCCTACCCAATTTATGCTTGCATCGCGTTTTGCACCATCAACCTCATCTATGTCGCCATTGCAGGCGCCCATGCAGACGAAGTACCTCCCAAGCCCAAACCATCCAATTCCACCACGGTCGCCACAACCGCCCCGGCCTCGCGCAGTCCCCTCATTCGATTCCCCTCATGGATTGGAGTGCTTTTCGCCTGGCTTCCCGTCGGCTTCCTCCTCTACGCCTATCCGCTGGTGGCAGAGAAGACACTGGGCTTCTCCAGGCATCACGTCGGCAACCTCCTCCTGGTCAGGGCGCTCCTGACAACCCTGGCGATGTCCGCAATGGGCTTCTTCCAATTCTGGCAATTCAAGTACTGGCAACTGGTCGCGGGCCATGCGATCCTTGCATTGACCACACTGCTGTTCGGATTTGCCAAAGAAACCGCCGCAATCCTAGTCCTCATGGCAGTCACTGGCATCTTCAACGCACATGCCTACACCAACTCCATGTTCCACGGAATCTCGGGAAGCACCAACAGAACCTCAAGAATGGCCGTCCACGAAACCCTGCTTTCAGTCGGAACAGTCTTGGGCGGAGCCCTAAGCGGGCACATATTCGTCAAAACTGACAGCCTGAGAAGCTGCGCCATGGCCATTGCCATCCTTACATCCACGGCAATCATCGTCGATATCGCCTTTTGGATTGTCGCAAAACGCACCAATCAAGTATGATTTCACAGGATTTTTCACCGTTTTTAATATTTTTAAAAAAATTCTCCTCTTTTCCCGTGCTTTACGCATGCAGGGGCTTATATTATATGAAGTTCCACAATGGTTTGTAACAACTCAACTGTTTCACTTAACGCCGTCCTAAAACAAACGGCAACATCATGTTTTTTCACAGAGCGCTGCCGACTATGCGTACAGTCATTTCAAATGTCAAGCGGTATCTCACCATTCTACTCCTGCTGACTCTCGCACTCCCCCTGAACGCCAACGAATTGTACGACCTCCTCAACGAGGCCGCGCAGCATAGTCCAGCCTTGCTTGCGGCGAAGTGGAGAGTCGAGCAACAACTCCTTAGACACCAGGAATTGCAGGAATTCTTCGATCCTTCACTATACGTGGCGGCAGGGCAGGCGGAACGTGCCCGTTCGCTTCCAGGAGCCTCAGGCTACACAAACCTCGCAAACAACGCAACAGAACTGCAAGCCGGAATTGACATGCCACTGGATCCCGGCATCTATGTCGCAGTCGGAGCCGCCGAACGACTCTACAACGACATCGATGGCTACGACTACCTCGCCCAAACTCTCTTCGGCATCAAAATCCGCGTTCCGCTCCTCAAGGACAGGGGATTCGCAAAGCACAACCTGGAACGGGAAATGGCGCTCGCGGACTACAATGCCGCAGTCAACCAAATGCTTGACGCCGCGCAAGTCCTCAAGCGTGAAGTCACACTCGCGTACATCGCCGCCTACGAAGCGCTCTCCTCCTACGAAGTCACCAAGGACGCAACGAATCGATTCCAGCAACTCGTCTCCGAAGCGAGAGAGCTTTACAGGCTCAAGGTCATCCCGGAATACCAAATCTACGACGCGCAAATGGATCTCCAAATCGGAAAGGAAAACGAGGAAGTCGCCAGGAATCGCATGGAACTCAGCCTCATCTCCCTCGCCGCACTCGTCGGGGGACACCGCAAAATCAAGCTCCAGTCCGGTTCGGACATCCTTTTCAAAATCGCATCGGAAACAAAGGCGCTCACCGAGCTTCCCTTAGCCGAAGCATTCGAAAACCGAGGATCGTACCAACAGATCAAAAACTCAATCGAATACGTCAGGGCGCAACTGGCCAGCACTCTCGAAGACCAAAAGGACGACGTCACGCTCCACGCAGGACTCTCCTGGCAAGGCGAAATCCATGACGACTTCGGCGGATCTTACAGGCACATCACAGACAGGAACGTGGGAGCTGACATCACGGTCGTTTGGAAACGCCCCCTTGACTACAGGGGACCAAGGGCAAGAAAAGCGCGCTTTGACGCACGGATCAACCAGCTCAAGGAAAACCTCAGAGCCGAAGCAATCGCCATCACAAGGGACATCCAGCACGCGACAAATAATTTCAAGACAGCATTGACAAGAATCGAAATCGTATCTCAAGGAATCCAGGCGTCTGAACGAACCGTCACAGCCGAACGGGAACGCTTCAGGCTCGGCGAAGGAACCTCGTCAAGCGTGACTGACGCCCAAAAGGAACTGACAAGCCTGCAACATAAAAGAACCTCAGCCGCTGCTGACCTCCTCAGAGCCAAGGCCAACTTCTTGTTCGCGTCAGGTTATAACGGCAACGAATAGCATAGCAACATTCCAACAATAAGAGGATCACGATGCTCTCCAAAATCTTCAGCTCGAAAAAAGACGACGAAACTCCCAAGCCAGTCGTTGACTTGGATTACGTTAAATCCGGCGACCTCATGCTCACAGAAGATCTCAGGGAAGCGCTCGAGCAGGACAGGGCGCTACTGGACGAATTCTCCGGCGAACAGGAAAAAGTCCTCAGGGAAGCCGACGAGGTAGTCCAGGAAGATGCGCAGAAATCTTTCATCAACCTGCAGCGGATCAAACACGGATACTGCCCGGAATGCGGCGGCTTCCTCAAGCAAAACACATCTTCAAACATCTGCGAAAACTGCGGCTGGTACAAGTACGACAAGCCAAAATACGGGAAAACCATCGTCCACTTGCACGGAAACGACGGCATCGTCGAGGGACAATACGCATATACCCTCAAGTCGGGCGTAATCCTCGTCACCAACGGCGAGGTGATTGTTGCCAAGATCCCCGCCGATGCGTACTCATGGGTCGAATACATCTGGTCTGAAGACGAACTGGAGCAACGGCGCCGAACCCTCACCGAGCACCTCCAGCTCCAATGCGGCTGGTGCGGCAAGGACGCAGATGTGAACAAGGACGGCTTCCACCTGGTCCACGTGGCGTTCGGAACCTCACAGGAGAGATTCTGCTTCTGCAGCGACGAGTGCTACGAGGCTTTCAGGAAACTCTATCCCTCACGAGTCCACAGAAACTGCTATGAATCCAATTGCTATGAATGCAACAAGTGCATCAAGCGATACGGAGACGAGGCCGAAGGCATCAGGACCTTGGCAAAAGACCATTTGAAGATGAAGAAGCCGCAGCAGCAGTAACTCAACCTTAACACAACACAAGTTCATTATGGGCGTTATACGAACAACACAGGGCGAACAGCCACCTCTCCCAGTGGTCGAACAGCGTTCCAGGCGCAGGCGTTTCCTGCTCATTGCATTCCTGGTCATAGCCGTTGTGACAACCGTCGGATTCATGATTAATATCCCGCGCTACACACTGGCGAGCGGATACGTGACAACCAGGGAATGGGCCGAAGTCAGGCCGCCGGTCTCAGGCATCGTCAAGTCAATCCTCGTCAAGACGGGAGCCGACGTGAAGGCCGGCGACATCCTGGTCGAACTCAACGCAGAAGTCGAAGAGGCCAACCTCTCGGAAGCACAAACAGTCCTTCAAAGGCTAAAGGCAAACAGGGAACGCAGAAAAGCGGAAATGGCGATTGACATCGACAGGCGCACAGTCACGCTTAACGAGGAAAAAAGACTCAACCAGGAAAACATCGCCAAGGCGGAACTGGAACTCTCAACGGCGCAGACAAACCTGAAACTGACGCGCGAACTCGTCGAAAAAGGACTCAAGGCTGCTTCAAACCTCGAAAACGACAGCGCAAAGGAAAAGCTCGCCCAGCTCAACCTCAAAATCCTCAAGGAGAAGGACTTCACGCCCTTCGAACAACTGATCGCAAAGGACGCGGAAAAATACGTGACGGAATTGACCGCAAACCAAAAGGAAATCGAGGCGCAAATCGAACGGATCAAAAGGCTCGAGGCAGTGATCGAAACACGAAAAATCAGAGCGCCGATCGACGGAAATGTCGTCAGATACACCTTTGTGCCGGGAGAACTCCTGCAGCCAAGCTCGGTCATCTACGAAATCTTCGACGGAGCGCCGCAACTGAAACTCAGAGTCCAGGAACGATACGCCTCAAGGGTCGCGGTCGGACAAGACTACAGGGCGGAAGTATCATCGCATAAAGGAATCAGGAACTTCTACTTCTACGGAAAAGTAGAATACTTGAGAAACGTTATCCAGGCAGACGGAGCGACAACGTACAGGGTCGCGTACTGCTCCTTTGATCCCAAGGGGTTCGACATCACCATGGGAACGACCTGCGAAGCTAGGATCTACTACGGGAAATCAGCCTTCTGGTTCTATCTGTTTGGACTAGACTGGTAAATGTGACATGGCTACAGGGAATGAAAAATCCGAGAAAGACAAGAAAAAGCTGGGCAATATCCGCAAAATTCTTGTCTTCATGCAGCCCTACAGGTTGCAACTGATTGGTCTTTTTGCCCTGACCGCCCTGCTCTCGATCATCGCCATGTTCCCCCCGCTGGTCACCAGGGCGTTGGTGGACGACGTCTTCACGCAAGGCAAACGAAACCTCTTCTTCGGACTCGGATGCCTGATGGTCGGAATACCGATTGTCTCAACGATGTGCGGCTACATCCAAAGCCTGTCGATCGCATACCTCGGACAACGATTCGTCTTCGACATCAGGTGCGCGCTCTACCAGCACTTCCTCAACCTCTCGCTTAGATTCTTCTCAAAGAACAGCGTCGGCAAGCTCGTCTACCGCCTGATGGGCGACTCAGGAACGATCCAGTCGATGCTGACAGGACAAAGCGTAGGCATCATTTCCGACTTGATCGTGGCGACCTTCGCCATCATCGCGACCTTCGCGATCAACTGGCGGCTCGCCATCCTGCTGGTGCTGATCGTCGCCATATTCGTCATCAACTACAACGTGACCATCGAGCCGATCATCAAGGCCTCGAGGGCGACACGATGGGCATACGACAGGCTCTCGGGAGGCGTCCAGAACCGACTCGTCGCAAACATGGCAGTCAAGACCTTCGGCGCGGAAGGACGGGAAAACGAAGCCTTCAAGGAGCATTCCGACAATACGCTCCACTACGGAAAGCTCCAGGGCATTGCGGGAAATACCTTCTCCATGAACGTCAACCTCATCCAGGCGCTGGGCAGGTCGCTGCTCTACTTCCTCGGCTGCGCGATGATCCTCAACGACTCCATGACCTACGGCGACGTCACCGCATTCACGTCCTACGCCATGCAACTACTGGGACCGGCTGTCCGATTCTCGCAACTCGTCTCCCAACTCCAGCAAGTCTCCATCGCAACCGAACGACTCTTCGAAATCTTCGACGAAAAACCCGAGGTCGTCAACGATCCGGATCCCGTATTCCTCAATAACATCAAGGGGCAAGTCGACCTGCTCAACGTTCAATTCTACTACGAGGAAGGAAAGAACGTCATCAACGACGTCACCATACACGTCAAGCCCGGGGAAACCGTCGCGCTGATAGGACCGACGGGTTGCGGGAAATCAACGATCCTCAACCTGCTGCTTAGGTTCTACGACATTACAGGCGGAGAGCTCCTGATCGATGGAGTCAACATCAAAAAACTCGACCTCCATACATTCAGGAAGCAGTTTGGAATCGTCCTGCAGGAATCCTTGCTCTTCTCTGTCTCAATCAGGGAAAACATCCGTTACTCGAGGCCAACGGCAACAGATCAGGAGATCGAGGACGCGGCAAAGGTCGCGGAAATCCACGACTTCATCATGGGACTGGAAAATGGATACGACACGCTCGTCGGAGACTACGGAGTCGAACTCTCGGTAGGCCAAAAGCAACGCCTGAACATCGCGCGCGCAATCTGCGCCAATCCCGCGATCCTCATTATGGACGAGGCGACCTCATCGCTGGACTCGGATTCCGAGCAGGCAATCCAAAGGGCGATGGGAAGGGTGTTGGAGGGACGAACCTCATTCGTCGTCGCACACCGGCTCTCAACAATCAAGAACGCCAATCAAATCATCCTCCTCGACAAGGGAGTCATCCAGGAGCACGGAACGCATGACGAACTGATGGCGATCCCCGACGGACGTTACCACGAACTCTACACCAAGCACATGGGCTCTGGTGTCATCTCAGAATAATCCTGCAGAACCATGATCTCTATTTTCAGGCTAAACGAGCATCATCGCAACTACCCTCACCGCCCCCCCAGGCGGGAACGGGAAAATGAAGGCACCGACTGGCCGCTCTACTGGCGATTCATCAAGCAATACGTCTGGCCAAAGCGCTGGTCGCTCTTCCTGTGCATCTGCATGGTCGCAACCAACTCGACCTCGGTCTACCTGATGTCCTATTATACCAGGGTCGTGGTGGACGAAATCCTCGTCATCAGGTCCGCCACCCCGCAAGACACAACGCAAGCCAAGTCCATCTTCGGCAACAGCCTGGAAAAACCCCAAAGAAACACGGGGGAAGACAGAGTCAGCATGGGACGAAAGATCGATGCCGGCATCTCCGTCTCAAAACGCCCTCCAGGAGCCGCACAGCGCCTTCTGCTGATCGCAGTCTTCTACATGGGCACGCAGATCCTGCTCAATTTCCTTGCACGATTCTCTACGCGCCAGCAAATCATCGTCTCCCAGGGAATCACCGGCGCGATGCGGGAGGACATGCATAGCAAAGTCCTCGAACTCTCAATGTCATTCCATCAGTCGATGAGCCCAGGACGCCTGCTCTCAAGAATCCTCTCCGACGTTGAAGCGGTGCGAGCGGAACTGATGGCGTTGTTCCTCTCGGCAACCCACTGCATCGCGATGATCACCGTCGGAAGCATCGTCCTGCTCACTGAAGCGCCGCAAATGGCTCTCCTCGCCTTCGCCATCACGCCAATCTACGCATGGATGTACAGATCAAGAAGACCGCTGATCAAAAGGCTAAACCAAGAACTCAGGCACACGAACTCTTGCCTATACGGACTTGTCTCACAAAAGATCGACGGGATGAAGGTCATCCAAGCCTATGCGCGCGAAAAAGGAGAACTCCTTAATTTCCACAGGCTTACAGCCTGCTTCATGCGCGATGCGCTCAATACGCAAAAAGTATCCGCAGCGCTCGGAAGGCAGGCAGGCCTGCTCACAACCTTCTCGTCCTGCGCAATCTTCCTATACGGAGGAAAACTCGTCCTCGATGGACGGATGCAACTCGGACAAATGATGTTCATCCATTCAACGACAATGACGCTTTTCCAACCCGTGCTCGAATTCACACAACTTACATTCGTCCTGCAAAGACTCAGAACAGCGCTCCTAAGAGTCGTGGGAGTACTGGACAGACCCGTCGAAATCGTCGATTCCCCAAACGCCGTCGATTTCCCGATTCCACTCAAAAAGGGAGTCGAACTCAAAAACGTCTCCTATGCATACCCAGCATCATCAAGCAAGCAGGAAGACGACGGAGGCGATTCCGACCTTATCGACAAGCCGCCGCCGGAACCCGTCATCAAGGACGTCTCCTTTTTTGTGCCTGCAGGAACCTGGCTCTGCATCATGGGGGCGTCAGGAGCAGGAAAGACAACCCTGCTGCATCTCCTCTCAAGACTCTACGAGCCGACCCATGGGCAAATCACCATCGATGGAATCGACCTCAAGGAAATCAAGATGGTCTCGCTCAGGTATGCCGTCGGCATCGTCCCCCAGGAAGCGCAAATCTTCTCGGGATCGATGAGAGACAATATCTGCTACGGAATGCCTGACGCAAGCAACAAGCAGATCATGGACGCCGCAAAAGCGGCGCAAATGCACGACTTCATCCTTGAAATGCCAGTCCAATACGAAACCCTCGTCGGACAAAGAGGGACATCGCTCTCCGGTGGACAACGACAACGTCTCTCCCTCGCAAGGGCACTGCTCACAAACCCGGAACTGCTTATCCTCGACGACTGCACATCCGCGCTTGACGCCGCAACGGAACAGAAGATCCAGGAGACACTCGCCAAGATACTCGTCGGGAAAACCGCCATCATGGTCTCCCAGCGCGTCTCGATGGCGATGAGATGCCACAAGATCGCCGTCCTCGAAAACGGAGTGATCGCCGAATTCGGCTCCCATCACGAGCTCCTGAAAAAGCATGGATTCTACGCAAAGCTCTTTAGCCAACAAACAGAATGACAGAGGAGTGAGAACTATGAGACGATTGATACTCGCTTGCCTTTGCCTCGCCCTCGCCTTCCCGACATTTGCACAGGGAACGAAACGGAAAAAACAAAAGAAACAAGACAAGTCTTCCCTAAACCTGATCAAAAACGGGGACTTCGAGCAACCTGGCTCGTCAAAACAACCAAAGAACTGGAGCAAGCTCGATGGATTGACAGGCAAAATCCAAAAGAACGGAGGCAATCCGGGGGCATGCCTGCTCCTGGATACATCCGTTCTGCAGATCGACAAGAAGCTCATCCAACAATCCGAAGAGGAATTCAAGAAAAAAGGACGCGGAAAAGGCGGCCAATACGACACCGTCGGAGCGCACGAAGGCGCATGGGCCTATGCGGAACCCATTGAAGTCCTGCCCGATGATGAGTGGTTCATACTCTCGGCAGACGTAGCCTCTACCGAACGCTCATCCGAACTCTTCTACCCGATGGTGCTGATCAGGGGATTCGTCAAAATCACGGGAGACCAGGTGGGAAAGGACACGACCTGGTTCCACGACTACTTCGACGAAGGGATTGGATACTCCGAAATGTTCGGCTCAAATGATAAGATGAGACCTTCGAAGGAAGGGGACTACCTGATGGTGTACAGGCACACGCTCTCATGCAGAGTCGTCACACCCAATGAATTCAGACGGTTCCAGCTCGGTTTCAAACTCCCGAAAATGAAACGATTCAGACCGGAAAGACTGTTGATCAAACCATACGCCTTCTGGCCCAATGGACAGTATTGGTTCGATAACATCACACTCAAAAGAGCTACAAAGGAAGAAGCGGACGAAGTCAACAGAAATAGGCTGACAATCAAAGAAGTGCAATAATCAGGGATGCGACAATGACTATCCAAAAACTACAATGTTATGCCCTGGTCGCCTGCATCATCCTCTCAACAGCCTTCGAAGCCGTCGCGCAAAAGAAGAAATCAAAGCAACAGGCCGGGGAAAACCTCGTCCTTAATGGTGACTTCGAACAAGGCGGAACTACAAAACAACCAAAACACTGGGCGAAACTAGACGGACTGACAGGAAAGCTCGAGCAAAATGCAGGAAACCCAGGCGCATGCCTGACGCTTGACACATCAGTGCTGCAATCAGACAAGAAGCTCAACAAGCAAGACGAAGAGGCATTCAAGAAAAAAGGACGCTCCCAAGGCCACCAATACGCTACAGTGGGAGCACACGAGGGAGCATGGGCATACGCAACACCAATCGACCTCAAGCCTGACGACCAATGGTTCATCCTCTCTGCCGATGTCCAAGCCCCCCTGCAATCAGCCCCAATGGTCTTCATTAGGGGATTCGTCAAGATCACCGGCGACCAAGTGGGAAAAGACTCAAGCTGGTTCCACGACTACTATGGCGATGGAATCGGATACTCCGAAATGTTCGGTCCAAAAGAACTTTACCGACCCTCAAAAGAAGGCGACTACCTCATGGTTTATCGCCACACCCTAACCTGCAGGGTCGGAAACGTTAAGGAATTCAGAAGATTCCAACTCGGATTCAAACTCCCAACCATCAAAAAATTCCGCCCCGAGAGAATCCTCGTCAAGCCTTACGCATACTGGCCTAATGGAGTCTATAGGTTTGACAATATTTCACTGCGAAGGGCAACGAAGGAAGAGGCGGACGAAGTCAACAGAAACCGCCCCTCAATCAAGGAAACAGAATAATCCTAAAAAAGCAGTAACCCGTCTCGTCCTGTCGCAGGGCAAATTTACCCGCCCCGCCCGACCAGAAACGCCCCAGTTTAGTCGCTTTAGCGGCGACTTCCCTTTGAGTACGGGCATCCCGGATGCCAGTGCCTAAACTGTTGTCATGGCGTCAACTGCTTTTTTTAGGTTAACACATTCATTACGAACATATCCTCTAATCCTTTTGCACCCTTTGCATTATTTTATGGACAATTTTCATAGAAATCTCGTATGATATAAAAACAAAAACAAAGATTAAAAAATAAAATACTCCAGTAATTATAACTGCTACTACTTTGGGATAATTAAAGTAGTTATGTATAAAAAGAGCAATATAGTGCAATAAGAAATTTTCATATATATATTTAATTTTGATAATAATAAAAAATACAAAAAATGATAAAATAGCAAACACAAGATAGAATGACAAGTACTTAATTGCAAGGTATTTAAAATGTTTTTTCATATTAATTACAGAGTCATCCAATAGGCTTCAAAAAACAGGCAAATTCAGCCTGATTTCATACTTACGCAAGCCGTTTTTTTCAAAAACCCATTTTTGATTTTTTGACCCTAAATTATTACCTGTATCGCACCCTTCATAAAGGATGTGGGCATCTGAAGCAAGTATTATATTAGAGTAACATGAATTCATAGTCATTAACCTAAAAAAAGCAGTTGACGCCTTATGATTGTAGTGCCTTT
>DBPZ01000048.1:0-24566 GCA_002305655.1 Lentisphaeria bacterium UBA1407 | reverse complement strand
CGAGCACCCCGGATGCCCGTACTTGAGTTGTTGTCATGGCATCAACTGCTTTTTTTAGGATAGCACGTTTGCTTTGATCTGTTTTTCTAGTACTTTCTTGCGCAAACCAGGATTTTATTCTGGCAATCCGACCGGCAAGCACAACGTCGCGATTTTACCCGGTCCCAAATTCAGTGCAGGTTCCAGTTCCTTTCCATTGAAGCTACCTCGTGCACAGCACCCCAAGCCTGCCGAAGCGCAGTACAAGTACGCATTCTGCGCGGCAAAGCCCGTATCCAGCTTCGCCCATTCAACGGCATCGATCTCGACTCCTTCAAGCTTGGGAATCTTCGTCGTATCGAAGACAAACACAAGCGTCAAATTTGCCTTCAACGCGAACGCTTGACGCTTGGCATCGGCGGTCTTGGAACGCAAATCGCCTTCGGCGACTCGAAGCAGCGACTCGGTTTGCGCCTCGTACAACCAAGCGCCATCGCCGCGAACCACGTACAATTCCAAGCCTTGCTTGTTCATTGCCGAAGGCGCAGTCCGCATCCCCTCGCGATTGAAGCCATAGGCCGCCCAAAGCAAATTTGACAAATTCTGGGCGCCAATGTCATCGCCCTTCAAGGTCCTGATCGTTTTCCGCTGCGCCAAGGCTTCCATCAATGGCTTGCCGCCGTCGCGAACAGCCTTCGGCAACGAAATCCGAACAGCATCCTGACCATGCGACAAACACGAAACCGAC
This sequence comes from Lentisphaeria bacterium UBA1407, assembly GCA_002305655.1. Classification (GTDB taxonomy): domain Bacteria; phylum Verrucomicrobiota; class Lentisphaeria; order Oligosphaerales; family Oligosphaeraceae; genus UBA1407. Next base: position 23,839 of record DBPZ01000048.1, on the reverse strand, counting down.
AACAATCCCTGCAAAATCAATGTTTTCATCTTCATCTAATTACTCCTATGCAACTAATTACTTTCTCTTCTGGGCAAACAACCAGGCCCAATTATCAGGAGTCCCATAGGCGGCTCCCCATGAACCATGACCGCAATTGGGCACTTCCACGTACTTGAACGACGTCGAACCCGCCGCCTTCAACGCCGTCGCCGCATCCCGCGAGCGTTTCGTCAAAACCGTCGTGTCGCTGTCGCCGTGATAGATCAGGAGCGGCAAATCCTTGAACTTGGCGACCTGTGCCACGTCCACCCCGCCACATACGGGCATTGCTGCGGCGAACTTCTCAGGATATCGGGAGATCGCATCCCATGTGGCGAAACCGCCCATCGACAACCCAGTGACATAGACCCGATCCTTATCGATGCCCGGCTGCGACAGTTCCGCCTCCAGCATCTCCATCGCCAGCTTCATCATCTGCGATTCGGCGGGCATCGAATGCTCCGGCAAGCTCCAAGGCGTGTCAACCCACATCATGCCTGAAAGGCATTGGGGAGCCAACAGCAACGCATCGATCCCCTTCGACTCGCAATACTCGATCATTTCCTTGGCACCCCACTGCAACTGCGACTCATTGTTGTCCCCCCGTTCCCCTGCCCCATGGAACAGCAACACAACGCAAGCCGGACGCGTCGCAGTCGCGCAGCCGATCACTTTCCTGCAATACTTGATCACTCCAAGTTCGCTTCGATGCTCACGCTGCTCAACTTCGTACTTGTCAGCCAAGCCCTGACCAAAAGCCACCCCGCAAAGCAAGGCAAGCAAAACAATCGTCCTCATCCGTTTTTCCTCCATGCTAGAACGTGAGCTGATTAATCTGTGGCTGAAGCTTAAGAAATGAAAAAACCATGTTGCCACACATCGCCAATATGCTTATGATCGCCAGGATTATTGCCGTGATCGCTGTCCCGCGACCCGACAAGCGCCCCTCGGAATTCTTGATCTCCTCCAGCGCACGGAATCCATACAGCAGTGCAAAAGGACTCACGAACGCACAGCAGAAAAAGCTAAACAAGGCATAATACAATGCCTTTGTCGCCAACTCCGAAGAAACCTGGACGTTAACCGGAGCGCCAGGCCATTCCTGCACTTGGTCGGGCGGACCGGCCGCCTCGCCGCCTCCCTCAACAGGCTTGACAATCAAAACCGTTTTCCCGCAATACGGGCAAACGGATTGCTTCCCGTTCCATTCGTCCTGCGCACCAATCAACTTCCCGCAGTTCGTACACTTGAAGGAAAATGTCCCCATCGTCTTCTCCTGGTGTCAACCTTTCAGAAAACATACTATGGAACCGACAATGCCCGCCAATACGCAATACGCACCGAACAACCAAAACATACCACGCTTGACGAGTACATGCAACAAACTCAACGAGGCATAACCAATACCACAAGACAATAATCCGCAAATCGCCAAATGCCACCAAACGACCTTGGTCCCAACCAAACCGCTTTCGAACGAATCAAGCCCCATTGCCAAACCGCCCACCGATAGGGGAACGCTCAACAAAAACGAAAACTCAACTGCGCTTTCCCAATTGATTCCAAGCCAACGACCAGATGATATCGTCACCCCTGAGCGACTGACGCCTTGCAACAACGCAAACATCTGAGCCAAACCTACCAATATCCCGCGCCTTGGAGTCACCAAAGAAGTCCCAGGAGAGGCGCGACGGGTCGAAACAACCAGCAAACCGGACAAAGCCATCAAGACGCCAATCAGCCAATGATGGTCAAGCAAGTACGACTTGACACCCTTGTAAGCAAAACTATAAGCCAATACAATTGGAATGCACCCCAAAGCAAGGCTCAAAACGTACAACCATGACAAAAGCTTGCGGGCGACCATCCCCTTGAGCAAGTCAACCACACGCTTGCGATAGTACAACAGAACAGAAACCGCCGTTCCGCAACCCAACACCAACTCCAATGCCTCCGATCGATAACCCAGCCACGATTCCAATACCAGCACATGAGTCGAACTGCTAACAGGGAAAAACTCCAGTGTCCCGTGGACAACGGATATCAACAATGCCTTAACCAAATCCATTTCGGCTCCTGAGCACTACCTTGCCACGACCTGCCACGCCCCCGTAGCAGACGAACGCTTCACCGCATCCATCACCCGCTGGATCTCGATCCCCTGCTCCAAGCCAGGATCCGCAGGAATACCGCGATGCACGCAATCCATAAAATTATAAAGGCATTGAACGTGAGCGCGCAACCAACCTATCGTCGATTTCGTCGCTGGGAAATTCGCCGGCGGTCCGAAACGTTGCCCCGTATCGACCTTGGTCCATCCCCTTGTGCCGCCGATTGGGGCATCCGGCTGGCGGACATCGTAGATATCCAGGTGGTGGGGGTCCATGGAATTGAAGCGGATCGCCCCTTGGGTGCCATGGATTTCCAGGCGCATTTCGTCTTCGGCGCCCGTCGCCAATTTCGTCGCCTCAACCGTTCCCATCGCTCCATTTTCAAGTTCGACCAGCGCAAACATCGCGTCTTCGCAATCAACGGGAAGCAACTTTGACGGATCGTCCAGGGATCGGCGTTCCGAGACCGCCAGCTGGGACATTGCCGACACCCTTGCCACAGGTCCCAGCAAGAAGGACGTCAAGTCGAATGCATGGGATCCAAGATCCGCGATCACGCCGCCCCCCAAGGCGCCTTCATACCGCCACCTCAGCGGGTTCTTCTGGTCGATGTTTCCCGAATGGAGGAACGAGCACCGGAACTGGAGCGGACGCCCCAGGAAGCCCTCTTCTACCAGTTGCCTTGCTCGCAGCGTACCGGGGAAGAACCTCAATTGCAGCGTCATCTGGTGGATGCCTTTATAGCTTGGTAGCGCGCGTTCGATCTCCAGCGCCTCATCCAGGGTCACCGTCAACGGCTTGTCGCAGTAAATGTGCTTGTTATGCGCCATTGCGCTAAGCACGGCGTCCTTGTGGCAATGGTTCGGAGTGCAAATATGAACGACATCCACATCGGGATTCTCGGTGATTTCACGATAATCCAGGCATCCCTTCGCGCCACCCAGGAACTTGCTGGCTGCCTCGGCGCTTTTCCCATGGCTCGTGCAAACATGCGTAATCTCGCTACGAAACGGCAAATCCTGAAAAAAGTACCGCAAATTCTCATGTCCGAATGCATGTACCTTGCCAATATAACCAAATCCAATAATCCCTATGCGATACGTCTTCATCAACAAATCCCTATTTCTTTGATCTTTACCTGTTGCGACTGGTGAATTTACCATTATAATAATCTTTTTCATGCCAATCGCAACTTGATTCGATTGATTTTAACAGCCAATCCTTTCCCAGGAGACCTCAATGTCAGAAATGCTCTCCATGCTTCAGGGCGCCATCGCAGGCCGGTCGCCGATCGTCTATGTCTATTCGCCGGAGGAAGAACGCATCGTCCGGGCGATCAAATCCATCGCCGAACCCCTCAACCAACCTGTCACAACCTGGTCGTGCGTCTCGGGACTCGACGGATACGGTGACGAAACCCAGGATCCGGTCACAGCAATCAAGACATTCATCAGGGACAATATCCAGGGAATGATCGTGCTCAAGGACCTGGCGCCTTTCCTAGATGATTTCAAGGTCGTACGAGCCATAAGGGAAGCATACAACGACGGCAGAAAGAACATAAACAGAACCGTGTTCCTCGTCTGTGCTGATAATATTGTCCCGGAAGCGATCAAAAAGGAAATACATTTCCTCGACATACCAACGCCAGACGAAAACGAAATCGCGCAAATCATCGACGAGGCAAAGCAAAACCCCGAATTCAACATCCCAGATGATGCGGTGCGAGAGGTCACGCTGGCGCTAAAGGGATTGACAGAAAACGAAATCGACTACGTCCTCCACAGATCATGCAAAAGCGCTGGCGCGGACAAAGACCAAATCCTTGACGAAATCTTCGCGGAAAAGAAAAACGTCGTCAAAAAATCAGGATTCCTGGAATTTTCCCCTCCCCGTTGGAAGATTGAAAACCTGGGCGGCCTTGACAATCTGAAGCAATGGTTGATCAAGCGCCAGGACATGTTCACCCGCGAGGCCCTCGAAGCCGGGGTTCCCGTTCCCAAGGGACTCCTGATGATGGGGGTTTCTGGTTGTGGGAAATCCCTGGCGGCCAAGACAATCTCCTCCCTTTGGAACATCCCGATGTTCAGGCTGGACATGAACCTCATCTTCTCCGGAATGTACGGTACGCCGGAAGAAGCGTTCCACAGGGCGCTCAAGACAATCGAATCCGTGGCGCCAGCCGTGCTGTGGATCGATGAAATCGAAGACGCATTGGGACTTGACGAGTCAGGACAACGGATCGCATCGCACATCTTCTCCTCATTCCTCACATGGATGCAGGAAAAACCACCGCTGATCTTCATCGCCGCCACCGCAAACAAAATCCAGGCGCTCCCAGCTGAAGTCCTCAGAAAAGGACGATTTGACGAAGTATTCTTCTGCGACCTCCCTTCAAAGGAAGAAAGAGAGGACATCATCAAAATCCATCTGCGAAGAAACGATGCAAACCTAGACGATTTCGACTTCAAGATGCTCCAGATCATGACCGAAGGATGGAACGGAGCCGAAATCGAACAGGCGGTCATCGCAGCAAGAACCGAGGCTTTCTACGAAAACAGACCCTTCGCCCAAAGAGACCTGGAAGCCGTCATCGGACGCATCGTCCCGCTATCCGATACGATGGAAAACCAAATCAAGGCCATAAGGTCATGGGCGTTCTCAAGGGCTACACCCGCATCAAAATACGGAAAATCAGCGGCCAAACGATGACGACAGACAAACTTTTCAAGTCATTTTTGATACACAGTGACTTGAACTTGGTAACCCAAACAGTACTTTAGTTGTTTTAAGCAATATCCATCTAGCCCCCCAAACATAGCAAGCAACCACAAAACAAGGAGAAATCCACCATGATGACGCAAGCCGAAATCGCCGCCGCACTCAAGAAGCGCCCAACCGTAGCTTGGAGATCCGAACCGCTTCTGGGTTCGATCTATGGACAGGAAGAACTCGACGCGGCAACCAACGCAATCAAGGAAGCGATGGACATCAGCCAGGGATTCGGGTTCTCGGCTTCGCCAATCCCCGAATTCGAAGCCGCCTTCGCGGAATACGTCGGCACCAAGTATGCCGTCGCAGTCAACTCTGCAGGACCTGGAATTGACATCGTGATGCGCGCCCTCAAGCTCCAGCCCGGCGACGAAGTCATCGTCCCCTCGATCAACTACCAGGCCGCACCCCTCGCAGTCCTGGGTGCCGGCGGAAAGGTCGTCTGGGGCGAAGCCGATCCCAAGACATACCTCCTCGACCCCGCCGACGCGGAGCGCAAGATCACAAACAGAACACGGTGCATCTTCCCCGTGCACATCCACGGAATGTCGGCGCCGATGGACGCATACATGGAAATCGCCGCCAAGCATCCACACCCGGTCTACGGTCCCGCGAAAGTCGTCGGCGACGCGGCGCGCGCCTGCGGTGGCGGCTACAAGGGCACCAAGATCGGCAAGATGGGATGGGGAACAATCTTCTCCTTCCATACCATGAAGAACATGACTACCTTGGGCGAAGGCGGAATGATCACCACGGACGACCAGGAACTGGCTGACTACGCACGTTCAGTCAGAATGTACGGCAGCGGCGTCGAAGCCTGGGGCACCTCCAACGTGATGACCAAGGTCCAGGCGGCAGTCGGAATCGAACAGCTCAAGAAGCTCGACTCTTTCATCGACGGCAGGCGCCGTGTCGCCTACGCGCGCAACAAGCTTCTGGCAGGTGTCGAAGGCATCGAACTCCCCTACGAGCCCGAAGGCCAGCACCACTCCTACTACCTCTACGCCCTGACCGTCAAAAAGGAATGGGCGGGCGAAAAGAGAAACCAAGTGATCAAGTGGATGAATGACGACTTCGGCGTCGGCTGCGTCGTCGCCAATGCTCCTTCCTACAACTCAAGGCGCATCCTGGCGGAAAACTTCGGAAAGACGACCCCGCTCTCGGAAGAGTATGCCAACAGAATGCTCTGCGTCTCCCTCCATCCGGCAATGAGTGACGATGACAACAGGTACATCTCAGCCGCATTGATCACCTGCCTCCAAAGACTTGGATAACCAAAGGCCATGAATGCTTCATTCGATCGTATCTTCCTGAAAAAACGTTACCCGCTCCAAATCTCCAGAGGTACCATCACAGGATCCGAAAACCTTTTCGTGACAGTCAAAACTTTCGGACAGACTGGCGTAGGCGAACTCGCCGCCGCAACAACGGAAACAGGAGAAAACTGCCAGACTGGATACGATCAACTCAAACCCTTCATCGATGGCTTGCCTGACAATCCATCGATCGTGAAAACCTATGCCGAGGCAAGGGCTCGCGGAATCGGTCCAAGAGCCCTGGCCGCGCTGGACATCGCACTTTGGGACGCCTTCGCAAAGCAAGCCAACCAGCCACTCTGGAGGCTCTTTGGCTTGAGCAAGTCTGCACCGCCCACCTCGCTGACCGTCGGAATCAATCCCCCGGAAATCACAAGGGAAAGAGTTCCGGAAATCCTTGCGCGAACCGGGGCAAAGTCACTTAAAATCAAGCTCGGCTCGCCAGATGGAATCGAGGCGGACAAGCAACACTTCCTCGCTGCCAGAGACGCGGCAAAACCTTTCAAAGCCGCGCTCAGAATTGATGCGAATGGAGGATGGAACCTCAGCGACGCGAAAACCATGCTCCAATGGCTCGCCGAACGGGATGTCGCATACGTCGAGCAACCACTGAAAAAGGGAGACGAAGACCAACTCCCGGAACTCTTCAAAAAACGACCGATCCCGATCTACGTCGACGAATCGATCTGGTACGCTTCAGATATACCAAAACTTGCGGACCGCGTGGACGGAATCAACCTCAAGCTCATGAAATGCGGAGGACTTACAGAGGCGCTTAGGATCCTCGCTACGGCACGGGCACACGGACTTGGAACCATGATCGGCTGCATGGGCGAATCTTCCATCGACATCTCGGCAGGCGCCGCAATCTCCTCCCTCTGCGACCATGTCGACCTGGATTCGCACTTCAATCTCATCAACGATCCAGCCATTGGCGCCGAAATGCTGGACGGAGTCGTCACGCCAAACGACAAGCCTGGGCACGGCGCTTCTTTTATCCTATAAACTACCAATCAAAGACCAAACAACATGCTCGCATTTCACGAACCCATCGCCATCTTCATGGAAGCCAGCTTCGGAGATACCCATGGCAAAATGTGCTATGACCTGCTCAGATTCTCCACCAACCCAATCGTCGCCATCATCGACAGCACCAAGACTGGCAAGACGATTGCCCAGGTTATGCCCAACCTCCCGCAGGGAAACATTCCCATTGTCGCGGATGTCGATGCCGCAGCCGCCCTGGGAGCAAAGGCTATCGTCATCGGCATGGCACCCTCCGGCGGACGGCTTCCCGCCGAATGGTTCCCGCACCTTGACAGGGCCGTTGAAATCGGCCTCTCCCTCGTCAACGGGCTCCATGCCAAGCTTGCCGACCGCTACACCAACCTGAAGCCCAACCAATGGATCTGGGACGTCAGGCAGGAACCCGCGAATCTGGGCGTCGGAAAAGGACGCGCAAGGGAACTGAAGAACAAGCGGATGCTGATCGTCGGAACCGACATGGCAAACGGGAAGATGACCGCTGGACTCAAGGTCCTGGATGTCGCCCTGAAGCGAGGCATCAAGGCTGATTTCCTCGCCACCGGTCAAATCGGCATCGTCCTCAGGGGCAAGGGGATTCCGCTGGACGCCATCAAGCTGGACTACGCCTGCGGCGCCGTTGAACAAGGCGTGATGGAATTGGCGGACAACGAGCTGATCATCATTGAAGGGCAAGGCTCGCTCCTCCATCCTGGAAGTACGGCCAACCTGCCGCTCCTGCGGGGCGCCTGCCCTACCCACCTCCTTCTCAACCACAAGGCCGGAGCAAAAACCCTCAGGGACTTCCCGTGGATGAAATTCCCGCCGTTCAAAGCCGTCGCCAAGCTCTACGAAGACCTGGCATCGTCGTGCGGCACGCTTCCGGCCGCAAAAGTCTATGCCATCGCACTCAACACATCAACGCTCACCGAGCAGCAGGCGATTGACGAAATCAAGCGAACCGAAGACGAAACCGGACTGCCTACCAACGACCCAGTCAGGTTTGACGCAGAAAACCTCGTTCCATAACTCAACAAGGATACTTCATGACTATGCCGAAAATTGCTTTGGTTACTGGTGGTGCCAGGGGAATCGGATTGGGAATCAGCCTAGCTCTGGCAAAGGAAGGCGCAAACATCGCCATACTGGGGACACGCCCGGAAGATCAAGTCCAGCAAGCGCTCGACGCCATCCGCGAACTCGGCGTCAAAGCCTGCTACTGCCAGGGCAGCATCGCCTCGGCCGAAGATAGGCTCAGAGCGCTGGACACCTTCGAGGATGCCTTCGGAGCACCGATCAACTTCCTGGTCAACAACGCAGGAATCGCACCAAGGCAACGAGCTGACATCCTGGACGCAACAGAGGAAAGCTTCCAGGAAGTCCTGCTGATAAACCTCCAGGGACCCTACTTCCTGACACAGGCCGTCGCAAACAGAATGATCAAGGCGAGAAAGCAAAACCCTGATTTCAGGGGCGGAGTTGTCAATATCTCATCCGTTTCGTCAACAGTCGTCTCGACCTCCCGAGGCGAATATTGCATTTCCAAGGCGGGCGTCAGCATGGCGACCCAGCTCTGGGCAGCCAGGCTCGCCGAGTTCGGAATCAACGTCTATGAAATCAGGCCTGGAGTCATCAAGACGGACATGACGAAGGTCGTGACCGAAAAGTACGACAACATGATTGAAAATGGATTGTGCCTCATTCAAAGGTGGGGATTCCCCGAGGACATCGGAAAAGCCGTCGCAATGCTCTTCAGAGGCGACCTGGCCTACACCACGGGACAAGTAATCCTCGTTGACGGCGGCATGACACTCCAACAACTCTGACACAACAAAACTATCATGCTGAACATCCGCCAACTCGGTGCCGTCGGAGACGGGGAAACGCTCGAAACAACCACAATCCAAAACGCAATCGACCTGGCCGCCAAAGAAGGCAAAACGCTGCTCTTCCCGCCTGGTGCCTATAAAACCGGCACGCTGTTCCTCAGAAGCGGAACCTCGATCGAATTGCAGGAAAACGCAGTCATCCAAGCATCGGACAATATCGACGACTACGTCGAAGATATCTCGAAAATCAAGAAATCACTCCGATTCTACCTCTTCTGGGCAAAGGACGCAAGCGATATAGCGATCCGAGGAAAAGGCCTCATCGACGGTGCAGGACGGGCTTTCTGGCAAGACATCAGCTTCTCGGGAACCCACATTGACAACTTCCCGCCGCTGGGGCCACTGCACTACGAAGTCCTTAAGCCCAAGGACAAAAGACCCTGCGTGATCTACTGCGAAAACACAACCAACATCACCCTCGATGGGTTCACGATCAGGCACTCGCCAAGCTATACCGTTTGGCTACTCGGTTGCTCAAACGCAACGATCCAAAACCTGACGATCAGAAACCAACGCTTCGGACCAAATACAGACGCGCTTGACATCGATTGCTCAGATAACGTGACGATACAAAACTGCGATATCGATGCAGGAGACGACTGCGTCGCAATCAAAAGCGACGCACACCGGCTCGGCAAAGCCAAACCCTGCGAAAACATCATCGTCAAAAACTGCAAATTCGTTACCGCGACTTGCGCAATCCGCGTCGGATACGAAGGCGACGCGCCAATCCGAAACTGCACCTTCTCAAACCTTGACATACAAGACACAAGGCACGCGATCGACATCATTTCAATCGCGCCCGGCGAACTCCCATTCACCAAAATCGTCACGGGAACCCCGATCAGCGACCTGACCTTCGAGAACATCAGGCTGACCAATGTCGCAAAGGCAATCTTCTGCTGGGCGGGAAACGTCGAAGGAGTCGATACCTACAATTCCTCAATCACTAACATCCGCTTCAGGAATATCAAGGGCGACGTACTGGAAAGCTCATCCTTCATCTCGGCAAGGACCGATTGCGCCATAACCGACATCACCCTGGAAGACATTTCGCTCACACTGGACAGAACGCTCCCCAGCATCGGCGATGACTTCATCCCAAGCCACTGGGGTGGACAAAGCTTCAATGCCCTGATGACGATCAAAAACGCAGGCAACTTCACATTCAAAAACGTCCTGCTCAATACCAAAAACAATCCAGCATTGAGAATCATTAAGGAGTCGTTCAAAAATTAAGGCAACAGTTCTGGAATTGTTTTGAGCTGTTTTTCCTCCGTCATGAAAGGAGCGTATGTGCATACGCGACTGACAGGACGGGGGAAAGGCAGCCAAAAGAAACCGGAAGTGTAAACTTTATTTTTGAACGGCTCCTAAGGTCAAATCCCTGAACATAATCCATTAACCTCAGAGGCAATGACGATGAAAATCAAACAGCTCCAACTCTACAAAGTCCCGCCACGATGGCTGTTCCTGAAAATCACCACGGACGACGGAATTGAGGGCTGGGGCGAACCCGTCATCGAAGGACGAGCTGAAACCGTAGCCGCAGCAGTCAAGGAAGCGGAGGAATTGCTGATCGGAAAAGACCCGGCACATATCGAGGACATCTGGCAAACACTCTACAGGGGAGGATTCTACAGGGGAGGACCAATCCTGACAAGCGCGATCAGCGGAATCGAAATCGCACTTTGGGACATCAGGGGAAAGGCGCTTGGACTCCCAATCTACGACCTGCTCGGAGGACCGGTCCGAGACAAGATCAAAGTCTATTCCTGGATTGGAGGAGACAGGCCCGACGACGTGGCCAACGCAGCAATCGAAAAGGCCAACAACGGCTACAAGGCCATCAAGATGAACGCAACCCCGGAAATGGACTACATCGATTCATACCAGAAAATCGACGATGCCGTCGGAAGAGTCGATGCCATTCGGCAGGTCCTGGGGAAGAACTTCGGCATCGCGGTCGACTTCCACGGACGCGTCCACCAGGCGATGGCAAGAATCCTGATGAAGGAACTCGAGCCATTCAACCTGCTCTTCGTCGAAGAACCAGTCCTCGTTGAAAACTTCGAGGTCTTCAAGGACTTGAGAAGACACGTCGTCACCCCCATTGCGACTGGCGAACGAAACTTCACCAGGTGGGGATTCAAGGACATCATCACAAGCGGATGCGTCGATATCATCCAGCCAGACCTCTGCCACGCAGGAGGAATCTTCGAATGCAGGAAAATCGCAGCAATGGCGGAATGCTACGACATCGCCCTCGCCCCACACTGCCCGCTCGGCCCCATCGCCCTCGCAGCCTGTCTCCAGCTTGACTACTGCACCCCAAATGCGTTCATCCAGGAACAAAGCCTCGGAATCCACTACAACCAGGGCGCCGACCTACTCGACTACCTCAAGGACAAAAATGCCTTCGAATACAAGGATGGATTCGTTTTCAGGAACAACCGCCCCGGACTGGGCATCGATGTCAACGAGACCGTCGTCCAGCAAGCCGCTGAAATCGGCCACAACTGGAAAAATCCTATCTGGCGTACCGAAGATGGCGTCATCGCCGAATGGTAAGGCAGACTACTCAAGCAGCGAGAGGAAATCCGGCAAGGTCAAAACATTGATGCCTGCATGGGACGTGGCGCACTTAAGCTCTTCCGGCGTCCCGTACCCCCAATCGGCATAGTGAAGACGAACGCGCTTTAAGCCGGGATAGCCCAGGACACGCAACAAGGTCGGAAGACGATCCTCGACAAAATGGATGTTGCGACGATTCTCGGCGACAAATTTACTCAGGGTCTCCTCCTTTGGCTCCTTCCGGTCAAGACCGTAAATCTGAGAACTTGGCAACGATATCCCGACGCTCTCAAGCCATGCGGACACAAAACGCTCCTGCTTCGTCGTCAATATCACGACGTTATGCTTCGAACATGCCTTGCCCAATGCCTCGACAGCACCCGGATACGCGCCTTGGCAGGATAGCCATGACGGCAAATCGTCACGTATCCAGTTGTCGCGAACGTCGCCAAACAACGATATCAACTCCGACTTCCCAACCCCAAGATCGGACATCATCACAAGCAAACGCTCGCTCAATCCCTTGCTGAACAACGACTCGTCGCATCCGTCAACAAGCATTCGCAACATCAAGATCGACTGGTATCCCGTCTCCAAGTACGGACGCACACGCCTGAACGCATCGATGATTTCAGGCGGCGCCTGATCGCCATGAAACTTGTCCGGCCACTTCCGCCGTGCCGCGAGCCATCCGGAGCATGCAGTCTCGCCTGCCGAATCGCATATGACACCGTCGAAATCCAATGCCAGAAAACGCTTTTGAGCGGGGAATTTGCCTGATGACACCACAGGCTTGCTGTCCCGTACCTCCCCAGCCACTTCCTCAGGTTCGGTACTCGATGCCTCCGGAGGCATAAATGTATCCAAATGATCAAGGGCAAACTTCGCAGCAACCTTTTCGGATTCCTTCTTCGACGTCGCCGTGCCTCGACCAATCTCGCAGTCACCCAGCATGACAACAGAGGTGAACGTGGGATTGTGGCACGGACCGCTGACCTCAACAACCTCGTAACGAAGCTTCTCATGCAAATGAGTCACAACGATGTTCTGCAAAGCACCCTTCGGATCGTTCCCCTTCGCATCCTGAATCAACCCCATCGCCTCATCCAAATCGGGTAGCAAAGGAAGAAGGACCCGGCGAGCAGCCTCAAGACCGCCATCCAAGTACACGGCAGCCAAAAACGCCTCGAACAAATCGCCCAAGGTCGCAGGCTTGCTTCGACCGCCGGTAGAAGCCTCGCCCTTCCCCAACAACAACGCCAAATCCAACTCCAAGGCACGAGTGTAGCCGATGTTCGCAGGCTCGTCAGTCAATGACGAACGCAACTTCGTCAATACGCCCTCCTGCAATTCAGGGAAACGATGGTATATAAGGTCAGATACCAATATCTGCAAAACTGCATCGCCCAAAAACTCAAGGCGTTGATTGTGAGGAATCGGATCCTTCTGCTCTGCGGCGTACGACGAATGCGTAAACGCCTCAAGCATCAAGCTTGAATCGCGGAAATAATACCCGGCGCGGCGCTGGATCGACTCCAAAATCTCGGGAGTTTCGTTGGGCGTAATATTGTATTTTTTCATAAATGCATTAAATTAGTTGTTTCATATTACGCGCCAATTTTCTGGTTTCCCCATTAAGTTGGCCTTGTCTTTCAATCCTACTCTTGGCTTTTGGAGGTTATTCAACTATGTATGAAGCGGCAGATTTGCGCAAAGGCTTGAAAATCGAGATGGACGGCGAACCTTACATTGTCACAGAATTCGATTTTTGCAAGCCAGGAAAGGGACAAGCCCTGTATCGTTGCAAACTAAAGAACATGATTTCGGGCGGCACGACCGACCGCACGTTCCGTTCAGTGGACAAAATCGGAAGACCCGACCTCGCCGAACGCAAGCTCATCTACCTCTATGACGAAGGCGAATTCTATGTGTTCCAAGACCAGGAAACCTACGAAGATGCAAGAATCCCAGAATCCGTCATCGGAAACAACAAGTATTTCCTTGACGACAACATGGAGTGCTCAGTCCTCTTCTACCGCGAAAGACCAATCGAAATCACACTCCCGTTCTTCGTCGAAAAGAAAATCACAGAAACCGAACCCGGCGCCCGCGGCGATACGGCCACTAACGTCACCAAGCCAGCGAAAATCGAGAACGGATACGAGATCCAAGTCCCCCTCTTCGTCAATGAAGGCGACATCGTCAGAATCGACACACGAACCGGCGCGTACTCCGACCGTGTCAGCAAGGCATAAACCATAACTCCCTTGTCAATAATTTCTTAAATTGTTGATAAACCGTAAATGAATGCTATATTTAGCGTCTCTCCCAAAAATAAATCATTCATATAGTCTAGCCTAAACCAAGAGGACAGAACAATGGCACATAAGAAAGGTCAATCATCAAGTCGTAACGGACGCGACAGCAATCCGAAGTACCGCGGCGTAAAGGCATACGGCGGCCAGACTGTCACGGCCGGTAGCATCATCGTACGCCAGTGCGGAACAAAATTCCACCCCGGAAAAAATGTCGGCCTCGGACGCGATTTCACGCTCTTCGCACTCTGCGATGGCGTCGTCGAATTCGTCAAGTCCAAGCGCAACTACGTGAACATCGTCCCTGTCACAGCGGAAGTCTAATTCCATTGCAACGGCAAGACAATTAAGGCGCCTGGTTTGAAGAGCCGCTAAACGCTCTGCAACCCAGGCACTTTTTTTGCCCAATTTCAATGGACATTTTCAACCTTACTTTTCTTGAAACGACACATGAAGCCCATCCAAAATCCAAACCATGCGACCAGTTTCTCAGGCTCCGTCAAGATGATCTTCTCCGACATCGATGGAACGCTTTGCGACTTCACCAGAAAAGTCAATCCGCTCGTTACGCAAGCTGTCCAGAAAACCATTCAATTGGGCATCCCCTTCGCCTTCGCAACAGGACGAGTCTACCCTTCGGTCCTGCCCCTGATCAAGCAACTCGAACTCGTACATCCGCAAATCGCAAGCAACGGCGCCGAAATCATCGACCCCAACACAAACGAACACATCTTCCACGAAACACTGGACCAAGATACGCAGGCATACCTGCTTGACATCTGCAGCCAATACAACTTCGCGCATGTAGTATGCTCGGGAAACAGACTCCTCGCAACAAGCTGGAAACCTGAATTCCAAATTTTCGAGGAATCTGGACAGGCAACCGCCATCGTCGATCAACAGATGCTCAAATCATCGCCAGGCGAGAAAATCGCCGTCGTCGTTCTGCCAAACCAAACGCAAGAACTACAGGAATTCGCAAATACGCTTGCGCAGATCAAACACCCAAAGGGCATCGCATTCAAGCAACTCGTCTCGGAACCGACCATCATGGACCTGGGACCCGAAACAACCAGCAAATTCAACGCGATCAAACTCCTTTGCCAGCGAAACGGATGCACCCTGGATCAGGTCATGGCAATCGGAGACGGCAACAACGATGCCGAAATGCTGCGTGGAGTCGGTTGCGGAGTCGCCATGGCCAATGCGGCGCAAAGCGCCCTTGACGCCGCAAACTTCATAGCGCCGGACGTCTCCGAAAACGGAATCGTCAAAGCACTTGAATTCGCCTGGAAACATCCTTGAAATCAATTCGCCAAAGACTATATTCTCATCGTATTGACTACCGGCGACCACTATCATAGTTTTCAACGCAACGAACAACTAGAGGACTACAGATGGACAAGAAGATCAATGTGACGATTTGGAACGAATTCGTACACGAAAACACAAACGAAGCCTGCAAGAAAATGTATCCCGGCGGACTCCATCTCGCCATCGCGGCAGGTATCGCATGCGATGACTTCGACATCAAATACGCTACCCTTAACCAGGATGACGAACATGGACTCTCCGAAGATGTCCTCAAGAATACCGACGTGCTGATCTGGTGGGGACACTGCGCACATGACAAGGTCAAGGACGAAATCGTTGACAGGGTCATGAAGCACGTATGGGAAGGAATGGGAATCATCTGCCTGCACTCCGCACACATGTCAAAGGTCTTCAGAAGACTCAACGGAACAACCGGCAAGCTCCTCTGGCGCGAAGCCAACGAACGCGAGCGCATCTGGTGCTCAAACCCAGGTCACCCAATCGCAAAAGGCCTCCCGGAATCCTTCTCACTCCCCTACGAGGAAATGTACGGCGAACCCTTCCAGGTCGCACCGGACGCGCAGCCAATCTTCATCTCATGGTTCGAAGGCGGCAATGTCTTCCGCAGCGGATTGACGCTCCAGCGCGGCAACGGAAGACTCTTCTACTTCAGGCCCGGACACGAAACGTTCCCGACCTTCTACGATGCAAACGTCAGAAAGGTCATCCAAAACGCAGTCTACTGGTGCAACCCAACCTATCGAGCCGCGTATCCCAAAACACATAGGCCCGATGCAGACGAACCGATTGCCAAGAAGGAAGTCGACTTCGGAAAGGCGGGAATCGTCCAGGATTGATACACTGCAGGTAATTCACTAAACGAAACGCCACGACTGGGCACAGTCTCCGCTATGGATGATTGCCCCCTCGTGGCGTTCATTGTTCTCAACCATGATCCCACTCTACGACGCACACGCCCACCTGGCCGACCTGAGAATCAGGGAACAACTCCCGCACATCCTCAAGGTCGCGCAGGACAATGGCGTCCGGGGAATCGTCGCCAACGCCGCACAAGCCCAAGACTGGGAACCGATCCTCAACCTCGGAAGCCAACCCTTTATCGTCACCGCAATAGGCATCCATCCGTTCTATGTCGAGCAATGGAACCCGCAACGGAAAGTTGACCTCGAGGAATTGCTGAAACAACATCCAAGCGCAACCGTCGGCGAAATCGGACTTGATGCATGGAATGGACGGGATGGCCTGGAAAAACAAGTCGAGTGCATGCAAGAGCAATTGGTGATTGCACGAAAATACAACAGGCTCGTCTCGATTCACAACCGTAAAACCTGGGCTGACTTCTTTGCGATTCTCAAGCAGTTGGGCATCACGCAACTCAACGGGATCTGCCATAACTTCACAGGAAGCAACGAAGTCGCCAAGACACTACTCGACTTGGGACTGTACCTCTCGTTCTGCGGACCGATTACCTCGCCTAATGCCCATCGCATCCACAAGGCAGCCAAATTCGCGCCGCTAGACAGAATCCTGACCGAAACGGATTGCCCCGACCTGATTCCTCGCCAAGTCCAGGATCGCAGCCTTTCGCAACCCCAGGACGTCATCCATGTGGTCAATGCGATCGCGGAAATCAAGAACGTCGCCAGCGCAACCGTCGCAGAACATGTCGAACTCAACTGGAACCGCCTCTTCAATGCCTAGCAACCTGCCCATCTATTCCGTCAAGCAAGACTGCCAGGACGCGCTCGCCAAGCACGGATGCTGCGTCGTCTCGGCACCTACCGGCTCGGGAAAATCAACCCAAGTCCCCAAGTTCATCCTCGAAACCCTTCCCCAGGACAACTCCAGGATCCTCGTGCTGCAACCGAGAAGACTGGCGGCAAGAATGCTTGCTGAACGGCTCGCCTTCGAATTGGACTCAACCATCGGCGATACAGTCGGATTCCTAACGCGATACGAACAGAAAGTCTCGGCGAGCACAAGAATCCTTTTCATCACCGAGGGAATCCTTACGAAAATGCTCGTCGATTCGCCAACCCTCCCCAATGTCGCAGCAATCGTATTCGACGAATTCCACGAGCGAAGCCTCAACACCGACATCGGTTTTGCCATGGCGGTCCATTCCAGAAAGCAAAGCCGTCCCGACCTCAAGCTGGTCGTGATGTCAGCAACGATCGAGGCAACCCCAATCTGCCAGTTCCTGGACAATTGCCCGCACATCCACGCCGAAGGGCGAATCCACCCGATCAACATCCTCTACCTGAAGCCACCGCTCCCGATAAACCCATTCAAGGGAGCAACAAACGCAATACGGCAAATCATCAAGAACAATCTACCTGGAGACATCCTCGTTTTCATGCCGGGGGCATACGAAATCAACAAGACTATCGAGGAATGCAGACTCACTGACCTGCAAGAAAAACTCCTGCTGCTCCCGCTCTACGGTGACCTCCCGCCAGAAAAGCAACGGGAGGTCATGGACAAGGCTGAAGTCAGAAAGGTCATCGTCGCAACAAATATCGCCGAAACTTCCCTGACCATCCCAGGCGTCAGGCACGTGATCGACTCGGGACTCGTCAGAATGGCCCGATTCGAACCTGCAAGGGGAATCGACATCCTTTCGACAAAGCCCATAGCCAGGGATGCCGCAGACCAACGTGCAGGACGTGCAGGACGAGAAGCGCCGGGAACATGCCAAAGGCTCTGGACAGAAGTCGAGCAAAATGCAAAACCGTCAAAGTCAATCCCGGAAATCCAACGGCTCGACCTGGCTGACACGATCCTCAACCTCTCAGCCTTTGGATTCAACGATCCAAGCCAATTCAATTGGTTCGAGAACCCACCGCCCAAAATGCTCGCCGAATCCGTCGCGCTCCTTGAAAAACTCAATCTTCTTAAGCCCAACTTCAAGGGAATCACGCCACTGGGACGGAAACTCCAGGCGATCCCGGCACACCCGAGGCTTGCGCTGCTCATCTACCTGGGAGCGCAAAACAACTGCCTCAACCTCGCAGCCACTGCAGCCGCAATCATCTCGGAAAGACCGCTCGTCACAAACTTCGGCACAAACAATGCCATCCGTTCCCAACTCAGGCAAAACGCCAAATCGCTCAAAAAGACCAGCCACGTCCCACAATCGGATTTCATCAACCTTTTCAACCTTCTCCAAGTCGCCAAAGACAATAATTTCAACCCGAAAACCTGCCAGGAAATCGGCGTGCATCACGCTGCGGCACGCGATGTGGACAGAACGAAAAACGATCTCGTCAACGTTGCGACCAAGCTCGGCTGGACCAAGACAAATTCAAATAAGCAACTCGATGACGAAGCCGAATTCCTGCTCTGCATCCTAAAGACATTCCCGGATAAAATCGCAAAGCGAAAAGACCAGGGAACCCTGCTCTGCGAAATTCCAGGAGGAAAACACGCCACCCTGGACAAGAATTCCGTCGCGCGGGACGAACCGCTTATCGTCGCCGCAGAAATCAGGGAGGCAAGCGGCAATTCGCCAGCACAAGGTACAAAGCTCATCCTCTCCCTCGCCTCGGGAATCCAGGAACAATGGCTTTGGGATGAATTCCCTGACGAATGGCAAGACGTCAACGAAATCATCTGGGACGAAAAACAGCAACGGGTCGTCAGCAGATACGCCGTGACATGCCTCGGATTGGTGATGGAAGAAACAATCAAATTCGACCCAGGCCCGGAACTCGCGGCGCCGCTGCTTGCGCAGAAAATCACGGAAGGGAAACTCAATTTGCCAAATTGGAGCGAGGACGTCGAAAAGTGGATCGCAAGAGTCAGGTGGACTGCCGAAACATTCCCCGATCATCCCCTCCCCAAGTACGATGAAACCGACAATGCGAAAATCATCGAAGCCCTTTGCGCCGGCGAAACCTCATACAAGGCAGTCATGTCGAAACCCTGCCTGGATGCCGTCAGAAACCTCCTGAAGCCGAAGGACATCCAATTCGTCGAAGCAATGGCGCCCGCGCAAATCACGCTCCCGAAGGGACGGAGAATGAAAATCGACTACGTCCCCGGGCAACCACCAAAGGGACGAGCGCGAATCCAGGACATCTACGACATGACGGCAACGATACGAGTCGCCAACGGACGAGTCCCAATCCTGATGGACATTTTGGCCCCCAATAACAGGACTGTCCAAATCACCCAGGACATGGAAAGCTTCTGGTCAGTACAATACCCAAAAATCAAACCAGCCCTCTCGCGAAGATACCCTAAGCACGAATGGAGGTGACCGAGGGCAACCGTATCTGAAACCGTCTTGCTCCGAAGAAGGGCAAATCTGGGCGACCGACCTGGCTGGGGCTTTGTCATGTTTAGCCGTTTTAGCGGCGACATCCCTTGAGTACGAGCACCCCGGGTGCTCCTACCTAAACCCGTCTCGCTCCGAAGCAGGGCAAAACCGTCCGACTCGTCCGCCCCGTCCTTCCAGTCCCATCCCCCAAGACCTATAAAACCCATCGTCAACGTCCCAGTCCCAGTTCAATCTCCCAGTCCTATACGTCCTATTTCTCCCATAGGTCTCATTCGTCCCAGTCCCAGTCCCATTCACCCCAGTCCCAGTCATCCCAGTCCCATTCTCCTATTTCGTCCACTCCAGCTTGCCTTTGCCTTCAAGAGTCGCTACAAGCACCTTGTGGTTTTCAATCCACTCGGCATTGATAGCTTGTCCACGCCAAAGGATGGACTTCGGGGCGGCATCAACGCCTGAAATGACCACATCCGTCGGCTTTTCCGGCCAAAGGTCAAGTTCGATTGCATAGGCATCGGTCTTCGTGGACGGAAGGACCTCGATGCCGCCAAGCGCATGGGCGATGACACCGGGTTCAACCACCTGCTTGTCGGCAATCGGCTGTTCGGAGTAGGCCTCTGGCAACGTCAATTGAAGCGTACCGGGGTTGATGGACGGCGGAGACTTTGAACGCATGTGCAATCCGTAGGCGTCCGGAAGAAGCCCCCAGAGCTTCTGATCGTAGCCGTCGCCTTCTTGGTTTGTAATGCGAAGTCCCGTGAGCGTAATGCCATCGGCAAGCCGTTTCCAGAACGCCTTGCGCCGGGGTTCCTGCACATGCTCGATATATTGGTATAGGGAGTTTCTATATACGCAACCGCACCACTGGACAGGGAGCCCCACCCAGAATGTCCCATCGTAGCTTGTCGCCCCGAGCACGGCGATAGTTGCATAGGCGCCGTCTGGATTGACTTTTGGCAAGGGGGTTTGGAGATAGACGAACGGGATTCCCGTCAATGCCCAGTATTCCGCGTGCTTGAGGTATTTGGGATTGCCGCTGAGCCTGTAACCGTTCAAGCAGTTTCTAAGCATGTGCGCCGCCCCCAGTATATCGGGGGAATGCAATGGGATCTCCCAGACTTGCGCGCCTCTCGGAACATCGTCCTTGTAAAGTTCCAGCGACTTGTCGAGCGCTTCGAGATAGAGTTTCCTCAGTTCGGCGTTCCCCGTCGCGACCGCGATCCTTCCCACTCCCTTGAGCGCTTCAGCCGTATATCCGTTTGCGTGGTTGGTCCAATGTGTCTTGCCAAAGTCGTACTTGGTTGAATCCATCTGCATATAGGGTCGAACCCCCTCTGGCGTAAATGATGCCAATCGTTGCTTGGCATACCTGACATTCGCATCAAGCCAGGTTTTCGTCCCATTGAAGTAGAGACTGCTGTAAAGACCATTGAAGTCATGGGAAACCGATGCGCTCACACGGTTTGATTTCAGCAGTTCGGGCACGACTTCGTCGATCCTGGCTTTGATCCTTGCCGCAAGGGCGGGATTGCTGGTCTTCTTGGCGATGTAGTCCATATGAACGATTGGATCACCGGCGAAGATCGGGAGACGCTTTCCCGCCATTGGAACCCAGGCGTGACGCCACATCTTGTTTTCGTATGAGACAGAATCAAGCCAACCACGCGCAAGAAGCTCGAGAGCACCCTGGAAGCCACCCTGGAAAACCGGCAATTCCGGCATGGTTGCGCTGCTCGCAAAAATGTCGATTGCAGAAGCCATCGTATCGTCACCAGACCCGGCTGATACCCTTGTCGTGAAGGACTGTACCGCATTTGCCTCCCACTTGATTGACTTGTGGACATTAAAGTCGTTTTCGAGGCGCTCCTCCTGGGTTCCCGGCGACCACAAGGCAAAGAGATGCCCGCCTGAATTGAAAAGACGATCTGGGGAATCGAAGACAGTCGCCGGGAATTTGCCATAGTCCCAGGCAATCGACAGCCAGCGGCGATTGGCGGAAATCGCCATCATCGGAAAGCATATCTTGTACTCTGATACCATGACCCTGTTGGCTTTCAATGGCGTGACGTCCTTGATGTCAGAGGATGGTTCGTCAACCAGATACTCGACTCCCGGGAAGAGCGCCTGGGACTTGCTGGATCCAAACGATCCTGCACCGGGGAACAGCGTCGTCCAGGGGACGTGAGCCATGTCGCGAGTCTTGTCGCAACGGAACGACGTCGTGACCTCCAACGTTCCTGGCCTCGTGGCCTTGAATATCCTTGTCGCCGTCCAGGCACCTCCCTCATCGTCCTTGAAGGTTGTCACGACTGTCAGGGTCTTCTCGTCTCCGGATATCTTCGAACTCTCTTTTGCCAATTGAATCGCCTGGGGTTTTCCGTTCAGAATTGTGACCAGTTCCGGCTTGTCGTGCCCGCAAGCAAAGGCCTGTCCGGCAACCTCAAGCACGAAATCGTCCCAACTGTTTCCATGCCTGAGCGTCAAATCTCCGCTATTGAGGACGTGTGCTCCACCGGAAACCGGGTTTGCCTTGATGAAATCTGGCTTGTAAAGCGTCTTGATTGGCGTAATCGTGATGTATCCAAGCGTCATTTCGCTATTGCCTGCCGGAGGATCGATTCTCAGGCGATCGCCCGGCCTGAGAGGCGGGATATAGGTCGAACGGAGTTCCCAGTCATTTCGCATGGTCCCATTGAGCCTGCTGGACTTGTCGGCACTGAATTTCTCGCCATAGAAAAGCTGCAGGCTTGTTGAATCGGACTTGACGTAAACCTGGAGGAGGAACTTGTCGTACTCGCCAACCGGAAGATTGGGAATCGGGGGACTTTCAGCCCACGGATCGTAACCATCGCGGCTGACCACGTGAAACCCCTCCGCAGTCTCCTCCGAGGAATGGACATGGCGATT
Organism: Lentisphaeria bacterium UBA1407; assembly: GCA_002305655.1. Classification (GTDB taxonomy): domain Bacteria; phylum Verrucomicrobiota; class Lentisphaeria; order Oligosphaerales; family Oligosphaeraceae; genus UBA1407. The sequence continues at coordinate 1,297 of DBPZ01000048.1, read as the reverse complement.
AACCGTCCAACCGCAATCCTTCCCGCCGCGAAAATCAAATGCCATCACGGGAACCTCGCAGAAGGCATTGATTGCAAGCAATGCCAGAACTACCGTAAAAAATAACATGTAATTTCCTCCAATACAATATAAAATAATTCATGATCCGCACGGCGACTTCCAGAAATCCCGAAACGGAACCAAAAACACATTAGACTAATGCCAGTTGCAGATTTTTTCAATCAATGACGAAAAAGGCTGTTCCTAACGCAAAGTAACGACAACGCCTCAGGCAAGGACACTCCGGGCACTCATACCTAGTTCACTGCCTAGAGAGCCAGGCAGGATTATGGTTGTCGAAACGGAATAAAAAGAATTCCGCATCATTGAGCCGAAATGAAAAGGCAATCTTCCTGTGGCCAGCTGCTAAAGCTCAGCCTCTTTTTTCTCACATTTTCATGCTCGAAAAAAAAGCGATATGCCTCCTGTTCATCTTTTTTCTGCTTTTTGTTTCTTTCATCCAACAAATTTTACGCAAAATAGTTGCTTTTTTTGTCTTTGTCCCTTGATTTTGATTCTAGACATTGTTATAATAAATAATGAAGCGATTTTTCATCCGAGTGTGATTGTTTTTATTTAACAATGATAAGGAAATGATTGAGCATGAAAAGGATATTATGTTTTACGCTGATTGAACTGCTGGTAGTCATCGCGATTATCGCCATCCTGGCAGCCATGCTGCTGCCCGCACTGTCAAAGGCGCGCGAAAAGGCACGCGCAGCATCCTGCGTCAGCAACCTGAAGCAACTCGGCCTGGCGATGGCCATGTACACAGACGACAGCGACGGCATCATGATGGACGGACGAGTCACAGGAATAAACAACAACGCCGGCGGGTGGCCGACAGACCTGAACAACTACTCCCCCTTCAACTACAAGACCAATGAGCTGTACTGGGGAATCGTAATGGTAGGATATGTCGGCGATAAAAAAGTGTACGGCTGCCCCAGCGCCGTCAACGTGGACAACTATCCAAGAGACAACGTCAGCCCGAACCTGCTTGTTGGTCAAAGCAACATCAACAAGTTCTCCTCATACGGCTATCCAGGATGCTTTTGGTCCGGAGGCAAGAAGGTCCTCGCGGCCAAGCGTCCCTCCGAAATCATCTATACCCAAGATACCTTTGAGCACTGGTATGACAACAATGGCGACATGCCCTTCGACAACATGACGCAGTGGGGCACCAACGTCAACGCCAGAAACGAGTATTTCCGCCACAATGACATGGGAAATATTTAGTGGCGTCCCAAAGTTGAGA
>DBPZ01000092.1:5043-21554 GCA_002305655.1 Lentisphaeria bacterium UBA1407 | reverse complement strand
AAAAATCAAGGTGAGAAAGATGGGCTAAGGGACAATTTGTAGGGTAAAGGGCATTATTTACAAAAAAAATGCCATAAATGCCAAGAAATGCAGAAGATTTGGATTGAAAAATCTCTCAAGTGTGATATTTTATGTACAGAGGTACTTGCCAAAAGTGTAGTACGCGCCAAACCAAAGTAACCAAGGAGAAATGATTATGCGTTCCATCACCACGTTAGACATTCAGTACGCCCACCGATTCTACAAATTTCAGGGAGAAGCGCAGTATTTGCACGGCCACACCGGTGTCCTGACCATTGAGGTAGAGGATTCCATTAACCCCGGCGTCAACATGGTTTTTCCCTGCAATGAAATCCAAAAGATCGCTTGGGATGTGCTGAAGAACTTCGACCACGCGCTGGTTTTGCGGGAAGACGATCCGCTGCTTCCAGCCATTCTCGGAGTCTATGAAAAACAAGGCATAAAAAATGGTGCGCCGGCTAACAAGATGAAGGGGCCGGCTTTCAAAACTGAACTGGCTACCGCCTATCCTGAATGCCGTTTGGTCGTGACCAAAGAAACCATGACCGTCGAAGGCATGATCAAAATTGTTTATGACCTACTCAAAGACAAGCTCAACATTGTCAAGCTTACCTTCTCCAGCGGCGTCAATGCCGCGACTCAGGAATATGCTCCGGGTAAAACCATTGACCGTTGCCCGCTGTGCGGTGTGACAATGGTTGACGGCGTCTGCCCGAAATGCGGTTATAAAAAGCATTGATTGCAGCGCATAGCTAAATCTCATACTGTTACACATTGATACAATGTGTAACAGTATTTTTTTGTAAAGGAGGTAATTTCAAAAGTTTTTAATTCGGCGGGATGGAAAAAAGAGGCAGAGGGCTCATCTTAACTCTGGGGCTATCAAACTTGGAAGAAAAATGAACAATCTGCCGAAGCTTTACTTTACCATGGAAACCTATCTTTTCCCAATGCTGGAAGAAGAATTGGGCGAATTAACCGCGAGGATGAGGGAGTTTTTGCGGATTGTCGAAGTTGTTCGCCCGTCCCGGTTCATCACCAGTGCGTTGCGTTGGTGTGGATTGGGCAGACCGATGAAAGACCGCGAGAAAATGCTTCTGGCATTTTTCCTGAAAGCGGTATACGACCTTCCGACAACGAAGGTGCTGATTGAAAATCTGAATACGAATCCGAGTTTGCGAAGAATCTGCGGATGGGAATATCGCGGCGAGGTTCCGTCCGAGGCAACGTTTTCCCGAGCGTTCAAAGTGTTTGCCGAGGAAAGAGTTCCAGATGCCATTCACGCGACGATCGTGAAGGAGAATTACACAGAAAAACTGGTCGGACACGCAAGCATCGATTCCACGGCAATCATCGGAAGGGAAAGGGCCTGCCGTAAGAATACGCCGAAAATCAAGCTCAAAAAGAAACGGGGCCGGAAAAGCAAGGCGGAAAAAGCGGAGTTGGCGGAGCAGGAACTTATCGAAACCAAAACCCGGCGGCTGGAACTTCAGCCGAACCGGACGCCGGCGGAAAATGTCGGCGATTTGCCGCAAGGCTGTGACTGGGGCGGCAAACGCGACAGCAAGGGGAAAACAGGCTTCTGGTGCGGTTACAAACTGCATTTGTCCATCGGCGACGGAGGAATTCCGTTGGCGGCGATTCTGAGTTCGGCGTCTCTTCACGACAGTCAGGCGGCAATTCCGCTTATGCAGATGGCGTCGGAACGGGCGACTATCCTGTATGACCTGGCTGATTCGGCTTACGATGCAGAGGAGATCAAGGCTTTTTCGGAAAAGCTTGGTCATGTTCCGGTTATTGATCCGAATCCGCGCCGGGGAGACAAGCAGGAACTTGCTCCGGCGCGAAAGATTCATTATCGGGAACGCTCAACAGTTGAACGCGGGAATTCGGATTTGAAAGACAATTACGGCGCTCGCCATGTCAGAGTCAAGGGGCATTGGAAAGTCCTTTGCCATTTGATGTTCGGTGTGATCGCCATAACAGTGAAGCAACTATTCAATATGCTTGAATAAAAATAGTTGAGCTTGCTTGACATCAGAGAAAAAGAAATCCCGCAAGACGGGATAAGGAGAAAAACGCTCAAAATTTAGATTTTTCGCCGATTTTCGTAAAAATGACGCGGTGAACGCGTCAAAATGATCTTGACGCGCCCAGAAATGAGTTATCAACAGGAAAAGACCAAGACTTTTGAAATTGGCTCTACAATGTCGTTTTTTTCTCACGCATAAGAGGTCATCTGATGAATACCGAAGAGAGTCTATGGGATATTGACGAGGTGGCAAAATACCTTAAGGCCAGCAAGGATTCCGTGTATCGCTGGATTTATAATAAGGGGATGCCGTCCTTGAAGATTGGGAAGAAATGGCTTTTCCGAAAGGCCGAAGTAGATGCCTGGCTGGACAGTATGCAAAAAAGGCACACAGAAAGCGGCAAAGAGGGCAAACCATGATTACCCCTTTTCATGCCATTTTTTTTGCGAATGAGTTGATACGCCGCGGCGGCGATGGGCTTGACCGACTGAACCAGTCCCTTTTTGACGCTTCGGTGGACTTGAATCCGCATCAGGTCGAGGCGGCGTTATTCGCTCTTCATTCGCCTATTTCAAAGGGCGTGTTGCTGGCCGATGAAGTCGGCTTGGGAAAGACCATCGAGGCGGCGCTGGTGCTGTGCCAATTCAATGCGGAAAGAAAGAAGCATCTTCTGGTCATCTGCCCCGCCTCTTTGCGCAAGCAGTGGCAAATTGAACTTGCCGACAAGTTCAATCTTTCCTCGGTCATTCTTGATGCGACCTCCTATCGCCATGCCCGGAAAAATGGTCGTCCAAGACCGTTTGACACTGTGGACGTGGTCATTGTATCCTACCATTTTGCCAGCAAGATGGCAGAAGAGATTCGGACAGTCCCCTGGTCGCTTACTGTCATAGACGAGGCGCACAAGCTTCGGAACTGCTATCGGCAGAGCAGCAAGATAGGCCAGCGTCTGTTATGGGCGCTGGAAGGACGCCGAAAGGTCTTGTTGACCGCCACGCCATTGCAGAACTCCCTTCTGGAGCTGTTCGGCATCGCGACTCTGATTGACGAGGAGATTTTCGCGGATTTGCCTACCTTCCGCAGCATGTATTGCAATGCGGGCGGAGATATTGTTGGACTTCGCAAGCGACTGGCGGGCTTCTGCCGCAGAACGCTACGCAAGGATGTTGCCGAGTTTATCCGTTATACAGAGAGGCGTCTCTTGACGATGCAGTTCACTCCCCAGGAGGCGGAACGGAAACTCTATGACGAGGTGTCGCGTTTCCTGCAAAGGAAAGACACCTACGCTTTCCCAAAGCAGCAACGACAGCTCATCACGCTGGTAGTGCGCAAGTTGCTGGCCTCCAGCACAACGGCTCTCCGAAGCACACTGGAAGCCATTCGTGCTCGGCTGGTTGCTCTTCGGGATGAAAAAAGGGACGATGAGATACCAGAGGACGTGCTTTGGGACGTGGATGCGCTGGATGATTATCTTGATGAGGTCGAACTGCTGGAAGAAGAGGACGAAACGGCTCTTGAGCCATCGAATGAAATCATCGACCAGCGGAAACTCCAAAGGGAGATAGATGAACTTGACAGGTTCATCCGCATGACCTATGACGTCACCTGCGATACCAAAAGCGAGGCGCTCCTTTCTGCTTTGGAACAGGGCTGGGCGAAGATGCGGGAGCTTGGCGCGGAGGAGAAGGCGGTGATTTTCACGGAATCACGCTGTTCCATGCATTATCTGCGCGGTTATCTTGAGCGACACGGCTATCATGGGCAGGTGGTATGCTATTCCGGCGGTGGCAAAAAAGACCCCGTGGCCGAAATGATTTATGCAGAATACATGGCTGACAACCTGCACAACCCTGATGTCAACACAGATGGCAGCAAGGCGGTGATGATGCGCCACGCGCTTGTGGAGAATTTTCGAACAAAATCCAAAATCATGATTGCCACCGAGGCTGGCGCGGAAGGAATCAACCTCCAATTCTGCTCATTGGTCATCAACTACGATTTGCCGTGGAATCCCCAGCGCATCGAACAGCGCATCGGGCGCTGCCATCGATACGGGCAGAAACACGACGTGGTGGTCATCAATTTCCTCAATGAGACCAACGCGGCGGACAAGCGTGTCTATGAGCTTCTGACCAGCAAGTTCAAGCTCTTCAACGGCGTATTCGGGGCCTCGGACGAAATCCTCGGGCGGTTGGAGAGCGGCGTTGGTCTCGAACGGAAAATCCTGGAGTTCTATCAGCAATGCCGCACGGAAGAGGAAATACAGGCAAGGTTCGACCAATTGCAGGCTGAACTGGACGAGGAAATCCAGGACAAGATGCGCCAGACCCGGCAGCGTGTGCTGGAGAATTTCGACGATACCGTCCGAAAGATTCTGAAGATTGACTATGAAGAGGCTCTTGACCAATTGGATGAATACGGGCGCAAGTTCTGGCGTCTTACCCAGTTCATGCTGGAAGGCAAGGCGACATTCGACGAAACAAGCCTTGCCTTTGACCTGCAAATTCCTCCTCGTGAGGACATCCGTGCAGGACATTACCTGCTGAAGAGGAAGGCTGATGCCCGTTTGCTGGGACAGTCCGGTGAAGAGAGTGCACCTGGGGAAATCTACCGCACCACTTCTCCCCTCGGCAGCTGGTGCATTGCGGAGGGCGGCGGCCTTTGCCCCCAGGTTCACCATGTCGATTTTGACCTTTCCGGCTACAGGGGGAAGATATCCGTCCTGGAGCAGTTGAAGGGACAGTCCGGCTGGATGCTCCTGAACAAGCGCACGGCGGAGGGCATTGAGGCAAAGGATTCGCTCCTCTTTTCCGGCTTTACCGAAGAGGGGGAGAGCCTTGTCACGGACATTCTGGCGCAGTTCTTCCAATTGGAGGCGGTCATGGGGGAGGAACGCATCGCAACGCCAAACGTGATAGATCGGCTGGCGAGGGAGTCTGCCCTGCTTTCCAAGGCCACCGCGAAACAGGAGCTGGAACGGAGCAATGCGCTTTACAAGGAACGCCAGGCGCAGTTGGACCGCTGGCAGGATGACCAGGTGAACGCAGCCCAGCATGCGGTGGATGTCCTAAAGCAGGAGCAACGGGCGGCGCGTCGTGCCGTGGAGAATGCCACGACCCTCTCTGAACAGGCCGAGGCCGGCGAGAAAGTGGCGCAGCTGGACCGCAGGCTCTCCAAGGCCCGCCGCAATGTCGATACCGTCGAGGCCGCCGCGTGGCAGAAGCGCACACGCATTCTCGATGAACTGAAAAAGAGGCTCGGGCAGACCGTGGAGGAGCATGCGCTCTTCACCCTGCACTGGAGTTTGAAATGACAGGCTTTGAAATACCAAGGACATAACAATGGCAGCTTCCGAACAACTTCTCCGATTGATAGAGCGTCTCAGGGAAATCTTCGAGATAGACAAGTCTGACCTGGACTTTGGCATTTACCGCATCCTGAACATCAGGAAAAAGGAAATCGAAAAGTTCCTGGAGGAAGGCCTGCCCAAACGTGTCCAAGAAACGCTTGCCCCCTTTGCGGCGGACACGACTGCCGTCGAAAACCGCATTAGGGAAATCGAAAAGCAGTGCGAGGATGTCGGCGTGGATGTCAAGAACAGCAAGATGGCCGGGGAATATGCCGAGTTGAAGGCGCAGCTGGCCAAGGGCGTGGACTTGTCCGGTCTGGAGGCGGACGTCTATTCGCACCTGCTCTCCTTCTTCAGCCGCTATTACGAGGAAGGCGACTTCATTTCCAAGCGACGCTACAAGGAGGGGGTCTATGCCATTCCCTACGAAGGCGAGGAGGTCAAACTCTACTGGGCCAACCAGGACCAATACTACATCAAGACCAGCGAGAACTTCAAGGACTACACTTTCATGGCCGGGGAGTACACCATCCATTTCCGGCTGGTGGATGCCACCACGGAGCAGAACAACAACAAGGAGACAGCCGACTCCAAGCGTGTTTTCATGCTCTACAATGAGACGCCGGAACGCCCGGATGTCAAAACCTTCGAGTATGACGAGGAGCGCAAGGCGCTCTTCATCCGCTTCGTCTTCGACATCCCCGCCGACAAGAAATTCGACTACGCAACCGACAACGAGAAACGAATCACCACCTGGATTGCCAACGAATGCAAGCCATTGTCCATGCCGCTTCTGGGAACGAATGTCTCTAAAGACCCGAAAAAGGGCCTGACGCTTCTGGGAAAGCATCTCAAGGCGTATGTGGCGAAGAACACCTTCGACTACTTCATCCACAAGGACCTGGGGGGCTTTCTCTCGCGCGAGCTGGACTTCTACATCAAGAACGAGGTGATGCACCTGGACGATGTGGACACCACGGACGAACGAAAGGCGGAGACTTGGCTGGCGCAGGTGCGCGCCATCAAGCGCGTCGGCAAGGTCATCATCGATTTCCTCGCCCAAATCGAGAACTTCCAGAGGAAACTGTGGCTCAAGAAAAAGTTCGTCCTCTCCACGAATTACTGCATGACCCTTGACCGTGTGCCCGAGGAGTTCTACCCCGAAATCGCCGCCAATGACGCACAACGTGAGGAATGGGTGCGCCTCTTCGCCATCGACGAGTTAGTAATCGATTTGGAGCACCAGCAGCCGTATTCTGTCCCGCTGGACGTAGATTTCCTCAAACAGAACCAGAATCTCGTCCTGGATACAAAGTTTTTCCCAGAAGCCTTCAAGGAACGCCTCATTGAATCCATAGACAAACTGGACGAACAATGCGATGGCCTGTTGCTCCATTCGGAAAATTTCCAGGCGTTGCAGTTGCTCCAGGCCAAATACCGTGAACAGGTCAAGTGTGTCTACATCGACCCGCCATACAACACGGGTGGCGACGGCTTCCTCTACAAGGACAACTGCCAGCACTCCTCTTGGATTTGTATGATGAATGATAGAATGCGCAATGCATATTTGTTATTACGGCCAGATTCAACTTTTTTCTCCAGTTTGGACTATCATGAAATTGCAGATGCAAAAACTATTTGCGAACTTATTTTTCGACAGGAAAATTTTGAAGGTATTATTTCTTGGAGAAGAAGGCACAATCAGCCAAATGACAAAACTAAAATGCTTGGAATAGTTTCAGAATACATACTTTCTTATGCAAAGAATTCGAAGAATTATAAGGACGCAGGAGTTGGCAAGTTAGATTTAACTGGAAAATTCTCAAATCCAGATAACGACTCAAGAGGCGATTGGGCGTCAAAGCCTTGGAAAGTAGGCTCGAACCAAAGTGGTTCACGTTATAAAATTGTTTCCCCGTCAGGAATTGAGTATGATGAAGAATGGATGGGGGAGGAAAATACGTATAAAGAACTGTTAGCAGATGGGAGAATCTACTTTCCTAAAAAATCAAAGACCGAGGATGGTTGTCCTCGAAAAAAGTACTATCGCTTTGAACGTGAAGAAGAAGGGCAATGTGCCACAAATTGGTGGGATTGTGAGCAGTTTGGACATAACCAAGGAGCCAATGACACCCTTACCGGTTTAATGGGGGTGAAAAACACCTTTAGCAACCCCAAACCTGTAGAATTGATAAGAGGAATTTTACTGGTTTCCAACATAAAAGGGGCTCAAATTTTACTTGACTTCTTTGCCGGCAGTGGCACGACAGGTCATGCGATAATGGAACTCAATCGCGAGGATGGCGGCAATCGCAAGTACATCTTGGTGGAGATGGGAGCGCATTTTGACACGGTGCTGAAGCCGCGTCTGGAGAAAGTGTCGTATGCAAAGGAGTGGAAGGACGGCAAGCCTGTGAGCCGCAACACTGGCATTTCGCACTGCTTCAAGTACCTGTCGCTGGAAAGCTACGAGGATGCCTTGAGCAACATCGAACTGCCGCCGGATGAGAAGGTTCGCCCCATGCTGAACATGTTCGGAGAGGAGTATCTTGTGAAATATATGTTGGACCTGGATGCGACGGGAAGCGTACTGAACCTGGATGCGTTCAAGGAACCGTTTGCTTATCAGTTGAAAGTGACGGAGAGGAACGAGACAAAGGCTGCCAGCGCAGACCTGGTGGAGACCTTCAACTATCTCATCGGCCTGACTGTCACGCATAGCCATGCCCGCAAGTCCTTCCATGTCTCGACGGCATCTGCCGGAGACTACGAGGGCGCGGTGGGTCTTGCAGCTGATGCCAATGGCAAATACACCTTCCGGCAAATCGAGGGGACGCTGCGGGACGGACAGCGGGCGCTCGTCATCTGGCGGACCATCGGCGACAACCTGCGCGAGAGCAATGCGGCGCTGGACGCCTACTTCACACGCTACCGCATCAATCCCGCCGACCGCGAGTTCGATGTCATCTACATAAACGGCGATAACAATGTCGAGAACCTCCGCAAGGACGACGAGACCTGGAAGGTCCGCCTGATCGAGCCGGAGTTCAAGAAACGGATGTTCGAGGAGGAATGAGAATGGCAAACCTTGATTCCATCACCATACGCGGCTTCAAGTCAATCAGAAGCCTCGATAATTTCAGTTTGAACAGGCTGAACATCCTCGTGGGTGCAAACGGCGCAGGCAAGAGCAATTTCATTGAGCTCTTCCGCATCATATCCGCCATGATGCAGCCAGGAGGACTTCGCGAATATGTCGCCGGCTCCGCCGACACCTACTTTTATGGCGGTCCCAAGCACACGCCCCGAATAGAGGTGCGCCTTAAATTCGGACTGAACGGGTATGACTTTGACCTGACACCCACGAGCGACGGTTTCCTGATGATACAGGATGAGCGGAGGCATTATTTCCCGAGAGTAGATTCCGCCACACGCAATTTCCTCAGCGGAACCTTTGACGCCCAATTGCCGAAGGAACTTCATTCGGAGGCAACAAAATACACTTACGAGGCCATCACCAATTGGCAGTTCTACCATTTCCATGACACGGGAAAACTTGCCGGAATGCGACGGTACTGCGACGTGGGACACAATGCAAAACTGGCCTTTGATGCTCGGAACATCGCAGCCTTCCTGTTGCGCCTGAAAAAAGAGCATGAAAAGGAATACCGTCATATCGTGGATGTCATCAAGCTTGTCGTGCCATTCTTCGAGGACTTTGTCCTTATACCGAATGACGAGGAGAATATTCGACTGTCTTGGAGACAAGTTGGCATGGAGGACTTTCCCATGCGCCCCATCCAGCTTTCGGACGGGGCAATCCGCTTCATCTGCCTGACCACGGCACTGTTGCAGCCAACTCCTCCTTCCACGATGATTCTGGACGAGCCAGAACTTGGCCTCCATCCCGAAGCCATCCACGTCCTTGCCGAACTGATTCAACTGGCCTCCAGGCAGACTCAGGTGATTGTGGCAACGCAGTCTCCCCTGCTTCTGGATGATTTCGGGCTGGAAGACATCATTGTCGTAAGACGGTCTGAGGGAGCAACGGTGTTTGAACGCCTGAAGGAGGATGACTTCAAAGCGTGGAGAGACGAATATTCGGTTGGGGAACTCTGGACGCACGACATCATTCACGGAGGGACAAGCCATGAATAAGCACATCACCGTGGAAGTCGTGGTCAAGGGACCGACGGAAAACAGGTTCATCAAACAGGTACTTGCCCCATATTGGGGAATGCGGAATATCTTCGTCCATGCCCCTGTTGTGCGGACAAAGGCAGATGGGCGACATGGCATTGTCTTCAAGGGGGGTGACATAAGGTTCGAGCGCATGGAAAGGCAGATTGGGGATTTCCTGTCGCAAAGGGAGGACACCATAGTAGCGAGCTTTGTGGATTATTACGGAATCAAGGAATGGCCGGGATATTCTGCAATACGGGAGAATGATACGCCCCAAATGATAGCCGAACGCCTGAATATGGCTGCAAAGGAACAGATTTGCCAGGACTATGCGGATTGCACACCAGCCCAACGGTATTTCCCCTTCACGGCCGTGCATGAGTTCGAGGCACTCCTTTTCAGCGATTCCAGAGTTCTTGCGGAGATGCTTGGAATTGACCAGGCCGATGTCGATGACGTGCTGGCGCATTGCGGTTCCCCAGAGGCCATTAACAACAGTCCGGAAACCGCGCCCTCAAAACGGCTGGATGCATGGACGCGCAACCGTTATGGGAAAACCACCAACGGCATCGTGATTGCAAAGACCATCGGCATTGACAAGATGCGACTGGCCTGCCCGAATTTCGACGCCTGGCTCAAGTCCATCGAATCCATCCAGACGGAGGAATGACAATGGGGACGCGCCAGAAGAAAAAAGACCTTCCCGTCATCTTCGGGGAGCAGCTTGTACTGTTCCGCTGGTGTCAGCACCAATTCGGCATAGACTGCGGCATGTTCAAGAAGAACAACCTGACAGGTCTGCCAGATGAATTCAAGGCCGCCGAGGGAGTGGACGAGAACCAGAACAGCAACTTCTACCGATGGCTGGCCTGGAATTCCGAAACCATGCATAGTTCCGTTCCCGTGGAACGCCTGCGCCTCTATGACGAGAACATCTGCCGCCACGTTCGTCAGATAGGCGAGAAAAGAGGTGGCCTCAAACTGAAATACTTCCAGTATCTGTCCCTGCTTTTCACAGAACTCTACCTTGACCGCTATTTCTCCGACCGCAAGGCCTTTGCGAAAGAACTGAACGCCTATCTCCAGCAGCTGACCAAGGAGTCCTCCTTCCGCCTGAACCCGCCTCCCTTCACAGAAAAAGGTCTGAACAAACTGGCCTTCATGTGCGCAACCGGCAGCGGCAAGACGCTCGTCATGCACGCCAACATACTGCAATTCCTCCATTACTTCAACCGTACGAAGAGGCAGAACAGCCATCTTGCAATCAACCGGGTCATCGTCCTCGCGCCGAACGAAAACATGTCCAGCCAGCATCTGGATGAACTCTCGCTCTCCAATATCCCGGCGACGCTCTTCCACAAGGAGGACACGCTGAATTTGCACCAGTCGGAAGTGCTGGTCATCGACATGAACAAACTCAAGGAGGAAGGCAAGGTCAAGACCGTCTCCGTGGACCAGTTTGAGCAGAACAACCTGGTGCTGGTGGACGAGGGGCACAGGGGCATGTCCGGAAACGTCTGGTACGACTACCGCACCCGCCTCTCCGCCGAGGGATTCGCATTCGAGTATTCCGCCACCTTCAAGCAGGCCCTGAAATCCGGCAAGGCCGCTGAAGAAAAGAAACTGATGGACGAATACGGGAAATCCATCATCATGGACTACTCCTACAAGTTCTTCTACGACGACGGCTACGGCAAGGACTACCGCATCTACAACCTGCGAAGCGGAATCGACGAGGAGGCGCGCCAAATCTATCTGATTGGATGCCTGGCCTCGTTCTACCAGCAGATGAAGGTCTATCTCACGGACAAAGCATTGTTCACGCCATACCAGGTGGAAAAGCCATTGCTTGTCTTTGTGGGAAACCGTGTGACCGCCACCACATCCAAGGCGGAACTTACCGATGTGGAGGAGGTCATCGACTTTCTGGACAAGTTCCTGCGGGACAAGACGAAAAGCATTGCTCGCCTGAAAACGCTCTTCGAGGGGGACACGGGACTGGTGGACGGGAATGGGAATGAACTGTTCACAATGGTATTCCAGCCCCTGCAGGAACTCTTTGGCTCTGCCGGCCTGGATGCCGAAGCAATCTACGCCGACATGCTGAAGATGGTGTTCAATACGACGTCCACGGCGGATGAGCCGCGACTGCATGTGTGCATTGTCAAGCAGGTTGGCGGCGAGATTGCCCTTCGGGTAGGCGGCGATGGCAAGTATTTCGGGGTCATCAGCATCGGCGATACATCCAAACTGGGAAAAATGTGCGAGGAAAAAGGCATTGTCACGCGCAACGAGGAGTTCGTCTCGCAGTCCTTCTTCCGCAGCATCAACGGACGGGATTCGGAAATCAACCTGCTGGTCGGCTCCAGGAAGTTCACGGAAGGCTGGAACAGCTGGCGCGTCTCCACGATGGGGCTAATCAACTTCGCCAAAGGCGAGGGAAGCCAGGCCATCCAGCTCTTTGGGCGCGGAGTGAGACTGCGCGGTCTCGATGGCTGCCTGAAGCGCAGCACGATGCTGAAGGAAAAGAAGCACCCACGCCATCTCCCCGTGCTGGAGACACTGACTATCTTCGGCGTGAAGGCGCAATATATGGAGGATTTCCGCAACTACCTCCAAATAGAGGAACTGCCCGTAAACGACAATCTTTATGAATTCAAACTGCCCGTCATCAACCGCCTGAAGAAAATTCTTGGAACGCATCTGCATACCATCCGGCTTGCCCCAGGCAAGGATTTCAAGAAGCAGGCGGCACGGCTTCTCTTCGATGCGCCTGATTCAGGACTGGCAGCCTACATCACCAAGAGCAAGATTGTCATAGACTGCCGCGCAAAGGTACAGACCATTGACTCCACCTACCAGCTTGAACGGACGGCTCTTGAGGAAAAGCACACCATTCCCGCAGAAGCGCTGGGACTGTTGAACTACGACTCCATCCTCTACGAACTGGAGCAATACAAGAACGAAAAGGCCTATTTCAACATCAGTCTTGACAAGCGCCTATTGAGGGCCATCCTGGAAACCGAAGGGCTCTACCAGCTCATCATCCCACGGAATCATATTCAACTGGACTCCTTTGAGAAACTGCTGTTCTTGAACGATTATGCGTCACTAGTCCTGAAGAGCTACATGGACAGGTTCTACACCTACCACAAGACCGCTTGGGAAAGCCCGTTCATGACCTACCAGACGCTGACCGTCAACGATGCCAATTTCCCGTCCGAGGAGGATGGTTACCGCATCATCTACACGCGGACTGATGCCAACGACCCGACAGGCGAGGAACTCGAGGCTTTTCTGGACGACGTGGATGGCATCCTGAAGAAGGACCGGGAAATCAGCACCTATGAGAAGTCATTCAAGAACCGCCTGTTCGCATTTGATTTCCGAAACCACCTTTATGCGCCGCTTATCTGCCTGAAAGGTGCTGGTCTGCAAATCAAGGTGTCGCCTGTCTCGCTGAACGAAGATGAAAAGGGATTCGTGGATTTGATGAGAAAATTCACGGAAGCACATGCTGCGGCATTCAACGGGAGAAACATGTATCTCCTGCGTAACAAGAGCAAGGTGGGCATGGGGTTCTTTGAGGCCGGCAATTTCTACCCTGACTACATTCTCTGGATTGACACGCCAACAAGGCAGTACATCAATTTCATCGATCCGAAAGGCCTCGTGAACGTGCCTTGGGATGACCCGAAGATTCTTTTCTACAAGACAATCAAAGAACGCGAGGCAACCATGCAGCAGCCGGGAGGGAAAAAAATCATCTTGAATTCCTTCATCATGTCGGGCACAAAGCCCGCCGACTTGCGTCTGAAATGGCCGGGGACGGACAAGATGCAATGGCTGGAGCGCAATGTGCTTTGCCTGGAGCATCAGGACTGCATGGAGAACTTGTTCAAGAAGATTGGCTGCCTTGAGTCACTACGGCGTTCGAGCATTCACAAAACAAGCCGAAACACCTATTTGCAGAATCTGGTTGCATCTTTTCTTCAGTTGCATGAGCAAAGAACCATGTCTTTAGAGGAACTGGTTTCGGTCTGGAGCATCCTCCGTGAACCCAAGGAGATTGGAGAGGCATTGCCGCAAGATGCAGGCGCACAGGATTGGGCTATGCAATATCCAGATGCAATCAGGGCAAACGAGGACCTGCTCCAAACGCTTATGCACATGATTGAACGTCATCAAATCAGCATTTCCAAAGACTTGCAGGTCACTCTACTGGAAAATACCGCCACGTTCGAGGAGGCTGTCATGGACGCCTATTACGCTATGACCGCCATAGCGGAAATCCGACAAAGCGCACCATCTGTTCCTGAAAGAGCGGCAAACCGCTGGCTGCAGGTATTTGGCGGATTCCAGGCAAATCACGCGGACTTCATGGCATCCGCAAAAGCAGGAGAGTACGCTTATGCCGCATAGCGAATTGCTATTTCCTTTGGACAATGCCAATTTCACGGGATTGGAAGTCAGTTCCGAGCGTACGGAGCCTTTGTTCTGGCTTTGTGAGATTCGCTTTCTCACCAAATTTTCGTGTGAACCAGAATGCGAAATCCGTCGTATTCGTTTCCGCAAGGGATTGAACATCATCTGGGCAATGCCTCCAAAGGAGTTCCATCAGCACGACGAACAAAGGATTGCAGGACACGCTACTGGCAAGACGACGCTTTGCCGGATGCTTCGATATCTGCTTGGCGAAGCCAATTATGGCAACGACCAGCTTCGCAATTCCATTTATCAGAAGTTTCAAGATGGATATGTTGTTGGGCATTTCAGGCTTAACAGGACAGACTGGTGTGTCGCAAGACCATTTGCGGGACATCACGGTTATGCCTTGCAGACGGATTCTATAGATGATTTTCTTCAGAGGGAAACGAAAAAGGACAGATACGAAACGTTCAAGGACAACCTTTCGTCATTGCTTGGTGAAATGACCTCCATAAACAAGTTGCCTGGCCAATTGGATTTGACCTTTCATCACCTGCTTCCCCTTTTCTCCCGTGATCAGGACAGCCAATATACCAAGCTTGCGGAGTGGCGAGACAATTCCTTGAGCGAATCTGCTGCTCCCGTACTGGCGCAACAGTCAGCCATGCTCGTTATGCGTTCATTGATTTCAAGCATTGTGGGCAAGGAGAGTGAATTGCTCGCCCAGCGTGACACCTTGGCTGAAAAAGCAAGAAATATGAAATCTCACCATGACATGCTGAAGTATATTCTATTCGCTGACCGTAAAAGGCTTCGGGAGATTTGCCATGACAATGCCGAGGATGAGGCGATGGATGAATTGTATGTCACCACAAAAGTGGATGAATGCAAAAGACGGCTGTCATCCTATTGCGTTGACCTGGCAGACGAGCTGGAATACCAGCGGCTGCTAAAGGAACGAGACGATGCCTTGGTGGAATACCAGCAATCTGCTGAACAGTACAACGCCTCTTTGCGAAAATACAAACAGGACAGGAGGGAATTCAATGAACTGAAGAAGGAATCCCAAATTCCAGAGAAGATTTTTACTGAAGAGGAACTGGATGAAATACAGATTGCAGCCCAACAGCATCCGACACGCAAATACTGCTGTGTTCCAATGGTTGTTGCCAGAGAACATCATTGCCCATGGGCTGCTCAATATACAAAACCAGAGGATACTGCCTCAAAGGAAAATCTGCTTCATGCGCCTGCCGTGTTCCAGGATGACTTAGGTGACCGTGTTCTTGAACTAAAAAAATACCATCAATTCCTGCAGGAGGAACGGGGACGTGTGCTGGAGTTGCAACAGAAATCAGAATCCGCAGAAAAGGCATTCAAAAATTTCTGTACCGATGCCAACAGCAAGAGAAATCAGCGGGCTGCGGAGGAAGGCAACAAATTGGAGGCAATATATCGCTATCAGGGCGACAGGCAGGACTTCGAGGATACAACAGGAAAATTGAATCAAGTCAAGGAGCAGTTGAAGGATTGCAATGCCCAAATATCTGCATACAGAAAGGAAACAACTCTGGTTGCCGGCGATTTTTCTATGCTCTATGACCGGGTCATTCGATTTGTGTTGGGAAGCCAAGTCGTAGGGCGGGTGAAACTCAATGATGGAAACATTAAATTGGAAACTTCCTACCATTCGGCTGACTTGCAAAGTGCTGCTCTTGATGCGGTCAAAAACATCTGCTTCGACATTGCCACAATGGTCTATTCCGTCATGGGCAGAGGAACGCATCCGCGATTCCTAATGCATGATGGACCACGTGTGTCCGATGTCACAAGGTCAATCTACCTCGGTTATTTCAACTTGATGCGTGACATAGAAATCGCATCCCATGAAAATCCAAATTTCCAATACATCATCACGACAACCGAGCCACCGCCGGATGACCTCCAGGCAGAGCCATGGTTGATTTGCAAACTTGATGCAACTGACACGCAAAGCCGTCTGCTTAAATGCAATCTTGAATGATTGGCTTCATGGACCAACGACAACATAACACCTGAAATGAGTATGCAATGACAAGGCACTGATGGTATGGGGCACACGCGAATTGGCAGACTACATCGCTCGAAGAAGTGGAAAGACGTTGTAAAGGCTTTCTGCCTCAATGCCGATTTCGCGCAGATTGCCTCCATGGTGCTTGATGCAGCAGACAAGGATTTCACACGGGAAAGGCTTTTCCAGGATGCATCCTACTTGAAAGCCGTTGAGCCTAAAAAAAGCAGTTGACGCCTTATGATTGTAGTGCCTTTACAAGGCACGGTCTCCAGGCGGGTTTCCCTCCCCAGGCTGAAGTCTGGGGTTAAGCATCGTTAAGCGCTTACAGCGCAATGCATTACAATCCCAACGACAAGTCCGAACTATCGTCCTTGTCTGATCCGTGGTTTCGCCCGTGTGGATTGCGGACGATCGGTTTGCGCCAAAGACTTTGCGCCGTCGGCGC
>DBPZ01000092.1:0-4966 GCA_002305655.1 Lentisphaeria bacterium UBA1407 | reverse complement strand
CCAGTTTTAACTGCTTTTTTTAGGATTAACGACAGTGGGGGGGCGAATGGTTCGCCGCCTTTCAGAAGACCACCGAAGCAAAAAGGGCATCCGTGAACACAGACAGACTCCCATCCATCCCCGCGGAGGAGTACCACACCGCCAGTCGGAGCGGCAGGACATGTCGAGCCGACTGCTGGCCGACTGCTGAAACATCCACCGTTGCCTTGGCGAAGGCGGACGCGAATCCCCCCCGATCTCTATCGCAACAAGACCAGTGGCGAAATCGCTGAGGGCGAAAGCGCGGCGCTGGCGCTCGGACGCCCGCTTGGAAGAGCAAGGACCCGGGGGTAGTTGCCCGGCTTCGTTCTGTCGGATGCCGCGCAGGCGCGGCACCGGAACTACGCCGAGGCAGATTTAACAGAAAAGGCGAAGCGCGGATGCGTTTCGCCTTTTCTGTTAAATCTGGTGGAGCGCTCGTCGCCAAACGCAACTTAGTCTCTACCGTCGCCAAACGCTGACTGAAATAGTATAACTGACCACGACTTTTCCGCAAGCCGACACCCGTAAAATTCCCTGCTTCCCTTGATGGCGCATACCCCTTGAGTCGTGGTCATTCCCTGCTCAAAAAAGCGAGTTTCGCGATATATGCAGACCATTTCAAACGGTGGCGAACAGATGACTACCAATGCTCGCAGTCGTCATCGCAGTCCTCGTGCCGCCCCTCAAGGCAGTCGTCGCAGTCGCAACCGCAGCCGCGCGACAGGCTTCTCCGCCGGGACGAGCTGCCTGACCTCCTGCTCCTGCTGGCCATGCTTCCCACGTCGGCTCCCGCCATGAACAGCAGCGCCCCCTTCGTGCCGGGCGACATCTCATATTCCTTGCTCCGCGCCTCTTCAGCGGCTTTCCTCGTCTCCTCGATTTCTCGGACACGCGCCTCATGGCGCTTCATGTCGGCCTCAAGCCTTGCGCAGAACTCCTCACGTATCCGCACCGCTCCTCTGACTCCGTGATTGTGTCAGAAGAGCAGACTAATGGAGACTGATGTCCTGCCTTGAGTTCGGCAAGGAGGGCTTTCCTTGACACAAGCGACTCAAGAATAAGAACTTTAGAAGGATGACATGATGAAAGACTTAGGAGCAAAGGCATTTTCCTATGGATATGCATCCCCTGTATTAATGGCGGCAACCTACAACGATGACGGGACGGTCAATGTGATGAACCTGCATGAGGTGGCGAGGACCAATGCCGGAAATCTGGCGTGTTGCATTGGCAAGCCGAAGAAGACCCACGAGAATATCGAGAAGAGAAAGGCATTTACCCTCACTCTTGCCAATGAATCTTTAATGAAGCAGATTGACTATCTCGGGACGGTCTCCGGCTATAAGGTTCCGGACAAGTTTGAAAGGGCGGGGTTGCGGGCCGTAAAAAGCAAATATGTGGATGCGCCTGTCATCGTGGGAAGTCCCGTGGTCATAGAATGCGAACTTATCGAATTTGTCGAGACGGAGAACTTCACAACAGTGCTTGCCAGGGTGGTAAACATGGCGGCGGACGAATCTGTGCTGGGCGAAGACGGGAAGATTGATACAGGAAAAATAGGAATGATTTCCTACGAATCCTTCAGCAACAGCTATTACAGACTCGGCGAGAAGGTCGGAAAGGCGTGGAGCGAGGGAAAGGTATTCATGGAATGAACAAAAATCCAGCAGACGTTGACTACGATGGCAATTCACATGCGGGGGCATCGTGAACCTGCCGCACCACGTCTCGCGGAACCGCTCGCAGATGCCTCTGCGCGACAGGGCAGCGCAGTTCGCGGCTATCATCAGACTATCCGCTGCGCTTGCGTCTGCCGTCGGGCAGAGATGCCGGGCGGCTTTCTTTTTGCCAAATTTCCCGCTACCAGTTCCTTTCTTCCGCCAGCGCATCGCATTTGTACGATGCCAAGTCGTTCTATACGGCTTTCCTCACAGTCCAAAGGGAAACGAAATTGAAATGGGAAATCAGTCAAATATCGTTTCCCAATGTTCAGCGGCCTCGGCATCAAAGCACATTCTTATCTGTTCTGGCGTATTTTTCTCCAAGGCCAGATTCGGGAGAGCGTTCAGTTCAAAGTATCTGCTGGATATCGTCTCAAGATTCTCGACGAATGCCCCACTGATTTTTCTGCACAGCACAAAGACCTTGCAGATGCCATAGGCGTATGGTGGAGTATTGTGTTTGTTGCGGTCCTGGCAGGCGATAAGGCGGATGGCCTCGACATCCAGTCCAGCTTCTTCACGGACTTCCTTTATGGTATTTTCTCGGATGGACAGGTTGACGTCGCACCATCCTCCTGGCAGCGCCCAGCTTCCATTTCTTTCCTCTATCAACAGTATTCTGCCCTGCTCGAAAATGGCCGCGCGCGTGTCGATCTTGGGTGTCTGATAGCCATTTTCATTGCAGAACACAGATTTGACATGCTCCAATCCGAAACCTGTCTTGATGCTCATCATTTCAGCGGCGATTTCGCGTATCCGTTGATAACGCTCAAGGTCATAGGCGTCTTTGCCGTATGCAAGCCCGATTTGGGCAAGTGATTGAAGTTCAATGGCAAAATCAAGCCATTTCAAGCTATCTTCCTCAGTAATGCAATTTTTATTCATTGTACTTGCCTTGAAAATTCCATGCCGCAAACGACAGATAATGCCTAATCAGCCTCACATCTGCCATTGTTGACTCTGTACGCTATAATATAGTTTGGAAACGCCCAAATACCTAAATGCCAAGATGCAATTTCTGTTAAATGGCGTATGTTTCTGGATTTCAGTTCCTGTCTTCCGCCAGCGCCATCGCATTTGTACGATGTTTGAGATTCTCTGATTTTTGCTGGAGGATTTTGGTTTCTCCAGAGAACCGAGAGAACGGCGGGAGACAAAGCCGTAAGTCGCCTAGTTTGAGGGAGTTTGTGCGGAAATGACAAGCCCCGTGAAGTGGGTTGGACTTCACGGGGCATTCTCTGTCTGAATGGTGGAAAGGTATTCATGGAATAACAAAATTGCAACAGACGTTGACCAGCATTCTCGGAGATGCCAGACCAGATACGTCCCCATTCTCCGCAGTCAAGAAAGCGGGGGGAGGAGTTTGCACGGGAAAATGACTCCCGTCCTTTATTCATAGCGGCAATCCATAAACCGCCGACTGCTTTTTGAGTTATTGGCAAAAATCGGCGGTTTTGTGCCTGTGGCGTTCTCTTTCCACCCATTTCGATTGCCCGGGCGTTTTTCGCAATATCATGGAAAATGCCATTTCGTGACCACACGTTTGGGTAGGAAACAAGTTCTCTCCTTGGCTGTTGTGCAATGAAAACGTGGCGGGGCAAAGGAGATGTACGAAAGGGCGGTGAAGGCGCTGGAGGCGCTGATGGAGAGACGCGAGGAAATCCGCCGCAGGGAACTGATGGAAGCAGCCAAGAAGAGCGACCACACCTACGAGGAGATACTCTGCTTCATCCGTGGATGAACCATGCGGATTTTAGTGTCAAAATTTCTGGAAGTTCACATTGTATGTGATTTCTGTTCGTCAGACCGGGAATTTGCGTCCAGCTTCTTTCAGATTCCACCTCGCGGTGGACGCCCTTGCTCTTCGCTAATAGTACCTGCCGCCAAGTCTGTAGTGGACTTTCACCACCAAGTTGTTGTACATGCCGCGCATACCAGAAGCCGGCGAAGCGCACAAGCGTTCCGCCGGCTTCGCCGGACGCCGCACAAGCGTTCCGCCGGCTTCGCCGGACGCCGCACAAGCGCGGGTCGAAGAACTGTCTGCAGCGGCCCGGCTTCGTTCCGCCGGCTCCGCCGGACGCCGCGCAGGCGCGGCACCGGAACTACGCCGAGGCAGATTTAACAGAAAAGGCGAAGCGCGGATGCGTTTCGCCTTTTCTGTTAAATCTGGTGGAGCCCTCGTCGCCAAACGCAACTTAGTCTCTACCATCGCAAAACGCTGACTGAAATAGTATAACTGACCACGGCTTTTCAACAAGCCAATACTCGTAAAAAACGCGGAAAATCCCATGATGGGGTATGCCCCGCCGAACCATACTCATCACCTTATTGGCAAGGCGTTTGCACGATAAATGCAGACCATTTCAAACGCCTGGCGAACCGATGACCTCCAGACAAGCCGTGGTCATCCCCTGCTCAAAAAAGCGAGTTTCGCGATATATGCAGACCATTTCAAACGGTGGCGAACAGATGACTACCAATGCTCGCAGTCGTCATCGCAGTCCTCGTGCCGCCCCTCAAGGCAGTCGTCGCAGTCGCAACCGCAGCCACGCGACAGGCTTCTCCGCCGGGACGAGCTGCCTGACCTCCTGCTCCTGCTGGCCATGCTTCCCACGGCGGCTCCCGCCATGAACAGCAGCGCCCCCTTCGTGCCGGGCGACATCTCATATTCCTTGCTCCGCGCCTCTTCAGCGGCTTTCTTCGTCTCCTCGATTTCTCGGACACGCGCCTCATGGCGCTTCATGTCGGCCTCAAGCCTTGCGCAGAACTCCTCACGTATCCGCGCACCGCTCCTCGACCTCGTGCGCCTCGCGCTCAAGCATCTGCTCATACAACGCGGCATCACGCTCCACCTTCTCGCGGATGCGGCGGATTTCATCGCTGTTGCGCTTCCGCGCATACAGGACAAGGGCTATGCCCAATATGGCTATTATTACTATCGGTATGACTGTTCCAACCAACGTGCTGCTTCATATATACATAAAATAACTGCGGCATAGGCTTCATTCCACAACACCCTTTTGTTTTTCCCGTCGGAACCACCTCCGGCGGGATTTTTTTTGCCTTTTTTTTCAAGGCCTTTTGGGATGACCCCCCTCGAATTTTTGTTTACAGGAGTAGGCAAAGATGATTTGCCAGACGAAGAATCAAACCAGAACCAAAGGACAGCGATGAACACAGACAGATTCCTCACCATCTCTGCGGAAGAGTACCACGCCGCCAGC
>DBPZ01000040.1 GCA_002305655.1 Lentisphaeria bacterium UBA1407 | reverse complement strand
TTTTTTACTTCACGGATTCAGGTCAATATTCTACCTCTTGGCTGGTTCTTTGTCAAGACAGACAAAACGCAACAGAAGAATGCTGAATGCTGAATGATCTGTCCGACCTGTCCGACCTGTCCGACCTGTCCGACCTGTCCCAGTCCCAAAAACTCAAATGCCGAACTCAGGGAGCATGTCACATACATTTTAAGTACGAAACCGGTGAAAAATCTCAGCCATTGCCACAAGCGTTGACCGACGACAGTCGTCAAGATATGGGACGCCTGTGCTTGATTTTTGTGAATCAAGCATGATTTTAGGATGATGCTTATTCTTCGGACGCTATCAGATACAAGCCATCACTAAAGGAGAACTATGCGACGTTTCACTGGTTTTGAAAAGGGAATGGGTATTGGCGGCTGGTTGACCAACTACAAGAGATTCAACGTCCTTCCGCTGGACAGGAGGTTTCCAATCACAATTGGAGACATGGAGCACTTCCAGTCGTACATCACAAAGCGTGACGTCGATTACATCGCTTCGCTGGGAATGGACCACATCAGGCTGGGGTTCGACCAAGTCGTCATCGAGGAAAAGCCAGGTGCCTACAGGGAACAAATCTGGGACATTCTCCATGACTTCACCCAATGGTGCAACCAGGCGGGACTCAATGTCGTCCTCAACATGCACAAGGCTATCGGCAACTATTGCGACATACCGGAAACAAGGCAACTTCTGGACGACGACGAACTCCAGGAGAGATTTGTCAATATCTGGATCGAATTCGAAAAGCGCTTCGCGGCGCAACCCAAGATCGCTTTCGAGCTGCTCAACGAAGTCAGAAACATCGATCCTGAAAAATGGAACACCCTCGCCAAACGAACGATCGCAGGCATCAAGAAGCTGAACAACTCCAGGACAATCATAGTCGGATCAACCTGCTGGAACTCGGTCGGTACGCTCAAGCACCTGACGGGATACGACGACGACATCGTCTTCACCTGGCACAACTACGCCCCCTTTGAATTCACGCACCAGCGCGGAGTGTTGCAGGCAGGTCCCCTCTACTACAACAGGGACATGCCATATCCAGGAGATATCGAAAGATACAGGGACTTCCAAAAAGTCGTCAACAACAACCCTAATGCGTATGCCAACCTTGATAAGATGGATATCGAATTTCTCAAGGAGGCGCTCAAGCCCGCATTCGACTTCCAAAGGCAAAATCCGGAACGCATCGTCTGGTGCGGTGAATTTGGCACGATCAGGCACGCGAAAATCCGGTGGAGAGAGCAATTCATGGAAGACACCATCAGGCTGCTGCTCGAAAACGACACGCCCTATAGCGTCTGGAACTACCTCTCAACACCCAATGACGGAAACCGGTTCTCGCTGGTGGACGACGACAACAGGCAAATCCTATCGAAACGACTGGGAGACATCATCGCAGGCAACATCTAACCAAGGAGATTTCGATGCAAACTCGACTTGCCTTCATCCTGGCTGCCATGCTCTCAATCACCATGCTACAAGGACAAAACAAGATGACACCCATTCAGCAAACCATCGCCGCCAATCTTGCCAAGGGCGAACTCGCCTGGACACACCTGGGACAACAAGGCTTCCTGCTCAAATTCGGAAAGACGATCATCACGATTGACGCCTACTTGACTCCCTCGAAGGGACGAAACATCCCGCCGCTGCTGCAACCCGAGGACTTCGAGGCAATCCAATTCGTATTGGGAACGCATAACCATAGCGACCATATCGACAAGCCGACTTGGAAGAAGATCGCAGCCCTCCACAGCCATGTCAAGTTCGTAATCCCAGCAGATGTCCTCGACGAGGTCGCAGCCTCAACCGGCATCCCAAAGGAACGTTTCATCGGATTGGACGATGGGCAATCCGCTACCCTTGGCGAACTCAAGGTCACGGGAATCGCTGCAGCACACGAATATCTGGATCGAAATCCAATCACAGGCCAATTCCCCTACTTGGGATACGTGGTCGAAGGCAACGGAATACGCATCTTCCACGCAGGAGACACATGCATCTACGAGGGATTCGCACAAAAGCTCCGCCAATTCCGCCCCTACGACCTGATGATGCTCCCGATCAACGGACGTGACGCAAGACGCCTCAAGGGCAATTGCATCGGAAACATGACCTTCCAGGAAGCGGCAGACCTGGCAGGTGCACTGCAGCCAGCCCTCGCCATCCCGGCGCACTTCGACATGTTCAACGGAAATACGGAAAACCCGCAAAACTTCATTGACTACTACCAGGTCAAGTACCCCGAGCTGGGCACAACAATCCCACAACCGGGGAACTTCACGATCTACAAGCAACAACAGCCACCAAGAGCGGCAACCCCCCGAGAGAAAATCGAAAACGATTCCTATGATTGGTACGAAAGGCACAAGGAAAAATGCCTCGAGGCAAAACAAAAGAACCACGACATCGTGATGATGGGAGATTCAATCACGCATTTCTGGGAAAACAGGCACGGTCCGCAAACATGGAAGCAACTCTTCCAAAACCGAGACGTGCTCAATCTTGGATTCGGATGGGACAGGACATGCAACCTGATCTACAGGCTCGAAAACGGAGAATTCGAAAACCAAACACCCAAGCTATTCGTCCTGCATATCGGCACAAACAACCTCTCGGCAACTGAAAACTATCCAGACGGAGACCCCCCGGAACAAACAGCACAGGGCATACTCGCTGTCATCGACAGAGTCCTCCAACGCTCGCCTAAAACAAAAATCATCCTGATGGCGGTCTTCCCAAGGGGACTCAACAGCGAACCCTATAGGGAGAAAATCAATACACTGAACAAAATCCTTAAAAAGGCCACGCGCCAGAGACCAGAAATCAGGCTGGTTGACATCGGCCCCAAGATGATGAAGGACGGCGAACTCAATACGTCGCTCTACATGGACAACTGCCACCTGAACGAAAAGGGATACCAAGTCTGGGCGGAAGCGCTGGATCAAATCTTCATCTCGGAAGGACTATAATCTTTTTCATCAGCAGCATCTTTTTTGGGTTTGGGTTTCGGCTGTTGCTTCAGCCCCAAGTTTTTATAGTTGCAGCACGCGTATCGCATTTTCCCTGGCAACCTTTTGGAAGACGGCTTCAGAGATTTCGGCATTGTTACGCAACTCCAGCAGGTAGTCCACCAGTGGCGTGGGCGTATCCGGGGCACAGATATCGGTGCCGAAGAAGAGTCTGTCCTGGAACTCGTTAAGGAACTTGATGCTATAAGCCCTGTCCCTAGTCAGGGCATTGCAACCACTATGGGCAGAAAGGTCGCCATAGAGATTGTCATACTTGCGCATCAACTTCGGCAGTCTGCCCTCCTCTTCTATCGCATACTTCGGATAGCCCCAGCGATCAGAAAAATGCTTCAGCGGCGCCATTTCGGCCCAAAAGGCCTGGGAGTGCCCAAAGAACTTTAGGTTAGGGAAGCGCTGCAGGCAGGTCTCCAGTTGAATCAGCCCCACATTATCGAACAGGCCATAATCATTTCCTATACTTGGAGCAATATGAAAGGTCAGTGGCAGCCCGGCAGATTCTGCTCCCTTAAACATATTCTGCACCAGCGGATCGAGGAAATGCAAGTTGGCGCAGACCTCGCCAATCCCTTTACAACCTCGGTCTTTATAGAAGCTGAAGATATCATGGAACGGCGCCCTGATGCTATTCGTCAAGGCACGGGGATCCACATTGCAAAAGGGTATGAACAAGGGATGCTTTTTTGCCACCTCCAGCACTTCTTCATTGGATTGCGGCGTATGCGAACACTCGGGATTCACACCGGGCAAAACCACGGCGCGCTCTACCTTGATGGCGGCGTAACGCTCCAAAAGCTGCTCCGGTGTTGCATATGCTTGCTTGCCACCGCGCGAAAAACCCGGAATACTACGAAAATGCACATGAATGTCAATAAACATTAATACGCTCCTTTGTCAGTTGACGACAAGCTGCTTTCGACTTATGAATTCCCGATTTTGCATCCCCAGTGCCCAGGGAAGGACACCATATGCACTTTTATAATCTATTCAAACAAATGTTTCCTACAAGTCCACTTCCTTGAAAAACAGCGCCAGGGACGCCGGATCTCATACGATGCTTGTTGAGGCGTAGTTACGACAGTATCCTGATATTGCCTTGAAAATATAACGACATTTTCAGATAGTATTTTTAAGGTTGAAAATTATATTTCCTCTTCTGACGGATAGGCTGATTATGAAAAGGTCGTGTGCTTGAAGAAAACAGTTTAGCCGAGAAAAAGACTCGATAAGTTCGTGGCTGGACGACCATACTAAACAAAGCAGTTCGATATGAAAGAAGCAAATGAATTTC
>DBPZ01000101.1:63233-144324 GCA_002305655.1 Lentisphaeria bacterium UBA1407 | reverse complement strand
TCGGTGGTAATTCACGGATTCAGGTTAAAGAATAAAATTATTTTGAGTTTATGACGAAGTAATTACTTTATCGAGCCTAGCCACTTTGTCAAGTGGTTTCTCGGTATAAAAATGAGAAAAATCAACTCTGGAGCCATCGAAAATCATTTATATGTGATTCCGACGATACCCAGATCCAGGTATGCGCCTCCCACGGTGTTGATTGCCGAAGCGGCGAGTGTGTTTTTCCCTTTTTTAAGTGCCTTTATGGCATCGGCGGGCAGCAATCTGGTGTCGTAGTTGTTGTTGTAGCCGGAGAACGACGCGATTTTGATGCCATTGAGGAAGACTTGCGCATTTTCGTCATAGAAGATTTCCAGGGCGAGCCTCGTGATGTCCTCGGGATTGCCGTCGAACTGGAATTCCGTACGGATCCAGATGCTGTTGGTTTCCCATGGAGTTCTGACCCTTGATGTTTTGTGGTCCTTTTGGATTGCCTTGTTTCCGAATCCGGACAGGCCTGTTTCCCATGCCTTGTCATCGAAATCTGCAGTGAACCAGTTGTCCGCCGGCTTGTCTGTCGTGTATTTCCAGTTTTTCCCTTCGTTTTGTCCCGATTCCAGGATTGCGGTTTTGATTTGGAGCTGCGTATTTTTCGCGGCTTCATAGACGTGCAGGGAAGCCTTTTTGAAGTCCGCCGCAGGCTTTTTTGCGACTTTCCTGTCGTAGGTAAGCAGCCCATTGGTTTCGATTTCCACGTCTGTTGTCTGCGTATATACTGCGGCCGCTAGTCCTTGCATCGCGAAATCCGCCAGGGTATCCATTTGGCTCTTGTATCGTTCGAAGAAGGCATCAGGATCGGGATCGGTGACGTATCCCCAGGATTTTTCTGCCCAGAGGTGGTCTTTCACCATGAATCCGATGCCGCCGAATTCACCGAGGACGGATACCCTGTCCTTCATCACGGGGAACATTTGCGGTTCCGAGTAGTGGTGCTTGTCCTTGCAGTCGCCGACGCCGTAGTCGTGCCATCCCGAGGGACCGTCCAGCAGGCGCGTAGGATCGTAGCGTTTGAGCCATGCGAAGACCTGGTTTGTCTTGGCTGCCTTCGGTTGTCCCCAGCCTTCGTTGTAGGGGACCCAAAGCACAATCGAGGGGCAGGTCTGGAGAAGATCGACCATTCTCTTCAGTTCTTCCCTGTAGAGTTGGTATCTGTTTTCGGCGTTCCCGGGGCCAGACGGCATGTCTTGCCAGAGCAGGATGCCCATTTTGTCGCAGAGGTAGTAGTATCTAAGCGGTTCGATTTTGATATGCTTCCGCATCATGTTGAAGCCGGCGTCCTTGAGGAACTGGATGTCAAATGCCATCGCCTCGTCTGAAGGCGGCGTCAGGAAACCATCCGGCCACCATCCCTGGTCAAGTGTCCCGTACATAAATGTTTTTTGGTTGTTGAGATAGAGCCTTGGAACGCCCTTTTCGTCATGCTGCCAATGGATTTTTCGCATTCCGAAATAACCCTTGACATTATCGACAGCTCCGTTTTGCCCCGTGAGCGCGATTTCCAGGTCGTAGAGTTCCGGGGATTCAGGCGACCAAAGCTTGGGGTTCTTGACTGGCAGGATCAGAGGCTTGTTCCAAGCGGCGATGTTGCCTTTGGCAAGGGTTGTACCGCCCTTGACCACGGCGACGCTGCAGGAGGCGCCCATCAGTTCGCCGGCGGGAAAAACGGTGACCGCAACGGTTTCGCGGTCGATGTCCGTCACGACCTGGTAGCGGGCTACGTAGGTGGCGGGGACAACTTCCGTCCAGACGGTTTGCCAGATGCCTGACGACCTCGTGTAGAAGCAGCCTGCCGGCTTCAGGGATTGCTTGCCAAGGGACTGGTGGTACGTGCCCGTGGGATCCCAAACCGAGAGGATCAGTTCGTTGGCACCTGGTTTTACCAGGTCGGTGATGTCAATGGAGAAGGGGAGGTTGCCGCTTTCGTGGGGGACATCGGTCGCCTCGACGCCGTTGACGAAGACCTGGGTTCTGAAATCGACGCTGCCGAAGTGGAGGATGAGTCGCTCATCGGGCTTTAGCGCCGCGTCGAAGGAGCGTCGGTACCAGAGTTGTTCATTGGGTTCGAGCAGTCTTTTGACTCCCGAGAGCGGAGTTTCAATCGCAAAGGGGACTAGGATTTCCCCTTCCCACTTTTCCGGTTGTCCTTCTTCCCTTGGATTGACGGCATACTGCCATAGCCCGTTGAGGTTTTGCCAGTTGTTTCGTGTCAATTGCGGCCTTGGGTATTCCCTCCATGCATTTTCCGGGGTGATTTTCTCGCCCCAGGTTGTCATCAGTGGATTGTCTTGGATCTTGTATTCGGCAACGGCTCCCAAGGCGAGGATGAGTATTGCGCATGAAAGCTGAAGTTTTTTCATTGTCGTGAACCTCGTAAGTTGGCTGCCCGTATCAGTAGCTGCGTCCGTCAATCACTTCCTGGGTGATGTTCTTGGCGTCAAAGACGTCTTCGTGGGGGATGACTCGTGGCGGGATCGTCTCGCCACGCATGTAGGTTTCGACGACGTCGAAGAGGTAGGGGCCGACCATCGGGTTGCATTCGACGGTGCAGTTCGCCTTTCCCGCCAGGATTTGCCTGAAGATTTCCTTGACTCCGTCGCAGGAGATGATCACGATGTCCTTTCCCGGCTTCTTTCCTGCTTCCTCGATCGCCTGGATTGCGCCCAGCGCCATGTCGTCATTGTGCGCGTACAATACGTTGATCTGGTCCCTTTCTGGCGATTTCAGGAATTGCTCCATCACTTCCTTGCCTTGCGAACGAGTGAAATCTCCGCTTTGGGACTTGATGATCTTCAGCCCAGGCTCGCCCTTGATCGCTTCCTCGAAGCCTTTCTTGCGCTCGACGGCAGGACCGGAGCCGACGGTGCCGACCAGCTCGGCAATGCCTGCCTGCTTGCCGACGTTTTCAATAAGCCAACGCCCGGCCTTCCTGCCTTCTTCCGTGCAATCGGCGCCGATGTAGCACGCATAGAGGCCGTCCTCGGAGACGTCAACCCTGCGGTCGATGAGGATGACAGGGATGTTCGCCGCCCTTGCTTCCTTGAGAACATCGTCCCAACCCGTGGTGACGACTGGTGCGAGAGCGATGACGTCAACGCCCTGGGCGATGAATGCCCTGATTGCCTTGAGTTGGTTTTCCTGCTTTTGCTGGGCATCGGAGAATTTCAGTTCGATGCCGCGTTTTTTTGCTTCTTCCTTAATGGAAAGCGTGCTTGCCTTCCTCCAATCTGATTCTGCGCCGATTTGGCTGAATCCCACGGTGATGGTCTTGGAACCTTCACCTTCGGCGGCTTTCTTGCATGAAACGAGGAGAAGGAGCGGGAGGATCAGGAGGGAAAGATACTTTTTCATGTTGATTCCTTGGGTTGTGGGTTGGGTTGGGAGTTGGCTTATTGTTTCTTGTCAGATAGTTTTGTAATCAGGTTTTGCATGAAGATAAACAGCAGGACGAGAATCCCGATGATGATTCTTGTCCACCATGAGTTGATGTTGCCTTGGAACATGATCAGTACCTGGATGAGTCCCAGGGTCAGGACGCCGAAGAGTGAACCGAGCAGGTATCCGACGCCGCCCGTCAGCAGGATGCCGCCGATGACGACGGCGGCGATGGCGTCCATTTCCAGGCCGATGCAGTTGAGCGGATTGCCTGACTTAAGGTACACGGTAAACACGATTCCTGCAAGGGCGGAGCAGAATCCCGCGATGCCATAAGCCATGATTTTGGTTCGCGCCACGGGGACACCCATCAGCAAGGCGGATTGCTCGTTGACACCGATTGCGTAGATTCTCCGCCCCAGCGGTGTCCATTGGGTGAAGACAATCCCGCAAAGCAGGACAATCAGGTAAACGACTTCAATACATTCAAGATAGACGCCGTTTCCAAGGGAAAGCTGGAGATTGTCCTCGATGAAGTCTAGCACGGGATTCTTTAGGATGCTCAAGGCTTCCTCGTTGATGATGAAACTGCCGCCTCGCGCCAAGAACATGCCGCCCAAGGTCACCAGGAAGGGAGGCAGGTCGAAGGACGCAATCAGCGTGCTTTGCAAGATGCCAAAGAGAATTCCAACCGCCAGGGCGATCAGGATCGCCAAGCCCGTGTTGATGCCGCAAGCCGTCAATTTCGCCACGAGCATCCCCGTGAACGCAATGACGGCGCCGACGGAAAGGTCGATGCCGCCTGATAAAATCACGATGCCGGTTCCAACTGCCGCAATCCCCAGGTACGCATTGTCGTGAAACAAATTGACGAAAACACGCAACGTGAAGAAATTCTTGAAACTTATGGCGCCAATGGCGTAGGCGACGATGAAGACCGCGACCGTCGCGGCAAAGGGAACGTAGCGAATGGGAAAACGCAAACGCTTCAGCATGGCTCACCTCCGAACTTGCGGAAAACCGGCAATGCCATGATGCGGGAGCGGAAACGGTCGGATTGCAACAGGCAGACCGCGATGACCAAAATTGCCTTGGGCACCGCGATGACGGCGGGATTGACGTCGTTGGCGTACATGACCGTCGATAGCGCCTGGATGAGAATCGCGCCCAGGATCGAACCGGAGAGGTAGAACCTGCCTCCGGTCATGCTGGTTCCGCCGATGACGGTCGCCAGGATAGCGTCCAGTTCCAGGTAGAGCCCGGCGTGGTTGGCGTCGGCGCACTTGATGTTGGAGCAGACGACAAGCCCGGCGATCCCAGCGCAGAATCCGCTAAAGACATAGGTGATCCAGACGATTTTCCTGGCGGCGATGCCTGCGTACCTGGCTGCGGTCCTGTTGTTTCCGACGGTTTCGATGAAGAGTCCCAGCGAGGTTGTCCTCGTCAGTGCCAAGGCGATGAGGAATATCGTCGCCGCAAGCCAGGCTGGAACCGGCAGCCCCAGGAGATGCCCGTTGCCAATCGCGTTGAAGGCGGGATGGTGGAAGGTGATGATCGTGCCGTCCGTGATCAGTTGGGCAATGCCCCTGCCGGCAACCATCAGGACAAGGGTGGCGACCATCGGCTGGATGCCACAAGCCGCGACCAATATCCCGTTCCATAAGCCGGCAAAAGTCGAAACAAGCAATGCCAGGACAACAGCCAGGATCAGGCTCGAATAGGGCGAGACAATCACCGTGGCGGCAACTGCGCCGGAAATCGCCATGATCGAACCGACGGAGATATCGACGCCGCCGGTGGCGATCACCAAGGTCATCCCCGTCGCCAACAAGGCTATCTTGCTCGAATGGTTAAGAATGTCAATCAGGCTTCCGTACAGGTACCCATCGTCGGTGATTTCCAAGGCGAAGAATGTTGGCTTGAAGATCAAGTTGTAGAGGAAAAGGAGCGAAAGCGCGACGAGCGGCCAGCGCAAATGCCTGAATTTTTGCGAGCGTCCGCTGATGAAGGTCGATGCCACGCATACGAGAAGCGCTGTGATTCCAATGATGAAATTTAGGGATTGCGAGTTGTTCATCCTGTTCACCCCGCAATCATTTTCAAGATGTTTTTCATGGTCACGTCCGTTCCAGCGAGTTCGCCGACTTGGCGCCTGTCCCGCAAGACCACGACTCGCTGGCAATCCCGGACAATCTCCTCCAGTTCCGAGCTGATGAATACGACTGACATTCCT
This sequence comes from Lentisphaeria bacterium UBA1407, assembly GCA_002305655.1. Classification (GTDB taxonomy): domain Bacteria; phylum Verrucomicrobiota; class Lentisphaeria; order Oligosphaerales; family Oligosphaeraceae; genus UBA1407. Next base: position 138,677 of record DBPZ01000101.1, on the reverse strand, counting down.
GCCTTGCACAAGTCGTCCGTCAGCGCTTCGATCTCGGCTTTTGCGCCGATGTCGATCCCCCTTGTCGGTTCATCGAGGATGATCAGTTCTGGTTTTGTGGCGAGCCATCTTGCGATCAGTACTTTTTGCTGGTTTCCTCCGCTGAGGTTTTTGAGGAGTTGTTCCGGCGAAGGCGTTTTGATGTCGAGTCTTCTGATGTATTCTTCTGCGATTTGGTCTTGCTGTCGTCTTGGGATTTGGTTCATCGCTCCTTTTGAGGCCTGCAATGCGAGGATGATGTTTTCCCTGACGGTCAGGTCCGGTATGACTCCTGTGAGTTTTCTGTCTTCAGCTATCAAGGCCAATCGCGCCTTGACTGCTTTCCTGGGGTTCCAGGTTAACTTGTTGGCGACTTTTCCGTTGATTTCCAGATGCCCTGCGTCATAGGATGCGATTCCGAAGAGAAGGTTGGCGGTTTCAGTCCGCCCCGATCCCAGCAAGCCCGCCAACCCGACCTGGGAGCCGGCGTGCAATTCAAAGTTCAGGGGACCGACTACGCCGCGAGACTCTAGGTTCTCAGCCTTCAGGATCACTGGGCCCAAAGCCTGTTCGGAACTTGAAGGAGCCCGATGGCCCATCGAATCGATTTCCTCCTTGCTTTTGCCGATCATCTTGGAAACCATTTCGACCCTGGGCAGGTCGCAAGCACGGAATGTTCCGACTTTGCAGCCGTCCCTGAGGATGGTGATCCTGTCGCAAACCTCATAGACCTGATCGAGGAAATGGGTGATGAAAATGATGGCGAGTCCTTGGTCGCGGAGGTGTCGCATGATTTGGAAAAGCTGATGCGTTTCGTTTTCGTCCAGGCTTGACGTTGGTTCGTCGAGGATCAGCAATTTGCATTCCACGTCCAGGGATCTTGCGATGGCGACGAGCTGCTGAATGGCGATGGAATACGAGGCCAGGTTGGCTGACACATCAATATCGACCTCGAGTTTTGCGAGTGCTTTTCGTGCCCGTTCTTTAGCTGCCTTCCAGTCGATGAACCCGAATTTTCTTGGTTCTCGTCCGAGGCAGATGTTTTCCGTGACGGAGAGGTCCGGGAGCAGATTGACTTCCTGATAGACTGTGCTGATGCCGATTTGTTCTGCTTCCTGCGGCGAGTTCAATCGTCTATCGGCGCCATCAAACCAAATTGAGCCATTCGTCGGCTGATAGACTCCCGTGATGATTTTGACGAGCGTGCTTTTTCCCGCTCCGTTTTCGCCCATCAATGCGTGTATTTCGCCGGCTTCCAGGGAAAAGTCCACGTCCTTGAGAGCTTGTACTTCCCCGAATGACTTTGAAATGCCTGTTGTACGAAGTATGTCCATTGACGGGCGATGCAAAGAGATTTTTTAGACGCAGCAAGAAATATAGCCTGCTTGGCAGCAGAGGCAACATGGCGGATACAGGCTTTATTTCTCGCTGGTAAGTTTGATTACATCCAAGTTCATGGAGTTCGCGAGGTTGACAAAGGAGATGATATGGGCGCCTTTCTTGAGGAAGATCGGCTTCTTGAGCGTGGTCCAGACCCAGTCGTCCCGTGTCGAGGACCAGCCACCCGTTGGATCGAACGGGATGTTCGTGAAATCATCGTATGGTGCGTATCCGTCAACCAGCATGGCGCGCGTGGATACCTTGTCGTCGCCAATGCAGTATTTGAGGCTGAGCCAATACGCACCATCCGCCGGAATATCGACCTTGTACTCGAGCGTGTGCCCTGGGTTGTCCCAATGAAGGAAAGCCTGACCATCTGCGCCGATTTTTTCGGAGGTGATTTCAACATGTCCACCGGATTGGGCATGAAGCGTCTCCGCCTGGATGATGATCTCTGTGCCTTTGGGCGCCGGAGGCAATTGCGGCAAGGGGCGAACCGGAATCGCCGTTTGTTCCGTGGCGGCTTGCAATAGTTCGAAGGCGGTTTTGCCTGTTGGAGTCTTGATTTCGTAAGTAGATCCGCCCTCGGTGGCAAAGGCAATCTCCCCGTTGTCAACAGTATGCTCGATCGCTCCGATTTGTTTCATGTCCCGCCCCAGCTTGTGGATGTGAACGTGTGGCTTTCCCGGAAGGGCAAGGCGCATCTTGGCCGGCTTTTCCGAAGCTGCCAGCCACGTGCCTGGTCCAATCTCAACAAGGGAGGCGGTGGTCGCGGTATCAAGGGACGCGGTCAATGAGCCGTCACGAGACGAAGCCGAGGTCGTCTCAATCAGGTAGAGCGCATTGTCCGTATGAACCTTGCAACTGTCATCGGCAAATTCGTAGCTGAATTTCTTTTCGGCAAGGGTAAATTCGTTTTCTGCGACCGTGAGAGCTGGCGGGGTTCCCGGCTTGTACGGCACGATGACTGTGATCAATTCGCCTTGACGGATCCATGGCTTCTTGAAGATTGCCGTCGGCAAGGGCCTGACAGGAACGCCCTCAGGTCTCGGCCCGCCTGCAATTGCCGACCAACCCTGTACGGGAACGTCCATTTTCCCTGTGACAATGTCAATTGTTACGCCTTGGGGAATCGCGGCGATGACCAGGCCTGGGGCATTCTTGGCTTGTGCGAGCACAGTTGCGGGGGCTGTTTCGGCGGCCGAATCGGCGTTGATGTGGAACAATGCCTCGGCGGTATGAGGCAAGTCGTCCTTGGCGGTGAATTGGTCCCTGATGATCCAGATGTCCGGCTTCAGATAGACGATGGATCTGATGTGCTCGATGCCGTCCAGGTATTTGGGTTCGTGTTTTTGGATCCGCAAAGAGAAGTCCGAGTACTCGCGATATTTTCCCGCATACCGTCCTTTTGCAAAGTCAAGTGCATTGACGGAGTGCCAGATCGAGTCTGATTCGCTGGGTCTGTCACCGACCCAGGGGCGTGTCCAGAACCTGAGCGCATTTCGCCGATCTGTGTACTGGTCGAATCCATCGATAAGCACGGTGTTGTGCGAACGCGTAAGCAGGGTGTAGGCTCTCCAACGGGAGTTGTCATACATCGTCACGCCTCCGTCGGGAAGGAGCATTTTCCCGTATGCGAAGAGGGAGATGGTCAGTTTGTCCTCGTGCTGGTGCCCCGCACCCCATGGACCGGCGTCAAAATGCATCACGTTTCCATTCTTGTCCCAGCCGGATCTCATCAGGTAGTGTCCTGCCCAGTGCAGGCCGAAGGAATCGGTTGCCGGCGGCGTGAACTCCTCGGCTCCACCCAGGGCTGCGTAGATGAAGTCGGTTCGGTTTGGGAAGAGGTCGAATCCCTGGAACAATCGCCCTCGGATATGGACGTTTCCAGCGTCGTTGAGTCCGAATCCGCGACCGTCCGGCATGCAAATCGCCATCAGGTAGGCATACATTTTCTCCAGCAAATCCCTGTAGTCCTGGGGGAATTCGCCTTCCATTCCATTGAGCCTGGCGTTTTCGTAGGCTCCCAGGAATTCCGACAGGGTCCAGTTGCTGTACCCCAGCGCTAATTCGAACTGGATGCCGTCGGGATAGACTTCCTCGGTGAGCTGCCGATGGAGTTTTTCGATGGCGTCCAACCGCCAGGCCTTGGCGTACTTGAACTCGGGGAACATCAGTCCCGCCGTGTGGATGCCCCAGGATTCCGCAGTCAGCCAATTGCCGGTGCTCGGCCATTTCTGGAGATGCCTGACTTGTTCGACAACTGATTTGAGGATATTGACGATGATTTGGTCCGTGAAGGCGTCTGAATCGAGGCAAGCAAAGAGCGCCGACGGCCAGGTTTGGTGCAGCCTGATTCCTGTGTTGAGTGTTTCCCATGCGTGGTGGTACGGGCTGTTTCCCGATTGCCAGATGAGTACCGGGCAATCCTCGATCCATGCGTTCATCTGTTCGGCGAGTTCCCGCGCGTACTTGGGGTCGCCGGTTTGCCAGTATGCGTTTCGCAAATCGGCGAAATGGAAATGCCTGTTGAGAATGGCGTTCCATTCAACGGTCTTGGTCTCGCCTGTGTCCATGGGATTGCATGACCAGTCAATCCTGGGACCGAAGTCGTGGATCACGTTCCTGAATGAAGTCAAGCCCCACTTGTGGCTGAGAATCTCGTCGGCAAGCTGCGTGTTTGGAGCATGGGATTGAAGCCGGACCTGAAGGCTTCCGGCATCCGATCCGCTGACATTAAGCTTGAACTCCAGCCTGGAAACCTTCGACCAGTCCGTCGGGCATTTCTGGCATGCGACTCGGGGGTTATAATTGGGGAACATCCAGCGGCCCGATGCCTCGCCGCCATGCTTAAAGGTCGTGTTCCTGGTCAGGTTCGTCCAGCCCGTGACCAACGACTCGAAGTCGCCCAGCACGACTCGCTTGCCGTCCTGGTAGACGAGGACAACATCGTCCAGGTACAATGCCAAATCCTGGCGTGATTCTGGCAATGACGTCCAAGCAAGCTGGAGACCCGAGATCAAATCCATTCCGATGGGATTGCCACGTACCGTAAGCGCCGAAATATCAAAGGATATGTCTTTCCAGCCTTGCCAATCCAGCTTGATACGAGGGAATTCATATTGGCCGCCTTCGCCTTTTTGGGCGCGCTTGACGATGGGTGCCACTCCCTTGGTGGGACGGTTGCGCCTGTCAAGAACCCAGGTGGGATGAGTGCGATTCCTGATGTGCTCGGCTAGAAAATGACCCGCCTGCTTGTAATCGCCCGTGTCAGCGGCGGATTTTACCTTGGCCAGCTCGGGACGGTCGTAGTCCAGAAGGCTGAAGAATTCCTTGTCGTCCATCCGGGGTCCCTTCGCATTGTCGGTGAAATCTCCTTTTACCAGCCTAAGGTCATGGATTTCAAGTACGACGTCCCGGTCGTGCCTCTTTTGTCCCGTCCAGTCGGCATGCATCTGGAAGTAGTCGATCTTGTGCCATCCAATTGGGTTTCTGACTTTTCTGATCCGGTCGAGTGGGATGACGATTTCCCTGGCGCCGACCTGGTTGAGGGGGATTGACACGTTGTAGTAATCCATTCCCGGCGAATCCTTGTCTTCCGAGGAGAAGATCAACGACGGCGATATGCTTGAGCGTTTGTTGGCGACCAGCTTGAAGGCGATGGCCTGGTACTCGGTCCAGTCCTCGTCCTGCAGCTTGATCAGGAAGGAGTCACGTTCGGAGTAGCGCCAATGAATGACCGGCGATGTCCCGACTCGACGGATGGCTTCATTCCCAAAACACGAAAGACAAAGCAGAAGGCAAATGAAAAAAGTCATAGTAACTCCTTATGGTTTAGGTGGATTCAATAAAGTAACCCGTACATCCACGAAAGCCAATCCTCAAAAACAAGTTCTTGGCGCAATACGCAGTCGCACAACATAGCTCAGCTATGCTATCCCAAGCCGATTTTTGAAACAAAAAAAATCAGCAGCCCGCAGGATAAACTCTTGGGCGGCTGAATTGTGTTAGTGGATTAGGCTAGGGGAATCAATCTTTGTTCTTGAAGTTCCAGCTGCCTCTGGTCATGTTTTTCCGCGATTCCACATGGCCGTCTGCGAAGACGAAATTGGCCATATCGTTGTGGATGGCATCAACATGGGGGTTGACTGAAGTAATTGGTCCATTGTACCAGAGGCCGCTTCCGGAGCCTGGGCTGAAGGCATTGCTTTTTGAGTCGAGGATATGGAAGAATTGCGATGGTGCCACAATGACGGATTCGGTTCTTGTATTGCGTGCGGATGCCCCGTAGGTGTATCCCCATCCCCAGTCGTCGCGGTCGGCGATGCCCGTGTCGTCTTCGGTGCAGAGCTTTCCATAGGTCATCTGGTAGGGGTTGGGCAAGTTGTCGCTCCAAAAACAGGTGGTACTTCTACCCGAAGGCTTGGACGGGCAGACAAGCAGTTTTTTGTCACCAATATACGGATAGATAAGGACAGCCCATGTGTTCCAATGTTGCGGATTCGCTTCGAGATTCAAGTGCCAGGACAGCAGGCAATGCCCGTTATGGTCGGTGGAATACATTGCCGACCCCAGTCCATGCTGTTTCAGGTTGCTGACGCAGCTGATGGCACGTGCCTTCTCGCGTGCCTTCGAGAGGGCGGGAAGCAACATCGCCGCCAAGATGGCGATAATGGCAATCACAACCAACAACTCAATGAGGGTGAACTTCTTTCGCTTCATTCAAATTTACTCCTTACCAAATAGTTAACACGCAAGCCGGAAAAAATCATATATCAAGTTAAATATACCAAAGTTCTTACAGGAAAACAAGTGGGATTTTGAGAAAATTTGTTTGTCGCTGTATTTTTCCTCAAAATTCTCTTTGAGGAATCACAGTGAATTGAGTTTGAAGAGGTTTTCTGGCGAAATCCACATAAAGATCATTGTTTTTGCCTTGATTTCTTTGCTGTGGATTTTTGTGGATGCGGTCTGAATGGCTTGGTATCTAGGTCTGGCAGGTGTCGAAAATGCTTTTCATTTGAGCTGCATAGGCAACTGGCGTGCTCGCTGGCTGTGGCGAAGATTAGGGCGTCGGAAATATTGAGTCCAGCCTTCAAGGCATATTCCTCGATGAGGATTGCGGCTCGGTGCGAGATGTTGGCCGTGATAGGCAACACTTCGAAGGACATGGCTTTCAGGAATTGCTTGATATGCTTTTGCTCGTGCTTGTTTCGTGCCCCCTGCAGCAATTCCATGTAGGTGATGATCGATATCTGGCGCGGCTTGGCGTTGTTGATTTCATGTTGAGCTTCGGAATTTCCACGAAATGCCCAGATGATGACGTCAGTGTCAAACAACATCAAAACCTCCTTGGGGCTCGTAGTTTCTGGACATACTCTTGCACGTCGTCCATGTCGTCACGGTCTGCCCACATGCCGCAAGCCTCGAAATCCGAGCATTTCGGTTCGGATTCGGTGACTTCGTCGATAGGCATGATAATGGCCTTGCGCTTGCCGCGATAGGTCAGGATGACATTTTCGCGCCGGTCAATGGCGGCAAGAATGTCCTTCATGTTTTTTCTCAAGTCGAGAACGCTGGCTTCCATGGGCTGGCTCCTGAGTTGAAAGATTTAATGAAGTGAACACTTGTAATGTACACTTCATTAAGTTGCTTTCAAATAATACAAAATATTCAGACCGTAGTTCAGAGTCTCAAGAAAACGAGACTTTGGTCTATCTATCTTTGGAAAAAGTCTCGAAATAAGTAATAATAGGTTGCGGAGAGAGCCACCCAGCCCAGGCCAATTACAAAGAGCGCATGGGAAAAACACAAGGTCAACACGTAGGCAATAACACCGCCCAAGAAAAAAGCGACAAAAAAAGACACTGACAGAAATAAGGGAGCTTTAAACTCTTGATGGCCTCTCAGCAATTCACCCAATGCATAGCCAGCATCCGTCAGATGCCCGGTAATATGTGTCACTTTGATCAAGGAGCCATATTGGTTTTTTAAAAGCGAATTGGTTATGCCGGAAAAAAACGCCAGGGGAAAACAAATCCCTTCATTCTTAATGAAATTTATCCCACAAGTAAACAACCCGATACATAAAAAGATCCATCGGGGTTCCTTGGTATAGCCAATAGGCTTTCGACCAGCAATGAGTCCGGAAATAACAGCGCCCAAAAAATAGGCCAGGATAATGCCCCCAAGGAAGAGCCCGTGAGAAAATTGTTCAAACAGAGCAACCGAAAATTTGGTCATGTTGCCGGTTTGATGGGTCACACCTTCACGAAATACTACGAAAACATAGGCATTGACATTCCCACACAAAAATGTTGCGGCCATCAAAAAATAATAGATCGGCCAATTGTCATGCCAATGCCTGGGATGAGTGAATTTCACATAAACCTCCTTTGTTTACGATGATCTCATTATATGTATCCATAGTCTCAATGCACATTCTATCAAAAAAAAGCCCTGCCAAATGATTGTAGCGCCTTAACAAGGCGCCGCCTTCGGGTAGGGGCCTCATCCCTAGGCTGAAGCCAGGGGGTATGCATGATTAAGCGCCTACGGCGCAATTATGTATGAAGATTCAGCTGATTCAGTTGATTCGTCCGAACTATCGTTCATGGTTAGAGATTGTATGTCACGCCCTTTCAGGGCTTTGTTCGGGTATGGCGATCCATAACCCAGGGCATTGCCCTGGGCTGGTATATCGCGCCCTTTCAGGGCTGACTGCAATCCCGCCAGAAAGGGGCATGTCACATGCCATTTAAGTACGAAACTGATGATTTTTTGCGTTGGTTTCAGGGTGGTTTTTTCGAGGAAAACAGCTCCCCGTCACAGAACCTAAAACTCCACAAAAACCAGTGACAACGTCCCATAGTCCCAGGCCCATGTCCCAGTCCCATGGGTCACATTTGTCCCATAGGTCTCAGTCCCAGTCACATGGTTCGACCTGTCCGACTAGGGATGCATCATTTGCAGCCACTTGAGTACAAGTACCCCAGGCGTCGTACCTAAACTGCTGTCATAGCGCCAACTGCTTTTTTTAGGATAATGCCGCATAGTATAGCTACAATTCTACCTGTGTCAAGAGTGTAAAGAAGGATTAGTTGCTACAAAAATCCGTGCTTGTTCCTACTTGGCAAAAGGCGGTTTCGGTAGATTTTGCCGGAAGGAAATTTTAACGGCTCCTTACTTGCCGAGGATGATCTTGGCGGCATTTTTGAGGTCGTATGTCGAGCCTCCTGTGCCTTCCCATTGGATCCACTGGCTGTGTTCGTTTCGCCTGATTCCGATATTGAAGTCGAGTATCGCTCCTGGTTTTCCACTGATTCCTGCGGATTTGAGCGGGATTGTCCATTGCCCGGTCCAGTTTCCATCGGACTTGAAGACCTTGAAGGTGGTTGCCTTGACGAGTTCGTCCACGGTTTGTCGTGGCGCGCCACCGTCTGTCGTGCCCTCGATTTTGCCGTTTGGGAAGCCGTGCAAGATAAAGATCTCGGAGGTTTTTTCCGATGAGGCGAAGCAGACTTCCATGCCGTCGTCAATGTCCCATTTGGGATCTTCTACGGATTTCATTGGCTTTTCGATCGGAACCATGACTTGGACGAGCAGGTTTTCATTGTCGTGGGCGATTCTGGCATTTGGGATTAGTCCCTTGCATATCATTCGTCCCGGGGTTTGCTTGACTTGCGTTGCGGCACCAAGGCCGACGTCTGGGTTGTTGGGGATCAGGAAGGGCTTTGAGCGTCTTGGTTCCGGCATCGGTTGCTTGAATTCCTTGCCTTGCGCAGGTGCTTTTTGCGGGGCGAAGCCTGGGGTTCTCGGTCCGAGGCCACGGACGATTCCGACGAGTGCGATGTCGTCCACATAGGCGGTGCCCGGACCTGATTTTGCAATGAACACGGCGAGCTTTCCAGGCTTTGATGGTGTCGTCCATCGGAGGATGGGCTGGTGCCATGCGTCATCCGCATCGGCGAATGTATTTTGCGCGACTATTTCGTCGTCCATTTTGATTCCGAAATTAAGTTTTGCCCCGTCTTTCATCCTTGTCCAGAGCGAGAATTCGTATTCTTGGTTGGGGAAGATTTCGCCCTCGACTGTTTGTTGGATTTGCGTATTCGGGCCATTGAGTTCGAGTCCTGCCGAGACGACTGTGTTTCTGGAGTCCGTCGGGTTCCAGATGCTTGTTCCGTGTATGAGCTTGGCGTCGTTTTTATTGGTTTCCGTGACGTCCCATAGGGCAGTTCCGCCGACTCCCCATCTCCAATCGAAGCTTCCCCGCTTGAGCAGCGGTCTCATGGGAATCGGCGAGAGTTTGTATTCGGGTTGCGGTGGATTTTCGAAATCGTGTCCTGCCTTCCATGGCTTGTCGGGTTCGAAGGCTCCGATCCCGGGTTCCTCTTCTGTGATTCCCGGTACGAACACACCTGATTTGGGCCAGGGATTGAAGGTTTTGATCGTATCTGCATTGAGTTGGTCTTCGGGGATGCGGACTTGGTTGGAGAGTTTCGTCAGGTGCGGGTGGTTTCGGATGTCTTTGCCGAAGGCATTGTTGGCGTAGAGGACATTGTACATCCAGTCGATTTTCCATCGTCCCATTCCGCCGCTTCCTCCGGTACAGGTATTGTTGACGACATAGACGTTTTGCGACGGAAGGTTGACGTGGATGTTGGCTCCCCTGACGTTCCAGACCATGTTGTGGTGGAAAATGTAGTTGTGGTTGTAGTTGTCGATATAGAGTCCTGACGCGCCGCCTTTTGCCAGGTTGTCGTGCGCCCAGTTGTGGTGGATTTCCGTTCCTCCTCCATCGTATCCCCCGTAGAGCAGTCCGAGGTCCATGCACATCCGTCCGGCATTGTAGATGTGGTTGTACTGGACAAGGCATGTCAGTCCGTTGAAACCAATGATGTCACGTCCCGTGTCGTGGATGGTGTTGTGGGAGATCAGGTGCTGTTGTCCTCCGACTCCAAGTGCGGAATCCCAGCATGCCGCGTAGTCCACGTCGTGGATCCAATTGTTGACGATGTTGTGGCGTTTTCCGCTGATGGTGACGCCGGAGCCGGCGGAGAAGGCGATTTCGGAATCCCTAAGGGTGACGTGCTGGCCCGACTTGATGGCGAGTCCCGTATCCATCTTGAGGGAGGCACTGGTATCGCCGCCGTCGGTATGCCCCAGCCATGTCGCCTTGATCCGCTGCAGGGTCATATTCTCGCATTGCTCAAGGACGATCGGCCCGCCGGTGGTTTCCAGGTCGATCAGGTTGACGTGCTTGACATTCTTGACCTTGAGGATGTGGAGGCGTCGCTGGAATTCGATGTCCATTGCATTGGGGTCTTGCCCCGGTTCGACGTGAATCGTCAGCGTCTTCGCAGTTTCATCATAGTAGAATTCCCGAGGCGCATCGACTTCGTCCCTTCCTCCGAGCAGGAAGAAGAAGCCCCCGTTTCGATGGTTGAGCCTGGGGACCCGTTCATCGTTTCCGATTGTCATGATCGTTTTTGACTGGCGCATGTGGAGTCGTTTTTCGGCATTGTCGTATCCGACGATATCGATGCTCCACGATGAGTATTTGACTCCTGAAAGGCACCAAAGGATCGCTCCGTTCCAATAGTTGTCCGGCTTGTCGGGTAGCGTTTGGCAGACGAGTGAGGTAAGGTCTGACTTGACCTTGTCATAGTCTGCGGTTTTCCAGTTGAGGAGATCATCGTCGGTCCTGTTTGGCCATCTTGCTCTCCAGTAGTGTTTTCCGTTGACGAAGAGTTGCGAGTGCTTGCCCAATGACCAATCGACGTTGGCGATCCAGATATCGCCATTGACCTTTGTCCATTTCGTGGTGACCTTGTCGCAAGTCGTTATGCGCGGTTTGTTGTTTTGGTCTCCCTTGATGGTTATTGGTTTTTCCGGTTCTCCGCTTGGGATTTCCGTAATGGTTTCCCTATAGACTCCACTTTGGAGAAAGCATGTGTCTCCCGGCTTGAGCTTTGAGAAGGCGTGCTTGAGTGTTTTAAAGGGGGTGTTTTGAGAGCCGTCGCCATCGTCGTTACCTGTCGACGAGACATAGTAGTCTGCCGCTCCAAGTACGAATGGCAGGAGGATTGCAAGGGCAAGCTGGCGAATCTTCATGGTTGCTCCTGGGCATAGGGGGTGGCAAGCTCATTTCTTTTCCGGAGCAGGCTTCTTTTCCGCAGGTGTCTTGAAATCAATAGTTGCGGCTTTTCCTTTGGTGCCGAATGTTTCGACTGGCGTGATCGAGAGCCTGTAATCGGTCGATGGCTGGAAATCGAAAGAGTGGTGCTCGAAGGTTTGCCCGACGTTTGGGATGACTGTTTCGAAGGTTGGCTGCATGAAATTAAGTCCGCGATAGTAATCCGATGTCATGAGAAGGGTGTATGGATTGACCCTGTTCCATTTCCCCTCTTGGTCTTTTGCAAAGACATCGATGTCATAGTGATGTACGAACACCGGATGCTTGGCTGCGGTTCCGGTGAGTTTGACTCCTGTGAAGGGCTGACCTTCTGGGACTGCGATGGCATTGAAGGTCGCATCGTCGGGGAATTGCGGCGCGACAGGCGGGTTTTCGCGGATCCGTCTCGAGGGTTCATAGACGAAGTTATCCTTTTTGAGCGGGAGCGGGAGCGTCCAGGGCTTTCCGTTGTCCAGGATTTCGGAGTTGTCCCTGAGCTGGAAGCGCCTGATGATGATTTCCTTGTCGCCGGCTTCGACGAAGAGCATGTTCTTTCCGTCCTGGCGCCCATGGTATGGGAGTGCGCTTGAGGCGATCCAGGTCCAGAACAAGCAGGAGGTTCCTACGGTCGTGAAGTCCTTCTGGTGGATCGTCCTTGTGTCTTCGTTGGGGTAGTGGGTGTGACCTGAGAAGTAGACGACCTGGGGGTAGTTCCTGAAGAGGATGTACAGGTTGTCGTTGCCCCATTCGGAACCATAGACGGTTTGTTTCGGATTGTTGTGCCCGACGACGAAGATTGGTTTGTTGGGATCTCTCGCGATTGCCTTGTCCAGTTCTTCGAACACCCATTTTGCGTCGTCAAGGTCGCATCCTGCACCGCCGCCACCCTTAAAGGAACGTCCGATGACGCTGAATCCTTTGACGACCTCGTGGAAGTGGATTTTGTCAACCTTGAGATATTTCATGAAGCGTTCTTCCTTCTCCTTCATGGTCTTCGGCGGGTCGTCCTTGGGCAGTCCGCCTTCCCGGTCATGGTTTCCCATTACGGGCAGGAAAAGTGGTGGATTGGGCGAGTTGCCGAAGATTTCGTCATAGATTTTCCTGATTGTCGTGTAAACTGCGGGATCGCTTTGGTTGGCGATGTCACCTGCGATAAGGATTGCTTCGGCGCCTTTTTCCTTCATCAGCTTGAATGCCTTGTCCACGTAGAAGAGCGCTTCCCCTGGCGCCCGTGAGTTGTTGAAGGGCTGGCAATCGGAGATGACCCCGAATTTGAATGTTTCCGCTTGTGCGATGAAGCAAGCCAGAAGGATTAAGAATGAGAGGATTCTTTTGGTGTTCATTGTCGATTTCCTCGTCAAAATTCCTTGTTATCGTGGTGGTTCTAGCTTTGCCTGCATGGCATTGGTGTAGAGTTCGTCAAATTGCTTGAGTTTTTCGGGGTTGTCCTGCAGTTCCTGTCTTGTGAAGTGGGTTTTGAGGAAGTTGGCTGCGAGCGTCGTCCACTGTCCTACGTCGAAGGTATTGATGCCCAGCAGCATTCCGTGTGCTCCGAAGGGGAAGATATGGAGTTCGCAAGGTCTGTTGTGCTCAGCCATCGCCTGGGCGAAGACGACCGAATTTTTATAGGATACCAACTTGTCCTGGAGCGTCGCCCAGAGGAATGTCGGCGGGGTTTTGTCCGAAACCCTGTTTTCCAAGGAGTACTGCTTGTGTTTGGCGTCGAATTCATCTCCCAGCAGGGAATGGCCCGATCCGCCGTGGGACCAAGCTTCCAAGGAGATGACAGGATATGCCATCATGATTGCGTCTGGGTACTGGTCGATGTCGTCGTACCGATCCTTGTCCGTTGCGTCGATGTTTTCGTCTTGGAGTGTTCCTGTGGAGGCTGAGAGGTGTCCTCCTGCGGAGAACCCGCATGTTGCGATTTGGTTGGGGATGATCTTCCATTCCCTTGCGTTTCCCCTGAGGATTTTGATTGCCCTGAATGCGTCTTGTTGCGGTTCCGGGAAGTGGTGGGGGAAAACCCTGTAGTGCAGGACTGCGGCATGAAAGCCCAGTTCGTTGAATCGTCTGGCGATCGCATAGCCTTCGGTTGATTCGCAGACGTTGCGGTATCCGCCGCCCGGGATGACGAGGATTGCCGGTCGCGGCGTGTCCCCCTCCAGGAGGTAGGGGGTGATGCTGGGTGGCTTCTGGTCGGACTTGATCTGGCGATTGTTCCAAAGTGGGATGGCTTCTGGCATGGTGATGTTGGTGTTTTAGGGTTACCAGGAGAAACCGAGTTTACGGAATACCTGGACGTGGTGGTTGATCGAGTAGCCGCCCCTGTTGGAAAGGGCTTCACCGCACCAGATCTTGCCTTCCGTGTAGGAAACCTCCGTCTGGTATTCGAGCATCCTGGGGCAGTTGAAGAGCTTGGGCATCAGGTCTTCCCAGGGCAATGTCCCGTCAAAAGGCATTCCGTGCTGGTCGGCGTAGCCTGAGTTGTCATGGATATGGCAGGTGACGATATGCGGCTGGAGGAGGTCAATGCTGTTTGGACATTCTTGGAAAGCAGGTTCGATCCAGTTGTTGATGACGTGAGGATGGTACTTTTCTCGCTTTTTCCATGGGTACGGGGTGACGATGTGAGCATGTCCCGTGTCGTAGCAGACTCCCAGGTACGGATGGTTGAAGTGGTTGATGTAGTAGAGAAGCTCCTCGGCGGAGTCGTTGGCGCTGAACCCATTCTCGATCGCGATGACGACGCCCAGCCTCTCGGCCTCGGGAAGGAGCTTTTCCAGCGCCTCGACAATGTGTTCCCTAAGCTGCTCCAACTTGACGTTTTGCGCAGCATAAGGGTAGGTGCCCAGGTGCATCGTATAGGTTTTCGAGCCGAATTCCGCACAGGTCTCCAGTGCCTTGACGTGATCTTGGATCATCAGGGGCTTGCGGTCAGGCTCGATCAGAGACAAGTCGAAGGTCTTGCCGTACGGAGAGTGCATGCCGATGAAGCGGACGCCCATCCGTTCAGCCAACCCGAGATAGAAGTCCTTGCGGGAAGGATTGGCGAGGACCGACTCCATGACCGGGTTGATGAAGACCAAGTCCTCGATGCCATGGTCCAGGAATTCCCTGATGACCCTGGGGTGGAGTTCGTCGGGAATCGTGTTCCAGTTGAAATAAAAAGCCAATGGTGCGGTCATAATCGGTGTCCGATAGGTTGTTTTTTAGTTGAAGCCGAGTTTCCTGAATGTTTCGACTTGGCTCTTGATGGAGTATCCGCCGGTTGGCGCCAGCGCCTGTCCTGCCCAGCCGCTGCCGTCGCTGAAATTGATTTCCGTCTGGTGTTCCAGGATTCTTGGGCAGTTGAAGAGCTTTGGCATCAGCTCGTCCCAGTCGATCGTTCCGTCAAAAGGCATTGAGTGGAGGTCGGAGTATCCGGTATTGTCGTGGATATGCGTCGTTACGACATAGTCCTGCAGTGTTTCCAGGGCGTTTGCCTCTTCTATGATGCCATTTTCCCACCAGGAATTATTCTGGTAGGATGCGTACTTTTCGCGCTTTTTCCAGGGATATGGAGCCATGAAGTGCGCATGTCCCGTATCATAGCAGACCCCGATCGCAGGGCTGGAGTCGAACTGTTTTACCAAGTCATAAACTTCCTTGGCTGAATTGGTAGGCTCGAAGCTGTTTTCGACGGCGATGACGATGCCGAGTTTTTCTGCGTAGGGCAGGAGGTATTCAAGAGAAGCGATCGCGTTCGGCCTGAGATCCTGGACGGGGATGTGCTTCGTGCAATGGTGGTATGCGCCCACGTGCATCGTATAGGTCTTCGCTCCGAACTCGGCGGAGATTGCCATCGCGCGGACATGGTCCTTGAGCATGACCGGGCGGCGTTCCGCTTCTGGAATGTTCAGGTCGTAGGTCGAACCGAAAGGAGAGTGGGTGGCGACGAACTTGACTCCCATCCTGCGGGTGAAGCATCTCAGGAATGAAAGGCGCTCGGGGTCGGCGATGCAGGCCTTGATCAGGGGGTCGGAGAAGACAAAGGTGTCAACCCCATAGTCAAGGTACTCACGGGCGACCCTGGGGTACAGGCTGTCTGGCAAGGCATGCCAGGGATAGTTGTAGCAAAGCGGTGCTGTCATGGAGGAACTCCGGTTTTGGATTGAATGATGGGGGAAATTGGCTGTGCTCAAATATATCTCGAATTGAAACTTGGACAAGGAGATGGCAGGTGATCAGGACGTGAAACTAGTCCAGTTCGTCCCACCATTTATTGAAGGTCTTGATGAAGTGCGGGAAGGCGACTTCAGGCTCGGGCAGGTAGGGATGCCACTTCTTTTCCCATTCGAAGGAGTAATAGCCGTCATATCCCTCGTTTTTGAGGAGTTGCATGATTGGCTTGATGGGGATGTCGCCTTCGCCGATCAGTGTCAGTGTCCACTTTCCGCTGTCGTTTCTGATGTAGTCCTTGATATGCGTATGCTTCAGGCATGGCTTGATGATGTCGTAGAACGGCTTGAAGTTGTCCTTGTACGTTTTGTCCGAGTGGTTGATGTCCCAGATGATTCCGAATCCCGGTTCGCCCTTGAGTTCCTGCACGATGGGTTCTACGGTTTCCCGCGTGTTGAATCCGCCGTGGATTTCCAGATTGACGATCATTCCTTTTTGAGCGGCATAGTGTGCGACTTGCCCTAGCGCTTCGGTGACCTGCTTGACGGTTTGGTCTTGTTTTTTGGGATCCGGTATGTCGTTTCCGAAGACTCGTATCGCCGGTATGTCCATTTGGCTGCAGATGTCGATTTCCCGCTTGGTCGATTCGATCATTTGTTCGACATTGTCCGGGTTGTGGAAGCTTGCCGATGATCCAAAGCCGATCATTTTTACGTTGTACTGCTTGAGAAGGCGTTTCGTCTCGGCTTGGTTTTCCGGCTTGAATCGCAGGATTTTGTCAGCGTCCATTTGGCCGTCAACGCCTCTGACCTCCATGGCGTCGATTCCGAGCTTGTTGAATTCCTGCAGGGTCTTGATGAAATCCCAGTTTGGGCAGCCAAGGGTTGAGATGGAGAGCTTGGGGCGTGTCATGGTGAACGACTCCTTAGTTTTTCGTTTCGTTATCAAGTTTTGATGTGATGTCTTTGAAGTAGTCCAGCGCATTTTGGATTGATGTTGGCGAGGCGAGATCGACTCCCGCGTCCGCCATGATATCAAGCACGTCCTTGCTGGAACCCGCCTTTAGGAAGCCGATGTACTTGTCCAGATCCTCTTGGTTTCCAGCCAGGAGCTTGTTGGCGAGGTCGATTGCCGCAGCCATTCCCGTCGCGTACTGATAGACGTAGAAGTTGTAGTAGAAATGCGGGATTCTGGCCCATTCGAGAGAGGTTGTCTTGTCTGCTTTGAGGTTGTAGTAGGTCTCGTTGAGCTTGTAGTATTCGTCGCAGAGCAGGTCGGCAGTCAAGGTGACTCCTTTCTCGGCGTAGTTGTGCATCGTGAGTTCGAACTCGGCGAACATGGTTTGGCGGTGGATGGTCGCCCTGATCGAATCGGCCAGGTGGGAGAGGAGGTAGGATCGTGTCCCTGGGGATTTGGTCGTCTTGAGCAAATGGTCCGCAAGCAAAATCTCGTTGGTGGTTGAGGCGACTTCGGCGACGAAGATCTTGTAGTCGCCATATCGGTATTGCTGCGTTTTCCTGGAGTAGTAGGAGTGGATCGAGTGGCCAAGTTCGTGTGCGAGTGTGAAGACGTCGTCCAGGGTTCCGTGGAAATTGAGCAGGATGTAGGGGTAGGTGTCGTAGGAGCCGCCCGAGTATCCTCCGGAACGTTTTCCCTTGCGTTCGGGGACGTCGATCCAACGCTGTTCGAAGGCCTGCTTGAGGATGTCCTGGTATTCCTTTCCCAACGGCTTCAGGGCTTGGGTGACGAGTTTGACCGCCTCGTCCCAGGTGAATTGGAGCTTGCAGTTGGGGATGATCGGGCAGTAGAGATCCCACATGTCAAGTTTTGGGACTCCCAACAGCCTTTTTCTTGTTTTCAGGTACTTGTGGAGGTCGGGGAGTCGGCTGTGCACGGTCTCGATAAGGTTGTTATAGACTTCCGTTGGAACGTTTGTGGGGAAGAGTGCGGCGTGCAGCGAGCTTGGGTGGTTTCGGGTTCTGGCATCTACGGCGTGGAGTTTCGTGGTCGCGTCCAGGGTGCTGGCGAATGTGTTTTTGAATTCCTTGTAGCGTGCGTAGAGTTTCTTGAAGGCCTTTCTTCTGATCTCGCGGTTGTCGTCTTCCAAGAACATCCTGTAGGTTCCGTGGGTCAACGGGATCTTTTCGCCGTTTGCGTCACGTATGTATCCGAAGTCCAGGTCCCCGTCGTTGAGGATGCCGAATGTGTTTGCCGATGCGCCGAGGATGTCGCCATAGGTTCCGAGGATTCTCTCTTCGCTTTCCGAGAGGATGTGTTCTCGCTCCCGAAGGATGTTTTCCAGGCTTCGCCTGTAGAATTGGAGGCTTTTTGACTTGATGAACTTGTCGATTTTGGCTTTCGGGATGGCGAGAAGTTCGGGGGCGAACCACGCTTGCGTCGGAGCAAGTTCCGCGATGAGGGTGGTTAGCTTGCCGAGGCGGGCGCGAGCTTCGGAATCACGGGTGTCCTCGTCCGATTTCATGTGGGCGTAGGCGTAAAGCTTTTCAACAAGCCGACTGAAATCGTCATCTGCCTGAAGGGCTTTGGCTATTGCCTCTGGGGATTCGCCGAGAGTACCCTTGAATGACAAAAAGTCGTTGGCGAGCTTGGGAAGCCGGTCGAAGTCCGATTCCCATTGCTTGGATGATGCGTAGATGGCCGACAGGTTCCAGGTCGGCAATGCTTGATTTTCCATGGTGGTCGATGTCAAATTAGTGTATGGCTGATGCTTGTTCAATTGCTTGTGGGCTGATAAGTCCATCTTGCAAGGTGTCCACGTTGAAGGTGACTGCCACCCCAGCGTCCAAATGTCCCTTGCAGAAAGACTCCAATTGCTGATTGGAGTAGAGAAGGGGCAGGAATGGGGAGCCCAATGGAAAAATAGCCCGCCATTCGCGTTTTTCTACTTTTTGCCACAGTTATTCCGTGTCCTTCCCATACTGAACCTGTCCCGCAAAATTACCTCGAAAAATCATTGGTTCCGTACTTAAATGGCATGTGGCATGCCTTTTGCTGGCCAGAGTGGAGGTTTTGGGAATAGTACAGGGTCGGACGGGTCGGACGGGTCGAACCTATGGGACCAGGACTCCCGCTTCCTCCTCCTTAGTCATTTTGCTTGGAGGATTGCCTGGGCGAGCTTGCGCCTGAACTGCCTCAGCAAGGCGGGGTCTCTTGAGTATGTTGCGAGGTTTTCAACGAGTTCCTTCGGGACTTGGAGTGCTTCCTTGGCCGTGTCTTGCTTGTCTTGGTCGAGCTTTTTGATTCGATTTTCGAGTTCGAGGAAGTAGGCGTAGTCCTCGAGTCCGTCGCGGAAGTTTTCGGCTCTGATCGTAGGTATGACGCCTTCTGGTCCTGCGCAGAAGATGCTTCCGTCTCCGTTGGCGGTTTGGAAGCTGGCTGGATTCCAATTGGTGTAGGGACCTTCGGTAATAGGACCTTTGTTCAGGGGCCATCTCGTGATTGCGTAGTAGAGGAATCCGTCCGGCCTGTACTTGGCGGTCATCATGCCCATTAGGAGCCGGGCTTCGATTGCGGCGTATTCGACGAACCAGTTGGCGTGGGGATTGTGCGGTCCGATGCAGATGTACCAATCGACTTTGCGTCCTTGTTCGCGCGCTTTTTGGGCAATATGCTCGTCATATCTGGCGGTGAGGGGCGTGAACACGTCGATCGCGTCCGCCAATTCCGAGTCCGTGCCGAAGGAGTGGTCGTAGGCGGTCGTCGAGATCGGCATGTTCGGGAATTTTTCCTTGATTGCCTTGCAGACCTTTTCCATGACAGGGAAGAGCTGTTTTGGGATTTCGTCATAGCAGTACACGTATGCGTACTTGAGGAGTCCTTCCTTCTCGAGGATTGGAACCCAATAGTTGAGGCAGTTGATTGCCCTGTCGATGACTTGCTGTACCCTTGGGTCGTCGGGCTTGTCGCAATTGCGTGGTGTGGCGAGGTAGAACATGTTGAAGGATCTAAGCACGCCTTGCTCGACTTGGCGCTTGAGCAGGTCGATTGGGAGCTGCAGTTTTTGCGGGTCCTGGGGGAGGACGCGGTAGATGTTGTCATGGTCGATTTTGTAGTCGGCGAACAGATCGACTGCATCGACTAGGATTTCGTTGTACCTTTCATTGGTGAGGTCGTTGCCCCAGACTTGCCTGATATGGTTTCTGAAGTCCATGCAGACATCGAGCTGGGATTTTGTTGGGATCAAGAAGTCCCAGACGGTGACGACAAGCGGGATTTGTGCGACGACGTTGCCGTCTTGCCTGACAATGATCGTTCCCTGGTAGTCGCCCGGAACTTGGTTTTCGGCGGTTTTGAACCTGAGCCAGAATGCGACTGCTTCTCCTGGCTTGACGGTCGCCTGCTTTTGGAAGTGCAGGAGCGGATCCGGCCACCAGCCCTGGTACTCGGCCTTGTAAGGCGGCTTTTCGGTTTTCACGTGTCCGACGAGCGACACGGTCTTGTAGTCAGTCGCCAGGACGGCATTCCCGTTTTTCAGTTCTGAAACTTGGACACTAATTTCATGGGGTTCGTCAAATCCGAGTGCGACAAGCTGGATGCTTTCATATTCGTTTCTCGCCAGTTCCAGGGTTGCCTTTGGTGCGAAGGCGACATTGGTAAGCGGCAGGTCTTGGATCATTACCTTGGTCATCGAGTCCGCGAAGGCGAGCCCGACCTTGCAATCGGGATAGTTTCTAGCGGTCTGTGAGGCGATTTTTGCGAAATCCAGTTCACGGGAATGAGTTTTATGCCAGAAGTCGATATCATCTGCCGCAGTTGTGATTTGCTGCAATTGACCTGCAGTTATGTCGTTGTTTTTGAGCGCTTCCATGGCGTTCTTAAGGTTTTGGACTTTCTGGTCCAGTTCGTTCATGTACTTGTTTTTGAACTCAGGAGTCAGGTTTTCTACTTCGCCCTTGATTCTCTGAGAAGCCTGTAGCCACTCGTTGAGTTCCTCGCTGGATTTTGCCTTGAGGCAGATATTGTCGATGCTGAACGAGTATTGCTCGCCGGGGTTGCTGAGGTAGAAATCGACTTGTCTCATCGCGGCGAGTTCCAGATTGTTCTTGTCAAGTGGAATGGTCCATGTATTGACTTGTCCTGGGGAGAGGAAGCATTCCTGGGTGATGATTTTGCCGTATACGTCAGCGATGTAAACCTTTAGCGGGATCATGTTTGTCGTTGGATTGAAGGTCGTGAATTCGAGCGAGGCGAAGGCTCTCCAATCGAGTCCGAGGATATTGTCCGCATTGGCCATGAATTGATAGGACGGCCAAGGCGATCCTGAGTCCTGGGACGTGGCATAGGTCAATTTGGCGGAAGAAGTTCCTGTTGCGCTCCATTCGCGATCGAGCTGGACTTCGACCGCGTTTCTTTCGAAGGTTTTCGGCAGTTCGTTTTCGAAGTCCGCGATGGTGTACTTGGCATTTTTGAGTAGGCGGTCGGGCGGCATGGCGCCTCTTTTGAGGGCGATTTTCTTGAAATGGATGGTGTAGGTCTTGTCTGGCCTTGTCATAAAGAGGTCGAAATGGGTGATGTTATCTCCGAGACGGTCTCGCCAGTCCTTGAATGGCACTGCGATATGGTTCCATGCATTGGGCTGGAGCAACAAGTGTTCGTTGAATTTCCCCTTGCCGTTGATGAATACGCCCAGATCGACTTTTTCAGGCAATGGATTGTATGCCTGGAAGACGAAGTAATCCCAGTCCCGGATGTCCAACGAGGTGATGAATGGAGCTCTCCAGCGGACGGCTGGCCATTCGACCTTGCCGTCGAACTTCGGATAGACTGCCTTGAGTGCCAGCCCCGGCTTGTTGCCAGGAGCTTGCTCAAGCCCCTTGGAATCACCTGAAGGAAGCACGGCTTTCGCATCCCTGTCCGCATCCCAGATTACGTACTCCTCGATTTGGGCGACAAGGACGCAGGAGGAAAAGGCTAGGCAAAGGGCAAGAAATCTACTTTTCATCATGTTCTCCAATGCTTAAAGGTCTTAAATATGAAACAAGACATTAGCGACTATACGATGAAAAAAGGGGATTGTCAATCAAGGCAAAAAGAAATTCCACATGCAAAATCAAAACAAAAACAAGGCATGGCAACCTTGGCAAGACACCTATGGAGGGAATGGTTGTTCTTCGGGTGCTTTGAAGTGTGACAGTTTAGGTACGGGCACCCCGGGTGTTCGTACTCAGGCAGTGTCGCCGCTAAAGCGGCTAAACATGACAAAGCCCCATCCAGACCAGTCGCCCAGATTTTCCTTGCTGAAGGGCGGGACGGGTTTAGGTACGGGCACCCCGGGTGCTCGTACTCAAGCTGTGTCGCCGCTAAAGCGGCTAAAAATGGCGTGTCCCTAGTCTGACAGGTCTGACAGGTCTGACTGGGTCTGACTGGTCGGACAAATCATTCATAATTCAGCATTCATAATTCACAATTCACTGGGCGCTCGTACTCAAGCAATGCCGCCTTCAGAAATTGTATATGTGGTTAAGCGGTCCGTTTCCGTGTCCGAGCTTGGGGTCGTTTTGGAGTGCCCCCGTGATGTAGTCCTTGGCCTTTTTGACGGCTATTGGGATTTCATATCCAAATGCCATGTTGCAGGCGATGGCCGAAGAGAGCGTGCATCCTGTACCGTGGGTGTTAGATGTGTTGATTCTCTTGGTTTCATACCAGCGTTGTTCGCCTTCGTACAGAAGCAAATCGTCTGAACAATCATCTTCAAGATGTCCGCCTTTGACAAGAATTGCAGCGTTGGTGAGCGTGGTGAGTTTTTTCGCGGCGGCGAGCATTTCGTCCCTGTTGGTCGGTGTAGGGAGTTTGGCCAGTACTGCGGCTTCAGGTAGGTTGGGCGTGATAATCGTGGCAAGGGGGAGGAGCTTTGCAATAAGCGCCTCCTCGGCTTCTTGCTCCAGCAACCTATGGTGCGAGGTTGAAACCATTACCGGGTCAAGGATGATGACAGCAGGCTTGTAGAAGCTGAGCGCCTCGGCAACCGTATTGATTGCGTCGGCGTTGGACAACATGCCGATTTTGACGGCATCTGGCCTGATGTCGTTGAAAACGCTATCGATTTGAGTGCGGATAAATGCCGCCGGCGGCGTATGTATGCCCTGTACTCCAAGTGTGTTTTGTGCGGTCAATGCGGTGATGACCGACATTCCGTATACTTTGTGGGCGCACATGGTCTTGAGGTCGGCTTGGATTCCGGCGCCGCCGCTTGAATCCGATCCTGCGATGGTCAATGCAGTTTTCATTTGAGTATGTCCTGGGTATAGGTTTTGAATCCAGCCAATTGAGCTCCCTTGATGGCGTATGGAGCGTCTTCGATGACGATGGTCTTGTCTCGGGCTGTGCCCAGCCGTCCCAAAACCTTGAGGAATGCGTCAGGGTTTGACTTTGTGACGCCGAAGTCTTCTGTGGAGTAGATTCCATCGAAGAACTCGGTGATCTTGAGCCTATTGAGCGCTTGTTTTGCGAGTGGCACTGATGTTGCGGAGAAGAGTGCGATCCTGACTTGCTGCCGTTGCAGGTTTTCGAGCAGGAATTTTGCGTTTGGGAAGAGTTGTGCCTTGTGCGAATAGACATGTTCGATTGCTTTTTTGAGTTGATCCTGGATGGTATCGACGTCTTCGCTTAGGTCGTATGCATCCTTGAGGTACTTTGCGCTTTGCGGGAGCTCCATTTCGCCGATGATGCTTAGGAGATTGGGTTGAGGAGTCTTGCCCTTTGAAATGAGGTAGTTATCCGCCAGCTTGTCCCATTCCGGGAGGCTGTCCAGAAGCGTGCCGTCCAGGTCAATGATCGCTGCTGGCGGTGGATTAAAAGGGGGTTCGAGGAGCTTTTCGACCTTTTCGAGGATGGTTTGCGTTGCGAGCTTGGGGTTTTCGGCGGAGAATAGCGCGGAGATCAATGAGATTCCCGCAATTCCCGAGCCGGCGAGTTGGTCCGCGTTGTCGGCGTTGATGCCGCCGATGGCGACGACTGGAATCGTCGTGTTGGCGCAAATTGCTTCCAGTTCCCGACGATCGACGTAGTCGGCATCCAGCTTGGTCCCGGTCTTGAAGACAGCTCCGACTCCAAGGTACGAAGCTCCGTTGCGCTGCGCTTCAATCGCCTGTTGCACGCAATTGCATGACACGCCGATGATGGCGTCAGGTCCCAAGATGCGCCTGGCTTCCTGGATTGAAGCATCATCCTGTCCAATGTGCGCGCCGATGCCCAATTGCCGAGCCACCTCGAGATTGTCGTTGATGAGCAAAGGAACGCCATGGCGGTTGCATACCTTCAAGATCGAGCGGGCTTCGGCCAGAAATGCATCGTCATCCAGGTTCTTCTCCCTGAGTTGCAAGAGCGTCGCACCGCCTTGCAGGACTTGTTCGACGACGCTTTCCAGGGAGTTTTCCCCGAGCCATGCCCTGTCGGTTATCGCATAGAGTTTCAGCAGGTTCGGGTTCATTTTCTATGCCTGTATGGGTTGGAGTTTTGCAAGTTGTTCGAGTCGCAGGTCTGTCATCATCGAGAGTTCGTCATGCAGTGCCACATGGAAGGATCCGAGACCTAGGTTTGCTGTCCTGTTGAAAGCGAGTTCGCCGGCGACGCCCATCATGGCGGTTCCGAAGGTGGCCGCTTCCAGAAGTTCCTGCCTGGTTGCGACGGCGGCAAAGGCGGCGAGGAGGCCAGTGAGCGAGCACCCGGTTCCCGTGACCGAGCATAGCCAGGGGACGCCGTTACGGCAGGCATAGGCGTTGCAAGAGTCGCAAATCACGTCGATTTGACCTGACATCGACACGACGCAACGGTAGGTTTTTGCTACGTTCCGGGCGATTTCAGCTTGTGCCACGAGCGTGTTGTCGTTGATGACGTCATCGTCTGCGGCTTCGACTCCGACAGTTGAACCTCTTCCTTTGAGCAACGCCTTGATTTCAGAAGCGTTTCCCCTGATGATTGCGATGGGATGTGCTTGGAGCAGGTTTTTGGTGATGTCGGTCCTGTAATCTGTCGCACCGGCTCCGACTGGGTCGAAGACAACAGGTTTTCCGAATTCATGTGCGACCTTGAGTGCCAGCAGGTAACGTTCTTCCAGTTCGGCGGAAAAGGTTCCGATGTTGATGACTACGGCTGATGCTGCTTTGACCAGGCCTGGGATTTCAGCTTCTGCGACTCCCATCACTGGGGAGGCTCCCACATCGAGGATGGTGTTGGCCACATCCGTGATGGTCACGTCGTTGGTGAGGCATTCGATGAGCGGTTTTGCCGCTCGAATTCTGGAAATCCAATTGCTCGTCATTTTTGTCCGTCTCCTCGTCAGAATAGGAGTTGGATGCGGACCGTTTGACGGCATTCGCAGTGATTGCTTCCTACGCTGACATTACTCAGTTCAGGTTCTCGGGTTTGATCTCAGCCGCGGGAAAAAACTCCGCAACACCCCGGCATATGTAAAAAACTTTTGTACTATAAATTGGGGTTCAGGGAATGCAAGCAATTCCAATTTTTTTCATTTTCAAAGTTCAAAAATACATCCGAAAATTTCACGAATTCGTACTCAAAGGGCATGTTACATGCCCCTTGGCCAATGACCCAAAAAACGCCGCTGGCGATGGAGCGCATTGTCTGCTTGCCCACCGCCAGCGGCGAGATGGTCGGGATTAAAAATCCGGTATTAGAGGCGTTCGCTCTTGAAGATATCCCGGAAGTACTTGTAGGTATTGACTTGGAGTTCGCCACACGCCGTTTCATCGCAGGCGATAATCGCGTCATTGTGGAGGTTGAGCGCCGAGATTGTCCACATTTGGTTGACTCCGCCTTCCACGCATTCCTTTAGGGCGCGCGCCTTGTTGTGCCCGCTGATCAGAAGGAGGACTACCTTGGAATCGGTTACGGTGCCGACGCCGACTGAGAGGGCCTTGGCCGGGACCTTCGTGGGGTCGTTTCCGAAGAAGCGCGAGTTGACGATACGGGTATCTTCCGTCAGGTCGCGGATGCCGGTGCGCGAGTTCAATGAGGTGAATGGCTCGTTGAAGGCGATGTGTCCATCAACGCCGCAGCCGCCGAGGAACAGGTCGATGCCGCCATAGGATTCGATTTTCTTTTCGTAGTTTGCGCATTCCTCTTCCAGGTCAGCCGCCATGCCGTCGAGGATATTGATGTTTTCTGCGGGGATGTCGATGTGTTTGAAGAGGTTCTCGTGCATGAAGTACCAGTAGCTTTGGTCATGCTCGCGTGGCAGCCCGACATATTCGTCCATGTTGAAGGTGACCACGTTCTTGAACGAGACCTTGCCTGCCTTGTTGGCGATGATGAAACGCTTGTAGACGCCGAGGGGCGAAGAACCCGTCGGAAGCCCCAGGACAAACGGTCTTTCTTCCTTATGGGAGTTGATTGCGTCAATAATGTGGTTGGCAGCCCATTCGCACATCAAGTCGTAGTTTTTCTGGATGATAAGCTTCATTGCAATTCCTCTTGTTGTTTCAACGATACCTGCGGGAATCCAAACACGCTGGAACCCAATAAAAACACAACTAATAAGCTTAGCACAAAAACAAAAACTGTCCAATTTTCATGACAACAATTTACATCGTTGCGCATTACAGCAGAAGTCTTGAAAAATCGTGGCAGGATCGACTCGACGAGCTATATTGAAGTAGAGTTCTAGCATGTCAAAAGGAGTCCAACCATGCTGAAAGCTGTCTCGATCATCCTCACGGCATCTCTGGCTTGCGGAGCCATAGACCTCCTACAGCCTCATTCATGGAGTGCGTTCGATGGGCTAGGGCGGGAAATCCAGCCTTTGGTATCCAGCCCTAAACCTGAAAAAAAGCGTGACGTGGCGATCTTCTATTGGACTTGGCACTACCATTTCGCCGAGCGATGCCAGGTTCGAAATGCCTCCGAAATCCTTGCCAAGCATCCCGACGCACTGCACGATACGAAACATGAAGCCTGGGGGAACACGCCTTTCGGCACGCCGCACTATTGGGGCAAGCCAATTTGGGGATACTATGTCGATACTGACGAATACGTCATCAGGAAGCACGCCGAACTCTTGGCATGTGCTGGCATTGACGCCATCTTCTTTGATTGCACCAACTTGACTCACACCTGGAAGGAGGGCTACGAAACCGTCTTCAAGGTCTTCGAGCAAGCGCGAAAAGACGGAATCAACCCGCCAAAAGTCGCCTTCATGCTCAATTTTTCTCCCAATCAGAATACGGCGGTTGAACTCAGGCAACTCTATGAGGATATCTACTCAAAAGGCAGATACAAGGAACTCTGGTATGCCTGGGACGGCAAGCCGGTGATCATGGCGCACAAGAAAGCCCTGGATGAAGCGGTCGAGCTTGATCGGCAAATTCTTGATTTCTTCTGCTTCAAGCAAAATGAACCAAGTTATTTCGCCAAGGATACCAGATTGGACCAGCATGTCTGGGGATGGTGCTCAACATTCCCGCAAACTCGATTCGGAGTCAAGCCTGACGGCGGAACCGGGGAAGTCACCGTCTCCGTGGCGCAAAATGCCTCGAAGCACGGACTTGTTGCGATGAATGACATCAGGGGCGGAGTTCAGGGACGTGCCTACACCAAGGGGGATTTCAGCTATACCTGCCGGATCAACGGAAAAGAGGCGGTTGTGGATGGGACTACCAAGGACGCCTTCCTCTACGGACTTAATTTCCAGCAACAGTGGGATCGCGCCCATCAACTGGATCCGGATCTGGTCTTCGTCACTGGCTGGAACGAATGGCTTGCGGGGCGGTTCGAAATCTGGCAGAACTCGCCCAATGCCTTCCCAGACCAGTTTTCGCCTGAGTTCTCCAGGGACATCGAACCCCATGATGGAATCCTGAAGGATCACTTCTATTGGCAACTCGTGCATAATGTCCGCAAATTCAAGGGGCTTCTTTCGCAACCGCAAAAAACAAGCGCAGTGGCTACCATCGAGCTTGGCAAGGGTATCGAACAGTGGGATGACATTGCGCCAAACTTTGTCGCCATCCCCAATTCGACCTCAAGGCGCAACTCGAAAGGCTGGCGTGGCGAGCCTGATTTCGTTTCCCCGGAGTCGGAAATCCTGCTTGTCGACTGCAAGGTTGCCTACGACAAGACCCACATTGCGTTTCTTGTCAGGGCGAAGCAGGCGTTCCCATCGCCCAAGCCGGGCTGGATTTCACTTTTTATCGACGCTGACTCGTCCCGTACCCAGCCTCATTGGGAAGGCTTCACCCATGTGGTCAAGCTTTGGAATCCGCAGGACAGTACCGCCGTCGTGGAAAAATCCACGGGAGGATGGAATTTCGCGCCTGCGGGACAAGGTGAATTTTCCGTCAAGGACAATGTTCTCCAGCTCAAGGTTCCGTTAGTTTCGATTTTCCCGCGATCGCTCCAAGGCGATCCTCGGTTTGACTTCAAGTGGCACTCCGGGAATCCATTGGACGGGGATCCGATGCACTTCTACAAAACTGGCAACGCGGCGCCACCCGCGAGATTTAGGTTCGTATTCAATCCTCAGGGAAGTGCGGAATGACAATGGACTTCAGAAGACTTGGCAAAACGAATTTGGATTTTTGTAGTGGCTAAATCGAGCTGCCTGCCGTACTGGACGGGTTACGAGAATGAACTGAAACAATCAACTTATCTTTGTAAAATATGAAAAAAGCACTCTTAATCTCAATGGTGGTTACAATGACAACACTTGCGAAGCCTGCCCGTCTCGAACCCCTGAATTGCTTTGTTGGAAAGATTGCCAAAGGTGCGTTGTTGTACTCGAATCGTGGCTATGTGCTAAACGAACCTCCGCAAGAATTGGTCGGAATGCCGTATTTGGTCGCTGACATCGAGGGCGGACTCGAGGTCAAGGTCATTGCTGGCGGTTCGTTGACCGTGCTGACTCCCTATGACGAATCGCCGCTTTCCATGGCGTCGATCCTGAAAGCGAAGGGTTTTGTCCGGCGTGACGACATCGAGGCGTTCCAGCCACACGGCGAGCTTGAAGCGGATAGGACGCGAGTCTGGCAAAAGGTAATGGCTGCCGGCGAATCGTTCAAGCTGGGCAAATGGGCGATCATCGCAGGAATGGATCCGGAAAACCAGGGCATTGACTTGCCACCAAACCTGTCCCCGAGGCTCGAAGCGTTGAAGGGAACCGACAAGGAATGGTACATATTCGACATCCTGGTCAACAAGCCCGACTACTTGGTCTTCATTCCAAAGCAGCCCATTGCGGCCGATCTCAGAGATCCGGCAAAACCAGGCGATACCTACAACGACCACTTCCAGGTCATCTACAAGCAGGAAACGGAGACGCTCTTCGCTTTCTGGACGCAAGCTTCCAGGGAAGCCGACATCGATCAGCATATCGCCTTCTCTAAAAGCCTTGACAAGGGCAAGACCTGGACCGACCCCGTCATCCTGGCAGGCTCGCCCAACAAGAAGAACCCCGGGCTGCTGGCCTCGTGGCAACAGCCTATGCTGGCAAAGTCGGGCAGGCTGTACTGTCTCTGGAATCAACAGACAACCTCCCGTGGACCACATTGCGGACAAATGTTCGGCGCATTCTCCGATGATGAAGGCGAAACCTGGTCGGCGCCGAAAATGGTTCCGATGAACGAAAGAATGGATCTTGACAATCCCAATCCGCTGATCCCGCCCATGTGGTGCAACTGGCAACGTCCGCTGAGGCTCGGTCAAGACGGGAAATTCTTCGTCGGTTTGTCCCGCCATGGCAAGGCGCCGTATGACGAGAAGTTTGGATGCAAGGTCGAATTCCTCCAATTCGAGAACATCGACGACAATCCCAATATTGAAGACATCAAGTTGACTCATTTGTCAACGAATCGTGCGGCTTTGCAGCCTCCCAGCCAGGCTGGGAAGTACGAGCCCGCCGTCGAAGAGGCGGCAATCGTGAAGTTGCCTGACGGTCGGCTTTTCACGTTGCTTCGCAGCAGCCTTGGTTCGCCAGTCTGGTCGCAATCCCGCGATAACGGGAAGACCTGGGATCCTGTCAAGACCCTGAAGGACGCCGCTGGAAATCCGTACAAGCATCCCCGTTCGCCGTGCCCGATCTATGATTGGAAAGGCAACGAGGCCGCTTCGGGAACCTACTTTGCGCTGGTTCACAATACGTTCAATCCCGAAGAAAAGACAGCCTACCAGCATCGTGGACCACTCTTCCTTATCGCTGGAACCTTTGACCCCGATGGCGAACAGCCAATCCGCTTCAAGGAACCTAAGCTTTTCGCGCCGAGAAAGGGCGGAAATTCGTTCTACACCTCGTACACCATCGTTGACGGAAAGGGAATCCTCTGGTTCCCGGACAAGAAATTCTACCTGCTTGGACGTGAAGTCGATTCGTCCTGGTTTGAATAATTTCGCATTTTAGACGAAAAAACAAATCAAAAAATTGTCGATTTCGTACTCGGGAAGCATGTGACATGCTTTCTGAGCACGACTTTTGGGCTGGTGATGCAGTGTGGAGGTTTGGAGTTTCACCTGGAATTGTTCATGCATGAGGTCTTATTGCGAAATGTCTTTGTTTTTCGTGGTGGTGTGCTTGAGGACAACGATTTCCACATAGATTGAAGTAGGATCAAGCTTTCCCGGGGAGATGACGTATCCCAGTGAGCGCAGCGGGAAGTCGAGTTTCTTGTTGTTGTCTCCTCCGTACGCGATGAAGGCATCGGGCTTTTCGAGTCTCCTGAGGTCGAATTCGAATGTTGCCTGTTGTTGAGGCTGTTGCAGGTGATCGTGAATCAAGAATTCCTCGCCGTTTGCGTCTTTTGCGAGCAGTGCGACAGTTTTCAGCGGGGTTCTCGCTTGGAGTTCGAGTTTTAGTGTCTTGTTGAGGTCTTGTTGCGAGTATGCGATGACGCCGGGGATTTTCCAGAAGAAGTGCGCTGACGGGTGGTGCCCTTCCTTTGGGTTGCAATAGATAATCAGCTTGTCCCCGTCCATTTCCTGCTTGAGCTTCCAGCCTCGTGCCGGGGAATGCCATTGGTCAAGCTGGAGGTTTTTCATTGGTTTTACCCAGATGGTGTCTGTTGCCGAGAGTCCATTGTCGCATTTGAGGATTGCCTTGACGGTCAGTCCTTGGCTCTTCTTGAAATGTTGATGGGGGATGACGGTGAATTGCTTGGTGACGAATCCTCCTGGGATGATGTTGACTCGATGGGCTTCTGGCGTTATGGCCCAATCGTGGTCGGAGAAGGTATCCGGTGGGACGAGCGCGAGGGTTCCTTGAAGTGGTGTATCGCCGAAGTTTCTGCAACGGACCCGGATTGTATTTTCCTCGCCGGGGAGCGCTGGAATGTCGTATCCGTTCATGAGGATCATCGCTGAGCTTCCGTTGGTGTCGTCAGGAAGGATTTGTACCTGGAGGTTGATTTCGGGAACCTTGTTGATCTGTCGATGGATTGGGACATCAACCCATTCAAAGTCCAGGTTGCTTGCGATGAGGAAGCAAGGCGCTTCGTCAACGGGCACGGTGAAGACGCCCTTGTCGTCGTTGATCGTGGTTCGTTTCCCGTCCAGTGTCACAAGTATTGCGGAACCGCTTCCCTTGATGTGGAAGGGTTGCTTTGGCTTGAAGAGTTGGCTGTAGGGCGATTTGTAGGATCCAAAGGCGTATTGGTCGTTTCGCCAGAGCAACGCAATCGATTGGCGCTTTGAGTCTTGGAAGGCGAAAGCCGAGATTTGTCCGATCTCCGTTCCGAAGCCTTTCAGGAATCCCTTGAACGTGGCGTCGCCAAGGAGTTCGGCGGTAAGCCTGTACGTCGCGAAGGCGGGCTTGGGCAAACCGTACCTGTCCAGAAGGCCGAAAGGTTCTTCGCGTGAATCGACGGGCGGATCCTGCATCGTGTAGACGAAGACTTTCGATGCGCCGTACGCCAACATCCCAGCCAGGCACTTGGGGATGGTGATCGCCTGGTATTGCAGGTAGTGTTCCAGGGTGCCAACGGGCACCGGCAACTTGTCGGAATAGTTGCAGATGTTGATTTCGGTGAGCCAAATCGGCTTGTCCTCAACACCGGCGACGCGCTTGACTCCGTTGATGCGCCGCATCCAGCCGAGGTTGCCCCAAAAGTTGGGGTTGAAGTTGCAATAGGTATGGACGGCGAGGGCGTCGACATGTTTTGCGGCTCCCATGGTTGTCAGGAGCGGTTTTGCGATGGAACCGATGTCGCCCAGCACGACCTTGGCATGTGGCGCCAGATGCCTGACGACGAGCCTTGCCACGTTTGCGTAGTCTGCGTATTCTCCAACAGTGTAGCCACGCCAATGGTGCGGCTCATTGCCCAGTTCCCAGGCATCAACGTGCTCCTTTCCCGCATTGACGATTTGCGCCAGGCGTTCAGCCAGGGACGCATGTTCGGGCGAGATTCCGATCTTGAGCCATTTGTCGACGATATCTTGTTCAGGCGGT
The DNA here is from genome assembly GCA_002305655.1 of Lentisphaeria bacterium UBA1407. GTDB lineage: Bacteria > Verrucomicrobiota > Lentisphaeria > Oligosphaerales > Oligosphaeraceae > UBA1407. The sequence goes on along the minus strand of DBPZ01000101.1, from coordinate 106,533 downwards.
ATTCTGTCAAGAAACTTGTTTGGCGGCGGGAGGATGACGAGCAGCTTGAGGTTGTTTTTGTGGAATCGTTCGAACATCGCGGCATGTTGCTGTGGCGCGTGTGACGATCCCGTTCTGACCCAGGTGGCTCCCAGTTGGTGGAATCGATTGAAGTCAAAGGATTTCCTGGCAAACCCGCGTTCGTGCCTATCCAAGTGATGTCCGACCGCAAAGTGGCCATTCGGTATTGCGGGAAGTGGATTTTTTGCGACGACGAATGGGATTTTGAGGCTGGTTCCGTCCTGGAGTTGGACGTTGCAGGTGAAGAAGCCGTCGTATTTCGGCAGCTCGATCGGCATGTCGTTCGCTCCTGGCTTCAGGTTTTGTGTTGTGTGGTGCGTCGAGACTGTGTTTCCGAGTATGTCTTTGACTTCGATGTGCAGCTGAACGCTGTCTTCTTGGGCTTGCGACCTGATTCTCAGTCGTGCGAATTGCGTCGAATCGTCCGTGAAGAGATTGTCGTCGTCATTGAGTTTGGGCGCGACGGCGATTTTTGCCGTTGCCGCTATTCTGAATCCCGTGTCGTGGCATTGCTGTTCGTCTCCGCCTGCTTCGGTATTTGCGGAGTTGTGCAGCGTGATCGCGTTGAAGTCGTCGTCCGAGTTCGAGACGTCGTTGGCTCCGAGCGCGAATGTTGCTTCGACATTGGTGTTTTCCATCCATTCGCTGACGCCTTCGGCGACATTTTCCAGTCCGTAGTGCGACGGCTCGTTCATGTTGTCTTTGATGATGGTTCGCCAGGTTTTGTCCCTTGGGTTGTAGAATCCGGCCTTATGGAATTCGTGCATGTTCGGGAGGTAGTAGAGAACTGGCTGCGTTGTCGTGGTTAGATCCTTGAATCCTTCAATTCGGCGGTGGGTTTTGCCATCGGGTCTTTCCCAGGTATTGAAGGCATAGACTGTTGCCTTTGACAGCCAGTTGCAATACTCGGCGGCGGCGATTCTGGAGACGAAGGCTGCAGGACGGTTTTCCCAGCCCGGCTCGACCTTGAAGGTGCCGTCGCCTTGCCTGGTCAACTTCATCTTCGGATTGAAGGCGAATGACTTGACCTGCTCGGTGCTGTCGTTGAGGAACTGGCAATACTGGCTGTAGGTGACTTCGGTGACGCCGATGCGATAGGTGTAGTCAACCTGTCCTCTCGGGAAGGCTTCGTCTTTCCCGAAGCCTCCGAAAGGCACGACAATGCCTGGATTGCAGGGATCGCCAATCGTTTTCATCTCGGGGATTTGAGCCCAGCTGGCTAGGGTCAGAACAATTGCAAGAATGGCTGTTCGCATCATTGTGAGCAGTGGAAAGTTGGTGGGATGTTGAAAGTCGGCATTGTCCGAATGTAGTGCATCTGCATTGAAAATCCACTGGGAAACATGTGACCTATTGGGTTTGGGACTATGGATCGTTGGGTTGTGTTTTGTGTTTTTTTTGTCGTGAAGAACAAAGCATGTATTTCTTATGGAAAAAACATCATTTTCAGTTGGCAGAATGTATTTGACGATATACATTATATTTTTTGCCTGATTTCGGTCCTTTTGTTTGGGTCGGTGGCCGTTTTTCCCGCGGCTTTAGGGTTACCAACAAATTATACGGGCGTTTCGCCAGCTTAGGTTTAGGGAAGCGGTTCCTATGATGGAATTGTGCCGGCGGTGTAAAAGCGTTCACAAACGAAGAAGGAAGACGGAAGTGAAAAAGACGACGATCATCGATCTGCTGGATGCCGGCGTGCATTTTGGGCACAGGACAAGGCGCTGGAATCCGAAAATGAAGCCGTACATCTACGGCACCCGCAATGGCATCACGATTTTTGATCTGAAGATCACGATGCACCAGTTGGCTGATGCTTGCGATTTCTTGTACGACGTCGCGGCCAAGGGCGGCACGATCCTGTTTGTTGGCGCAAAGCGTCAGGCCCAGGAATGTGTTCGCGAGGTTGCCGAACGCCTGAACATGCCCTACATGTGCGACCGTTGGCTTGGCGGTACCTTGACGAACCAGCAGGTTGTTTTGAGCCGCGTCAAGTTCATGAAGGACCTCCAGAAGAAGGAAGCCGATGGCAGCCTTGACGACCTTCCCAAGAAGGAAGTTGCCGGACTTCGTCGCGAATTGGAAAAGTTGCAGGCCACATTGGGTGGTATTGCTGGCTTGACGAAACTGCCTGATGCATTGGTCGTTGTTGACATTGCCCGCGAGCACATCGCTGTTGCCGAAGCCCATCGTCTTGGCATCCCGGTTGTCGCAATCGTCGACTCCAACTGCAATCCCGACCATGTTGACTACGTGATTCCGGGCAATGACGATGCCCTTCGTTCAATCAAGGTTTTGATTGACACGTTGGCCACCTCCATCGAGGATGGCCTGAACGAGAGCAGGCGCAAGCTTGCCGAGGCTCCCGCTGCCGCCCCCGAACCGGACAAGGACGAAGCCGCTCCAGCAGCCGAGGACAAATAAATTTAATTCGCACAACACGAATACAGGAGATATACAGATGGCGATTACCGCATCACAAGTGAACGAACTCCGCCAGAAGACTGGCGTTGGCATGATGGATTGCAAGAAGGCCCTGGTTGCCGCCAATGGCGATATGGCCGCCGCAATGGAATTCCTTCGCAAGGCAGGTATTGCGAAGGCTGACAAGAAGGCTGGTCGTTCCGCCAGCGACGGTCTGTTCGAGACCTTGATCGACGGCAACGTAGGCGTTGCCGTTGAGTTCCTTTGCGAGACCGACTTTGTCGCCCGCACGGATGATTTCCAGGCATTGAGCAAGAAGATTGCTCGCGGCGCCATGGATTTGGGTGACATTGATGGTGACATCAGCGCCCAGTTGAATGAAAAGTTTGGTGAAGAGGTCAAGCTTTTGGTTGGCAAGTTGGGCGAAAACATGCAGATTCGCCGCGCCATCCGCTGGAAGACCAACGGCATGATCGAGACCTACAAGCACCACCAGGGTGGACCATTCTACGGCGTCATGGTTGACATCGAAGGCGAATACACCCCCGAATTGGCGATGAATCTGTGCTTGCACTTGACCGCCAATGCTCCTGCCTACATCACCTCCGCCGATGTTCCAGCAGATGTGATTGCCAAGGAACGCGAAATCGCAGCCTCGCAGCCTGAGCTGGCCGGCAAGCCCGAAAAGATTCTGGAAGGCATCTTGAGAGGCAAAATTAACAAGTTCTACACCCAAGTCTGCTTGATGGAACAGCCCTGGATCGACGACGAGAAGACCACGCTTGCCAAGGTCGCCCCGAAGCTGGTTGTCAAGCGTTTCATCCGCTGGCAGGTTGGCGAAGAAGTGAAATAAATCATCGGTTGTCACTGGGCTGGTCGTGAAGCCAGTTCCGCGTGACAAGTCGATGAGATTCTGGGGTCTGTGCAAGGTATGTGCTTGTGCAGGCCCCTTTTGGTTGAAGAAGATCATCGGGAGAAGAACAATGACAAAGAAGAACGAGTTTCGCCAGGAGCGCGTTGTCGGCAAGAAAAGCAAATTGCTCATGCATTATCGTTGCCTTGATGAAAATGGCGTGGAGTTGGAATCTACGTTTGACGATCCGCAGGCTCCCGAAGTCACTATCGGGAAGCAAGATGTCCTGGAAGCCATCGAAGCGCAGCTGATTGGAATGAAGGCGGGCGACAAGAAGACCTTTACGCTGGAGCCGGAAGACGCATTCGGCTTTTACGATGACGACAATGTTGAGGAAATCCCCCCTGAAAAGTGGCAGTTGGACGAGCCGCCAGCCGTGGGCTTGGAAGTCGAAATCCTGTTTGCTGACGATGACGTGGATGACGATGACGTTGGCGAGGACGACATCTACTACGGCGTCGTGGTCGAGGTCAACAATGGAGTCGCGCTAGTTGATTTCAACCATCCTCATGCAGGCAAGAAACTGACCTTTGAAATTGAAGTGGTCAAGGTTTTCTAAGGTTGATCAACTTGACGAAACGATTTTTTGGGGGACATCGTAGCGGGGATCCTAAAAAAGCAGTAGCGCCATGACACCAATGAGTTGCATGGCGTTTTTTTAGACTTTGTCGGACGAGGTCGGACGGGGTTATACAGGGCAGATAAATCTGCCCTGCCACAGAACAAGACGTCTTAGGTACGGGCACCCGGGGTGCTCGTGCTCAAGGGATGTCGCCGCTCAAGCGGCTAAACGTGGCGCTTCCCCAGTTGGCCGGGCCGGGCAGGGCGGGCAAATTTGCCCCGCTGTAGAGCAAGACGGTTTTAGGTACGGGCACCCGGGGTGATCGTATCTGGCCTGTCCGTCAAACAGCTAGGTTGTTTGATTAGGTGGGCTTACTTGTCTGTCCTGAACGATCCTGCCGGCAGGTTTGCCGAGTTCTTGAGGTTGCATTCCGGGTTGTTTGCCCAGGCGTACCGGACGAATTTGGGTTGTTGGATTTCATCTGCCCACACGATGACGTCTAGTCCATCGATCTTGGCATTTGCCCAAACGAATTTTCTGTCTTCAGCTGCGATCGCGAATCCTTTGATTTGATCGTCGTCGCATTTGAGTCCTTCGTAGGCGTAATTGAAACTGACTCTGATTTTATTGCCTTCGACGGTAGCGTTTTTGAAGATTAGTCCGCAGACGGGTATGTTTTTGTCACCGTAGATATCTCTTATCGCCCATAGTGCGAGTCGTTTTCCGACATCCTGCTTGTTTCGCGGGTGGACGTTGTTATGTTCTCCGATATCGATGGTGATAGCCATTCCTGTGTTCGGTACGTTTGCAAGTGTTTTTTCCTGGGATTCCCTGAAGAGCGCCCATCCTCCGTGTTCGTTTGCTGCGGCTTGGCGATTTTGGTAGTTGGGCAGCTGGACGAAGTAGAATGGTAATGTGTCGTCGTTCCAGAGTTTTCTCCATGAGTTAATCAGTGCCGGGAACAGCTTGTCATGTTGTGCGCAACGTCCAGCATTTGATTCGCCTTGGTACCATAGGAATCCTGCGAGTGGAGATTGGATGTAGGGATTGATCATGTCATTGAAGTGTCCGCCTGGGAGACCGTAGCAATTTGGGAGTTCCCTCTCAAGTTTTTGTGGTTGTCTTCCGGCTTCGACTTGGTATTTCCATGTCTTTGGGAGCAGGACGTGGTGCTTGCCGCAGGCAAGGGTGAGCGGCCTTGGGTACGGAGGATAGAATCCGCCGTGTCCGATTTCGACGGTGATCCTGACGGCGATGGTATTGGCGCCTTCCTTGAGGATGCCCTTGGGGATTGTGTAGTTGTGGGGAACCCAGTCGCGTCCGTCATTGCTCTTGCGTCCCAATTCAACTCCATTTACATAGGCGATGGAACGTTGCTGAACGAAGCTAAGGTTGAGAGAACCTTGCTTGCCGGCACATTCCTTTGGGAGGTCTGCGGTTGCCCGGAACCATACTGTGCCGTCGATATTGACTCCTCGTTGCTTGATGGAGGCAGGGACTTCCATTGTTTTCCAGTCGGAGTCGTCGAAGTCCGGCTTAGCCCATTCCAGGCATTCTGGCTTGATGCCTGGGTCTTTGTAGATTCCATCATTGTAGTTTTTCATTCGCACTTCATTGTACGTTTTAAGGTCGGGGTATTCCTCCGGCTTGAGTTGCGGCAGTGGCTGTGGGAAATCAGGATTGGCTCTGAGGACATCCATTGGAACCCAGCTTTCTGCGGCTGAGGATCCGACTGATGAGTTGATGATGCCGATTGGGATATTGTATTTAGGTGCGATTTCTCGTGCGAAGAAGTAAGCCGCCGCAGAGAAGTTCCTGGCATTGGTCGGCGTGCAGGTTTTCCAGGAGCCATTTGCCTTGGTTTGGGGTGTTGAAGAGATTCCTAGCTTGACCTGGAAGAATCTGATGTTCGGGTAGTTGGCGTCTTCCAGTTCCTGCTTGGCGTTGAAGACCTCATGGACTTGCATGGCCATGTTGGATTGTCCAGACGCCAGCCAGATATCGCCCACCAGGATGTTTTTGAGGACAAGTTGCTTTGCCTTGCCGGTGACGGTCATCTCGCGTGGTTCGTTGGAGGCAGGCAACGGGGCAAGCGTGACTTTCCAGTTGCCTGTCTGGTCAGAAACGCCAGTGGCAGTTTGATCGGCGAAGGCGACGGTGACGGTGGTTCCAGGCTTGGCAGTCCCGTAAATCGGGATCGGCTTGTTGCGCTGGATCACCATGTCGTCGGCAAAAAATGCCGGTAGTTTGACATCTGAACGGACGGTTGCGGCTGAAAGTCCCAGGAGCAGGAGTGTGGAGAACAGTTTCATGGCGTTTTAAGTTTTCGGCTCAGATGCTAGTTTTGTATCCATCGAAGGCGAATTCGACGGGGTAGGGCAGGTGGCTGCAGGCTTGCAGGGCCTTGTTTCGCCCTTCTTCAGTCTGCCACGGATTGTGTATATGGTAGAAGACGAGTTTCCCGCAGTTGAGCTTTTCGAGTGTGGGAATCGCCATTTCCAGGGGATAGTGTGTGATTTCGGAGAAGACCAGGTCGCAATGTTGTGCTTGCTCGAGAGGGAAATCCCCGAAATCCTTTGCCAGGTCGCCAGTGAAGAGGACGTTTTTGCCTTCGGCTGCGATCTTGATTGCGTAAGATGCGGCGTTTGGCTCGTCCTTGATGTTGAGGTGCCTCGTCCTGACGACTGTCATCGCCAGGGCTTCGTCCTGGTATCCATTGTCCTGGTCGTAATGCCTGAAGACGTTGCTTGGATTGTTGAATCGATTGTGGTTGGCGCGTCGCCAGGCATGGAGTGGTTCGATCGCTTCTTGCTCGGGAAGGCAAACCGTGAGGAATAGTTCGGGAAAATTGCGCCTGTACTTGTCCGCCTGCTCGCAGACGACGGGCAGACTTCCCGTATGGTCGATGTGCATGTGGGTGATGAAGATCGCGGACAGTTGCGCGGAACGCAAGCCCTGCCTGACCAGAAGAGCGTTGGCTGGCTCCCCTGCGTCAATCAGGTAGTATCGTCCTTGAGTCTCCAGAAGCGTCGACGTGCAGAAATGTTCCAGCGTAGGGTCGCCGTGGCTGGTGCCCAGGGTAGTGATGTTCATGGCATCCAATCCATCAAATCTGTTCTGCGTCCTTGTCGCGCAGGGCGACGACGACCTTGCGGACTTCCTGGGCACGATTCTTCGGAATGATCAGCAACGAATCGTTGGAGACGACGACGATCATGTCCTTGAGGCCGACGGCGCCGACGGCGATTTGCTTCTGCCCCGACGCATTGTAGACGATGCAGTTCTGGCAATCGATGAGGATTGGCTCGCCGACCTGTACGTTGCCGCTGTTGTCACGTGGAATCGTCCTGTCAAGCACATCCCATGAGCCGAGGTCGTCCCAGACGAACTTGCCGGGAATGACCATCACATGCGCTGCTTTTTCCATCAGTGCGTAGTCGATGGAGATGTTGGGGAGCGCCTTGAAGATTTGCGCTGCCCTTTCCGGGTTTTGGTCCATCAGGGCATCTGTCAAGTCTTCGAGGGTTTGCGCCATCACTGGGTTTGCCCTTCCGAATTCGTTCTGGAACGTTGACAATCTCCAGAAGAACATTCCCGAGTTCCAGAGGAATCTGCTTGACGCGATGTATTTTTCAGCATCTTGTGCGTTTGGTTTTTCCCTGAAGGAAGCGACTTTGTAGCAAGGGTTTTGCTCCTCGTCGAGGATTTGATTGTCTTCTGCGATTTCGATATATCCGTACCCTGTTTCTGGCCTGACGGGTTGTATTCCGATTGTCACGAGCGCATTGTATTTTTCTGCTGCTGCGAGCGCGGCTTCGACCGTATTGACGAAGGGGGTTGTATCCGGGATCCTATGGTCGGCGGTCAGCACTCCCATGGTCAATTCTTCGGGCGAGAGGTTATATCGCGCGAGGATTGTCGCCGCTGCGAAGATCAGGCATCCCGATGTATTTCGCTTGCTGGGTTCTGCGATGATGTTGTCATTTGGAATTCCCAGGTCTGCGTCTTGGATTGCCTTTTGCAGGTTCTTTCCTGTTGCGATATAGATGTTCGCGGGAGGCACGATTGCCATTGAGCGTTCAACGGCTTCCTCCAGGAGGGATTGTCCGCTGCCTGTGAGTTTCAGCAGTTGCTTGGGCTGGTCGTGTCGCGAAAGAGGCCAGAATCGTTCTCCTGCTCCGCCAGCCATAATGACAATTACTTTCATAGCGCTTGGACTCCTTTTTGCTGAGTGTGACGTTGTGCTTTACTGTCCATTCGGAATTTCATTTGGATTGATGAAAGATACCGTATGGTCCAGATAGTTTCAAGCATTCGTGCCAAAATTGACCTGTGATTTTTCGGTCTTTGTTATTCGAGGATTGCCTTTGCGGCGTCCTGAACGGCTTGGAACGAGTTGACCGGCAATGCCTTTGCGTTTTTGTCTGTCCTCTTGACGAATCCGCACAACACGCTGCCAGGACCGCATTCGATGAGCAGCTCGGAGTTTGCCATCAGGTTCCTCAAGCAGGATTCCCAGCGGACCGAGCCGCAGATCTGCTTCGCTAGATTGCCAGGGATGTCCTGGGCAGATTCCACGAATTCGCCTGTGAAGTTCTGGGCGAATTTCCTGGTGGGTTGCTTGAAATCGTACTTGCTGAGTTCGGTGGTGAATTGATTGGCGGCTTCTTGCATCAATCTGGAGTGGTAGGCGCCGGCGACCTGGAGCGCGACGACTCGGAGTCCCTTGGCGCCCAAAATCTCGTTGGCGCGGGCAATCTTGTCCGCCGCGCCAGAGATGACGATTTGGCCAGGGCAATTCAGGTTGGCAATATCGACATCGGCCTGTTTGCATGCTTCTTGGACGACATCGATTTCCGCACCCAGCACGGCTGACATGGCGCCTTGCGTATTGTGGCAGGCTTGGTCCATCAGTTTGCCTCTCAGCGCCACGAGCTTGAGGGCGTCCTGGAAGGAAAGGACATTGGCTGCGACGAGGCCGGAATACTCGCCCAGGGAGAGTCCTGCAACGGCGACGGGGTTCAGCTTGCCCTCAAGTGCTTCGTTAAGGGCGGCAAGGCACGCCTGCGACATCGTGAAGATAGCTGGTTGGCAGGTAGCGCAAGCGGTCAGGTCTTCGGCTGTTCCGGTGAAGCAAAGGTTGGCAAGGTCATAACCGAGAATGTCGTTAGCCTTGTCGAAGATGTCCTTCGCTGCTTTTGAAGCTTCGTAGAGGTCTTTGCCCATTCCAGGTGCCTGTGCGCCTTGTCCGGAGAACATGATTGAGATGTTTTTCATTGTTTTTCCTTGTTTTGTTTGTTTTTGGGTTCGAGTTTGCGGATGATCGTTGCAATCTGCTGTGGTGATTCTGCGAAAAAGGTTGGTTTTGCGTTGATGAGTTCCTCTTTTGTTGCGTATCCGTAGAGTACGGCAATGGACTTGATGTTGTTGATGTTTGCCCCGATGATGTCGCAATCCCGGTCGCCCACGAAAATGCAGGCGTTAGGATCAAGGCGATGTTGCTCAATTGCCTTGGCGATTAAAGAAGCCTTTTCCTCGGAATCGCCGACGCGCTCGGGGGCTACAATGCCCTCGAAATACGTCTTCAGGCCGAAATGCTCCAGAATCGGGATGGCATGGCAATAGGGTTTTGCCGTGACCACAAATAGGCGCTTGCCTTCGTTTTTCAGGGTATCCAACAACGGCAGGACGCCTTCGAAGACACGGTTGTCAAACATCGCTCCCGCCGAGTAGTAATCTTTGAAGAGATGGAGTGCTTTTTCAGGCTTGTCGTCCTCGGCTTCAAGGATTTTTGCAAGGCTCACTATCAGTGGTGGACCGACGCACCAGCCAAGGGAATCTGCTTTGACGCCGCGCACGCCCATTTGTTCCAGGGCGTAGGCGATGGATTTCGTGATTCCCGGCTTGGAGTCGGTCAATGTTCCGTCCAGGTCGAATAGGATGGCGAGTTTCGTCATTCTGTCACTTGATTTCATGTATGGTCAGGTTTTTGAACCAGGTTTCGCCGACGATGTCGGGTTTTCCTGCGTAGATTCCGCACATCAACAGTGTTCCCTTGCTTGTGAAGGGGACTTTGTATGTGAAGGTCGCATGGCTCCAGTCAAATGTTTTGTCTCCGACGCTTGCGTCGGGCCAATCTGTTTTTCCTGTATTGAGCGGGACCATCAGGCCGAATTTGATTTTGGTTCCTGTTACGTTTTCGGCTTTTATGGTTGCATTGAATTCATAGGTTGCTCCTGGCTTGAGTTCGATCCATTTTTCGAACATCGCCTGCTTTGGCTTGTCTCCCTCGACTCGTTTTAGGTGAATCGGGTTGTCTTCGAAGAGTTTCATGAAGAGTGTTTTCGTCGTTGTATCTTCGACTGGTTTTGGGTTGTCATCGATGGTTCGCTTTGCGGCTTCGTTGATCACGTCAGCCTGCAGGTTGTTGGCTTGGATTTGCTCTTGGAGTTCTGAGGCTTGTTTTTGCCTTTGCTCCAGGTTGTCCTTGAGCATTTGGTTTTTCTTGACGATATCATCGGCATTGGCTACGAGGACCAGGGATGCGATTATGATTGCGAGAGCGTATTTCATCGTTTGTTCTCCTGGCTTTTACTTGACGAGGCTGAGTTCTTGGATTTGTTCGAATCCTGGTTTGGCGGCGTATTTTTTCCTGCTTTTCAGCTTGGCCTTGGCTGAGATCTCTTTTCCGTCTTTGTCTTTTGTGGTGAAAACGTAGGTGTCCGGTCGATCGAGCTTGAACCAAGCCAGCCCTTGGTTGTCCGCAAGGACTCCGATTTGCTCTCCTGTTTGCGTTGTTGCCCAGACTGGAGTATTCGGCAAGGCCTTGACGATGCACTCTGCGTCAGCGCCGTTTACAAGCTGCGGTTGGGGGATCAGGTTGTCTCGATAGGCGTCATTGACCGCGTTTCGGACGTGGCTTGGGGTTGAGCTGTCAAACCAGTTGTACTGCGCGCCATTTGACTTGGGATGGATGTAGTGCGAGAGTTGCCTGTATCCCAATCCCGAGTGTGCGGGCCATTTGATCCTGTATCGCGGGTACTGGTCGGCTTTCAATCCTGGAGGCAGGGTCTTGTCCTTGTCGTATTCCTCGGTCATTTTCCGTGTGATTCCCCATGGGCTTCCCTTGCCGGTGTCGTCCCAGCCGCAGAACCCATCGCTTCCCAAGCCCATGTAGATGATTCCTGGGATTCGGAGTTCCCTGTAGATTTTTGCGATTTCCGCGACTCGGCGTGCTTTCTTTTCGACTTGCGAGGGGATTGGACCGATCCAATTGTCCCAGGCGCCGTATGAGTAGTAGAGGGTTTCGCCGTAGATCACCGGGCGGTATTCGTAGACTTTTTGCCAATTGACGACCCAGTTTGCGACATTGAAGTCGGGATAATGGTAGTTTGCGGTATCGCATGGCGGGTCTTCGTACCACCGCGCGTTTCGGTTCCATGTCCCGACGTCACCGTCCCGGGTCATGACCAGGTCGCTGTCCAACGACTTGACATACTTTCCGTAGAATGCGCCCAGCCTGTCGTTCCTCACATTGTAGTCCACCTTGTCTGTTGTATCCCATGCCTGGGTCAAGATTTCATTGTCCGTTGACCAGATGACGACAGATGGGTTGTTTCTTAGCATTTTGAACCAGGCATCATACTGCTTGAGGTTGAATGCATGCCATTTGTTTTCGAACCATTGTTCGTAGGGGATGAAGTCCTGTGGCGTTGCCTTTCCGTCATGGAGTTTCGGATACATTTGGGCGTAGTAGAGCATGCCGGTCCTGTCTGCGAGCTTTGCGACTTGCGGATCCCATGAATCGTTGTCGTGTATCCTGATCGTATTGATTCCGTCGTATCTGAAGAGCGGCCATACGACTTCGGCCATTTTGATGTTGCTTGCCTGGCATGCACCCACGTCTCCTTGGAGGACGATTCGTTTTCCATTGAGATAGAAATCAGTTGAATGGATCCAGAATTCCCTGAAGCCGAAGGTTTGCGAATGCCTGTCGTCGTCGAGTTCTGTAATCAGTTCATAGAGATTAGGACCAGCGTACTTGCCTCCGATACCCCAGCATTTTGGGTTTGCCCAGGTCGTATCCGTCTTGACCGTGGCGGTTTTGCCCGGGTTGATTTCCACGGATTGCTCTGGCAATCTGAGTCTGATGCGTCCATTTTCGGCGATGTACTGGGTGATTTTCGCATGCTTGGTTTCATTGGATCTGTTTTGGATTTCCGTTTGCACGCTGACGGTTGCGTTTCGCCAGGATGTTTTGACCCATACGTCTGCGACATGAAGCGGCGCCTTTGTTTCCAGGAAGATGTTGCCTCTCAGTCCCCAGACTCTGTTGGGGCCGAACTCGTGGGGTTCGAGGCGTGTGACTTTGATTTCCAGGAGATTGTCGCCATCCTTTTGGTTGACCAGGGGGATCCGCACGATGCCGATATGGCCGTAGTAGTCGCCGATTGGGTTTCCGTTAAGGAAGAATTCGGCTTTCCCGTCAATGTTCTCGCAGATGAAATCGGTTGTTTCCCCGCTTTTGAGTTGGATTGTTTTCTTGAACCAGAGCGGTGATTTTGTGAAGATTGGGTTGAATGTGAAGTCTTCCCATCCTTTGAGCGATGCGACCGGCCCATAGATTTCGCCTTTCTTGACGAGGTAAAGCGGGTACATGTGGATGCGGTGCCAATCGTTCTTGAAAATTTGCGGCAAGTGCGTTTCGAACCACTCTTTCTTGTCGAAGCTGATTTGCCAGGATCCATTGATGCAGATTTTTTTCCGCTTGGTGGTTCGCTTGGGCATCGGTTCATCTATGGACTTGTTTGCGTTTTTAGTAGCTTTCGCCCTGATTGTCCTGTACTTGCGTTCTCTTTCCTTGAATGCCTCGAGCAGTGCTTTCTTGGCCTCGGCGGAGCGTTTTTTCGCCTTGTCCAAGTCTTTCTTGAGTTGCGGAAGTTGCTTGTCCAGGGCGTCGATTTGCCTTTGGAGCTCTTTGTTTTCCTTTTGGAGTTGTTCCTCGGAGTAGGCGACGACTGGGATTTGCAGGACGGCGGCTAGGTTTTCACCTTCGAGCACTTGCGCCTGGATTGTCTGTTTCCCCAGTTTCAGGTCAACGGGGAATTCCAGTTCTTGTCCCGATTGCGCCTGCTTTTCGCTGGCGTTGAAGCGGATCTTGAAGCTGGGGTTGTCCTGGTTGAAGACCTTGATTTTCAGTGTGTTCTCGCCAGTAGTGAAGAGCGGTGTCTTCTGCCAGTTGAACTGCGCCGAGTATCCGTTGTTGTAGGCTTGTGCATCATGCTTCGCCAGCGGATTTTGCGGGTGGATGGTGATGTCTTGGCAAGGTTTGCCGTCCCTGTCGGTGATGGCGACGCAGAATCCGCAACCATGCGTGCGGTCCACAACCTTGAGCAGGAGCTTGTTGACCCCATGCTGGAGCTTGGCGTCGTAGATGAAGTTGTCGGGCACGATGCCTTGGGAGCTATTGACTCGTCCCAGGAGCTGTCCGTTCAGCCATATCTTGTGGTCGTCGTCGCTTCCGACTCTTACCTTGACGTCCTGGTCTTTTTGCGCTTCGATCCATGTGATTGCATAGACGACGAAGTGGTCGTCAATCGGCTGGGCGAATTGGTCGAGTTCGATGATGTTCTTTTTGAAGGAGTGGACTTTCCACGTTGCATCGAAGGTTTTGTCTTCCTTGAATCCCCATTCGTTTGTTGACCCGATTCCTGCGATCAGCCGTGCCTTGTCTGCCTTGAATGTCGCCGTTGCCTTTTGGTTTTCTGTGGGGTTTGCGTTGATTTCGCCGCCAGGTAGCAAGTCTTCGTCAAGTCCCCTGGGCTTGCCGTCTACCACGTAGCTGGGATAGGGTCCGGAGAGGAGCCAATCCAGGATGAATCCTTTTTCGTCGAGGGAGGCTGCTCCTGCGAGATTTGCGATGGCGAGGCAAATCAGCAATGTAGTCATTGGATGTTTCATGGTTGCCTTCCTATGCGTGTGGTTAGTGTTTCAGGTTTCCAGGGAAGGGTTGGTTTTCATTGAAGTCCGGCATGAAGTCGCTGTCGCCACCCAGGTCTTGGATATAGACGCGCCTGAAGCCGAGTTCGCCGACTCGTTGGCAGACCTGTTTGTACTCGTCGTGGGCCAATGTCCTGTCAAGGAAGGATTGGCGTGAACATTCCGGGACGGGGGTGAATTGACTCATCAAGGAAATGGGTACGGCATCGCCGAAATCTTCCGCCAGCCAATCCAGGATTTGCAGGGAGTTTTGGACGAAGCCGGGGAGTACCAGGTGCCTGACCATCATCCCGTGTGTTGCGGTCATGTCGCCGGTCGTATCCCATGGGCGGAGGAATCCGACCTTGTCCGCCATCAGGCGGATCGCGTCGCGGGCGATTTTCGGGTAGTCCGAGTCTCCCATGCACCGGCGAGCCAGAGCCGGATCCGAGAATTTGAAGTCAGGCAGGAAAATGTCAATCAGTTGCGTTTGTTCCCGAAGTTGTTCCAGGCTCGAGTAGCCCGAAGTATTCCATACGAATGGGATATCGAGGTTCGCTTTTCGGATTTCGTTGCAGATGAACCTGATGTGTGGCCACCAATGGTCCGGCGTGACGAAATTGAGGTTGTGGACGCCTTTCTTGCAGAGCTGGATGACCCGGTAAAGCAGCTCGTCCTGCGTGACCAAGTCGCCTTGATGCCCATGGGAGATTTGGAAGTTTTGGCAGAAAAGGCATCCGCAAGAACAGCCCGAGAAGAAGATCGTGCCTGAGCCATTGGTACCTGACAGGCAAGGCTCTTCGCCGAAGTGCGGGGTTATGGAGGCGATCCTGCACTGGGCGGATTCGCCGCATACCCCCAATTGACCTTGCAGGCGATTGGCTCCGCATCGTCTTGGGCAAAGCTGGCAATGGCTGTATTCAGGAAACATAGATGGGATCAATGGAGGATAGGAGCCAAGGCGACGCGGAAACCAAGGTTTGCCTTGCAGCTGACGGGGTCGGCATAGCCACGATGGGCAGACCGGCAGTGCCTGGCGAAATCACCGTAGCAACCGCCCCTGGTGACCTTGAGCGTCCCTGCTTCTGGCCCCTTGGGGTCTGTTGCGTCGTCAGAGGTCAGAGGCGCGTGCCAATCCCAGCACCATTCGCGGACATTGCCATGCATGTCGCAGAAGCCCCAGGCATTGGCAAGGCGTTCGCCGACGGGATGGGTCTTATAGCCTGAATTGTACTTGTACCAGGCTGCAGTCTCGAAAATCGTCCTGCTTTCCTCGCCGGAAACCGTCTCTTCCGTCTGGACGTTGAACGGAGTCGTGCTTCCCGCACGGCATGCGTATTCCCATTCGGCTTCCGTGGGAAGGCGATATTCGTAGCCGTCAGGCAAGCGACCCGCAATCATTTCCAGCAACGTCAATTCCTTGCACCAGCGCTCGACGGACAGCCAATCAACCGATTCAACGGGACGGCGCAAGCCGCCGAATGTCGCAGGACGAGCGCGCAAGCCCGCGCAATCGGCGATCAACGAATACTCCTCCTGGGTAATCGGATACATTCCCAGCCAGAAGCCCTTGGAGAATGTGACCTTGTGCAATACCTCGTCGGTGTTGCGACCGGATTCGTCCTCCGGGGACCCCATGTCAAAGGATCCGGGAGGGCACCAGAGCATCCTGATGCTTGGTTCCTCGAGCGTGAAATTCCTGGAGCCGGCAACAGTCGCCTTTGCCTTGACGATATCCTCGTATTCGGCGGCGACGCCCAGCTCTTCCTCGAGTTGCATTCGCGACTGGAGCAATTCTTCCTGCGTTGGCCTGTCGCTGCATACATTGTCGCCTTCCGCCTTTCGCGCCCTTGGATCCTGCTGCAGGATTGGGGTATCGATGATCGGCCCCATCGCCAATCTGAATCCCCTGTAGCATCGGCGGTTGTTTGGGTTTCCGCCTTTTCTTGCGGATGCGCTGCATCCCAGCGCCATTCCTCCCATGTTGCCGCCTCTGCAGACATGGTATCTTCCATAGTCGGGTCCCGTAGGATCGATCGCATGGTCAAGGGGGTATTCCCCGTACCAGTCCCGGCACCATTCCTCCACGTTGCCGTGCATGTCGTAGAGTCCCCAGTTGTTAGGCTTCTTGGTGCCGACGTCATGGGTTTCCTTGTCTGAATTCTTGTCATACCATGCGACTTCGTCCAGGTTGGGGCATTCTCCGTCAGCGCTAGTCAGGGTTTTTCCGTTGTTGAGCGCGGTTGTTGTTCCGGCCCTGCAGGCATATTCCCACTCGGCTTCTGTCGGGAGCCTGTATTCGAAGCCTTCGGGGAGCCGTCCTTCCTGCTTTTCGCGTTCGTTCAATGCCTCGCACCATTTCATCGCCTCGACCCAGGTGACTCGCTCGACGGGCTTGTTCTCGCCGTCGAACTTGGAGGGCTTCAATGGGTTTCCCGCCAATTCTGCGATCGTGTCGTACTGTGCCTGCGTGACTTGGCATGTGGCGAGCCAATAGCCCTTTGTAATCGTCACCTGATGGAGCGGTGCATCCTCGGAATCGCCTTCCTCGTCCTCCGAACATCCCATGAGGAAGTTGTCCGGTCGGCACCAGACAAAATCGATCTTGAGCGAACCCAACATAAGAGAATGTAACTTTTCCTTATCTGCCATCGTGATTGTTCCCCTTGCAAGCGTTTGTGCTGGCGGAAGCCGCTTGATTCATTCCGCCGATTCTTTCCTGATGTACTTGTCAACGTCATTTGCGGTGATGACGCCGTAGTTGGCAGCTCCGAGCCATCCTGACATGATGATTCCGACGGAGCCTGTGTGGAAGAGACCAGCCACTTGGTTTTGGATGGTCGTACTGTAGTCCAGCCCCTCGAACTTGGTTCCGAACGTGGCGCCGCAGACGTGCCCGGTGTAGCGTTCGAAGGTGAGGGGGGTGGATGTCTCGATGTAGTCGACTTTCTCGCGGATGCCGGGGACCATTCGCTCCAGCACCGCCAGCGTATTCTCGACCAAGTCCTGCTTTCGACGTCGTATCGTTTCGCGATCCAAACCCTGCCAGTCGTCGTAGTTGGCATTCATCGAGGCGACGATCGAGTACTTGTTCGAGCCGGGGCGCAGCTCCGGATAGTAAACGGAAAATGTACGGCTTGTGATCATGGGCGACAATAGCGCCGCCGTGTCGTATTCAGGATGCTCGGACGAAAAGATCAAGTCCCCGATGTACGGCAAGCTCTCGCCCGGCTTGATTCCAAGGTACACCTGGCAGGACGAATTGCTTAGGCGAACCTGCTTGAAGCCTGATAGGTATTCCGCAGGAAAATGCTCTTCGCCGACGAGTTCCTTGACGAGGCGTTTCAGGTTGCCGTTGAAAACTACGGCACGGCATGGCACCTCTCGACCGTTGATCATGGCGCCTCTGACCTTGCCGTCCTCAACCAGAATCTTCTCAACCTTGGAGGAGGTCTTGATCTCGACTCCGTTTTCCCTGAGCCGGTCGCCCATCATCTTGATCATCAGGTCCGTGCCGCCTTGGAACGTATAGACGCCCTGGCTCATGAAGTTTCCGAAGACGATTCCGTATGCGATGGCGGGTTCGTCCAGGCCGGAACCGTTGGCATAGGTTATCGGCTCCAGAAGAAACCGCCAGACATCGGTGCGCCCCGGGAAAAACTTGTTGAAGAGGTCCCGTATGGTGTCCTTGTTGTCATCGTAGTAGTTCATTTCCGCCAAGGTGGCGAAGAAGTCGTCGACGACCTGTTGTGGTATCTTGAAGAAGCTGACGAGCTTTTCGGTGAAGTCGGCGGTATCGAACGTTGTTTCTAGTTTGAATTGCGGATTGTCAAAGCGGATTGACTTGACTTGCACGACTCGGTCTGCGAATTCCTTTCCCCAGTATTTGCGGAATGATTTTTTCATTCCGATGGGGAATCCATGGAGCGCCACATCAAAGACATGTTGTTTGCGTTTGAAGTATGTGGCGAGTCCGCCGATGATGGAATGCTGTTCCGCCAGGAGGACTTTATGTCCTGCCTGTGCGAGTCTGTTGGCGGCTGTCATGCCGCCGAGTCCTGCGCCTGCAACAATGATATCGTAACTTTGGTTCATTATGGTAGTGGGACGTGTCATCCCAGGTTAAGGATTGTCTTATAGGCCAATGAATGCATGTCGTTTCTCCAGGGGAAGTATCCGTTATTCTTGCATTCGCGTTTTGGATGGACGGCGTTGGTCAGGAGTGCGACGATCATACCGTACTCGGGATCCATCCAGAAGGAGGTTCCCGTGAAGCCGGTGTGTCCGAATGCGGTAGGGCTGACATACTTTCCGCCCGAACTGGGCTGCTCGGGTGAATCCCAGCCCAGGCACCTGGAGCTTCCCGGGACGATATTGGCGCGTTGCGTGAACAAATCGATGGTCTTCTGGCTGAACAAACCAGCGCCTCCAGTGAGCATTGCCTTGCCGTATTTGTCAAGGTCGACGATACTGGAGAACAGTCCTGCGTGTCCCGCCGCACCTTCGAGCCAGCGTGCGTTCTCGTCGTGGACTATTCCCTGCCAGTAGGATTTTTCATCATCGGCCTTCATTTCGGTTGGGACGCAATGATTCCAGCCGGCAGGTAGCAGATTGTAGAATGTTTGGACCATTAGCAATTGGCGAACGAAGATGTCCCGGGCAACGTCGTCAATGCGTCTTCCCGTCAATTCCCTGATGAGTTCGCCAAGGATCATGAATCCGATGTCGGAATAGGCTTCTTTTGTTCCTGGTTCCGTGACCAATTGTGTTGAAAGGATAAGGCTTCGGCGTTGATGCCAATCCGTCAGGTGAGCGTGGGTCGCGTAGAATTTCAGGAAAGGCGGCAATCCCGAGCAATGCGCCAGCAAATGCCTGATGGTGACTTTCGAACGCCAAGACTTCTGCTCGGGGTGCGCTTGGCCGAATTCGGGGAAATAATCCACCAATGGCTTGTCCAGGTCGAGCAAGCCCTTGTCATACAGCCACATGACTATCGTCGTCGTGCCGACGCATTTGGTGATGGAAGCCAAGTCGAAAAGGCTATAAATGTCTACTGTCGTGGAGTCGTAGTCATAGGTGAAGCTGCCCGATGCCAGCATGATGGGGTCATTGCCCAGTTGATGGACCAGCATGGTCGCACCGGGAGCGTAGTGCTTTGCGATTCCCAGGTCCAGGTTGCATTGAAGGGTAAAACTACTCATGGTCGAATTAGTGTGAGAGGACGTATTCTGCCAGGTCTTCGAGTTGTTCCTTGGTCAAGTTCGAGGTTTTTCCGTGGATGTCTCCTGGATTGTGCTTGGTGAGGACATCCATCATCGTGACTGATCGGCCGTCAAACATGTACGGTGCGGTACGCCAGACCTCGCGAATTGTCGGTGTGTCCCACTTCTTGCCCTTGTCCATCGGGTCTTGCATTCCAAGGTCGTATCCTTTCAAGTCCGTCATGACTTCGTTTTTGGGATGGCATATGGCGCAACCTGCGGCGTCATAGATTTTTTCGCCGCGTTTTGCGGCTTCCGACAGTTCTCCATTGACTCGGTACGGGCTTTCAACTGGCTTGATTGCCTTGCAGTATTCGTCAATGGCGCAAGCGTCTTCATCGGGCCTGACTGAGAATTGGATGTACCTGATTCCTGCCCTGACGCAGAGTTCGGCATTCTTTCTGATGCCGGAGATCATTGTCGGTGGTGTTATATGCGAGAGCAAGAGGCTTTTTGATTGCTTTGGGTTTCCCATACCGTCATTGATCAGGTCCCAGTTGAGTCCGTCTGCCCTTCCGTCGGGGTGGCAAGTTCCGCAAGATTGCCAGGTTTGGAAGCAGATTTCCGCTGAATTGAAGAGCATTTCGCCTCTCCGCACTTGCGTCCATTCCTGCTTGGGACCCAGGGGGATCGACTTGATCTGCTGCTTCGGCGTAAGTTCCGGTTGGATGACCGCCAGGCTGTCGGTGAAGTATTCTGCTGCAAAGACCTTGTCGTTGAATGCGAGCACGGCTCTTGGTCCGATGCCGACAAGCTTGAAGCGCTTTCTGATTCCGACCAGGAAGCTCAGGTCGTTGGGCACGGCATCCGCACTGGACGTGACGGCGGTGACCTTTTCGTTTTTTGCCGCCTGCTCCAGTCGTTCGTGGAGCTTGGCACGATCGATGATGGAGATCTCGTTGGAGCCGGCCGAGGAGACCGCCAGGTTTTTTCCGTCAGGCGACACTGAGGCGTCCCAAGGATTTGCCGCTCCAAGTTCCACGTCGTCCAGAAGCACGGTATTGACGAGCTTTGCCGTCTTGGCGTCAATGATGGTCAAGGCATTGGTGCTCATCCAGCCGCGTTCCAGCTGGGTGGTCGGCAACTGGTACCTTGCCAAGACGTGGGTGTGATAGACGTATGCCCCATCTGGGGAAGCGGTTATCTTGCGGCCGACCGCCGATCCGTTGGTAAGCTTGATGTGCGGGAGCGGGGTCAGGTCGGGGAGGGCGAATGGGCAGACGCCGATGGCGATGTAGTCGCCATCGGCTGGGCCCATCGGCTGGTGGTTGGAGACGAACAGCTTGCGCCCGCCGTCAGCGACCGCAATCCCGTGAGGCTCGCGACCTGCTGGAACCGTCTTCGTGACCTTGCCGGCTTTAAGGTCGATCGCCATCAAGTCGTTGCTGAACCGGTTGACGGCGTATGCCATGTCTCCCACGATGGCGACTCCCATTGGCGTGTGTCCAATCGGGATGGATTGCTTGATCTTGCCGTCCGCCGTATTGATGGCAAGCAGGACTCCCCTTGCCTCGCCTGCGGCTGCCAAGAGCGTTTGCCCGTCAGCCGAGAGAGCCAATGCATGGGGTTGCGCGGGCAGGGCGAAGCTTTTGGCGAGCGCATTCTTCTCCAAGTCGAAGACGGCGATTTGTCTTGCGGTTTCCTCGGCTATGAACAGTGATTTTCCATCTGTGGCAAAAGCTGTTGGAGACAGGTACGTGGGAGCCGAGCGGGCTACGAAGGCTAGCGCGGCAATCAACGCGATCAAGGTCTTTTTCATTGTGTCCTCTTGGTTGTGAGTTAGTTTATGTGCAAGTTAAGTTTGTGTTCGTGTAAGGTGGCTACCAAAGTAACTTGACGCGGAATCCCACGTTGTAGACGGGTTGCCACTTGGGATATCTCCATCGCGAAGCAGACCTGGCTTGCGGGAACAAATCGTTCCAGGAGCCTCCGCGGACGACTTTCAGGTTGGGGTCGTTCGGTTCGTATTGCGAGGCGGTCCATTCCGCGACATTTCCGTGCATGTCGTAGAGTCCCCAGCGATTGGGCGGGTATCCTCCGACTGCCCGCGAGTGGAAAGCATGGTCGTTGATGTCTTGATGGCAACGTCCGAAGTTCCATGACCTAAGCTGCCAATCGGAGATGTTGGCAACCAGGTTGTCCGGCTTGATCTGGGATTCGTCACCGAAGTTCCAGGGCGTTGCGGTACCTGCCCGGCAGGCGTATTCCCATTCGTCTTCGGTTGGCAGCATGCAGGTTCTGCCGGTCTTTCCCGAGAGCCACTTGCAGAATTCGTTCGCCTGTTCCCAGGTGATCCTGATGACCGGCATCAAGGGTTCGTTTTGCGGGCGTCCCCTGGTGATCCTGTCCTTTCCACGTCCGTCCATATAGGCTGAATCGTGGTCGGGATCGAACAAGGCATAGAGCTGGTTGGTGACTTCGTGGGAAGCGAGCCAGAAAGGCTTATCGACAGTGACTACCCGGACCGTGCGCTCGTCAGGAGCGCCCTGGGCATCGCCTACCAGCGCCTTGCCTGGAGGAATTGCCGAGAATGACATTTGGATGCCGTCCGCCAAGGTGAGGACCAATTGCTTCTGGCCAAGCTTCTGCTGTTGCTGTTCGGCGACTTCCTTGGAGAGCGGCCAGTTGTCCAAAGTTTGCGGCGGCGGTGGCTGCGGTTGGGTCATCGGCGGTACAAAGGGAACCTGGGGAGGCATAGGAATAAGGTTCTCGTTGGTGTCATCGATCAAGGCATGCAGCTTTTTGAAGTGGTTTCTGCGGTCGATTTGCTCCTGGGTAGGCGGGATATGGGATTGCCGCCAGTTTGGCGCGTAGGGGACATTGAAGTCAATCCAGGTGTAGAGCCTGGACCACTCGTCCTTGGTGAGTTGCACGCCGTAGTGTCCTTTCTTGAGCAGCTGGATCAACGGGGAGGTGTCAGCGTCCCATTCGCCGGGCTTTTGCATGCAGTAGTCGGCTTCGACGCCGGCCCTGCGTACGTATGGATGCAGGGCATTGTAGGAAGGCGAGTAGCGACCCTGGTACGTGTCAGGCTTGCGGCGCAAGTCCTTCAGGCGCTTGGGAGCGTCTTCCTTGCCGTTGTGGCAGCCGACGCACTTGGCGTCCAGGACCGTCTGGACTTCCTGGTCAAACCCAAATCCGCGCGCCGGTCCAAGCCAGGGTTCCATCGGGCAAGGTGGCTTGCGGGAGGCTTGCCTCGCTCCTGGCGGGGAGACAGAATTCTGTGGTTCATGGCAGCCGACGCAGGAGATCGTTTCGCCGGGCATCGCCACGAACCAGGAGCGCATGGTTTGGAGCGCCTTGCCGTCCGCGTCCAAGGGCTGGACAAAGATGGGAACGTTGGCGGGAACCTCGAAAAATGCGGATCCATCGGGCTCCACGGGGACGGTTCCGATGATTTGCTTGCAGTCCCAGCCCCCCTCGTAGGCACTGGCGTATGTATCTCCGTTGGAACCAAACCGGTAGTGATGGGCGCCGATGCGCAATTGCTTGACCAATCCTTCGGGATAGCCCTGGATGCCGGGTCCTTGGCGGATGTCTGTCATATAGACGAATCCGGTCTTCTTGGTCAGGTTCACCTTGGAAGTGATGACCGGCGGCTTGAATCTTGGGCGGAGCGGTCGTGCATCGATGTAGTTTCCGATCAGGATCGGGGTCAGGTTGTCGAACACATCAACCAGGTAGAGTCCCCAAGGTGCCTTTGGTTCCGGCTTCATCGTTGCGAGGAAGTATTTTCCTGCGCCCCTGTTGGTATCGGGTTCTGCGAGCGGATATGGGGCGACGAATCTCGGCCATGAATTTTCCACCAGTCCGTCCTTGATGATAGGGATCACTTTCTTTCCGCGTCCGGGTATCCGCTGGATGACGCCTTGGGCTTCCTTGCGTCCGATCGCTGGATCCAGCAGGATCAATTCGCCTTGCCGTGAAGTCCCGTGGTGTCCGGTGATGACGGTCGATACCGCCGAGGAGTGTCCCGGGATTGGGCGAGGCCAGAACATGGAGTTGGGCCAGTAGGAATTGGAGCCATAGTACTCCATTTGTCCGGTCCCGTCGGGATTCATGTGGAAGAGGAGTCGCGTGAAGTAGTGGGGCGTATCGGCGTATTCCCAGCGCGAGAAGAGCACGCGTCCGTTGTTGAGGACGGTCGGGTTCCAGTTGTGGTCCTGGTCGTAGCAGAGTCGTCTCTCGTTTCTTCCGTCCGCATCGGCGATATGGAGGTTTGCGACGTACCATCCTCCCGTACAGGGGACGGCTTGCTCGCATGCCGTCGAGCTGAAAACCACTTGTCCCGAGGGGAGGTAGCATGCGTCAAAGTGCATGACGTGCTGGTTTTCGACGGTTGTGATCTGGCGTTGAGTCTTGCCGTCCAGGCTAGACTCGATGATATGCCTTCCGTTTCCGTAGATCAGTTTCTTGGCGTCCCAGTCCAGGTCGTAGTCTGTAATCTTATTGGTTTTGAAGAGCGTTTCGATGTTGCCGTCCGGTCTGACGGGCGAGAGCGTGACGAATTCGTTTCCCAGGGAATTGGGACCGCCCCAGTTTGAGGAGAACCAGAATCCGCCCTTGATGAAAATGAGCTTTTGGTCTTGCAGGAGCGGGTTTTGCAGCAGGATGTCCTGCGCTGACTTGGCGAATTCGATACCATAGGCTGTGATTTCCGCCAATGCGCCGTGCTTTTCATTGACGGCTTTCTTGAGCAACGCGATCGCCTTGGCTTCCTCTTCCGCCAGTTTGGTCAGGAAAGCCCTTCCTTTTTCGGCGTATTCTTCCTTGAAGGTGTTGATTTGGTCTTGTACTGCGAGCTGTGTTGACTCGACGGCGTGGACATTGTCGAAGGCGGCTGTGAGCGTCATCACGTCATGGTATGCCTTTTGGTCTGCCTTAAAGTCCAGGGGCCTGTTGTCGTCTTGGAGGAGCGTTTCGATTTCCTGAATGGTTTTGGCAGTGATATCTCGGATCCCTTTCGGTTTGAGATCCAGGTTTTCCTTGAGTTGTGCAAGCCTGTTTTTCGTTGCCTTTCTGTATCTTGCCGCCAGCCATAGGGGGTTTTCGTGGGGAAGCCATTCGTCCAGGTGCCAGACGATGGTCGCCATGCCGACGTCTCGGTTGTCCAGCCAGATCAGGTCGGTTTCCTCCCAGAGGAGCTGCATGCGGGAAGCTGGATCTGGGAACTCGTTGCGAAGGGTCCAAAATAGGTTTTGCCGTCGCGAAATTCGCTTCTTGGCATCGCCCGCATTGAGCTTGGAGCGACCTATGGCGGTTGGCTGGAAGTGGAACAGGCACTGCCCGTCATCGCCGGAGACATGCAACTTGCCCAGAAGTTGCTGGTTCCCCTTTTTCCCGTTGGCGTTCCACGCGTGGAGCATCAGGTCGTTCCGTCCGCCGACTTGTCCTCCGCTGGTCATGGCGAGCCGTCCGCTTCGGAATCCTGTCCGTACCAGGAACGGCATTGTATTGCTGAAGTTCTTGGTCAGCGTTGCCGTCCGCCTGAGGAAGATGACGTCATTTGGCTTTGCATTGACGAGTTTGGCAAGGTCTGTGGTTTTTCCGTCCTGCAATCCTTCCAGCTGTTTCCAGGTTGCGTTTTGTGGTGCGTTTTCGCCTTTTGCCTCCTCGGCATTTTGTGCGTACGGGCCTGCGAATTCCCAGGCGCCGAGCTTGACTCCGTGCTCTTCCTGGAGGATGTCGTCAAAGAGCTTTTCCCAATCGAGTATAGCCTGCCTGGCATGGAGGATGCTTGCTGTCAGCGTGTCTTGCTTGACGAACTGGAATTGCCTTGGAAGCGCCCTGAGCTTTTCCCTGTTTGCCAGGACTTCGGGTGGGATGGCGATGACGTCCTTGGGGTCGCCGAAAACATCGATCTCGATTCCGGACGTCCAGGATTCCGCCTTGTCCGAATGTGCCGGGGTGCCTGCCTTGACGTTGTATGTCCGCCAAATCCTGAATTCGACCCAGTCCGCCTTGGGGAATATCGGGGTCTTGTCCTCGTTGGCGAAGGACGACCTGAAGCCGCCGGCGTCTGGTCCGATCACCTTCGGTCCCGTGGTCAAATGGGGTTCCTTGGGAAATTCGGGCAATTTGCCGGGGTTGGCGCTGTTGTCAGCGAAACGCACTTCGTAGTCCTGGTTGGCGCGCGCGTCGATGTTGAAGGTGTAGAATGCGACTTCGTAGATCGGCGTGGTCTTGCCCAGGTAGAAGCGGATCGTCGTCGGGGCGCCGCCAATGCCGATTCGTCCTTCGGCTCCTCTGGCTCCCGCGTCGCCGTCGGCGAACATTCGGCAAGTCGCGGCCGACATGTCCGGCGAATGGAAGGTCACTTCCGGACGCGCCAGGAGATTTCGGGGATTGTTCGCCTCCAGAACCGAGGCGAAGTCGCGGAAGGCATCGTCCGTGTTCGCCCAGGATTGGGTTGACAAGACGGGAGCCGAAAACAGCGTCGACGTAATCAAGGCGATGATGAGAATTATCGTGCGTTTCATAGCGTGAAGTCCTGCGATTTCCTTGGTCTTTTTAGGCGAGGTCGGAATTCCACTAAGTATAATGCAAAAAACATGTTCTTCAAACGATGGAGAAGCCAATCTTCCCAACTATCTTTGAAGGTGGAGAATAATCGCACAATCTGTTGATGAGAAAATTTGCTAAAGTCGCAAATTGCGTTAGATTAAAACATTTTTTTGAATTGTCAGTTTAAAACTAATGTCGTTTGAAACAAGGTTGTTTGTTGATAGTTTGTCATATTGGAGCTGATTGATGAAGCAAGATGTCAAGGAGCGACTGCTGGTGTCGGGTTTGAAAGTATTTGCGAACAAGGGCTTCGAAGGAGCCACGGTTCGTGAGATATGCGACGATGCCCGCAGCAATATTGCCGGCATCAACTACTACTTTGGCGACAAGCGTGGGTTTTATGCCGCCGTCCGCGAGTATGCCCGTTCCATCCGTTCCGCTGTGATGGAAAAATGCTGGAAGGCATTGGAAACGGATCCATGGAAGGCGCTGGAACTCCATGTCGAAATCATGCTTGACTATACTTATGATGAAACGATGTTTGACATCAATTGGCTATTCCTTCGGGAATTGATCGACGACAACGGCGACGAGTCCAGCTCCCATCCGCGCTCTCCGTCGGATGAGGAACGACGGAAAACCTACGAGGAACGGATGACCCGGCTGCTGACGTCATTGCTGGGCGAGGAAGCTGCGACTCCCGCCAACATCAGCCTGTTGCGATACACTTACCATAGCCTGTGCCGATTCCTGCCGATCCAATCCAGGATTGAGAAGCGTCAGCTGAAAGGGAAGGGTGTCTTTGACGTGAGGAAGTCTTACGGCAAGAAGGAATTGTCGGACTACATCGTTGCCATTGTCAAGCGCGCGGTTGAGGAAATCAGGGGGCGGCAATGAGCGGTGGAGTATCGGGCAAGGAAGGCGACAATCGTGCGAAATACACAAGGGGTAGCATCGCGGGCACGATGTTCAAGACGGCTTTGACGATGCTGCCCGCCACGTTGGCGATGTCAGGTTACAATATGGCTGACACGTTTTTCGTGGGACGGCTTGGCGGCGAGGCTCCGTTGGCTGCGATGGGCTTCACGTTTCCCGTCATCATGCTGATGAACGGTGTGTTCTTCGGCTTGGGTACTGGGATAATGGCGACGTTGGCGCATGCGTTGGGGCGTCAGGATAGCCGCCAATCGTCACGCCTAGCCAGTTCCGGCGTGTACTTGCTCGCTTTGTGCTCGTTGGCATTGGCCATTGCAGGCAAGTTGTTTGCGCATCATTTGTATGCGGCGATGGGTGCGAGCGGCGAGACGCTTCATCAGACTTGTCTTTATATGGACATTTGGTTTTTCGGCTGCATCACGGCGGCCTTGGCGATGATTGGGAACAAGATGCTGATCACGGTAGGGATTCCGAAGTGGGCCAGCATCATGCAGGTTGTCGGGATGCTGATCAACGTGGTTCTCGATCCGTTGATGATCTTTGGGATTTGGCCGTTTCCCAAGATGGGGATTCAAGGTGCGGCCTTGGCGACCGTGTTGTCCCAGGCTGTTTGTGCGATTTTCAATTGCCTGTTGCTTATGAAGCACGGTTTCCTGTCCTTCGAGCGATTTCCGTTGGCTGAGATGTTTTCGTGCTGGCGGTCTATAATCAGGTACGCGATTCCCTCGATGCTGGGCATGTTCTTGTTTCCGATAGGGCAGTTTATTACGACGAAGATCACTGCCGAGTTTGGTGACGTTGCGGTTGCCGGCGTTTCTGCCGGGAGCAAGCTTGATGCGGTCGCCTTCGTATTTCCGATGTCGCTTGGCATTACGTTGATGCCGATGATGGCTCAGAACTACGGCGCCCGGCTGTACAGTCGAGTACGTGATGCTTTGCGCATATCAGTCAAGTTTTCATTTATCTATCTTACGATAGTTGGCTTGCTGTTCATTTTGTTTGCGCCCCTCGTGGTTGGCTATTTCACGCCTGAGCCTGACATTCAGGAGAAGATGAAGTTGTATTTGCGGATAGCGCCGTTGGGTTTTGGCTGCGTAGAGGCAATGCGTTTCGCGTGCTTTGCGATTACGGCTTGCGGTCATCCGAAGCTTGATTCGCTGATCAAGTTCATCCGCGTGCTTGTATTCCAGATACCCTTGGCACTTTTGGGATTATGGACGATGAGCTTGGCGGTACTGCTTTTCTCCAAGGTCCTTGCGGAAGCCCTGTCTTGCGCCGTCGCCATGTATTTTGCATTGCGAGTGGTGAAGAGCTTGCCAGAGGACGGCGAAGAGGTCGTTTGACGGATTGATGCCTTCGTCGCCGTTACTTTCGTCCCAGGATGATGTCGATCGCCTCGGCTGCGAGCTTGAGTCCGAAGATTGCTGGAAGGTAGGCGATCGTTCCCAACGGGCGGCGTTCCCCAGGCGCTTCAGGCTGGGTTTCGGATGCGCTGCCGGCGGGCAATTCAGGCGAGAAGCAGACGGTCAACCCGCTTTGGATCCCTTCCTTGTTCAGCGCCTTCCGCATTAGCTTGGCAAGAGGGCAGCTGTAGGTCTCGGAAATGTCCGCGACCTGAACCAGGTCATGCCGGGTCTTGTTGGCGGAACCCATGCTGGACAGGATCGGAATCCCGTTGCGAAGGCAATAGACGATCGCGGCGGTCTTGGGCTGGCGCTCGTCAATGGCGTCGATTACGCATGACCAGCCGGTTGACGACAACAGCTCGGAGACGCTACCGGCTTCCAGGCGAGTAGAGACGCCTTCGACGCGGCAAGACGGGTTGATGTCACGAATCCGATCGGCCATCGCATCGACCTTGCTCCTGCCTAAGGTGGAATGGAGCGCATGAATCTGGCGATTCAGGTTCGAAGCCTTGATCGTATCGTAGTCGACCAGGGTCAAGTGCCCGACGCAGGATCGCGCCAGCGCCTCGGCGGTCCAGGAGCCGACTCCTCCGATTCCCAGGATCAGGACGCTTGCCGATTGGAGACGCTTGATTCCTTCGTCTCCAACCAATAATTCCAGTCTTGAACCTATCGTATCCATCGTTGTGCGACCTCGCTTACTTGCCTTCCTCGTGCATCTTCTTGCGCTTGGCGATCACTTCTTCGGCGATGTTCTGCGGCACGGGTTCGTAGAATTCGAACTGCATGTTGAAGCCCGCTCGCCCCTGGGTCATGTTTCTCAGTTCGGAGGTGTATCCGAAAAGGTTTGCGAGCGGGCAGAGCGCCCTGACCACTTGCGCCTTCTCCGACACGGTGTCCAGCCCCAAGACACGTCCTCGCCTTGAACTCAGGTTGCCGGTGATCGCACCCGCGAATTCCGGGGGCGTGGTGATTGAGAGTCTCATCACGGGTTCGAGCAGCTGCGGCACCGCATTGAGGAATGCAGCCTTGAAGCCCATTGAGGCGCAGGTACGGAAAGCCATTTCGGAGGAATCGACGTCGTGGTAGGAACCGTCGAGCAACGTGACCTTCAGGTCCACGACGGGGAAGCCCGACTTTGGACCGGCAGACAAGGCTTCTTCCAATCCCTTCTCGATGGCGGGGATGTATTCCTTGGGGATGTTGCCACCCTTGACTTCCTCCACGAATTCGTAGCCCTCGCCAGGCTTCTGGGGTTCCAGCTTGAAGATGATGTGGGCATACTGGCCATGGCCGCCAGTCTGCTTCCTGAAACGCTCCTCGTGCTCGACAACCTTCGTGCATGTCTCGCGATACGACACTTCGGGGGCGCCTGAATCAACTTCAACCTTGAACTCGCGCTTGATGCGATCGACAATGATGTCCAAGTGCAATTCGCCCATGCCGGAAATGACCGTGTCGTTGGTCTCGGGATCGACGCGGACCGTAAAGGTCGGATCCTCTTCCGCCAGCTTGATCAGCGCAGCCATCAGCTTGTCCCGGTCGGCACGGCTCCTTGGCGAAACCGCGACCGAAATCACAGGTTCGGGAAAGTCGATCGCCTCAAGGATGATCGGATCCTCCTCGGAACAAAGGGAGTCGCCGGTGGCCGTGTCGTTCAAGCCGACGACCGCGCCGATTTCGCCCGCGTTCAGTCTCTCGACGATTTCCTGGCGGTTGGCGTGCATCCTGAACAGGCGGCTCACGCGCTGTTGCTTGCCCTTGGTTGAATTGTAGATGTACGATCCGGATTCGATGGAACCCGAATAGACCCGTACGTAGATGAGCTTGCCGATGTTCTTGTCCGCGACGACCTTGAATGCCAGCGCGGTAAGCCTGGGGTCGTCGCTGTTTCGTTCTTGTTCCTTGCCGTCCGGTGTGATTCCGATCGTTGGAGGCGCATCATTGGGGGAGGGGAGGTAATCGACGACGGCGTCAAGCAGTCTCTGGATGCCCTTGTTGCGGAAGGCGGAACCGCAGAGCACCGGGCAGATCGATTGTGCCTGTGTCGCCTTGCGTACCGCATCGATGATCTCCTGAACTTCGATTGGCTCGTCCGCGCAATACTTGTCCAGGAGCTCTTCGTCTATTTCGGCGACGCTTTCGATCAGGTTTTTTCTCCATGGCGCGGCGTATTCCGCCAGTTCGGGGGTGAGTTCCCGGTCTTCGGGGTATGTTCCCTTGGGACTCTCGATATAGACGACATAGCTCATTTTTACCAAGTCGATGATTCCCTTGAAGTCGGGTCCCTGGTCAACAGGAATCGCAAGGGGAACCGCATTGGCTCCCAAAATCCCGCGAATCTGGTCAACGACGCCGAAGAAATCCGCCCCGACGCGATCCATCTTGTTCACGAAGGCAATCCTGGGAACATGGTACTTCTCCGCCTGGTTCCATACGGTCTCGGATTGGGGTTCAACGCCGCCAACCGCGCAGAACAAGCCGATCGCGCCGTCCAAAATGCGAAGGGAACGCTCGACCTCGACCGTGAAGTCAACGTGTCCGGGAGTGTCGATGATGTTGATCATGTGGTCACGCCAGATGCAAGTCGTCGCCGCAGACGAGATGGTGATGCCTCGTTCCTGTTCCTGGACCATGAAGTCCATTGTCGCCTTCCCGTCATGGGTTTCGCCCATCTTGTGGCTGCGGCCCGTGTAGAACAGGACACGCTCCGTGCAAGTCGTCTTGCCGGCGTCAATGTGGGCCATGATCCCGATATTCCTGATTTTCTCCAATGTATGCTGTTGAGACATGATATCTTTCCTGAAGTCTGAATCTACGATTAATAGCAAAAAAACGGCGTTCGACGCGTTTTTTGGGTTCAAAAAATCAAATCTTGGGCATAAGGTTGTTCCGCATTGAAACAGGATTGCCATGCGAAAACGGCTATGCTGACGGCATTGATCTTGCTGCCAGGCCTGCCGCCAGGGCATTCGCGATTCCATGTTCGACTCCATCCACGATGCCTAGGCATCCTCGAATTCGGGGAGCGACATGGATAACGCTTCCCGCATGACCTTCTTTATCTCGCCCACACCCTTGGCGTGTCCTTGGCTTTGGCACACGGCGATAGAAGCTGACAAGAGCGATGCCAGCGTCTATCCCTCAGAGTTTTGGCAAACTCATAATATAGCTCTTCATACTCAAAACAGCAACCAATCAAGGCTTGAAAAGGCTAATAGTTCGCACTCCCCCAGGGAAATAAATTTTTTTGTTTTTGCAATTTTTGTATTTGTCCTTCCATTCGTAACAGAAGTGGCGAGATGTTAATGTCATCATTCAACCACATAAGAGCAATACAGTTGTTTGCAAATCCTTCAAGATTATTATTGTCACGAATGAAAGCAAAAATTCTGGCATTGCGACTTGTATCTTCAGAATAACATGCAGATGCACAATAATAAGTAAGAAACGGAAAATAACGATGTAATATTGAAGATTGAAATGTTGATTCGATTAATATATTATATTCATAACTCATTCCAGTTAAGTTGTTTATAGAAATTGCAGCATTCTCATAGATAAAATAGAATTCCCACATGCGTTCTCTTATAAGAATATCAACCCAATAAATGTTTCCAGTTTCAGTGCCATCGTGCATCTTTTGTATTAATTCTTCAAGCTTTAAGACACAGTTAACGGAATGCTGATCAAAAGCATTGGATTTATAAATGAAATCCTGCATTTCCTTAAGGATAGATATAGTTTTCTTTGCCATCGCGGTGCCAATATTTGACTTTTCATAAATAAAATACATATGTTTTGCATCGCTTAAAATCATAGGATACATTTCAATATTTAGATTTATATCATTTCTTGGACCATATTTCCCATCGCGAAAAAAAGCCAGATATGAATCCAATATCTGCTGATATTTATCTTCTTCGTAATGATCTTGAATATCATGAAACATAGTATGTATTCTTGAATAATCATCTATAATTTTCTGAGTTACAATCAGGCTGTCATCCATGTCAGGAATACATACATCTAACGAAGGATAAAGGTAATGATATATTTCTCGACTCGTTTGCCACCTATAGTATCCATAGTTCAGCTATATATTCCCAAGTATTAATAAAAAAAACATTGACAAAAAGACTTATTGGTAATTGAATAGGTATATGAACATGCAACATTTTTATTGTATGATTCAATGTGTTCTTTAATATATGTGCAAGAACAATATACTGCAATAGAATAAGTATGTAAATTGCTATTCCAGAAGCATAAAAACAACCAATAATACCTACCGTAAATCCTAAGATGATAATAATAAACTCCAGACATTTAACCCAAATAGACCGATTGTTATTTTTAATATGATAACCAACATATATAAACAAATAGATGGGCTATAAAACAGGAGTCAGTACAAATAAAGCCTTTCGACAAGGATTCCATTTGCAATTATGAAAAATAATTGTTTCAAAATTCTTAGCGAGATTTATAGTAAAAAACAAATACAATAGCGAGGCTAACAAGGAAATAACTATTAAATTGAATTTGACATGAAACGGCATGCCAAAACCTATGAATATATAATACTGAATGAAGTCATTGCAATAAATGCATCCAATAGTAGCTTGCAATATACTTGGAAATAGAAAGACAAGCGCACATATATTGCTAAGAAAATAGTCTTCATTTGTTTTATTTTGGGATGGATTAAAAAACTCCTTGATACTAATCACCAATGAAATGATTTCAAATAGAATCACACAATGTTGGCCCCTTAAGAAAATGCTTGAGGAAAATGCCGAAAAAACTATGGCAAAAGAAGATAGAAGCAGTAACAACAAGGAAAAAAATCTACGTGAAGTCAGTTTTATCATGGCTTTATCCTAAAAAAACAGTTGAAACTGGATTTTGTTTCTAATTGATTGATTTTCATATGGTTATAAAGTTCGTTCTGTTCACCATGCTGGTGAATTGAAGTGCGACAGTCTTTCGTGGCGCCTTTACAAGGTGCCCCGGCATGGGGGCATCCTGTCCCCGGGCTGAAGCCCGGGGTTAAGCATGGTCGGGCGCCTACGGCGCAAAGTCTTTGGCGCGGACTGCCCGTCCGCAATCCACGCGGACGGGACACGGACGATAGTTCGAACGAATCCGAAGGGTTTTCATAATGCATTGCGCTGTAAGCGCTTAACGATGCTTAACCCCAGGCTTTAGCCTGGGGTTGGCGAACCCACCCAAGTACAGTGCCTTGTAAAGGCACTACAATCATAAGGCGTCAACTGCTTTTTTTAGGATTATGGCATTGCTATCTTCATTTCTCCTCAGTGAAGCCAAATTCGCCCCTGCCGTCCAGAATGTTCCAAACTTCCTCCGTCGTTAGAAGTTTGGGAATGCCAGGCGGCTGTCTAACGACAGGCATAGCTCACTCTGGGATGCGCGTCTTTTGCTCTTCTTCAGCCTTTTTCCGCAACTCCTGAATATGGGCTTGTATCTTTGTCCTCTCCGCCGCCTCCTGCAATTTCTTTTTCATCCGCTCAGATGGTTCACGTGGAGGATAGTCTTTGAGCAACTGCTGTTCACGTAATCCTTGTGCAATAGATGATAAAGATTTAGGAATATCATTAGGATCTATGGCTAAGTCACTTGAGATATAGATATAGCTTGAGTCATTGTTGACGATGACAGTCTTTGGCGGCTTGCCGTTTTCCAAGTCAACGTCCTTCCATGAATTGTCGGCATTCAGGCCTCGCCAGAAGCATGTCCCGTCCTGCCGTATAAATTGGACTATCCAGTCTAAAGTATTGTCAGCCTCTCGCTTTTTGCCGTCCAGATAAATCTCCTTTCCTTTTGACTTGACGCCAAACAGCGGCGCTATGCCGTCGTTTGGATGGACTGAGAAGAAAGGAATGCTCTTCTGTTCATGTGGCATATTGCCAGGAACACACCGTGCCCAGCCGAAAAAAGGAGGATTCTCCGCGACCAGCCAGCTTTTTGATGTCCCATTTTCTGAAAACAACGGGACATGGAGCAACAGTTCCTCGCCTGACAACGCATACCAGAGATGGAGCTTATCCTGACTTAGCCAGTTTACAGCGGATTCCATGGAACTCATGAAATAGAGATATTCGTGCCTATCATCTTGTGGAAGTTCACTGACGGTTGCGCCCCATTCTTTTTGCTCATCAAATTTTGCCTGGGGAATGGAATAAAAAGAATCTTCAGTGTATTCCTAATATAAATAAAATATAGTCCGCCCCATGGCATCGAGTTGAACATTTGGAAATATCCATGAAGAAACAGACTGGCTTACTGTCCAGACCAATGGATAATATACTGGATTTACACTTCTTCGGTATATTTTGCAAATGCATCCGGGAAGATAGCGCTTGATGAATTTGCCTGACAGCATGTCAAGCACGTACAGAGAAACCGCCTCCTTGGGCTTGGTGCTTCCTTTGGAATAATGCATATAGCCATTGTCAATGACTACCTTTTCCATGGCAGGCATGGCATGAGAACATACAGAGAAGAAAATTAGGTTGATTATTATTAGTTTTAGATTTGTTATGCATTTTAACATAATGTCCCCCTATTGCAAATTGACAATAACACAATTGCCACAAGGCTCTCCTTGCCGCATTTCCGGTTTCTTTTGGCCACCTTTCCCCCGTTTTGCCGGTCGCGTATGCGCATACGCTCCTTTCAAGGCAGGGGGAAAACAGCTCAAAACAATTCCGGAACTGTTGCCTTAATTTTTGAACAACTCCTAAATTCGGTCGCTTGGCTGTATTTTATATGCGGTTTCTGGCATTTGCAATGCACTTTTCCCCAAAATCACAAGAAATCATTTTCCCATGGCATTTTTAGGGGAACCGCGAATGGACACGAATAAACACCAATGATTTTTTTGATAGCGATGCCGCTGACATCGTTTGCGCACGGAGATGATGACCTGGGGGGATGCTTGGCCAACTTCTCTGGGAGTGGGGAAAACATGTACGAGCACCTAGGGTGCCCGTGCTTAAACTGTTGCCATGGCGTCAACTGCTTTTTTTAGGCTAAAGCCACGCCTTTGTTTTGGATTCGCAGTGTTGGTGCCGGTTCATGTGTCGCCTTTCCAAGGCTTTGATTTCGGGGGGATGCCTTGCCCCAGGTTCCGCTTCGCTCCACCAGGGGTTACTTATGATGCCAGCTCTCCGAGCTTGCTGCAGGTGCCTGCGGCGCTTGGCACGCGATCACCCACCTGGGGTGCCCGTGCTTGCGATGCCGCTCTGGATAATGGTCTATTTGGCGGTTTGTTCGATTTCTTCTTGGGTGCGGGCACGGTTCCAGATCTTGAGGTTGTCGAAGGTGCCATGGAATGGGAATCTTCGCGATGGCGAATGGACGCCGAGCGTTCCCTTGAATGCGTCGAGCTTGGGTGGATCGTAGTCGTCGTTTTTGGCGATGACGGGTTTGCCATCGACGTATAGGATTCTTGAGTTTGGCTTCCATGTCAGCGCAATATGGTGCCATTGATTGAGCTTGAGCGGGTTTTGGGTTGATCCGACCCAGACTTTGTTTCCTCCGCATCGAACCGACATTGCTTCGTTTATGTAGTAGATTGCGATTTCGTCAAAGCCGTCGGGGAGTCCGTTTCCGTCTGTTTCCATCAAGTAGAAAAGACATGCGTAGGCAGGAGTGTTGTTCTTGTTTCGCTCTGGGAAGGCATGTGGCTTGACCCAGAATTCAACGGTTCCCTCAGTTGGCTTGGACCCCAGGATGTCGTTTCCTTGAGGGAGTATGACGTACTTGCCATGTCCAGTTTGGATTCCGTTGCCTGATTTTCCAGGGACGATCGTGGCATTGGCGTTGAATGCCGTGAGGTTGTTCCCGGCGTGGTCGAAGAAGAAGGGGAGGTCGTCGTCGAACGTATAATGGACCCTGAGTCCCGGTTCGGGTTTTGGATTTGGAGTCGCGAATGCTGCGACAGGCGCATCGGAGGCATCTTTGGGCAAAATCATTTCTTTGAGTGCCTTGTCAACTTCTTCGGGGCTGACTCCTTGGCGCCTGCGCGGTCGATTTTTGATGACTGGTTCGTGTCCGAGTTCGTTGACGACTTGCTCGAGGCAATCCGAGAGATCGCTTCTGGCCTTGAGGAGTGCGTTGAAGTCGGGATTGTAGTCTTTGAAGCTGACGAGGACATTGGGATCGACCTCGAGCAGCTTTTCGACTTGCTTGAGGAGTTTTGAATTTTTAGCCTTGAGTTCCGGGATTGCCGCTTCGAGCATGCAGAAGAGTTCATAGTCCTCCATTCCGTCTCGCAGGCATTCCCAGCGTATTGAATCGACGGGTTTTCCGTCGTTTCCAGGATAGATTGCCGACCCGTCTCCGTTTGCGCCGGGGAATGTCGCCGATGATCTCCATGGATCGATGTTCCAGTGTGTCACGCTCCAATAGAGCATGCCGTCGATATCGTGTTTCCATGACATCCAGGGCCAGACTCTGCAATCGAGGGCAGGGTAGTCTGTCCAGATATTCGGGTATGGGTGTCTTGTGCTGAATGCGACGTACCACCAGACTTCTCGGTCCTTTTGTTGCTCGAGGCCTGATAGTTCGGGCTTGTATGAGTAGAGTTCAGGGCACCAGATATCCACGAAGGGGAGTTCGGGCGGGAAGCTTCTCGCGGTCATCATGTTCTTGAGTTTGCCTGGTCTTGCCCGCTTGACCGCGGAGAGTTTTTCGTTGACGATTCCGAATGCCGAGGGTTCCGGTTCGTCATAGAGGTAGGTATAGAAATACTGGAGCCATCCTTTGGGTCCCAGGTGTTTTTGGAATTCGCTTGACCAAAGTCCCAGTGGGGACTTGAGTTGAGCAATATGCGATGTGATTCCGAGGTCGAGCGCCTTTTGGAATTCCCTGTCGAATTCCTCCCAGTCGAATTTCGGCTGTATGTCCGGCATTTCCCATGCTTCGAGCGTCCATGTCGGCCAAGCGGAGAGCCATTTTCCTGACATTGTTGCGTATCTGGTATCTTCATTGAAGATTTCGATCGGTTGTTTTCCTTGTCTGTGCAGTATGGTTGTCACGGTCGCCTTGCTTGTGTTGGTGACTGTGATTTTCATGCTTTCGAAAGGTTCATTTGGAAGCTGTTGCTTGCTGATGACGAATGTATTGAGTTGATTCGGCTTGACTTGCAAGGCTTGTGTGGCGAGGTTGCCTTTTTGGGTGAAAGCGAAGCTGAGGTCAAGGGGCGCCTGGGTTGGCGATTGGACCTTGATCGTCAGCTGTGAAACGTCTTTCCAGTCCATCAGCGCCGGCGAGACGAGGGTCGGAGGATTGACGCAGGTATATGGTGTGATCCTGTGCTCGAGGAAATTTTTGAGGTAGTCGGCGCGGTTTTGCGGTATCCGCCACCTTGGGTTCATTCCAAATGCCGTTATGATGCTTGATTTTTGCGGGATCGTGAAGTTCCGGACCCTGATTTCAAGCGGGATGTCGGTGACATCGGAATTCATTGCGGCGACTTGGATCGTTCCCTTGTAGATTCCTGGTTTTGCGTCCGTTGGGACTCGTACGTCGATCCAGAGTGTTTCGAAGGAGTTGGGCATGATGTCGAAGGGAGTTGCTTCGATCAAGGCATCCGGCCATAGTCCGACGTGTTCGACCTTGTAGGTCGGCTTGGTGGTCATCACGTGTCCGACTCGTCTGATTCTGAGTGCGCTTGGATCGAGGACATCGTTCCCGAAGGTCAGTTTCCCGACGAGTTTTGCTTCGGTTGCGAGCAGGATTGAGTCTTTTGCGAACAGGGCGACTTGTGCGGCGTCCATTTCGTTTCTTCCCGCATCGAGCTTGATCGTTCCTCCGACTTTTCCCGTGAATGGTTTATGCAGGAGTAGCTTTTGGAGCGATGATTCGATTCCGTACGTGATTTTGTCTTTTGAGTTGTTTTGTGCGAATTCGGCATGGATTTTAAGTTGCCTGGCTTTGCCCAGCAATTGGTTTGCATTGTTTTTGAGCGCGTCGTGGTTTTCATTTGGGATCATATCCAGGACTTTGAGGAATTGCCTGCATTCGTCGATAGTTTCCCGAGCGTCATCATGCTTGGCATCTTTGAGCAGTTCATTGATTTCGGCGATAACAGTCGCCAGCGGGCTTGCTTCGGTTGTCCTGATTGCCCTGAGGATGGTTGTGTTACCTGACTTTGCTTCCAGCACGTTTTGGGTTGCCGCGATTGGATCGACAGGGAAGGTTGTGTTGTTTTTGTAGGGCTTTCCGTTGAGCAGGAGTTCAAGTTGATTCGCGTTGACATTCCATTTCAGGTTGGCGATGCCTGTTTGCTTTGCGGGGAAGCTCCAATTGATTTCCGTTGGGAATGGGTGGTTGGCGAAGAGGATCGAGCCGAATTTTTCCGGTTCATGGAAGCCTGTCTGTGTTGGCGACCAGCAAGAGAGTTCTGGCGAGGGCTTCCTTGATCTGCAGATATTGAATTTCCAGGCCGCATTGGGCTTTGGTTGTCCTCCAAGTCCTTGGAATGGGATTTTGACGACGATGGTCCAGCTGTCTTCGCCCCGTGTCGCATTGACGTCGCATTTCAGGTTCCATCGCGAGTCCTTCTCAAGTTCATCGTATTGCGTTCCGAGTGGATTGAAGCTGAAGTGAGCGTAGGTTTTCCAGGAATCCGGCTGGATGAAGATCTCGACGCAGTCCTCGGTCCAGACCAAGGCGTCGTGCCCGATGAGCTTTGCCTGAAGTTTGTTCATCAGCGGCTCTTGGCATACGACCTTGACGATCAGGTGCTGGTCAGTTCTGCCGAGCCATGCTTCTGTCTTGGCTTTTGGAAGCAGCATCGGGTCGATTCCGGAGAGTTGGCCGAGGCTGACCATTGGTGAGTCCGATGCGCTTTGCAGCGGCAAGGTGGCCAAAGGAAGTGCGCAAAATGCGGAGACGTGGCAAGCGAGGGTGAGGAAAAGAAGCTTTTTCATGATCGTTCCCTTGAGCGAATATGGATTTGATTGAAGATTTGGTCATGTACTAATTTCGTTTGCCAAGTTGATATTTCAATACAAAACGAAGTTGATTATTGCTTGAAATTTTGTATTTGAACATGCTTAAAGAAGGTATATATTTATAAGTTTTTCAATTTTTTAGTGAGAGAAACCGAACCAAGGACGTTCGATGTCTGAAGATAATCAGGAAAACAAGATTCAAAGCATCTATGACTTGCGTTGTCGGCACAGCGGTTTGTTTGGCGTCAGCGCGATAGCTCGTCACCATCAATTGAACTTGGACATGGTGCAATTGTTGCACGATCACGCTGTTGGTGTCGATGAATTGTCGATGCGCGAGTTGCGTGGCATAGCCGAGTCGCACGGCTTGAAGTCGAAGGAAGTCAAGATCAAGTGGTCCAAGTTTCCTTCTTATGCAGCTGTATTCCCGTGCATCTTGGAGAAGCGTGACGGCCATTATGCTATTTTGTGCGCGTTGCGTCAGACGACGCCTGGGGAGGCTCAAGCGGCTTGTGAGGCTTCGGAATCATGTGCTGAAGGCTGCGGGGCTGAAACGCCTGCCGAGGATGGGAACGAGGAGCAGGCGGAGGAGTCGAAGGCTGCTGAAGCTGGCAAGGGCAAGGCGTCAGACGGGAAGTTGACATACGATTTGGTATTGGTCGATCCGGTGTACCAGCGCGATCACCCCGGCGAGCAATTCAATTTTATAAGCGAGTCGGAGTACAAGGAGTTGTACACGGGCCGAGCGCTGTTGCTGAAGCGCGTTTATTCGCTGGGCGACGAGGATCAGCCCTTTGGCTTGCGTTGGTTCATACCCGAATTTTTGAAGCTGAAGGGTGTGTTTTTCCAGATTGCTCTGGCGGTTTTGCTGTTGACGCTGATTGCGTTGGCAACTCCGTTGTTCTTCCAGAACGTCGTGGACAAGGTGTTGGTTCACGAGAGCTTTTCGACGTTGAACGTCCTGGGCGCCGGAATCGTTGTTGCGATCTTGTTCAATGCAGTATTGGACTACCTGCGTGGCCATTTGCTGCTGTTTGCGACGAACAAGATTGACATTTCGACGGCGGTGAAGACCTTCGCCCATATGATTCGCTTGCCGATTGACTTTTTCGAGCAGGTGCCTTCTGGAGTCTTGTTGAAGCATATGCAGCAGACCGAGAAGATCCGTGGCTTCTTGAGCGGGAATTTGTTCTTCACGATATTGGATATGTTCTCGCTGCTGATTTTCATTCCGTTTTTGCTGTTTTACAGCGTTAAATTGACGTGTGTTGTGCTGTGTTTTACGTT
Source organism: Lentisphaeria bacterium UBA1407 (assembly GCA_002305655.1). GTDB lineage: Bacteria > Verrucomicrobiota > Lentisphaeria > Oligosphaerales > Oligosphaeraceae > UBA1407. The sequence goes on along the minus strand of DBPZ01000101.1, from coordinate 66,220 downwards.
GTTGATGGCATTTGTCATCGCGTTGTTGATCAAGCCGTTTCAGCGTCGCTTGAATGCCTTGTACCAGGCTGAGGGTCAGCGTCAGAGTCGTTTGGTTGAGGCGATTCACGGGATACGGACCGTGAAGTCATTGGCCTTGGAGCCCTTGGAGGAGAAGGGGTGGGGGAATCGGAGCGCCGCTGCGATCAAGGCATATTTTTCTGTTGGCCGAATCTCGTTGACTGCTCGCAGCTTGAGCCAGGCATTGGAGATGTTGATGACGATTTCGATCATCTGGCTGGGCGCCTTGATGGTCTTCAAGGGATCCTTGTCGATAGGAGCTTTGATTGCGTTCCAGATGTTGGCTGGCCGTGTGACTGGTCCTTTGGTCAAGATGGTTGGCTTGATTCACGAGTACCAGCAGATTGCGTTGTCGGTACGCATGTTGGGCGCTGTCATGAATACGCCGGTCGAACCCAACATGGGACGTGTCCGTCAGCCCTTGAAGGGTAAGATCACGTTTGAGAACGTGTCGTTCAGGTATCGTCCGGAGCTGCCGTTGGTGATCAAGGATTTCAACTTGGAGATGCCTGCCGGTGGGACATTGGGCATTGTTGGGCGATCGGGTTCAGGGAAGACCACGTTGACGAAGTTGCTGCAGGGGCTGTATCCCCCGTTTTCCGGCTTGGTGAAGATCGATGGGGTTGACATACGCGAGTACGAGAAATCACATTTGCGATCGCGCATAGGTGTCGTCTTGCAGGAAAACTACTTCTTCAGCGGCACGGTGCGTGAAAATATCAGCTTGACGAAGCCGTCCGCTACCAGCGAGGAGATCATTTATGCATCGTCGCTGGCAGGGGCGCACGAGTTCGTGGAGAAACTGCCGCAGGGATACGATACGTTCCTGGAGGAAAATGCCTCAAACCTGTCGGGAGGGCAGAAGCAACGGCTGGCGATTGCCCGTGCCTTGCTCACCAATCCGTCAATCCTGATCTTTGACGAGGCAACGAGTTCGCTGGATCCAGAAAGCGAGGCCGTGATTCAGAAGAATCTGGCGGCGATTACCCGTGGCAGAACGGTTATCGTGGTCTCTCACCGTTTGAGCATGGTTGTTGGCGCACAGCGGATCCTGGTCTTGGACGAGGGACAGCGGGTTGCATTTGGAACTCACAACGAGTTGGTTAACACTCCCGGGATTTACCGTCAATTCTGGCATCAGCAGATGGGAGGTGGCAGCAATGGGTAAGAAGGCGATCAAGAAGATACGCCCGGCCGGGGATGCGATTGAATTTTTGCCGGATGCGATGGAGATCCAGCAAGAGCGTCTGCCCTGGTATTGCAGGATTGGCGTCTTGTGGATTTTCGTGATTGTCGCGTCCGTTCTCGTGTGGGCTTGCCTGGGCGAGGTGGACGTGATTGTGCGAGCGGACGGGAAGATCGTCTCGGATCGGGGCGACATTGTGATGAAGCCGCTTGGATCAGCAGTGATCAAGAGCATCGAGGTCAAGGAGGGCGACATTGTCGAGGCGGGGCAAGCTTTGATTTTGTTCGATCCGGCGTTGAATCAAGCTGAGGTGGATCGATTGAATCGTGAAATCGTTGCCTTGCAGGCTCAATTCGACCGTTTCGAGAGCGAGTTCCGCAACCGCCCGTATTTGCCTGCCGATCCGAAGGAGCAAAATGCGGTTTGGCAGATGACGATCTACAAGCAGCGTCAGAGGTACTACGAGGAGAAGATGCGGTACTTCGAGACGAACCGGAACCGTTTGAAGTCTGCGCGCAGTTCCACGGAAGCGAGCCATAAGAAGTATTTGGAGATACTGGAGAACATGAGCAAGATCGAGTCGATGTACGTTGAGTTGCAGAAGACGAACGTCGTTGCCCACAAGGAGGTATTGGAGGTGGCGATGTCTCGCATGGAGTGCGAGGTCGAGGTGGATCGTCTTCGGAACCAGCTTGTCGATTACGAGCTTCAGCTTTTGTCTTTGGAATCGGACAAGAATTCCTTCGTCGAGGAGTGGTGGAATTCGTTGTCTGAGCGCATGGTTTCATTGTCCCGGGAGCTGGACGGCAATCGGAAGATGCTGTCGAAGGCCGAGAGTTTGGTGTCGTACGTAAGCCTGTGCTCGCCATGTCGTGCGATTGTTCATGACATTGCTTCGTTCCCCGTTGGTTCTGCCGTAGGCGAGGCTGAGGCGGTGATTACGTTGGTGCCTTTGGATGGTGTCTTGGAGATTGAGGCCGAGGTTCGCCCCCAGGATGTCAGCCGCGTCCAATGTGGAAGCGAGGCACGGATCAAGGTTAGCGCGTATCCGTTCCAGAAGCACGGGACGCTGGATGGGCATGTTCGGTTGCTGTCCGGGAATACGTTTGTGCGCTCTGGAGGCCAGCGGGAATCAATCCCGGGTATGCCGCAGACGAGCTATTATCGCGCACATGTGACGATAAGCGGCGAACTTCGGAATGTTGACCAGGACTATGTCTTGCTGCCGGACATGGAAGCCCAGGTGGAGATCAAGTCAGGGCGGCGGCGCATCATCGAGTACTTGATTTATCCTTTGATCAAAGGCTTTGACGAGGCGTTTAAAGAACCTTAGGAGCCATCCTTTGGCCGAATGATTTGCCAATAGCCGTTTTTCCTGGCTCCGATTCGTTCAATGAGTCCTTTCGCCTTCAAGAGTAAAATATGTTTTCGAATCATGCGATCTGATATGCTGAGAAGCTCAGACAACTCAGAGCTGGTTGCATTGGCATTTTGATTGATTGCCGAATAAACTTGCCATGCCGTTTCTGGAATTTCCGGGTAGATATCCTTGAGTTTATTAGGAACTTTATTAGGAGCTTTATTAGGAACCGATTTAGTAGGTTTATCCTGATGTTCCTCGAGTGTTTTCAATATTTCTCCAAGCATAAAATCAATGAACCTAAAAAAAGCAGTTGACGGCATGACACCCATCAATCGGCTAAAAGAGCTATAGGTAGCTCGTACTTCCCAGTCAGATGGG
>DBPZ01000101.1:0-63214 GCA_002305655.1 Lentisphaeria bacterium UBA1407 | reverse complement strand
TCGGACAGGTCGGACAGGTCGGACCATGGGACTCATGGGGCTGGGACTATGGGACTTTGCCACTGGTTTTTGTGGAGTTTTAGGCTCTGTGATGGTGAGCTGGTTTTCCTCGAAAACCCAACGCTGAACAAACGCAAAAATTCATCGGTTTCGTACTCAAAATGCATGTGACATGCCTTTTGGGGCTGGGCTGGTGTCCGCAACCCTAAATGAAGTTTCATGTCATGACATGAAAACCACTTTTTTCAATGTATTTCACCGATACTGCCTTTTTAGGATAATATACAACGAAAAATCCACCTTCTCAAAGCTGCCATCTGTTTTTATTGATTGATTGTTTGTGCAAGACGATACGCGAAGTTGGCTTATCGCGTGAGATTGTGCTTGTTGCAGTAGGTGTTGATCGTGAAGAGGTTCCACAATCTCGGCCATGCGAGTTGTCCTGCTTGGTGCAGCTTTGCGATACGGGAGAGTTCGGTTGGGTTGAAGATCGAACCGTCCTTGTGATTGAGGAAATCCTTGATCGGGATTTTGAAGGAGGTGGCGAAGAACTGCTCCATGGGGATGGTGAAGCCACGCTTCGGCCTGTTGACACATTCCTGAAGCGGGAGCGTCTTGGCAGCATTGACCAGTATCGGCTTCGGGATGTCCGGTGAAAGCTTGAGGGAACTGGGCAGCTTGAGGAGTTTTTCGACAAGGATGTGGTCGATAAGAGGCGCCCTGATCTCGATTCCATTGGCGGCGCTCATTTGATCGGCGTCCTTGAGCAAGGTCGATCTCATGTAGGTAGTCAATTCCAGGGCCGAAATCCGGTTGATCAGGTCGTTGTCATTTGCCTTGAGGCAAGGATCGCCGAATGCAATGTCCATCCATTGGTCTTGGTATTGCTCATCCAGCAGGTTTTGCATGGTCAGGGGGGACCAGAGCTGCCTGGTCAGGAAGTAGGGATTGCCCTTGTATCCGAAAGCGCAGAAGGCCTTTCTCTTGGTTTCGGAGGTCGCCTTGTTGGCGAGCTTTGCGCCGAGCGCCTTGGGCAGGAGCTTGATGAAGGCCATTCTCCGGATCATCTTCCTGTGGATTTCGAATTGATTGTATCCTGCGAAGAGTTCGTCGCCCCCAATTCCTGTCAGTGCGACATGGAGTCCGGTTTCCCGTGCGAGCTTGGTTGCGTACCATGTGTTGAGTCCGTCGTAGGAGGGGCTGTCGTAGGAATCCAGTGCCTTCTCGATGTGTTTCCTGAATGTTCTTTGTTCGAGGAGCAGTTCCTTGTGGCATGTTTTGTGGATTTGGGCGACATGCTTGGCGAAGGCTCGTTCATCCTCGCAGGCATCGAATGCGAGGGTGAAGGTATTCGGTGTGATGTCCGGCCTGACTTGCCTTTGTATCGCGACGATTGTCGAGCTGTCGATTCCCCCTGAAAGAAGCGTGCCCAGCGTTACGTCAGCGACGAGGTTGAGTTTGACGGCAGCTTTGATCTCTTCGATCGCGTCCTCGAGGAGATCGTTTGGGTTGTTGGTTTCAGTTTCAAGGTTGGGCTTCCAGAATCGCGTTGTTGAAGACTGTCCCTTTTGCCATTTGAGCACGTGTCCTGGCTGGAGACTCCTGACATTTTGCACGAGTGTGAAGGGTTCTTGGACGGAACCGAAGGCGAGGCACGACCTAAGTCCATCAAGATCGATTGTCCTTGGGATCCCCGTGTTGATCAGTGCCCTGGTTTCGGATGCGAACCGGAGTTCGTCATTTCGCTCGTAAATGTACAGTTGCTTGATTCCGATTGGATCTCTTGCAAGTACGACTTGCTGGGTGTTGTGGAGCCAGATGGCGATGGCAAACGGTCCCCTGAATTGGCTGAAGGCTTCATCGCCCCAGGTTTCATACGCCTTGAGTGCGACTTCTGCTTCGGATTGGATTTTGAGCTTGACTCCTTTTGCCTCGAGCGATTTCCTTAGTGCCTTGTAGTTGAGGATTGTGCCATCGATTGCGATTGCGTTTTTGGAGTTGTCGTCAACGATTGGTTGCGATGCATTGTCGTCCTTGGAGAGAGTATGCTTGGCATGTCCGAACGCCGTTGTTTTGTTGAGTTTGGCTGCCTTGACTCCGTTCGGTCCCCTATGGCTGAGCGCCTGGAGTGCCAGGTCAAGAAGCTTGTCGATGTCCTCGAGCTGATTCGTGGATGCGATTCCTGCGATGGCTGACATATGTGTGGTCACTCCGTATGGTTGTTGGCGCCAAGGTTTGCCGCCATGGTTGTTGGAATCCAGGTTTCCCAACCCCATAGTGTCCTGAGACCTCTCAAGGTCGCGGTGATGACGTCGTTTCTTCTGACGAGTAGGGGATTTGTACCGAAAGCCAGCTTCTCGATGACGTGGAAGAAGTATCCGTCTCCGAAGAAAGGGAATTCTTCGTTGTCTGATGCTCGCTTGAAGAGTTGTATTGGATTCGAGCATCCATCGAGGACATTGAGGAGGATATTCTTTTCCAGTTTGTTGAGTCCCGTGAAGGAATCCGGATGGTGCTGCGCAAGTCTTTCCGCGGCTTTCTTGAAGTAGGGGAATACTGGATCGTGCGGCGCGTTTTCAAGGTCCTCAATCGAGTTTCCCGCAAGGGTTTTCCAGTTGCTTTTTGCGTTGACCGCGATTGCGTCGCCTGGGAGGTGTGATTTTTGGTTGTAGAGTGCTTTGATGGTATTGGTGTCGAGTTCTCCGAATCCTGAGATTCTTGGGTATCCAGGCAAGGATTCCGGGCATGGGACCAGGTCGATTTGGTGGTCTTCGAATTGCATGATGTTGGCGAGGATGAAGAAAAGGATCATTTGGTCGTAGAGGCAATTGTCAAACCAAAGGACGACATGCTCATGGTTGTCGAGCGCTTCGACGATAGCCTCGTCCTGGGAGCGCAGTTTCTTTTCGACTTCTTTTTCGGTGTATCCTTGCTTTGCGATGACCGAGGCTCTTGCCCGGTACCACTGGTCAGTGAACGGAGGAAGCGGCAAAGGACCTTCATGGAGGAGCTCGCTATAGACGAGATGGGTGCCCTCGACGACTTGAGAAGCGAGGTTGGCGGCGTGGTCGCCGGAATGAACGTGAAGGATCATGGCAGGAAGATTGGGTCTTAAATACGGTTTATGGTGGCAAAATCCCTTGCTTGGATTACATTACTTTCTTTTTCCTAAGGTGATTACCATAGTCTTTCTTCAGGCTTCTGGCAACTTTTGCATGATGAGGTTTTAAATGTTTTTTCCGATGTTTTTGAGCAGTGACGTTGCGAAGATATCTCAAATCAGTCTTGTGGGGAATTTGGCGATCGTGATGTTGGCTGCTGGCATAGTCGCTGCGTTGTTTCACTGGCGCGGCTGGCCCAAGGTCATCGGTTACATTTGCGCAGGTGCGTTGTTGACCAAGCTGAACGAGTTCATGCCCTGGATTACTGAGACTCTGCATCTCGATCGTGAGTTCAGGTTGTTTGACCAGAGCAGCATTGACGTCCTTTCCAGCATCGGGATTATCGTTTTGATGTTCACGTTGGGATTGGAGTTGAACGTCCGGAAGCTGAAGCGGTTGGGGGGAACGGTATTTCCGACGGCCACGTGGGATTTTCTGGTGATGATTTTGCTGGGCTTTTTGGTTGGTCGCTATTGTTTTGGTTGGGGTGTTGTTCCGAGCCTTTTCCTCGGAGCCGTAATCTGCGATTCATCTACCACGCTTTTGGCGAAGAGCCTGGAAGACATGGGCTGTTCGAAGACCAAGTTTGCTGCGGTGATATTTGGCACTACGGTCACCGAGGACGTGATGACGATCGGGCTGATGGCGATTTTGACTGGTTTGGCATTGTCCGGCAAGTTCCAGGCTGGCGAGCTGTTGCGTCAACTAAGCCTCCTTGGTGCATTTTTGGTTGGCGTGCTGATATTCGGGTTGTTGTTTTTGCCGAAATTTCTTGACAAGATGATAGCCCGTCTCAAGGATGACGAGACGGTGTTGATGATTGTGCTTGGTATATGCTTCGGGATATCGTTGATGGCTGAATGGAATAACTTCAGCTTGGCTCTTGGCGCGTTTTTGGTTGGTGCCGTCGTTGCGGAATCCCGTGTTTGGAAGCGTGTGTTTGACCAGACTTCAGGTTTGCGTACGATGTTCAGCGCGGTGTTTTTCGTTACGATCGGGCTGAAAGTCAATTTGGTTCAGATGTGGGATAATAAGTGGGCCATCTTGTTGGTGACGATTGTTGTGTTGGTTGGCAAGACCGTGAACTGCGCGACGATGAGCTTTATAACTGGTCAAACGTTCCGCGAATCGATTCTGATCGGTGTCGGTTTGGCGCAGCTTGGTGACTTTGCGTATTTGGTTGCCTTGTTGGGGATGCGATTGACTGGCGGCACTGAGCCGTATCCTGAGATGTACCAGATAGCCGTTGGCGTATCGGTTATCACGACGCTTTTGAATCCTGTGGTGTTGCCAAAAACGGGCGATTTTGCCGATTGGCTGTTACGTCACATGCCGAAACAGATGTCGGAAGGTCTCGCTCAATACTCCGAGTGGAGCAGTCGAACGGGGCAAGAATTGAGCGAGCGTCACAAGGGTTCCCGTGCGTTGCGCCTATTTGTGTACTTTATGTTGAATCTGGTTGTGCTAGCGGCGATTGTCTTTGGTTTCCATGAGTTGTGCAAGTCCCATGCCAAGGCGCTTATGATTGCCCAGGAGAACATAGAGTCGTTGCCGCGTTTGCTGAAATTCGATTGGGTACGGGCACACTACAAGCTGCTGTACCGCCTGGTCGCCAATATGCTGGCAATACCGTTGGTTTTGAACGGATATCGACTGGCAAAGGCGATGGGGGGCGAATTGTCCGAGGCATTGGGGGCGAAATATTCCGGCGTGAGTTGGCAGGGGAAGATGAAGGCACTGGTGAAGACGTCGGTCCGCCTGATATTCTGGACGATTTTGCTGTTTGTGTATATCGTCAGCAATATATTTTTGTTCAGCGACTACGGCGGGAAGATGTTGTTTGCGGTATTGATCATCATCCTTTTGGTGGTGATTTACCTGCTTGTCCGTCGTCGCTTGCATTCGTACGTATTGGATGCCCGTGATACGTTGAGTGCAGTCTTGAACCGTGAGGACGATGAGGAACCTGAGGAAGTTACGGATACGTTGGCTTCTGTTGTCAAGCACAAGTTCGAGTTGATTATTCCTGAAAAATCGGGTGCAGTGGGGGTGACTTTTGGGCGCTTGCGCCTGCGGAACCACACGGGTGCGTCTGTTGTAAAGATTGTGCGCGAGGATGGCGAGGTCCTCGAGAATCCAGGTTCAGCTGATGCGTTCCATGCTGGCGACTTGGTCACGTTCCTGGGGGATGACGCTGCCGAGGCGAAGGTAAACGAGTTCTTGAGCCATGAGGACGTGTCTAGCTTTACCGCTACGTTGACGATGCTGATGGAATTGCATGTCGAGAAGATGAAGATTGAACCCGATTCGCCTGTGGCCGGTCATCGTTTGGCTGACTTGCGGTTGCGGAACAAGACCGGTGCGACGGTTGTCCAGATTGTTCGTTCGGGTCGCCCGATCGGTGCAGTTCCAGGACCTGAGGATGTTCTTCTTGAGGGGGATCTGGTTTCGTTTTTGGGTACGAACGAGCAAATGAGGGCGGTTCGCGAAATGATTGCTGTGGATGTCGATGCGTGAGGAAAAGAAAGCATCCGGCTTTCATGCATTGGATTTGATGTATATTATGTTTATCAGGGAGAGCACGGCGATAACGTTCATTTGATTAATAGCTATACTGAATCGGTGATGGGGTTCCCCCGAGCCAAGGAGTTGAAGGTATGCGAGGCTTGTCTTTGTTAGGATTGTTGGTTCTAGCTTGCGTATTTCTGTTTGGTTGCGGTGGAGGCGGCGAAGGGGGCGCCCGTGCGGAATTGGGACGCCCGGCATATCCTCGCGGTGTTGTATTCGAGCCGTCGAGCGGCTTGGCGCAGATTCCCGGTGACGAGCGTGACGTGAAATTGTTGGACTGGATGATTGATCCAGCGCGCTGGCGTCCTGACGAATGTACGGTTACGGCTTCCGAATTGAAGGCGCCAGTAGGCAAGGCGATCCACATGAGCATTCCTGTCGACCATCACGGGGGAGAGGAAAAATACCCGATTGGCTGGCCGAGGATGTACCATAACCAAAAGCCGGATGACGTTGATTTTTCGGAATACGATTACTTTGAGTTCGACTTGCTTGTGACGATGTCCCGTCCCAAGCCTCCTGCCAGCGTGATTTCCGTTGTGTTGCACGGTGTTGACAAGAGCAGGAGTTATGTTCAAGTGACTGGTGAACCATTGAAGCTTGGTCAATGGATGACGTACTCGAAGCCGATTTCGGAATTGGATTGCCAGCAAATCGCAATGTTCGGGATCAATATTTCGGAGGTCAACTATGAACATCGCGACCAGTTGGAGTTTCATTTCGGTGGTTTCCGTTTGGTACGGAGCTCTCACTGCCGCGTGATGAAGATGACTGCAGATCCGGCGATTGTCTATAGTGATCGCGGAGTCATTCGCGCTGAAATACTTGTTGAAGGGAAGGTGACGGGGATCAGGATTGGAGTTCCGTTTTTGCTGAGTCGCGGCGACGAGAAGCTGCGCTTTGAGACGTTGCCCGTGAAGCGGGGGAAGCAGACGATCGACTTTGATGTTTCCGAGCTTCGGCTGGCGGCGGGCGAATACGAATTGACATGCTATCCGGACGATCCGGCGTTGCGTGTATCGGTTCCTATTCGTGTTGTTTCGTCGCCATGGGAGGTGTCGAAATGAAAAGAACCATGCTTTTTCTTTTGTTGTCCCTGGCGGCCTTTGGCTCGATCCGTAGTTTTCGATTGGGCGAGGTTTCCTCGGAGGAATCCGTCCTTGACGGGAAGCTGACTGAAGCCCATTGGACGAAGGCTTTGGAATTGCCGCCGATGAATGTTATGCGTGTTCGTGAGGGGGAAGAGTATCCCGGGACACGTGTTCGCCTGGCTCAGGATGCGAAGGGATTGCTGGTCGGGATCGAGTGCGAGGAACCCAATATGAGAGGGCTGGTGGTCAAGCGTTTGGAGCATGACACGCATGTATGGCAGGACGATTGCGTGGAGTTGTTCTTCAATCCTGCTGGCGATCGGGAGAGCTGGGTGCAGATCATCGTCAATCCGGCAGGAGTCGTGCAGGATGGAATCCGCGATTTTGGCGGAGCGATTGATTGGGGCTGGGAAAGCGGGATTGAAGCGGGAGTCTGGAAGGGACGCGACCGTTGGGTTTTGGAAGCGCGAGTTCCCTTTGACGCTTTGCCGCTGGGGCCTCCTGGTTGCGACTGGACTTTTCACATTGCACGTGAGCGTCGCGCCGGCGGCGATGTTCAATTGTTCACGTCCCTGGCTTCGACGATAGCGGGGTTTCACGAGGTTGACAAGTTTGATGTCTTGTCTGGCATAGTTGCGTCGGGTTGCCGCGTCCACTTGGTCTCATCTGATTTTGGCGAGTGCTTGGCCGGGTTGAACGAAGCCAGTTTTGTGCTGCGGAACTACGATTCGTCGTCGTTGCCCGCCGAGGTTGTGATGCGTTTGGGCGATCGTACTTGGCGTGTTGACGGGAGCATAGCCGGCGGTGGCGAGAGCACGTTGCGCTTGCCATGGGAGCTTGGTCTTGAACATGGCGGGATGGATGTGGCGGTCGAGATCATGATATCCGGGCGCGTCTATCGTCGGTTGCTGCGGAAGTTGGATGCGATACCCGGGTATATGAGTCCGTTGCCGCGATTGTGCTACTATTTGAGCATGGACGAGGCTACTGTGGTTCGTTTCCCTGTGAATGTATCGAGCCGTTCTCTAGGTTCGTTGCGTTTGCGTTGGTGGCTATGGGAGCTGGAGAGCGGTCGGCAGGTCTCGTCCGGGTTCACTCGTGTGGCTGGACCGGAGGCTTTGCTCCGTTTGTACTGGACGTTTCCGCGGTCCGGTCGCTACCACTTGTTACGTCGATTGGAACGCGATGGTGTTCAAGTAGCGGAACATCGTGATGAGTTGCTGTTGTTGCGTGGTCCGTATTGAGATAACCGAGGAGGCAGGACAATGAAGGGCAAAATACTTGCGATTGGTTTGATTTTGGCATCGTGCCTGTTGGAAGCGGGCATCTACAGGATAGATTTTGGGAAGTCTGATGGCCAGGTCAGGGAGGGATTTACTGCGACGACCGAGAAGGACGGCGGGCTGGTGGCTTGGGGCAAGACCGGGAAGCTTGAGTGGCGGTATCGTCCGTACTCGTACGAGTGGAAGATGGACTCGTGGTCGAAGAGGAATCGTGCTCCCGTGAACTATCCCAATGAGTTGAGTTGCGACTATGTCCAAGGGAAGGAACAAGCGGAGTTGACGCTGAAGGTGCCCGCAGGTTCCTATCGCATCTGGGTACTGTCGGGAAATGCCGGCGAGAGTGCAAGCCAGGTGTGGGACATTTCCGTGTCTTGCGGGAAGCATCGTGGCGGAACCACATTTTCCGGAACGCATGAATTGATGGAGTTCGAGTTGGATGGCGAGGCTGGTGCGGATGGCTTGAAACTTGTTGTATCGACTCGCAGCCGTTGGTTGCTGAATGCGATTGTCGCCGTGAGTCGCGATGAATGGAAGTCGTATCGCGATGGCGAATTGGCAGCGATTCGCCGTGAATGCTTTGAGTTGCCACCTGCCGTGTTGGAGAAATGGAAGGAACGTCCCGTGCCCTGTCCCCATCCAGAACCAACGTGGACTGACGAACAGCGTAGCACAGGCTTGGTTGTGTATTCCCGCCCCTGGTGCGAGCCTGTCTGGCCGGATCACTTTCCGGCGCCAGGAGAGATCGGCGCCCCCGTAAGAACGTTTGCCGCACAGAACGATTACGAGCCCTTGACGTTCACGTTGTATCCATTGCGTGATTTCGAGCGTATGGAAATGCGTTTGGAATCCTTGGTCAACGAGACGGGAAAGACGTTCCCGGCGGATTGGATCGATGTCCGCTATGTCCGCTACCTGAACGTGAGGACGAACTACAATGCACACGGAATCTACTATCGAGCCCCCGATGCGCTGATGCCATGGAAAGAATCAGCCCGATTGAAAAAAGGAGAGAATTTTAGGTTTTGGCTGACGTTTGGAGTGCGCTTCGGGACGCCGGCAGGGCTGTACAAGGGAGAAGCGATCGTGACGTGCGATGGCAAGGAAGTACGTGTGCCCATCACGCTCAGGGTGCTCCCGTTCATGCTGGAACGGGACGAGACGATCGCCCAAGGCCAATATTACCGTTCAAGTGCGTCAAGGATCCTTGACGCGGCAGACGACTTTTCACGCGAATGGTGGCAGTACCGCAATGAAAAGGAATTTGAGCACATGCGGGATACGGGGATGAACACGTTTGTCAGCAGTGTCCAGGTCCGTCGCCAACCCAGCGGAAAATGGAGTGTCAACGTGGATGCGTTCCAAAATATGGTTGACCTCTATCGGAAGATGGGATTCAACAAGCCGATACCCGTGTCCTTTGACGTTCATTCGTCCTATCGTCGCTATGTCAAGGACGGAGTGATGGGATCTCACTTGAACCAGGTTACAATTCCCGAGGACGGCTTTTTCGATGAGATCACGGAGATAGTCCGAACGATTCAGGCCGAGGTCGTTCGCCGTCAATGGCCTGAATTGCTGTACTATCCGGTAGATGAGCCTTCGACATCCCCCACGTCCGTCGAGTTCATGCGTCGGATCCTCAAGGCGATCAAGTTGGTTCCCGGCGCACGTACGTACATCACCGCAGATCCTGCGCATCAGCAGTTTGAGCCTCTGCGTCCCTATGTTGACGTCTGGTGCTGCCAGCCTTTTTCGTTGTCGAAGGAAGTCGTCGAGGCGAACATGGCTTCCCGCGAAGGCCTGGAGTATTGGTGCTATCCCAATCACATCTCTGGAGAAAACGACCATACGCCGACTCGCGGCGCTCGGATGACCTATGGCTTCGGGTTGTGGAATTCAGGTTTCCGCTGCTTGATTCCGTGGATTTATTCCGCAGGGACAGGCAGCCAGTGGAACAACCTGGACGGCGATACGGCTGATTTCGTCAATCGTACCGACGATGACGGTTCGCCGATTCCCGTGACGTTGTGGGAAGCGTACCGTGAAGGAATCGACGACGGGCGGTACATCAACACGCTGGAAAAGTGGATCGGGACTGCCAAGGGACTTGGGTTTGAGAAAGAGGCCGCGGCAGCGCAGGAGGACCTGGAGATGCTTCGCAAGGCTATCTACGTTCAGCCGAAGTACAAGGACAAGAATCTCTGGTCTGCCGAGACGTTTGACGTGTATCGTTGGGTTTTGGCGTCGCATATCCTGAACTTGCGTGCCCTTTGCGGATACTAGCTGAGTTTTTATCCTAAAAAATACAGTTGACGGCATGACAACAGTTTAGGTACGGCCATCTGGGGTTTCGTACTCGGAAGATGACACCAGCCAAACGGCTAAAAATGACGCTTCCCTAGTCGGACGGGTCGGACCAAGGGACTGGGGCTATGGGACGTTGCCTCTGTTTTTTGTGGAGTTTTAGGCTCTGTGATGGGGAGCTGTTTTCCTCGAAAAACCACTCTGAAACCAACGCAAAAAATTACCAAATTCGTACTCAAAGCATGTGTGACATGCCCCTTTTTTACGGAATTGTAATCAGCCTTGCAAGAGTGCGATATGCCAGCCTAAGGCGACTTTTTCCTTGCTAGCCGAGCTTGTCGTTCAGGTTTAGGGTTGAGCACATTTCGTCAAATCTCGCCAATGGGCCAGAGCCGAATCTCACCAATGAGTTCCTGGTTTCATGGAATGATTTTTCCTTCATTTCCCCGGATTTGGAGAAGAATTTGTCCGCGATGCAGACGATGATCTCCGGGATGGAAATAGGGAGGAAATCTTGGTGGGGGAGCGGGAGGCCTTGGGCGATAATCTCATCCTTGCTGATGCCTGCCCCCATATGCCGCTCGCAGATCCTTGCGAATGGTTCCAGGTCGAGATCATGCTCAAGGGCGTAGTTCCTGAGCATCGCCGCCCCGATGATTCCGTGCTGGAGGTAGTGCTTGTCGCCATTGCAAAGAACTGCGGGGGCGTGGCATTGGGCGACGCCGATGTCGTGCAGAAGTGAGCCGATTTCAATGGTCTTCCTGTGCTCATTAAGGTCGGGATTGAGTTCGATGATTTGGATCGCCTTGTCCCGGACCTGGATGCTGTGCTTGAGCAGGAGGCGCTTGAGAGGCGTGTCCTGGGGATAGAAGTGATTGAAAATGAGTAGGGGATCGAAGTCGAACATGTCAGATGAGACTCCAGGCTTTTGCTGCTTCCTCGAGTGCGTTGTGCGGGTCTTTCGCGTTGGCAGGGAATTCGTCAAGCAGTTCTTGCGGTGCATCTTTGGCTACGAGTTGCCTTTGCGCCCATCGCAGCAGATCCAGGTCATTGAAGTCGTTTCCCAATGCACAGGTGCTTGAGATGTTTAGTTTTTCCGCAAGCCATTGTGCGGCATTTGCCTTGGTTGTATTCGGGGCGAAGATTTCGAGCCAGAATGAATTGTGGTCGAGAGGCGATGTCGCCCTGACTACTGAGAGGCTATGCAGTCGTCTTGTGAGTTCCTGAAGCCGTTGCGGATTGGGTGGGATGATCGCAATCAGTTGGGAAGCACCCTCTTCGAAGGTTTCGCTTGGTTTCCATTCCCGTGCAAATTTTCCGTAGATTCTGACTCTTCTATTGAAGTCGGTGCCGTCATTGAGCACGGGGTCGATTTCCTTGAATGCGAAGGTATGGTTGTCCGGGATTGGATCTTGGACCATGAAGTCCATTTTGAGGTCGATCAGCGTCTCGATGACTTCCTGGACCTGCTTTTTGTCCAGCTGGGCTGCCCGGATCGTTGCTTGTGTTTTCCAATCCATGATGCCGACGCCCGTCGAGAAGATCAGGTAGTCCAGCGGCATTTCCGGCGTAAGGAGATGCCATGCCGAGTAGGGTGACCTTCCCGTGGCGATGGCGACGACGTGTCCGTTTCGGCGCAGCGTCGCCATCGTCTCGAGGGTTGATTGGGAGAGTGGTTCACCTCGTGTGGTCAGGGTTCCGTCCAGGTCGCAAAGGATCAAGTTCTTGTCTGTCATCGCGTATCCAGTCATTTCTCGTCAACTGTTTTGTTGCCTTGGACGATGACATTTTTGACGGTGTCAGGCTGGATTTGGACTCCTGGGTTGTTGATGTAAGGCGATTTGACATAGGTATTGTTGACGACATTGACGTTGCTGGCGTGGGTGACATAGAAAGAACCCCTGTAGGGGAGATTCTTGTTCCGCGGCTTGTTGTTGATGAAGGTGTTGTTTCTGAAGGTCACGTTTCCTGCGGAGGAGATGAAGGCAACGAGTCCGTAAGTTTCCTTGAAGGTATTGTTTTCGAACAGGATGTTGGCGAGGATCGGGTATTCCGTGCGCTCGGCGGACGGGTCTGATTTCATGTAGACGCCCATGAAAATGTCCCTTGCCTTGCCGTCGTTGCTTGAGTTCGTTGGATTGACGGATTCGAAGGTGCAGTTTCTGACGACGATGTTGTCCGCTCCGTATCCTTCGCTCCAGACGTTGAATGTGTATCCGGTTTCGATTTTGATCGCCCCCATTTCTTGATGCCTGAAGCGGGTGTTTTCAATCGTGACGTCACGTGCGAGGATCAGGAGTCCGCGCGCCCTGTTGTCGTGGAAGAAGCAATCCTTGACAATGATGTTCCTGGAGTCGAATGTCCAGTTGAAGATGACGAATCCGTCGAATTTCTGTTCTGGAACCGGAGTTTCAAAGATGATTTCATAGATGCCCGCCTTGGCGTCTATTGTTTTGAGTTCCTTGACTTTTCCTGAGAATCCAGATAGCGAGTAGTCGCCTTGCCTCAGTTCGAGCACTGTGCCTGGCTTAAAGCTCCCGGCAATCCTGGCGTTTTGCGTCGTGATGGAGTATTCGCCGGATTTGCGTGCGAAGCCCGCGTTGTCATGGACGTTGAGGATGTCGTCGGCACCCAGGGAGAATTCGCAGTTTGCCATTTTGAAGAATCCCCTTGACTGTGCGACGTGGCAGTGGTCGGCGGTGCAGGTGATTACGCGCTTGGGATCGTCCTTTGGCGCGACGATGTTGACGTTGTCGAATTGCCAATGGTGCTGCGTTCCGGTGATGAGCAGCGCATGTCCTGAGGTCGATAGGATATCGATGTCCTTGAGTGTCAGGTGGACATTGTTGCTCATGTTGAAGCAGTTACGGTCGTAGTAGTAGTGTTGGAGCCTGTAGAGGTCCCCGACCTTGAGCCTTCCTGGATTTTCGTTGATTCTCATGACGTTGTCGGAGATCCAGGTGTAGTCGGTCTTCGGATTCCTTCCTGCCATGAATTCGAATCCTCTTGTGACGCCACCTTCGATGCCGACGGATTTTGTCTCCGGGTCGAAAGCAGAGATGATCGCGCATCTGACGTCGCGCTTGGGGAATCTCTTGTAGTGGACGAATTCGAAATCGAAGCTCTTTTCGTCCGTCTTGACGACTTTGACAAGTGACGCGAGGGGGTCGATTTCCCAATCCCAGTCGATGACGAGGTTGGTTACGAGCGTACGCTGACAGTTTCTGATGTCAATTGAATGATGGTGTTTTCTGTAGAAGACGAGCTTGGCGCCCTTGCCGTCGAACGTGAAATCGACCATGTCGTGGATATTGATAGGTTTTTCTGCTGTGCACCTATATGTGCCTGGTGCGAGTTCAAGTTTAGCGGCATTGGTGTCTTTGCAGTGTTGGATTGCCTTGTTGAGCGCTTCGACATTGTCCTCGGCATCAGCCGAAAACCCGAAGTCGGTTGCCTTCACGACCGGCGTTTGCTTTTGCGGGAGGATGACTTCGAAGTCCTTTGCTCCTGTTGGAAGGTTCAGGTCGCCCTTGAATTCGTCTTGTTTTTCTGAGATCGGGAAGAACACGGGGTCTGGTCTTCGCGTGATTTTGAAGTCTGTGAAGGTTGCCTTGACATTCTTGTAGGCGTGGATTTGGAAGGCATAGTCATTGAAATCCGCGCCTGAATTGAACGGGATGCTGTAGATTCTGTCAGGTTTGTTTTCCTTGACATCGTACCTGAGCGTATCGGAGTTGCCCGTGCCGTCTGAGATCGGCCTGCACAGGATGTGCACGAAACCCTCCTTGTCAGGTCCTTGTTCGATGGAGAGCTTGAAGGTTGCCAGGTATGCGGTGGCGGGCTGGATGACGTCTTGGGTGGTTCGTCCATGGATCGACCAGGGGTGCGGGTTGGTTCTGTCCAGGGTGTCCAATGTGAATGTCTGGCCGTCTTCGGACACTTTTCCCTTGTCCGAGGTCGTGAACAACTCCTTGTTTCCGAAGCCTTGCATGACGATGACTTCGTCAGCCGTGGCGATGATGGGGCAGAGTGCCAACAGCAAAGTACAACCGAATCTTGACATTGTTGAGCCTCCTTGGGTTATTTGGGTATCATTTGTGCTGCTTGAAGAGCCATTGGATCAGTTCGGGGTTGTTGATGGCCGGTGTCCAGGCATCGTGCCCCGTATTTTTCAGTTCAGTGTAGATTGGTTTTTCACCGATGTCCTTGAGCGCCTGGATCATGTCCCTGGATCGGGAGGTAGGCACGGCGGTGTCGCTGTCTCCATGGAAAGCCCAGATCGGCAGTCCCTTGAGCTTTTTGGCATGGTTTGGGTCGCCGCCACCGCAGATCGGGACGGCGGCCGCGAAGCGTTGCGGAGTCCTCATGGCAAGATCCCAGGTTCCGTAGCCTCCCATCGAAATGCCCATCAGGTAGATTCGCGATGGATCGATCGGATAATTGAGCAGCATCTCATCCAGGAGTTGATTGACTGCGGCCAGCGGTTTTGACATGTTGGTCGGAAGGTCGTGCTTGTGTATTCCCCATGGCGTATTGACCCATTGCTGACCTTCCGGGCATTGTGGCACGAGGACAAAACATGGGTATTGCTCGGCGATTTGCTCGTCAAGGAATTTCTTGACCACGTGGATGAGTTGGATGTGGTTGTCCTCTCCACGTTCGCCTGCACCATGCAGGAAGAGGACGAGGGGGTATTGCTTGCCCGGCTGCTGGTTTTTGGGCTGGAGGAACCTGTAGTTGAGCGTGCCCTCGTCAGTGGTCGCGATGTGCGATTCGAATCGCGCTTCGGGTGCCAGCCTGAGGGTCGGGGGATTGACGGTTGCGTCGAGGAACGCTTCCTTGCCGACGGGGAGGCTGATCGTGGGGAAGATGTGCCCGAAGGGAAGCCCCTGAACGACGGGGCCGTTGATGTCCTTGGCGAAATCCTGGAGGACCTCGGGAAGGTATTCGGCATCCTCGCCGTCAGTGAAGGCGCCGTAGATGAGTCCCGCGAGTCCCTTCAAGTGACCTGCGTTTCTCAAGTGGGTGAGGTAGCCATCGATCTTGTATGCGGCTTCGTTGACGTCCTCGATGGCAAGGATCGCGTTGTTGAGGCTGGGGAAGTAGGGCGTTCCGATGAGGGAAGCCAGGAGGGTCAGGTTGGTTGGGATGAGCGGACCGACTGCCTTGCCTGGCTTGATGACCTGGAGTTGCGTGCCTTCAGGCAGGAGGTCGTCGTTGCCCTCGATGACCTTGACAAGGGAATCCAGGGTTTTGTCGAAGGCGTCCTGGTTTCCCGGCTTTTCGAAGTCGGTGCCGAATTCGCTGGCGATCATCGGCCCGTGGATCTGGTTTCTGCAACCGTGCTTGAGCGCTGCGAGATGGAATGCCGAGACGTCCGAGTATCCTATGATTGGGATGTTTCGTGACCTGACGAGTTCCCAGTCGATGATATCGAGTATTCTTGCCGCTCCGAATCCTCCGCGTTTTGCGATGATGGCGTCAATTTCCGGATTGAGAAGCAATTCATGGAGTTGCCTTGCCCTTTCGTTGTCCGGCGCCGCCAGGAAACGTGTTTTTCCTTCCCGTTGTTCTGGCAGGACGATGTTTGCTCCGAGTTGATTCAATCTTTCGAGTCCCCTTTGGAGTCGTTCGTTTGACGGGGTTCCCGAGAGTGCCATCACGCCCAGGTTTTTGATCGATTCGGGGAGCTTGTTGTTGTTCATGTCGTTGCAGTTTTGGAATGAATTACTTGTCGAAGCCGTGTTTTTTTCTTATTTCCTCATACTTGAGGCTAGCCTGCTTAGATGTCGGGAGTTGTTCATTGACCAGGTCTCTGTATAGGTGCATTGCCTTTCTGAGGTTTTCCGGCGTTCCGTCCTGTTGCAGCAGTCGTGCTGCGTCGAAGACTGACTTTTCGAAGTAGAACGAAGGTTTCTTGACTCCGTTCAGGTTAGGTGATCCTGTGTATGCGTAGCAGATTTTGAGAAAAATATCGAGAGCTTCGTTCGGCTTGCCTTGTCTTTCGAGGCAAATGGCGAGCCTGTAGGTTGCCATTTCCTTAAGTTCGTGGGATGCCGTCGACTTTTCGTCGAGGATTTGGTTGAAGCATTGGACAGCGTTTTGCAGTAGTTCCTGGTTCGAGACCTTTGTGTTGTCTGCCGCTGCGAGGGCCAGGCACATGTCTCCTTGCCTTCCGAGTGCGGCGTAGGTCAAGTCGCTCGTTTCGATTGTCTTCATCACTTCTGCGTAAGCTTGCCTTGCGCTTGCGTAGTCGTTCATTGACGCAAGGATTTCTCCCTTGAGCATCAGTGATTTTGCCTTGAATTGCTTTTCCTCCTGCGAGAGTTTCTGTTCTTGCTGTCCTTCGGGGATCGGCTTGTCAATTTCCTTAAGGATTCCGAGTGCTCCTTCGTATTCGTTCAGTTTGTATGCGCAGTTTGCTGCTTCGTAGATGGCGAGCGCCTGCAGCTTTGAGTTCGGGAAAGCCGCTTTCAGGCTAAGGTACCTGTTTTGTGCCAGCGACCATTCGTTTTGGCTAGCGTGCAGGTCTGCGATAATGATGTAGAGTTCGGCGGCAAGGGGATTGAGCGGGAACTGCTTGAAGAAGAGGTCGGCGTCTTCGATGGCCGATTGGTTGAGGTTTTGCCTGAGCTTGACCAGGACCCTTTGGTAAAGCGCCTGCGGGAAGTAGGTCGATTCCGGGAAACGTTCGATCAGCTTGTCAAGGAGCTGCAAGGCGAACTTGAGGTCTCCTGAGTCCCGTGCGGCCTTGAAGGCTTCCAGCAATGCCAGGGCTGCGTATTCCGGGTTTTGGGTCGTAGCTGCAGCTTGGTCGAGGAACTTGGCCGCCTTCGACTTGTCCTCATTTGACACGGCAGCCAGCCTGAGTGCGACGCCTTGCTGGAGGTTTGCTTGCTGTGCATACTCGTGCTTTGGGAAGGTTTCCGCAAATTGCTTGTACGTTTCTGCGGCCTTTTCGTATTCGTTTTGCTGCATCAATGCGTTTCCCTGCCTCATCCTCGCTTCTGGCGCCAGGTCTGATTGGGGATAGCTGTCAGCAAGTTTGTCGTAGAGTTCTACTGCTTGCTGCTCCTGCTTGTTTTTTTCGGCGAGTTCTGCGGCATGGAAGATTGCCTTTGCCTTGAGTTGTTGCGTCGGTGCGATTGGTTCGATGGCGATGTATGTTTCGATCGCCTTGTTCCACTGGCCGTCCGCGAAGAGGCTTGTCGCCTTTGAGAACGCGGCTTCCGTGCGCATCAGCGGGTCGATCTTTTGGTTTTCGACCAGGGTTGAGAACAGTTCTGCCGCTGTTCTGTGGGAATGTGTATGCTGGTGCAGTTGCGCCAGCCTGAACGTGACGTCGTCAAGCTGTGGATAATCCGGGAATTTCTTTCTGACGATGTCGAGGTTGTTTTGCGCGAGGTTGTTTTTCTTGAGTTCGATTTGTGTTTTTGCAAGCAGGATTGTTGCCGCGACTTCGTCTTGTTGGTTGCAAGCTGTTTTGGCTGTTTGCGTGAGTATTGGTTCGAGTTCCGGGAATCGTTGTTTTTCAAAGAGTATCTGAGAGAGTTCCCAGAGTGGGTTCCACCATTCCATGTCTGGCTTTTCCGGGCATTGCGCTGCTATGTTCTGATAGACTGTGAGTGCGTCTTCGTCTCGCTTGAGCTTTGCGAAGCAATGGATTTTAAGCAGATTGATAGCCAGTTGGTCTTCTGGCTTGGCGATGGAAGTGATTTTCGCGAGGACTGCTTCCGCCGCTTGCGGGTTTCCCGTGCATAGGTGGACATTGACCAACCTCTTTTGTATTTCAAAGTTGTTGGGGCCGATTTCTGGTATGAGGATGAAGTTGACCAATGTTTCCTTGACGCCGTTCCAGTCCTTCTTTTGGGCGTATGCGTCCGCGACGATGATGGTAGCCTTTTCGATGAAGGCCTGGTCCGAGTCTTTTAGCGTGAGCGGGATGGCGAACTTAAGGCAATCGTCATAGCGTCCTTGCTTGAAGCAGATTTGTGCCCAGACGTAGTTGAGTTTCGCCTGGTCCTGG
Source organism: Lentisphaeria bacterium UBA1407 (assembly GCA_002305655.1). GTDB lineage: Bacteria > Verrucomicrobiota > Lentisphaeria > Oligosphaerales > Oligosphaeraceae > UBA1407. Next base: position 44,781 of record DBPZ01000101.1, on the reverse strand, counting down.
GAGGATTTGAGTCCGGCAGAGTTCGCCTGGTGGTAGAGTAGGGCTTCCTCCGCCTCCTTCAACTTGTCCTGGCCGATCAGGGCTTGAGCAAGATTCGTGGAGGCAACGGCAAAGTCAGGTTCGTGGGGTTCGACGGATTTCCGGTATTCCTTGAAGAAATCCTCGGCGATATTGTAGATTTTGTCTCCCATCGCCTTCAACCCGTGGTCGAGGTATTTTCTCGCCTGTTCTTTTTGGGAAGGTCCTTCTTGGAAGACGAATGTAGTTGCGTTTCCGTGTGGCTCGTTTGGCAGGACTGCATCCTGGGCTTGGATTGCGGCGAAGGCAAGGGCGGTCGCTGCAACCAGGGCTTCGAATCGTAAAATATTTCTGAATCTCATAGCTTGAGTCGAGTGTTAAGGTTGGATTTCGGTACGGAAAAGCGGCTTTACCGTCGGGTATAGTCGCAAGTATCGTTGGTAGTTTTCCAGAAGCGGCTCGGTCCATTGCGGGACTGGATCGACTCGCTTTGGTTTTCTGAGTTTCGTTGTGGCGTCAAAGGCATCCGCCGTTGAACGCCATACGCCAGTGGAAATGCCCGCCGCCAGGCAGGCTCCCAAGGCGCCGACGTCGTTGAATTCCAAGGTGACTACGGGACGACCGAGCAGGGTTGCCTTGATTTGGTTCCAAAGGTGGTTGGTTGCGCCTCCGCCTGCGGCGACGACTTCGTCAAGCTTGATGGCCAAGTCGCGTTCCAACAAGTCCAGGATTTGCTTCCATGCGTATGCAACGCCTTCCAGCACGGCTCGTGCGGCGTCACCACGCGATGTGGTCAATGACAATCCCAGGAAGACGCCTCTGGCATTGGCGTCCCAGACGGGTGTCCGCTCTCCGAGCAAGTAGGGCAAGAACAAAAGGCCGCCTGATCCCGGCGTGGCTGCTGATGCCTCGTTCAGGAACTCCTCGAAGGAGCATTTCAGGAAATCTTCGCAAAGCCACTTGACCGAGGCTCCTGCTGAACTCATGGTTCCATTGGCGAACCAGGTGTTTGGAACCACGTGCCTGATGTTGCAGAACAGCGGATTGCCCGATGGCTTGTTCGCGCAGACCATAATGCAATCTGTGCTTCCGCAGGCGGCGAAGACCTGCCCGGGCAAGTCGATTCCAGCCCCGAAGGCTGCCAATGGGGCGTCTCCGTTGGACCAGGTAACAGGGAGGTTGCGGGGCAAGCCTGTTTCCGAGGCGACCTCTTCGCGCAAGAGTCCCGCGATTTCCAGCCCTTCATGGACAGGCGGCAATTGATCCTGGCAGATATTCGCCGCCTCCAGGATGGTATTTGACCAGGCATGTTCCTGTCCTTTTGGGCATAGTGCCGACAGTGAAGCGTGCGCGGGATCCATTCCCCGGCTGCCTGTGAGCCTTTGAATTATGAAAGAACCAAGTGTTGCGTAAGTCGTTGTTTTCTTGTCGAGTTCCGGGCAATGTTCCTTGTACCAGCATATTCCTGGCAGGATGCTTGTTCCCGGTACGAGTTCGTTGCCCAAATGTTCGACAAGGAATTTCTCTCCCAGTTCCCTTTTCAGTCTTTGTACCTGTGGTTGGCTTCGGCGATCGTTGTAGAGAATTGCATTGTGCAATGGCTTGTTGTCTTTGTCCAAGGGGACGAAGGTTGGGAAGACGATGCTGACCGCCATTCCCTTTAGGGCTTGGCAAGGGTGTGGGTTGTTTTGCGCCAATGCCTTGAGGACGTTGGTGACTGAATTCCAGAGTCCCTCGGCATCGATTTCCGCCCTGACATCATCTGGGTAGAGGTAGTTTAGCGGGTATCTAGCTGTTGCGACGACCATTCCAGTTTGTTCGTCCAGAATAGTTGTCTTGCATGATGATGTTCCGATGTCTAGTCCGAGCAGCATGGCTTATGGTATCCGGCATTCAGGTTTTAGTTAGAGTCCGAGCATGAACTGAAAGATACGGTCTTCTTTTCCGGGCAGGTCTTCGTGTCCGAAGTCCGGATATGCCACGTACGATTTCTTGGACGTGATCTTGTTGTAGGCCGCGAATTGCGTCGAAGGCGGGCAGATTGTATCCATCAATCCCAGGGTCATCATTACCTCGGCCTTGATTTTCGGCGCGAGGAACTGCACGTCGATATATCCGAGCTTTGTGAATGTTTCGTCTTCGCGCTGATGGAGCGGGTCGGTATGCCTGAAGAATTCCTTTAGTTCTGCGTATGCATGTTGTGCGAGATCCATTTCCCAGACTCTCTTGTAGTCCGAGAGGAACGGGAATACTGGAGCGGCACGTTTGATTTGCGGGACGAGCGCTGCAGTTGCGATAGTCAATCCGCCGCCTTGGCTGCCGCCATAGCAACCAACCCTCTCGGGATCGACTTCGGGTCTGGCCATGACAATTCGCGTAAGTTGTGCGCAATCCAGGTAGATGTCCCTGAAGAGGAGATCCTTGGGGAATTGGCTTTCAAGGCCTCTGATGATGTGTCCGTGCAAGGTGTTTCCGATCACGCCGCCCACGTCTTCGGATTTTCCGCCTTGGCCTCGGCAGTCGATTGCGGCGATGGTAAATCCCGCTGCTGCCCAGGCGATCTTGCTCATCCAATCACCCGCGTCGCCCGAGTATCCGTGCAACTTGACGATGGCTGGATTCGACTTGTTCGTTCCTGCATTCTTTGGCACGGCAAGCTTGGCGTGCACGGAGGCACCCTTGACGCCCTTGAACCAAAGCTCGTAGCAATCTGCCGCAGGATGGGTGAATTCAGCAGGGTACAGTTGGCAATCCGTGCCTAATGTTTCCATCTCGGCTACGGATTTTGTCCAAAAATCGTCAAAGTCCTGTGGACGTGGATTGCGCCCTTCATAGGTCAGAAGGCGCTCGAGGGGCATGTCAAACATCAATGGCATGGCAGAATCCTCAAGGTGGATTGTGATTACGAAAAAAGATGAAAAAATTAATCTACTATATGCCAAAATCCCTTGACATCAATATTATAAGAAAGATAAAAATCTGACGTGCTGAATGCTGAATGCTGAATGCTGAATGCTGAATGCTGAATGCTGAATGACCTGTCCCAAAACCTCCAATCCCGCCAGTAAAATGCATGTCACATGGTTTTTGAGTACGAAATGGTGAAAAAATCACTGTGGTTTTGCTACTATTCTTCAAGCGGAAATGGCATATTCTTCCCTGAAAAAACACCGCAAAACCAACGAAAAAACGAGTGGATTTGATAAAGTCGCTGGAGAGCTTACATTTGAACTGGATTACTGCATCGTGCCATTAACAAAAGGAGGTTTCGACTATGAAAAGGCGGATGAAATGGATGTTTGTTGCGTGGTTGGTTGTGCTGGGACTGTTCCTGCACGGGCAAGAAGCGTGGGATAATGCTGAAGAGTTGTATCCAGGCTTCAAGCATATCTTCCAGGAACGAAAGGAACCGCGAATCATGAAAATCAATGTGATTCGGATTGACTTGACCACGCCTGGCTTGTACTTCGAGGCTACGCCGAGAGCCCCCGAATGGGGAACGAAAATGGAACCTGTTGAAGGACAACGAGAGATGATCATCAGGACAGTGCGACGAAAGACCCGTGACTTTTTGACAGATGCCAGGTCGGAAGGACACAATATGCTGGTGGCGGCAAACTGCAACGGTTGGGAACCCTGGTGTCCACCCTGGAACCAAAAGCATGGCTGTAATTTGGGGTTGATTGTTTCGGATGGGGTGCTGGTCAGCGAACTGAACAGATGCCCTTCGTTCGTGGTCTACAAGGACGGCAGAATCACGATGGAGGTGGTCAAGCAAGAGGCGATAGATCAGATTCATCTGGCGGTCACCGGGTTTGCCAAAATCCTTGAAGATGGCAACAACGTCGCAGGAGACAAGTCAAAGCATCCCAGGATGGGCTATGGCTTGTCGAAGGACTGCAAATATATGTACATCATGGCTATAGATGGCCGTCAACCAGGATATAGTGAAGGTGCAACGACGATTGAACTCGCCGAGTATCTGAGCGAATTCGGCGCATGGAATGCCTTGAACATGGATGGCGGCGGGTCGACTACGTTGGTTTCATGGGACGAGAAAGCCAAGGCTATCCGCAAGTTCAACCACCACAAAGGCAATGTTGAACGGACTGTTGGAGCCAACTTGGGAATCTGCGTCAAGCAGGCGAAATAACAATATGGTACAAAACTTGAATTCAATTTTCGCGAATAATTAGGAATTGACGATGATGCGCTTGCTTTGGCTGATCTTGCTTCCAACGTTGGTATCGTTCAGTGCCGAGACCATTCGGCAACCTGGGTATGAGTTTTGGTTCGATGGTTTTGGAGCAGGTCGGATTGTTCAGGGAACGACCAAGATTGAGTTGCCTGAATTGTGGGCAATTGCCATCGGCGATCAGCCGTCTGTGAGCGCCAGTGCATTCGTGAAAGAACCGTGGAATGCGCAAGTCGAGGTCAAACGCGAAGGGAATGCGCTGATTGCAACCTATATTGCAAAGGCATGCGTCCTGGAATTCGTCGCCGATTGCAAACCTCAGGAGATTGATTTTACGTTCAATGTCACGTCGACTGACCGCGAGATCAATCGTGTTGTATTGCCTGCGAAGAGTCATTTCCCGCTGGAAGGGATGGGCAAGGTGATCTTTCCGCAATATGGTTCCGAGACGAACGGGATTGCATTTCTTCCGGATTATTTCAGGAGACATACTGGGAATACGAAGTTGGTTTCCCAACGTGTTGGTCCCGAGCCATATGCCACATTCAGTGGGCTTGAACTCAATTATCTTCCCTTCAAGGAGCCTGAGAAGCCATTGGAAGTGACTGCCGAAGGCAAACAATGGTTTTCAGATGAGGCAGTCAAGGCGATTGAAGGCGCCAGCATGCGCGTTTGCAGGCCACCGAAGGAAGGGCATAAGGATCTGGTCCTGGTGAGAAATGCATCGGGTGACCTGATCCATGGAAATCAATATGGCGGAAAAGGCTGGTTCTTCAGGAATTCGACTGGTGGCTTCGGGCGAAATCCCATCGCCGGCACGCTTATGCTGGAAACCCTGGCGGGTCTGGCAAGGCAAAACCCGGAACTTTTGAAGGACAAGCGCTTCGCCGTGATAAGCCTGCCTCTGTTCAAGGAAAACATGTCTTGGGCGGCTTTGCGCGTGGGCGAATGGTCCGCTTTGCTGAACACGTCGAAGCTGGTTTCTCAGATGCGTGGCCAGGTTGTGATGATCAGGACGCCGGAGGAGTTGAAGTCGGCGTTGCAGGACAACAAGTTTGGGTTGATCTTGAATCCGTACAACGAATGGCTTGCTACGGGAACCATCGAGCAGCATCAATCATATGTCGCTGCAATCAAAGATTTTGTGATCAGGGGTGGTGTTTGGTGGGAAACAGGCGGAGTTCCATTCTATTTTTCGGCCGCCTACCAGGAGTACTGCTCGTACCACACCTTGTATCCTGCGGCTGTGGCGGACTTTGCGCAATTTCAGTTTGCCAGCGGCAACGTATCCATTTTCGGGATCCAGCCTATGCTTCGCCGACCTTGGGACAGGGAGCGTTACTGCACCCCGGTTACGCTGTCGATCACAGGGACGGGAACATCGGCGGATTATGTACATTCATGGCATTTCTACATTGACCAAGGCGGCACTTGGCGTTCTCCGAAGTTCCGCTGGCAATTCAATCATTCCAGCGCCCAGGCAGCCTTGGACGAGTATGGAATGATCAACGAGATCAACGTTCCGTTGTCGGCGAAGGAGGTTAAGCAAGGCACGCTTTCAAGATTGAAGGAAGCGATGCTTCTGAGGTACCGTGTCGGAAACGCGAAGCGTCAGATATCGGAATTGGATCACATTCCCCCAAGTTCCAACCTTCATTTTACGGAATACTTGAAAGGCGGTTTTGACAAGCAATACCCAGATCATTTGCCGCCAAACAAGAATTGGGGAACTGAAGACGACATGAAGGAATTCGTACGCATCGCCCATGAAAGGGGGCATCTTTCAATGCCGTACACCAATACGTCCTGGTGGGGTTCGACTCCCAAGGGACCAACGTTCATCGCCGCTGGCGAAGCCCCGCTGGCGAAGGCGAAGGACGGGAAGGCATTGACGGAAACTTACGGCAACAACCAAGGGTACTCGCTCTCGTTCCATCATCCCGCCGTCCAACAGGCGCACCGCAAGGTCAGAAGGCAAATGGCGCAGACCATGCAGCACGATATCCTGCTCCAGGACCAGGTCGGATCGCGTGGCTGGCGCGTCGACTTCAATCCCGTTGAGCCCATCAAGGGACCCAATGCGATGGACGGGCTTGTTTCCTTGTCGATGGAAGACATGGAAGAGGTGATGCTGGCTTGCGAAGACGGTTACGATAGGGTACTCAATATCGAAACCATCATCTGCGGGTCAAGTTGGGGGCAGGTGCCAGGAGACGGAGTCAATCGAACAAGACACAACAAACACCATTTTCCAAAAGGCGAATGGCAGTTCTTCCCAATTCTTGGATTCTTGGGACACGACAAGTGCCTCTTTACCAACCATGACCTTGATCTGTACATCATCGACCACGAGCGAATGGCGGCAATCCTCGCTTTCGGCTACGCAACCAGCGAGACTTGGCAGGCTGGATTGCAGAACACACCCAAGAAACGCGATTGGGTCTTCTGGGTCGATGCCGTACAGAAAACCGCATGTGCGGACTATGCAGGACGTAAAATGCTTGATTTCATCTATCTGCAAGAACATACCGCAGCTCCTGCTCCGCACATGTTGATCTATACTCGCTTCGATGGGGATATTTCCGTGCTCACCAATACCGGCAAAGCCCCAATCACGTTGAATGGATTGCTTGAACGGACTAAATTGCCTGATGGTGACAAGTCGTGGCTTGAGGGGCAGGTCATGCCCGGGTTCGGGTACTACGTTTGCAGTCCTCGCGTCAGGACGGGACACCTGTATGCCTCGGATGGAAAGGCAACATGTTTTGCCTTTAGGAAAAAGGAAGGTAGGTTGCTTGGCGGCCTGCGTGGCGAATCGGGTACGGTCCTGCGTATTCCAGTGCCAAATGATTGGACATCGCAAGCACTTCGGCTCCAAGCCCTCGGATTCCAGAATCAGGAGACTCAATGCCGGATCGAGTCGGGCTGGATGACTGTGGCAATTCCGGTCAAGGATCGTGACATCAAGAAGTTACCGGCTGAATTGAAGGTGAAATCCCCGGCAGCCTTGGGAATCCTGAAGCCTGAAGTCGTGATCTACAATCCGCAACCTTGCAAGGATGGGTATCAAAATGGACGCGCGTCCGACTTCAAGTCCGAGTTCGCTCGGCATTTTGCCAGAACCGATCTGAAAACTATCGAAGTGACAGATGTTCACAAGATGCTGAGTATGCTCAGGTTGCCATATGGTGCTTCTGGACGTCCCTTTGCCGTGATCAATCCCCTGACCGAAATCATGCCGGGCGTCGAAGGGGTCGAGTTCGATGAAATCGCCAAGGCTGTTCACGACTATGTGGTCAATGGCGGCATTTGGTGGGAAACCGGAGGTGCCCCATTCTTCTACTACAGAAAACTCAAGGAGGATGGGACCCATACCCAGACCGCTCTGGGATTCAGTGGCTTGGCACGATTTGGGCTGATGACGCAAGGTGTGGGGCACGACAATCCTGCCGAACACCTCAACGTGACAGAAATCGGCGAACAATGGTTCGGTCCCGAGAGGACACGCCGATTCAGGGCGAGCTACTCCAATATGTCACGTTCCTTTGAATCCGATCCGAATTCCGTGGTATTGATTCAATGCGATGCCGGCGCCAGCGATTTCGTGGCGCCGAATCGGTTGGGCGGTTGGGGATTCTTCGGAAACATCGGTGGATTCAGGGTGCCTGGAAATTTGGCGCCCGACATTGTGGCAGGCGCCTTGATTTACCTTTGGAACAATCCCTGGCCGGAACCCAGCCACGATGGCTACGAAGTGCTTTGGAGATTCTGAACAATTGCGCCTTGCATTTTACCGGCAAAGCCAATAGAATGACAGTTTATTTTCTTCGGTCTTCTGGTGATTTGGCGGTAAAGAAAAGGAACGTCAGGGGGAGCACGGTCATGGTCAGGATGCCTGCGACGACGACGCCGCCAGTTGAGGCGATGCCGATGCCCGCACGCAATTCAGAACCGATTCCCGATGCCAAAGCCATCGGAAGCATTCCAAGTCCTGAGGCAAGGACGAGCATCAGGACGGCTCGGAAGGTGTCTGACAATGCCTGGATCATCGCATTTCGCTTGGAATGGGCGGCTTCGACCAGTTGGTTCATTCTGTCGATGATCAGTACGGCTGCATTGACGACGACGCCGATGAGCATGACGATACCCAGCATGACGAAGATGGAAATGGCCGTATCGGCCAGTTTTAGGCTCCAAAAGATGCCGATTGCGCCAAGCGGGATGGTCAACATGATGATGATTGGCCTGGTGAAGGATTCCAGGATGGCGGCGAGAGTCAAGTAGGTCAGGAAGGTGGCCAGGATCAGCGCCTCCAGGAAGTCAAGGACGGACTCGCTCATCATTTCACCCATGCCAGCGACTTTGAATTCATATCCCGGGGGTAGGAGGTTGCTTTCCTCGACTTCCTTTTGGACTTGAGAGAGGATATTTCCGAGTTTTCCGCCTTCCTGCATTGTTCCCATGATCCTAACCATTCGGATCTTGTCAATGCGTTCGATTTGAATTGGAATCAGCGTAGGTTCCACGTTGGCGACGGCTTCGAGTGCGACCGGCTTTCCATCGCTTCCTGGCAGCATGAATCCCTTGACTTGGTCTTTTCCTGGTTGTTCCTTGAATTTCACTCTGATGTCGAATGATCTGTCACCACGTTTGAAGGTGGCGGCTTCGATACCTTCCAGGTTGCCCCTCATGATGGTTGCGAGTTGGGCGGCTGTCATTCCCAGGTCTGAGATTGTCGCTCTTTTGGGTGTTATTTTGAGCTGTTGTTTTCCGTCTCGGATCGTTGTGTCGATATTTGCGGCTCCAGGTTGTTTCATAGTAATGCCGCGGACTTTAGCTCCGAGCTGCTCCAGCTGCTCTAGGTCATCGCCTGCGATTTGGATTTCGATTGGGAATGCAAGTCCCCCCATGACTGATTCAATAGCAATTGTGAAGATGCAATCCGTCTCGTCGGAAAGCAGTTCATCGATCTGTTTGATACGGTCGAAGATGCTCCAATCGCGTTTTGTCTTGTCAACGAATTGGAGTTGGATTTGCGAGAGGTAGACCGCCTGTGAACCGGCGCCTGCGACCGCATCGACCTTTCCTGTTGAGGCTAGTGAGTGTTGGAGCGTCTCATCCCCGAATTTGTCCAGGATTTTCTTTTGGATGTCCAGGATTCTCTCATTTGATTTTTCGAGCGTATAGTCTGTTGGAAATTCGGCTTTGATGAAGATGCGTCCTCGGTCAGAATCTTCCGTGAAGTTGAATCCAAGTTCAGGAACTAAAGTCAAGGAATGGATGAATAGAATGATCGTTGCAATAGTGATGATTGCTATGATCATTCTTGAGTTGGCGATTTTCCTGATGATGTTCGCGTAGGCATCAGCCAGGTTTTGTTGCATTTTCATCCATTTTGTCGAGGCTGATTCCTTTTGTTTGCCGTTTTGCTTTTCTGGTTTGAGGATGACGGCGCAAAGGATTGGGGTGAGTGTGAGCGAGATGAAGATTGAGGCGATGTTCAGGATCAGCGTCGTGACCGCAAAAGGTGCGAAAAACAAGCCGATCACCGATGACATCATGCCGATTGGGAGCATCACGACGACGTTGGTGCCTGCGGAAGCGGCAACTGCCAAAGCGACTTCCTCGGTTCCGACCCGGGCGGCTTCCCAGGGATCCTCGTAGTCTTGGAGGCGTTTGACGATATTTTCCAGTACGACAATCGAGTTCGATACCAAGATGCCCACGGAAAGCCCTGTAGCCAACAATGTGGACAGGTTCAGCGAATAGTCGAATATTTGCTCTATGAAGAACATGGAGATGATGATGGTGAGCGGCATGGTGATGACAGCGATGAACGTGGCGCGAATGTTGCCTAGGAAGATGAACAGGAGCGCACCGCAGATGATAATGCCCGTGATGATGTCATCCAAGGTCGATTTGACCGTGGATTCAACGAATTCCCCGTTGTCGCTAAACCAAACCAATTCCATTCCGCCGGGAAGATTGGGCCTGATGTCTTCGACTCTTTGGCGGATTGTGTTCACGAGCTTGACGGCATTGGTTTCACCCTTCTTGATGATTTTCAGGATGATGCATGGACGGCTATCAATAAATGCCAGATCGCGCTTTTCCTCGGAACCCAGGGTGACGGTTCCCAAGTCCTTGATATATCGTCTATTGCCTTTGATGTTGGCGACTTCTAGGTTGGCAATTTCGTTGACGGTTGCGTATTCGGCGTCAAACTTGACCGAGACTTCCTGTCCGTGTTCCTTGACTCGTCCTGCAGGTAGCGAGAGGACGTTTGCCTTGAGTGCCTGGATGACGTGTGCGGACGTGAGGCCTGCGGCTGCCAGTTGCTCACGGTTGAGTTCGACGTGTACCTCCCGCTTGTTGCCTCCGATCAGCTCTACCTTGGCAGTTCCGGGGACTGTGGAGAACCGATCCGCAAGAGTGTTGTCCGCGTAGTCGTAGAGTTCGTCGATGGTTGCGTCTCCAGTGAGGCAAAGCGTTACGGCACTAGTAGAGTTGACGTTGATTTTTTCGATGACTGGCCTTTCGCAGCCTGAGGGTAGGTCGTCGAGAATGGCGTCAATCTTCTCTCTGAGTTCAACTGCACATGTATCGACATCTTGATCAAGTTCGAATTCAAGTTGAGTTAGGCAGACGTTTTCCATGCATGTCGAGGTAACGTGCTTGAGTCCGTCCAGCGATGAGACGGCGTCTTCGATTTTCTTCGCCACGTCAACTTCCAGGTCTTGTGGTGTTGCCCCTACCCAGGTCGTGATGACGGTAATGTAGGGGATGTCGAATTTGGGCAATTGCTCCAGGGGCATTTTTCTGAATGAGTTTAGGCCCATGAACGTCAAAGCTATGAGCAGGCACACCATGGGTACTGGGTGCCTGATTGAGAATCCTGAAAGCGACATGATATTGTAGCTCCTGATCGTGAGTAGAATTGATTAGCGTTGGATCTTGTCGCCGTCCTTGACCAGATATTGACCTTCTGCGACGACCTGATCGCCTGGTTGCAGGGGCAGGTTTTGTTCGGGTTTCGGGGTTATTTCGGTGAAGCCATCCTGTTCGTATCCTATGTTGACCAGAAGCTGCCTAGCAATGTTGTCCTTTTCGATGAATATCAAGTGCCCCTGTGCTCGTTGGATGACGCTGTGTGAGGGAACTGCCAGCCCATCCCTGGTATCGAGGACGATGGAGATGCCGACCAACATTCCGGGAGCCAGAGTGGTGTTTCCCGGTACTTTGTCCAGCTTCGCCTTGATTTCAAAGGTTCTGAGGGTGGTATCGATTGTCGGTGCCTTGTACGTTACCACGTAGGTGCCTGCGTCCGTTCCGTTGGCGGCCAAGGCGATTTTCGTTTTGCCGACCTGGATGTTGTCGTAGTAGTTTCCCGGTACGAATGCGGTTGCCTCCAGCTTGTCCAGGTTTTTGATCTTGATGACTGGCGCGGATTTCGATGCCTGCTCTCCTGGTTCCTTCATTCTTGCGACGACGGTGCCTGTGAGGGGTGCCAGTATCGTGCAGTCTTCCAGGTCTTTTTTGGCGATTTGGTAGGCGGCTTCCGCCTGGGCGACCTGTTCCTTGGCTGCTTCCGCTTGTGCCATTGCCAGGTTGAGTGTTGCTTCTGCCTGTTCGCAGTTGGTCTGGTGGAGTTCCAGTTCGTTGGCCGTTGCGGCTCCTTGTTCTCTCAATCGCGTGAACCTGTCCATGTCCAGTTTCGCCTTTTTTGCGGCAGCCTTTGCCCTGTCGATATTGGCGAGTGCGACCTTGTGGTTTTGTGCAGCCACGAGGGCCGCTTGCCTGGAGACGATTTCGTTTTGCTCTTGCTTCCGGTTGTCAATCATGAAGAGTTTCGTCTTGTTGCTTTCGACTGCATCGCCCTCGTCAACCCAGATTTCCTCGAGGACACCATCGATTTTGGCAGCGACATTGGCATAGAATTCCGCTTCGAGGGTACCTTGTATGGTGAGTTTATTGACAAAAGTTATTATTTTTGCTGGTGTTGTCTTGACAGGAGTCGGCGGTCTTTCTGTAACGATTTCCCGGGCAGTTTCCTTCTTGCATGACATCAGAGCGATCGTGGCCAGGATAAGAATCAGTCTTGAGAAATATTTTCTTGAACGTTTCATTGCTTTTATGTGAGGTCTAGGTTGTTATTATGTTCTGGATGGGCGGGAGGTTCAGTTTTCTGTTTTTGGGCTAATATTTGGCGGCTCGATGATGCCGAGGGCCATTTGCAGTTGCGTCAGCGCGAGATGCCGTTCGAAGTTTGCCCTTGTGAGTGCTGTTTGAGCGTTGTCCCTTGCTGCTTGCGCCTCGAGCATGTCGTTTACGGTTACGAGTCCTTCGCGTTGTTTTTTGTAGTAGTCATCGAATTTCTCCTCTGAAGTCGTGGCAGCCAGATTGGCGATTGCATGTGCGTCAAAGGCATTTCTAACGGCATTGTCCGCCTTGACGACTTCGAGGATGATTGACAGGAAAAGGGAATCCCGTTCCCATTCGGCGCTTTGCTTCCTAAGCTTGGCGGCCTTGTAGCCTTTGAGTTTCGTGAATCCCTTGAAGACGTCCATTGTGGCGTTGAATCCACCGTAGAGGGAGTGGACGTGCTTTGCGAATGAATCCGTTGTCCAGGACGCATTGACGAAGGCGCCGATATTGGGGAGGAAGTTTGCGATTGCCATACGAACCATGTTTTCGTGAATGACGATGGCATGGTCGGCGATGGACAGGGAAGGATGCGAGGCGAGTGCGACGATGACGTTTTCCGCTGGTGTGTTTCTCGGTGGTTGTGGGTCGGGCAGGTTTTCACGTTTTAGCGTGAGTTTTGCTAGCGGGTTCAAGCCGATAGTCTTAAGTAATGATGCGTTTGCGGCTGCAAGTGCCCTTTTGGCGTGTTGCAGGTCTGCCTGAGTTGCCTCTTGGAGGTAGAATGCCTGTCCTGCTTCCCATTGCGCGACCAGTTCTTCGTCCGCCAGTCCTTTGATCCTCTTGTATTGCTCCTGCGCTGCCTGGAGTTGCGTAGTCTTTGCGGCGATCGTATCTTGCAGGATGAGGCATTCGAAGAAGGAAACGGTAGTTTGGAGCAGGATCGTTTGCCTGACCAGGTGTGCGGCGAGCTTGGTAGTGTCCTGGGCGAGCTTGGTGTTTTGGTAGAGGAAGTAAGCCGCTGGCACGAGCAGGGGCAGTGTGGTTCTTGTGCTCAGGCTGGAGTATGTCTTGTCAGCGACCTGTATGTCTCTTGACGATTGTGGAATGCTCCAGGTGGTGAGTCCTGCGGTCGCGGTAACTTGCGGAAGGAAATTGGCGAAGGCGATGTCCTTGTCAAGCTTGGCGAGTTGGACTTTCAGGTCTGCTTGCCTGGCTTCGTAACTTTGCGTCATTGCCAGCGCGATACACTGATCCAGCGACAGAGACTCCTTGAGTTGTTCCTGGGCAAGCTGGTCAAGCTCCGTGGAGAAGCGGCGCGTGTGGTCGTTGCGTGCCTGGGCAGGATCGTCCATCGTGGCGCAACCCGACAGAAACAGGATTGACAGCATGGACGCAATCCGAATGCAAAATGACTGGATATGTTTCGACATCGCCGTAGTTTTGTATTAATTTCACTTGGGAAATATAAATAATAATTACAATAATGAAAATCCTAGGGAAGTCAAGTATGTTGCGAGTATAATTTTAGGTGTTATTTTATGTTTTTCGCAAATGATCGCAAAAGGCAAAAAATACTTTGAACCTAAAAAAGCAGTTGAAACTGGATTTAATTCCCAATTGACTGATTATCAAACAGTTAGAAAGTTTATTCATTTCACCATGCAGGTGAATTGAAATGAGTCAGTCTTCCGTAGCGCCTACGGCGCAAAGTCATTGGCGCGGACCGGCCATCCGCAATCCACAAGGGCGGGACATGGCAGACACGGACGATGGTTCGGACGAACCAAGCCGTATTTGCATAATACATTGCGCTGCAAGCGCTTAACGATGCTTAGCCCCAGGCTTTTAGCCTGGGGCGTGAAACCCACCCGAAGACCGTGCGTTGTAAAGGCACTGCAATCATAAGGCGTCAACTGCTTTTTTTAGGTTAAAGACATATACTTATAGCGTACAAGGCTTTGGTATTCTAAAAAACAGCGAAGAATTATTTCTTGGGCAATTGGAAATTTTCAGGGAGTTTTCGCATGGGTGATTCGCGTTTGATGAGTGTATTGGTAGACGAGGCGTCAATTGGTCGTCGTATCGATGAATTGTCCCATGCGATTGCACGTGATTATATTGGGATATCTGGCTTGATTGTAGTTGGGGTAATGAAGGGTGCCTGCATGTTCACAACGGATCTGGTACGTGGATTGAGTCGTGCCGGGATGTCTGGGATTCGTGTTGAGTTTATTCGTGCGAGCACATATGGCAACGCGGTCAAGGGGAGTCAGGATCGTAGCCGCGAGATATCGATTGGCGAGTTGACCTGCGATGTGTCGAGGCGGAGGGTCTTGTTGGTTGATGATATTGTTGACCAGGGATTTACGATGCACGCCCTGAAGCGTCATTTTCTGGAGGCGTTGGGTGCTTCGGAGGTGCGGACGTGTGCGTTTTTGCAGAAGCGTTTGACGAATCCAACTGCAGAAGTTCAAGCGTTGCGTTCGTCTTTCCAGGTTGACTATTACGGTTTTGAAGTTGATGACACCTGGGTCGTCGGATACGGCTTGGATGTCGCCGAGGAATTTCGCGAATTGCCTTACGTTGCGGCCTTCGACCCACAAGCCCAGCGGTAAGTATCAGCCTTGCAACGACCTTGCTTCCGTGAAATCAAAATAAAAAAGGCGTCACCTGACTTTCATAGGATGACGCCTTTGTGTTGAATAGTGGATTTGTGTTATTTTTTGCCGAATGCTGCGATTTCGACGAATCGCGTGTCTTCTCCGGCTTCTCCGCCGCTGGTGAAGACTCGGATGTAGCGGGCTTTTTGTCCTTCGTGCTGGCCTTCCGGGTTGTGTGTATCGACGAGTTCACCCCACCATCCTGCGAAGTAGGTCGGGTCATCCCCCTTGCCAAATCCGGCGCTGTTATCGTAGTCGTTGTTGAAGACGATACGGCAGTTTTCCTTCATTTCCGGATCGTCGGCGATTTGCACGATGACGTCCTTGTAAACGACGGCGTTCTTGTAGTAGTGCCATATGACGACGCAGAAGATTTCCTTGACTTCGCCCAGGTCAACCTGGACCCACGAGAGTTCTTCGGGCATCATTTCGACGTAGTCCTGCTCGTTGCTCTTCTTGTTTCCATCGGTGATTTGGCTCAATTTTCCGGAGAGTGGTTCTTCGTCACCGAGGCAACTAGTGACTGGCTTGTTGAGTGCCAAGTTGACGAGTCCTTCAGGAACCATGAAGTCGTCTCTCTTGTCAAGTGTTCTTAGGTTTGGCGGTGGTTTGAATCCTTTTGGGTATCCAGGTGTAGCCCTTGTAACGGCGTCCGGTCCGAGTCCAAGATCGAGTGGGATCAGCTTGATTCCTCCTGCGAGGAAGGAATGGATTTGCGTATTGATGGCTTGCGAGAGGCTCCTGACGGTTGAGGACGCGCCGGTGATAGCCTGGACTGCGTTGGGAGCCTTGACTGCGGAGTCGATGATGATGCCGGGGACGCCATCGACAACCATGGGGAGATCGTTGAATTGCGAGACCCAGGTTTTGTCTGATATCATGCCGCCCAATCCAGGAGTTTCCTGGTGGTCATAGACTCTAAGGGCCTTGATGCGTTGCCTGTCAGGTGTGAAAGCCAGGATTCCCTTGAAAAGACCTTCGTGTCCATGTCCTTCGATTTCGAAGAGGAATGCAGCGAGTTCGCCTTTTTCGTTACGTGCCTCGAAGAGCGAAAGGTCACCCATGGTCTTTGGCTGGATGAGCTTGGCGAACTTTTCTGTTACAATTTCCTGCTTGTCCGAGGGATCCAGGAGTCCTGTGGCGTCCATCATCGCCTTGATGCGTCCGAATTCCTCGTTGGTCTTCATTCGTTCCGACCAGATGACCTGGGGGAAGGTTAGGAGGCAGGCTGAGATGGCGCAAGTCGCGAAGACGTAAATGATAGTGTAGATTGGTGAGTTTTTCATTTTGCGTCCTCCTTTCGGATGCGGTTGGAACCAATCATATCCAGGGAGGGTGCGATTGTGTTTCCGAACAGGATGGCGAACATCATGGCTTCTTGGTACTTAGAGAAGCATCTCATCAGGATGGCAAGGGTTCCCACCACAATGCCGTAGATGATTTTCCCATGCCATTTTCGCGGCGCGTTGCCGGGATCGGCGGCCAGGAGGACTGCAATTAGCAGGAAATTGTCATTGGAGAAGATTTGTTGGAGGTTGCCTTCCATCGGGAGCTTCTCAGTCGGGATGAGGTATGCCGCAATGAGATAAACAGCGAAAGCCATTGGGATGTAGATGGACAGCGATGTGGGCTTGGCAATGATGATGATAGCGAGGCAGGCCAGGATGAGCATGATTGAGAATTGCTGTGGCGCGCCTTCCATGGTAGCTAAGTTGCCCAGCGAAATCGCAACGGTGTCGGCGGGATAGCTGAAGAACATGAAGCCAAGGCCGACCAGGGCTGGGTTGAAGATGGCGTTCTTGGCGCCGCCAAAGGCTTCCTTGCCAAACACGGTGCCGAAGATCGCGCCCAGGAGGAGAATCCACCAGGCGATGTCGGGAGGCGCAAGAAGCGAAAGCACTAGGCCATAGACGCAACCGCCGCCCGTGACAGGCTTCTTGCGAACCCATGCGAAAACGAGTTCGACGAGCAAGCTAGCCAATGCGGCGAGGGCGCCATTGAGCAAGGGGCGGTATCCGAAGACGGCGACGTTGAAGCCGGTCAAGAGAAGGGAACAGGCGAGCAGGGCGGCCAAGTAGCGTGCCTGTTCGGCGGATTGTTGGTCGGATCTGCTATCGCCAAGGATGATTGTATATGGACTCATGCGTATGTACCCGTTGTATTATGGTAGTTAGTGCGGCTTAGAATTCGTCTGCAAAAATATTGCAATCTTGGAACCCTTTTTGTGTCAATGTATTTCTTGCTGCTTCAAGCATTTGGGGTGGTCCGCAGAGGAACGCCTGTCTCTTGGGGTTGTCATTCTTCTCCAAGAGTTTTTCGACTGCCAGGTGGATGAATCCAGTTTCACCATTCCAATCGGGGCATTTTTCCGGTTCCGAGAGCGCGTAGCAGATCTTGAAGTTTGGCAGTTCCTTCTGGAGCTTTGTGAATTCTTCTAGATATAGAAGTTGGTCTGTGGTACGCGCCCCGAAGAAGAGCCATGCTTTCTTTTGCGGATTCGCTTGCGCGATATGCCTGAGGAGGGAACGCATGGGGGCCATGCCCACGCCGCCTCCGACGCAGACCAGCTCGGCTTCGGGATCCTGGTCCAGGATGAATTCCCCGTATGGACCTGTGAATGTGACTTGGTCGCCGGGTTGGATGGCGTGGAGATATGTTGAACCCAGCCCCTTTGGGATGAGTCTGACCAGCAGTTCGATGCTGTCTTGGTCAGCAGGCACGGAGGCGATTGAGTATGCCCTGAAGATGGTTTCCTTTTTGCTGGGAACCAAGACCTGGACGTATTGGCCGGGATGAAATTCAATGGCGTCGCCAGGCTGGAGCTTGAAGTGGATCTCCCGGATGTCGCCAGTCTTCATTGTAGCTTCATCGACTGTTGCGACGAATTGCTTGATGTTGAGGAATTCTGGTTTGACCTGGATTTCGATGTCATTGCGGATTTTGACTTGGCAAGCCAACCTTGTTCCGCATTGCTGTTCTTCTTCTGTTAGGTATGGTGTTTCTGTTGGGAGCAGGGGGCCTCCGCCGCTGAGCACCCTGGTTTTGCAGAATCCGCAGGTGCCTTGTCCACCGCATGCCGATGGTATGAATATCTTGTTGTCGTACAAGGCGTCGAGGAGTTTTCCTCCGCCTTCGACTTCGAAGGGTTCCCGGTCGTTGACCTTGACCTTGCACGTACCGTATCTTGCGAAGAAATATGCGAGGACGAGAAGGAGGACTGTGAGTCCTGTTCCGATGACTGCCAGGGTCAGTATTGCTTGTATGTAGATCATGTTGTTATCCCAGCTCCACCATTCCAGTAAATCCCATGAAGGCAAGTGCCATGATGCCCGTGATGATGACTGTCGAGCCGAGTCCTTGTAGTGGCTCAGGGATGTCTGCGTCCTGGAGTTTGTTTCTTATCCCCGCCATCAGGCAGATTGCGAGGCAGTATCCCAATCCCGAACCCAGTGCATAGACGCCTGTCTTGAACAGGTCGAAGTTGAGGTTGGGATCGACCATCAGGAGGTTGACGCCCAGGATGGCGCAGTTGACGGTGATCAGCGGGAGGAAGATGCCAAAGCTGAAGTAGAGCGATGGGATGAATCGTTCCAGGATGATTTCGACGAATTGCACGAAACCCGCGATGACGAGGATGAAGATCAGGAATTCCAGGTAGGTCAAGTCGGCGTCAGGGAAGATTACCGATCCTTTGGCGAGGATTCCGTGGTGTATTCCGTAGTTGATCAGTGCGGTTGCGAAGGTTACGAACGTGACCGCGATACCCATTCCGAAGGAGGTTTTCATGTTGCGCGAAAGCGCAATGAAGGAACACATGCCCAGGAATTTGGACAACAGGATGTTGCTGGTGAACAGAGAAGCCAGGAAAATCAGCAGCGGACCGCCAGGAGTGAAGATTTCCATTTGGATGTTCGTCCTATTATAGAATTTTGTAAAAAGGGAAAAATTGATGAAAAAAATAAATTTAGCCTTCATAGTTGAATTATCAAGGAAAATGAAGGTTGATTTTCAGCATAATGCAATTTGGTTTGGTTGGAAAATTCCCTTGTGTACAATTGGGGTTGAACATTTGAACCCTATGTGATCTCAGGAAACCTAATCCAATCTCGGGAAAGTTGGGTGAGATCTGCATCGCCTGTCCGCAGGCGCGAACCATACTCCGTCAAGCAAGTCAGTCATGTCCGACTGCGACAGAGATGATAACAGCTGTTGCAGCAATTCCTGAATCGCTGCAACAGCGGAATTACCAGTTGTTCCAGCGTCGAACGCAGAAGCAAACCGAGCGGAGTAATTGCCGGTCTCAAAGCTCATGAAATTTTCCAAATGAAAATGAGGGTATCCTATATGTTTTCAATCTTCTTTTGCGAGAGAAACTGACGAACGCGCTTTGGCGACATGATGCAGCTGACGCTGGATTTCAGTAATTGGATAAAACTGCCAACTGTCATAGCTTACATTGTCAACAGAGCACATCAAGTTCATTACACGAGCGGCAAGCCGGATATCCAGAGGGAGTCGAGGATCCGACCAGGGGCATATGCGATTAATCCATTTGACCACCGGTCGAAGATTCCCCTCGCTGTCTATCAGCAGTTCCCACCCGCCGGAACAGTTTATGACATTGCCTGTCGACAGCTTCTGATCTTCTTTCGTCGGTGCTTCAATCCAGAGCTTGTGTCCGCTGAGCTTGCCGAGGAACAAGACATGTTCGTCCCCTAATCCTAGGTACTCATGAATATTCACAATGGCATACAGTGCATTGCGCAAAAGGGCGGCTGATTTATCATCAACAAATCGGAGCAGGATAGCCATCCTGGCAACCAAACCCAATTTGTTGACCTTCGCATTATGCAGGAGAATCGCAAAGTTGTCACTTGCCGTTAAGGCAGCCAGGGCGGGTACGTTCGGATGCTCGTAATCGGTCCAGTTCCAGAGCCAGAGGAGTATATATGGCAACAGTGGCAAAGCATCGACAAGTTGTTCTTTTACAGGGAGATAAGATACGGGATGTCCCTGGTCGAGCTGCAGAAACTCATTGTGCAGAGCAACTGTTTTTTGCCATTTCTCTGCAATTCCGGGGGTATCCTTGATCGTTGAGGCCAGCAGCTCTTCCGCTTTTTCCATCCCCTCCGATTCAATCAAAGCAAGGAGCGCGGCCGATTCTGACGGAAATGCCAATGCAGTCTTGCGAATAAACTCCTGATGCTTGCTTTCCCTTTGCAGGGCCAAGGCAAGCAGCGCGGATAAATTATGTGACGCTGTCTCTTTCAAGAAGGTCATGTCCCTGGCCCCTTGGTTCTTCATGGCCAGTATGACGGCAGACAAAATGGAGAGACTCGAATATGAACCGGGATATCCATCTACCTTCTCGATGATTTTCTGAATATTCTGGCGTTTCATAACGTCTGGGCAGGGAGGGCACCATTGAACATATTCAAATCGTGCTTCTGAATAATCGAGATGAGTTGTAAGAACCCTGGTCAAAACTGCCTGAGGAAGAGGGCAGCCTCGCTGAGCGAGTAGCTCTCCCATCAACAAGAGGGATTCTAATTTAATTGACATATCTAACTTATTGGAGGACAGCAGGATTTGAAACAGGGCGTTCGCGTGTTCCTGAGAATCTGCGGCAGCTAATATGAGCCAAAATGAATGTTTCCACTCGTTGTCGTTGCGATATACTTCCATTTCCATGAACAAGTGCCATGCCTTGCTGGTGCCCATCTGGCAGAGCACCTCCATGCCGCGATCATAAAGCTCATAATTTTCAAGGTCATATTGTTTTTTGCTGAAGCTGTAAACATATTCGGCCATTTCATCGCTTTTCTCCAGCAACCCCAAGGAAGTTATTGCCTCGATTTTACCGCCCTTTGTCATGGCATTTTGGAAGACCAGGTGCGCCAATTGCCGGTCTTCAACTGTACGGGCCAGCACCGCCAGGCATTCCTCTGCGAGCTCGGGCATCGACTCCAGGCAGGATGACTTGCCAGTACTGTCTATGGGTGGCCAAATTCCAAGCTCAGTGAGCAGGTTGACGCACTGCTGCTGACGTCCTTGGATGACTTCTTGCAGAACCGGGTGTAAAATCCGCTCACCAGGCTTCAGCTTTTGAACGCCATCGTCATACCAGAAAAGGCCTGATAGCTCCTCTGGAACTCCATCATCACCCGGTTGCATTCCAGTCTGCTCCGCAAAATCAATGACGAAAGCGTTAATGGCCTGGGCAATTCCTTTACGTCTGCTACTTGTAATGTCGGTATTGTCGGAAATGTACACCCGGTAGCCTATCAACTTGTAATCGGAATTGACACAGACCAATTTTCGTGCCAAAACCTGACCATTAGCATCCACGGCGAAAACTACTGCTTTGTTGGCATCGTATGCGTTGGCCAACACAGAGTCACAGTTAAACTTGTCTAAGCTCAGGCACGTCCCAAAGTAACTTCCCATCAGAAAGATTCGGAACGGGTCGGAGGAAACACAAATCTTGATAGGCAACCCATCGATGTCAACCTCACAAGTCTCAGGACAAAACCAGGCTTTGATATTGATCCTGTCTGATGCCTCTTTTACCCAGCCGTTGTTGCGGGACAGGTGCTGACGATAGTCCGCCCCGTGCTGCTTCCATCCATCAACCAGCTCATAAAAGGATCCCCGGGGCTTCTCTTCCAGTCCCCTTGACCAGACAATGATAGCCGTTACCTCGTCTTTGGTAAGGAAGGTTGGCGGCGTGCTGCCAAATTGCCGTGCCCATATACGTTGTGACTCTCGCCAAGTCAGGTGACTTACCGCCTCAAGTGCAGTATGTGCGCACACCTCACGCAGATGTTTAAGCAAGCGTCCCACTGCAGGTTTATGCGACACACAGTCACGGGTCTCAAATAACTCCAGCTTGGCAGTCGCTTGTTTAAACAGTTGACCTGCATCACGCATCTTGCGGAGATATTCGATTTGTTGCCGCTGCCGATCAGCCTGATTGAGCATTTTGCTCACGGTTTTTGGCAGAGTTGGTTCCTTGCCACACAGCTCCTGGTAATAGCTCAGCTGGGACAGCCAGGGATAAACCTCGGGAGGTGCATCGCCAACAAGAGTATTCAAAACATCCGTTTTGGGCGGCTTGGCCCAAAGTTTCACTTTCGCCCGGAAATTTGGGCTGGCGTTTGCCAGGATCAGCAGGTGAAACAGGCTGTTCCATGCCCATCGGGCAAGATTGAGGTTCAGGGTTCCCGTCTCAAGCGATTGCAGCCACATCGCAAAGGTCTTGATGATGTCCATGCTTTTTTTCTTGCACACCAACTCGACAAGGTTGTACAGATTATTGTCGCCATCCTTTAGGCTGTCGATTGTCAGCCCGGCTTTTCCCAAGGCAGAAATCAGACTGCGAAACGGCTGTGGCGACAGGCCTGCTTCGGCAATCTTGTCCGCTAGGTGGTACCTCAAGTTCTGAAACGTCCAGAGGATACTGTTGACATCTTCCCCGTTTACCAGAAACTTGCGGGTAATTCTGAAAAAGTCATAATGTATGCTAGGCATGTCCTGCAATGCGGAAAGCAATTTCTCATAGCCTGTCTTCAGGTGTTGATCATAAAGCTCCCAGATGGCGTCGATCCGCATATCACCTATCCCGCTCTCGCCATTGGAATGAAACAACCATTCCGGCAATGGTGCAGTTGCCCCGTCGGTTGCGCACAGTATCGCGGCTGCAACAACAAGCTGAGGCGGAAGTAGCAAGTGATTATTTGCGGCTTTGATGCAATTGTCGATGATGCTCTCGATGTGAAAATCACGGGCGCGCGAAGGAAGGCTGAAATCGAATTCAACGCGGATGTCCATTGGAATGCTGTTAACGATTTTGCGGACAGCATTCGCAATTGCTTTCGCGGAAAGGGAATCGGCTCGTTTCTGCAAGGACTTGAGGCGTGGGAGCACACGGGCAAAATGTTGTCGCTTTTCGTACTGGCTTTGGCTTTCCGTAAAAGGCAACAGTGAATGGTGAAACCGAATTCCAGCTTTTTCGCCAGCGATCCAGGCTACCAGCTTCTCTAGCCAGTTCCACAGGGACTCGACAAAAGGAACAGAAATACCATTGCCGGATTCAGTGATATTGACGCGGACGTACGGAGCACCATCTATCGGGATTCCCGCTTCATATTTGCGGTAGATATCCCAGAGTCATTTCGAGGTTGTGCGAGATGCGCTCGACCTCGTCCTTCCACTGCTGGAACTTCTGACGCCTTTCGCTCGTCTTTGCCTTGGGCTTCTCATAGTCATCAATGATTTTGCGCCATTTCTGAAGTCCGCGTCCCCAGGCACTCAGATTTTCATTGTTCATGGGGATGATCCCGCTGGGATGAAATCCCAAATCCAAGGGGGTAGGAACAGCGGAATCTTGCGGTGGTTCCGTCAAGTCGGCCAGGCAGCTGCGGAGCTTTTGGAAATCAGGAGAACCTGAAACCAGATAAATCCCGTTGCGCGATATGAATACACGGTCTGTGATTTGACGCGCAAGATCCATTGCCCGACGGGCAATTTCTTCGTCTCTCGGTTGGGTTATTCGCTTGGCCATTCTTAATCACAATTGCGTAATGCCAGGCAGGTATCCGCATCGATGAATTAAACTCTTGGAAAAGTATGCACTGCCGTTGATTTTGTTCTGCCGTTTAACTTGCAGCTTGGCAAAGAAATCATTTTAATACTCATAGAACAATATAACGCAGGGCGTTTGCATTGTAAAAGGCAAAAACTTATCATGTTATTTTATGTAACTGGACAATGCAAGAGAACTTTTTTTATGTACCACGTGAGCTTACTCTTTCAAGTCATCAAATCTGCCGAGGGATTTCGGATCCGATAAAAATATTTTTTCTTCGGCTACTTCGTTTCAAGTGCACAGCTTGAATAGATTGGCATTTGCAAAGTCGCGAATTAGGTTGGGCATCCATCTTGAATTCTGCCGTTGTTCTGTCATCTTAGGATTTTACGAATTGCTTATTTCATGTTCGGCATGTCAAAAAATTGGACAGGTTAAGGAGATTTTTCGATGCGCAGGATACTTTTAGGAATGCTGGGTTGCCTGGCGGTCTTTGGCATGGAGATTGGGTTTACCGAGTCTGGCGGAATATCGTCGATTAGATCATCTGGTGTCCGCCTTGGCTTGTCGGGACCTGGCGGTTTCTCAGTTTGGGAGTACGAGGTTGCTTCAGGCAAGATGGTTTCGCTTCTCAAGGAGGATTTTTCGGGTGACGAGAGTTGGAAGCCTTCGAATCAGGGGCGTATTGACGAGAAGGCTGGTTGCGAGCGGCTTTTCGAGGACGGGAAGGCATTCGTCAGATTCGGGAGCGGCGAGCGGTACGGCCATGGGTGGCAACCGTCCATGCCGATTGCCGTCACGGCAGGCTCGCGTCTGGAAATCGCCTTCCACGGGAGGGTTCCAAACAAAACAAGCAGCTTCATCATCTACGTCAAAGCGTATGACAAGGAAGGGAAGGACGTGACGCCGGATGTCGGCGCTCCTTCCGGATGGGGGTACTCGATCTACACCAAGACCCACTACATCGCCAGCAGGCACCTGAAAACAGTCAACCAATGGGAGCAGGTTCCCTTGGACTACCTTGTTCCCGAGGGAGTCCATGCCATCCTGCCAGTAATTTGCCTATGGAGAGGCGACTATGCGGACTGTACCGCCTTTGAAACCGTGGTCAAGGGAACAATAAAGCGACGACAAGTCGATTTCGACAAGTGCGAACTCAAGTCGGATGCGGAAAGCAAGAACGTCACCTTGGGGATGACCAGCTCCAAAAGCCAACTTGAACTCAAGGCGGTGATTCGCGGTACGAATGGTCGGGTGGATATTGAGGCGACGGTTTTTGATTGTGCCAATCCGCCAAGGCCGAGGGCGCTGGGCGTCGATTTCTCGTTGCCTGTCCAAATCGAAGGCTGGAACTGGCATCCCAATTGGCGCGAGGACAAGGCGATCAAGGCGGATTCAGCGTTTTCGCAGGTGGTGACCGTGGGAAGCCAACCTGTGTCGGAATACCCCTTTACGTCCGTGTCGAAGGATGGCATTGGGATTGCGTTGGGGACTCCTTTCGACGCTCCTGGGTACGAGCATCGGGTTGTCAGCAAGGATGGGATTGTCAGCAGGACTGCCGTTGGGATGCTTCCGATCTCAGGCAAGTCACGTCCTGCGCAGATTCGTCTTGTAGCCTTTTCGTTTGGCGGGACTTGGGGATTCCGTTCTGCGGCACGTCAGTACTATGCTCATTTTCCTGAAGGCTTTGCTTCCCGGACCGAGGTTGAGCGCGAGGGGTGCTGGCTGTGGCCTGTCGCGCCATCGAAATTGCCTGAGAATCCCGGTGATTTCGGACTTGGTTTTTGGGAGGCGAGCGCGACTGTCGGGAGGCGACCGGCTGAAATTGCGCGTGCCCATGAAATCGGCTTCGGCGTCTATCCATACACCGAGGCGTGGGGGATGAGGCAGAAGATCGCCGATCCTGGTCCAAGGCCGGCAGACGATCCAGAGGGCTGCTTGGTGGAACTCCAAAAGTGGCCCGAGGATGAGCAGGCAAAAGAGATTTGGTTTGACGCCCCAAGGCATATCGCCGCCAAGGCGGCGCTCAATTCGCTTCCCGTTACCCCGGAGGGAAAACACCCCTATGCGGTCGATCAGTACGACAGCTGGTTCCATTGGTGGAGGACAAACCCAGATCCTAGGATTCCACAGCCAAACAGGGCCTCAATCTGCTGGGACTATACCATCGCGCTCAATGACAAGGACATCGATGGAGTCTATCTCGATAGCCTTAGCTACGGTTTCGCGTCGATGTACCTTAATATAAGACCCGAACATCTGGCGGTGATCGACGAAAACCTGACTTTCGATGCCAATTCAGGGATGCCGTGCGCCGATGGAATGCAGCACCAGGTCGCTTTCGTCAAATGGCTGGCAGGCAAACTCCATAAGAATGGACAGAAACTCTTCGGGAATATCTTCGGAATTGCCCATCGGTTCAACGCCCCGCTCATTGACATTTTCGGCAGCGAGGTTGGAAGCTGGGGCGGCAGGCGTCCTCTCAAGTGCGTCCAGTCCGACGCCGAATCTTGCCTAAAGAGGTTTTACGCCTACAGGCGACCTGTTTCCAATCTCCTCCAGGAAGGCAGCTACACCAAGCCAGCTACGGAGCTGACGGCTGAAGAGGTCGCCAGATACGTCGAACACCAGATGCTCTATGGATTCTATCCGGGGATCAGCACGATTGGCGGAGAGGAGGCGCCAGGCTACGCCAAATGGAAGCGATACTTCGGGCCGACAAGGCAATGCAATCGTGACAGGGAGCTGTTCAAGCAGGCTGTCCCGCTGATCAGAAGACTCAATAAGGCAGGGTGGGAACCCGAAACACTCCTCAGATGCGACAGCCAAGACGTCCTCATTGAACGATTCGGCAATCCCCAAGGACAGGAAATCCTCTTTACCATCAGAAATGAAAGCGACAAGACCACCACGGCGAAACTCGTCCCCGATCAAACGCTCCAACTCAAAGAACTCATAATCGTCTATGGACAAAAAGACGCAATCCGACATGGTGAAGCAGGATGGAGCGCGGAAGTCCAGCCGAGAAGAACAGTCGTCGTCATCGCCAAGTAGTCGCCGCAACGAGTCAACAGATCACTTTTGTTTCAGCAGGGGCTTGAGGTATTGTCCGGTGTAGGATTCCGGTGTTGCGGCGACTTCCTCGGGGGCTCCTTGTGCGACGATCGTTCCACCTAGGTTTCCGCCTTCGGGACCAAGGTCGATGATATGGTCCGCGACCTTTATGACGTCCAGATTGTGCTCGATGACAAGTATGGTGTTGCCATGGTCACGAAGGGCTTGGAGGACATTGAGGAGCTGTTCGATGTCCGCGAGATGGAGTCCTGTAGTTGGTTCGTCTAGGATATAGAGTGTATGTCCGATTGGTTTTCGCGCCAATTCCGTAGCGAGCTTGACCCGTTGCGCTTCGCCGCCGGAGAGAGTTGTCGCGGGTTGACCCAAGCGGATGTATCCGAGTCCGACGGCCTTCAGTGTGTCGAGCTTCGACTTGACTTTAGGGATATTGTCGAAGATTTCAGACGCTTGGTTTACGGTCATGTCAAGGACTTCTGCGATTGTCTGTCCTTTGAATCTGACGTTTAGCGTTTCCCTGTTGTATCGTTTCCCGTGGCATTGTTCGCATGGGACGTAGATATCGGGCAGGAATTGCATTTCGATTTTCTGTATTCCATCTCCCTTGCATTCCTCGCATCGTCCTCCTTTCACGTTAAAGGAAAATCTTCCAGGTGCGTATCCTCGCATTTTCGCGTCGTTGGTCATGGCGAAGATTTGCCTGATCGTATCGAACATTCCAGTATAGGTTGCTGGATTCGACCTCGGTGTTCTTCCGATTGGCGATTGGTCGATGACGATCATCTTGTCGATGTGCTCCAGTCCCACAATATCCTTGTGTTTCCCAGGCCGTTCGGTTTTGAGGCCGAGTTTTTGGCAGATTGCCCGATTGAGGATCCTGTTGACGAGGGTTGATTTTCCCGACCCCGAGACGCCTGTGATGCAGGTAAAGGTTCCCAGCGGGATGCTGACGTCAATGTTCTTCAGGTTGTTTTCGCTTGCGCCCTGGATCGTGATCTTGTTGCCGTTGCCGGGCAAACGCTTGGCAGGAAGTGGAATCTGGCGCGTGACGTTGAGGAACTGTCCCGTGATCGACTCCTTGCATTGGGCGACCTCTTCGGGAGTGCCTGCGACAACAAGATGCCCGCCCTTGATTCCCGCGGCGGGACCAAGGTCGACTAGGAAATCAGCCGCCTTCATCGTATCGATGTCATGTTCGACGACGATGACGGTGTTTCCCAGGTTCCTGAGCCTGGCGAGGGTGTCGATCAGCTTGTTGTTGTCCCTTTGGTGGAGTCCGATTGAAGGTTCGTCAAGGATGTAGAGGACTCCCACGAGACCGGAGCCGATTTGCGAGGCCAGTCGAATCCGCTGCGCCTCGCCGCCTGATAGCGACCCTGATTCCCGGTTCAGGGTAAGGTAGTTGAGTCCAACGGACCTGAGGAAGCCGAGTCGTGCCGAGATTTCCTTGATCAGGTCTTTTGCGATCGTTTGCTTTGCGCCTTCGAGTTTCAGGTCGTTGATCTGTTCGAAAGCCTTGTCGATGGACAGCGAGCAATACTGGTGGATGTTCAGGTCGTCTATGGTGACGGCCAGGTATTCCGGCTTGAGTCTAGCTCCATTGCAAGCTGGGCAGGTGACGAAGGTCATCTGCTCGCGCAACCTGTCGCGCATCTCGTCGGATTCCGTTTCGGAGAATTTTCTGAGCAAGTTGGGGATGATTCCTTCGAAAGGCTTTCTCCACTCGTTCATTTTACCTCTCATGTAATAGTCGAAGACGACGATTTCGTCTCCCGATCCATTGAGCAGGATATGTTGGATATTATCCGGGAGGTCTTGCCATGGAGTTGTCAGTGAGAAATCGTAGTGTTTGGCAAGGCATCTCAGGTAGTGGTTGTAGAGGAGGATTTGCCTGTGTCCTCCTCGTCTCCAGAGTGGGATTGCTCCGTTCTTGATGGAGAGCTTTGGATCTGGGATGACTGCTTCCGGGGTAAAGATCAGCTTGGCGCCGATTCCGTCGCATACGGGGCATGCCCCATATGGGTTGTTGAAGGAGAAGTTCCTTGGGAGCAGTTCCCCGAATGAGAGGTTGCAAGTCGTGCAGGCAAGGTGTTCGGAGAGCTGTTCTTCGCTCCAGCCGGATTTTTGGTTTGGGTCTTCGACGAGCAGGTTCAGGATCCCGTCGCCTTTTTTAAGTGCGAGTTCGACGGAATCGGTCAGCCTTGTTTCGTTGGTCTTGCCTGTGACCAGCCGATCGACGACTGCTTCGATCGTATGGCGCTTTGTCTTGGCGATTTTCGGGATTTCGTCCAGAGAGTGGATTTCGCCGTCAAGCCTGATCCGGGCGAAACCGTCCTTTCGGATTGCGTCGATGATTTCGGCGTGTTCTCCTTTTCGTCCGTTGACATAAGGCGCGAGCAGCATCATCTTGCGTCCTTCCGGGAGTTCGAGGATTTGCCTGCAAATGGCGTCTGCGGACTGGGGGTGGATCGTCCTGCCGCATTTAGGGCAGTGCGGCGTTCCCACATGGGCGTAGAGAAGACGGAGGTAGTCGTAGATTTCAGTGGTGGTTGCGACGATTGACCTGGGGGAACTGGATGCCGTTCTCTGCTCGATGGCGATGGCGGGGGAAAGGCCTTCGATGTGGTCAACCTGAGGCTTTTGCATTCTGTCAAGGAAGAGCCGGGCGTAGGCGGATAGCGATTCGACGTATCGCCGCTGTCCTTCGGCATAGAGGGTGTCGAAGGCAAGCGACGATTTGCCCGATCCGCTGAGTCCTGTGATGACCGTCAGCGAGTTCCTTGGGATTTCCAGGTCGAATCCCTTCAAGTTGTGTTGTCTTGCCCCGAATATTTTGATGGCGTCTGGCATGGTGGTTTGCTTGGGTCTAAATTGCAAGCGACCTGGTTCACGATTTGTTCGAGTGACCAGGTCGCAGTGGGATGTCTAGTTGTAGGATTAGCCCTTTCGGTTGTCCTTGACTCGGACGGCCTTTCCTTCGGTCTTGGGGAGCGATCCCGGGGGGACGAGCTTGACTAGTGGGGTGAACAGGATCTCGTCGCTGAGTTCCCGAGCGATTTTATGCTGCAGGGTTTTGAGCTGGGGATAGTCGTCGGTAAAGAAATCCGGATGGAGTTCAGCTTCGACAAGCATGGTATCTCCCTCGGGGGTTGCATCTAACGTAATGAGGTAGTCGTTTGCGACATTGGGGATTTTCATGAGGATTCGTTCGATTTGAATCGGGAACACATTGCATCCCTTGATGATGAACATGTCGTCCGAGCGTCCCTTGATCCTATCGATGCGCCGCGCAGTTCGTCCGCATTTGCAGGGTTCCGCGATGATCCTGGTGAGGTCTCGGGTTCTGTATCTGATGACGGGCATTGCCTGCCTGTCTAGGGTTGTGATCACCATTTCTCCGATTTCGCCTTCGGGAACCGGTTCCAGAGTCTCGGGATCGACGATTTCAAGGAGGTAGCAATCTTCCCAGATATGCATTTCGGCTTGGTATTGACATTCGAATCCGACTCCCGGACCGTTCATTTCCGTCATTCCGAAGGAGTTGAATGCCTTGCAGCCGAACATTTCCTGGATCCGTTGCCTGGTTTCCTCGGAATGTGGTTCGGCTCCGATGAAAAGTCGCTTGAGCTGCGTGTCCTTCTTGGGATCCAAGCCGTTTTCCAGGAAGACGGCGTGCAACCTGCCAAGGTACGACGGGACGGAGTGTGCGCAAGTGGTGCCGAAATCGCGCATCAGCTTGATCTGGCGCTTGGAATTGCCTGCGGCGGCGGGAATGGTCATGCAGCCGAGCTTTTCGGCTCCATACTGGAAGCCTAGGCCACCGGTGAAGAGCCCGTAGCCGCTCATGTTTTGGAAGATGTCGCTGGAGCGCGTGCCTGTGGCGAACATCGACCGCGCGACCAGGTTTGCCCAGGAATCCAGGTCGTGGCGATTATAGAGAACCGCGGCGGGATTTCCCGTTGTTCCCGAGGTGCAGTGCATCCTGACGATGTCGTCCTTCGAGCAAGTGAGCAAGCCGAAGGGGTAGTTGGCTCTCAGGTTGTCCTTGGTGGTGAAGGGCAGGCGCCTGATGTCGTCAACGGTCTTGAAATCTTCGGGCTTGAAGCCAATGTCGGCGAATACCTTTGAATAGAACGCCGACTGCTGGGCCCTGGCCAGGACCTTGCGCATTTTTTCCGCCTGTAGTTTTTCGAGTTCCTTTCTTGGAAGGGTTTCGACTTCGGGTTGCCAGAATGAGTTTTCCATGATGAGGTGCCTGCTGTGATGTGAATGGGACTAGTAGTAGCCGTCGAAAATTTCCTTGTTTTCGGGCTTTCGTAGTTTTTTTATGGCTGCGGCTTCGATTTGCCTGACTCTTTCTTGCGAGAGTCCCAGTGAATCCGCGATGTTTTGCAGTGTTTCCGTATCTTCGCCATCGAGTCCGAATCTTTTGATGATAATGTAGCGTTCTCTTGGCGTCAGCTCGTCAAGCACCTTGTTGATCGAGGATTTCAGGGATGCTTCGTCGGCGACCTGCAGGGGTTGCGGACTAGATTCGTCAGGGATGGTTTCAGCGATTTGCTTGTCTTCTTCCTGGTCGGCCTGAAGCGAAATCGGCTGTTGCGACATTTTGATGAGCGCCCGGACTCTTGCCTCGGGGAGTTTTAGGTCTTGGGCTATTTCCTCCGGGGTGGGCGTCTCTCCATTTTCTTGGAGGAGGCGTTGCTCTGCGGCCTTGATGTCTCTGATTTGCTTGAGCGTATTCGCGGAGATTCTGACGACCCTGCTATGGTTGGTAATCGACCTTGTGATCGCTTGCTTGATCCAATAGGTCACATACGTGGAGAGTTTGTGTCCCAGCCTGTAGTCGTAGTTTTCGACTCCTTTCATCAGTCCGATGTTGCCTTCTTGGATCAGGTCGGAGAAGGACAGGCCGGAGTGATGGTATTTTTTCGCGATTGAGATGACGAGCCTGAGGTTTCGTTCCACCAGGATATTGGCCGCTTCCTGCTTGAGCTTGAGCAGGTTGTCCAGTTTCGCGCTGAGCGTTTCCCAGGCGCTGTCCGAAATGAACAGCCGTCTTACGTCGTCATCCTTTAGGTTTTCCAGGCATTCGTTGGTGAATAATTCCCTTGTGTTGAGGATTTGGAAGATGGCGAAGAACTCCTTGGCATCCTTGGGGTTCTTCAGGTCGAGGTCCTTGACTTGATCCAGAACGGAGTCCATGACCTTTCGTATGTCATTATCTTCTTGTGTATCAGCGAGTTCCAAGTAGTTGCTTATACGAAGGTCGTATTTTTTCTCGTTGAGTTTCAGCAGTTCATGGAGAATGAGCCCAGGGTATTGGTCAACAAGTTTCTTGAGTTCGATCTTGCATTCCAGAAATTGCCTTGCATAGACGACGACTTCGTCCGGGGTGAGCCTGGGAATCCCGCCCACTTCACGGATGTACGCAGATTCGACTTGCCTGTTCAACGCACGTTGCTTCCCGTCCACCGGTAGATTGCCGGGGGAAATTGGTGAAGAGGCGTTGATGGGGTCGTTGGTATTCAAAATCGTAATGCCACAAGGGCGGAGCTATAGAATGACTTTTGCCAGAATGTACGCCATAACGGAAAGAATGGCGATGAATGTAGCGCACAGGCCGAGCATCAGGTAGTACATCCCCTTAGAAGCGCCGGGATCTTTCCTGTTGGCGGCCGCATTGCTTGAGGCGATAGAAGCATGCGATGAGAACCGGATGCCCTGGACAAGTTTGACGGGCGTGTCCGCCATCACGATGACATCGTCAGGCTTGATGGTGACTGGCTCCTCGCCAATTTCCTCGCCGTTGATGTAGGAGGGATTGTCCGGGTTGACGTTTTGGTAGGTGACTCTGTTTTGCAGGACATTGATGTAGGCGTGGATACGCGAGACGTCCAGCGTCCTGACAGTGACGTAGTTGTCATTTGACGCACCGACGGTATTGAGTCCTGGCCAAAGCACCGCCCTGTTCTGGCCGTTTTCGGTTTGAGCTTCCCAGGTCAGGTCGTAGCTGGATGGTTTGGCGGTTGCTCCGACGCATAGGAAGAGCCTGGTAAATCTGAAAACCGAGCCTTCCGTTAGGTCCGCCGTGGTCATCTTCACCCCATCCTTGTACATCCCGTAACGGCTTCTATTGGTGACAGTCCACTTGAAAGCCTGCCTTTCAATGTCAAGATGATGTCTTGACACAGAAGTATCTGCAACGGTTCTGAGGCTGACAGAGCACTTGGACGATCGCCCAACGGTGATGATGGCGCCAAAATCGTTTGTGTTGAAGGCTGCAAGCTCGGTACCTTGTGCGTTGTAGATGCGGCATTCAGGCATAATTTTTAATGGTTATGCGGTTGAACCGTGGGTTAGGATTTATTTCAAATGGATTTCGATTTTCAATGGTCTGTGGTCCGAGGCGAGTGGTTCCTGTACGACTTGGATATCCTCCAGTTCCCAGCTGTGGGCTGGTGCGATGAAGGCATGGTCAATTTCACGGCTTGGTTTCGGAGCCGGGAACGTGGGGAGCGGTTTGCCCTTGGTAACGTACTTCCAGGATTTCGTCAATTCCAGGAAGGTTTCGGAGTTTGGCGTGCAATTGAAGTCGCCGACGAGGATCGCAGGAAGGCCGTCCAGCTTCTCCATCCATCCGGCGATGATTTTGGCGGATTCGATTTGATGTTGCTGCTGCAGGTCGAAATGCGTGTTGACGAAGACGAATGGCTTCCCTTCTTTCGTCTTGGTTTGTATGGCTAGGAGCGTCCTGGGTTCGGCGCCGGGCAACGGAATGTGGGAATGCATGGTGGCATCCGGATCCCTTGCCAGAATCGCTATTCCGTATTCGCCTCCTTGGAAAGGAATGGCCTTGCCGAAGAAAGGCTTCATGCCCGTCAGTGAACCCAGAGTGGTCGCTTCGTCAACGAGTCCCGAACGCTTGGCATTCAAGTCCACCTCCTGCAAGCCGACCAAGTCAGGGGCTTGGCGGTTGATCGCGTCCGCCGTCCTTTGCAGATCCAGCTTGCCGTCCATGCCGGTGCCGTGGCGGATGTTGTAGGATAGGATTGTAATCGGTTTCGTATCCATGTTCTTGTTGTCTTGCGCCCTTGCGATCCCTGCCAATGACAGGCAAAGCAAAAGGACGCCGGCAGCCCTGCGTAGAGTCAACATTCGTCCAGCGCCTTCAGGTCTGCTGCAATCGCTTGCTTGACGTGGTCCTTGATGCTTTCAAGGTCAATCAGGCTGAAATCCTTGCCTTGGTCGCGACGCTTGAATTCAACCTGGTTGTTCGCCAACGTCTTCGGGGAAATCGTAATCCTGAAGGGAACGCCGATCAGGTCCGCATCCGCAAACGCAAACCCGGCCTTTTCGCCCCGGTCGTCATAGATGACCTCGACGCCATCCGCCATGAGGTCGTCGTAGAGCTTTTGGCAAGCTTCCTGGACTTGAGGCTGGTTGTGGTTGAGTCCGACGATATGGACATGGTAGGGGGCAATCGTTATCGGCCAGATGGGACCGTAGTCGTCATGGCACTGTTCAACCACGGCTGCCATTGAACGTGCGACGCCGATGCCGTAGCATCCCATGATCATGGTCTTGGACTTGCCATCCGCATCCAGGTACTTGCAGCCCATGGGTTCGGAATATTTGGTGCCCAATTGGAAGATGTTTCCGACTTCGATGCCCTTGAGCATCTGGAGCGGCTCTCCTGTGACTGGGCAGGGATCGCCTTCGCGTACGGTGGCGATGTCGTCCACGACTATGTTCGCCTTGGCGTCGTCGTCAACGTCCCTGGCGTAATTGAAGTTGAGGCAGTGGTAATCCAGCTTGTTTGCTCCGACGACCAAGTTGGAGGACTGGGCTGCGGAGTGGTCGATCACGATTTTGATCTTGTCCGAAGGTTTGATGTTGAGCAGCGACGCGAATCCTGGGACTGCCCCGGCGTCCTCGATCATCGCGTCATTTGCGAATTCCAGTTCTGGAGACTGGATGATTTTCTTGAGCTTCGCCTCGTTGATTTCCAGGTCGCCTCGGATGCATGTGAAGACGAGGGTTCCATCTTGCCCCTTGTAGAAGACCGCCTTGCAGGTTTGCGAATGGTCGATGCCCAGGAAAGTCGCCAGTTCGTCGATTGTCTTGCAATTCGGGGTATGGACTTCCTGGAGTTGCTTTGGTTCTTCCTGGACGTAGGTGAGTTTTGAGGTTGCGATTTCCCTGTTGGCCTTGTATGAGCCGTCAGGCGAGACGAAGATCGTGTCTTCGCCGCAATCGGCAATGGCCATGAATTCATGGGATACCGCGCCGCCGATCATTCCTGAGTCGGAGAGGATTGAGATGCAGTTTTTAAGTCCAATTCTCTTGAATATCCTGGTATAGGCCTCGTGTTCTTGCTCGTAGTGTTCCTCGAGTGATTCCTGGGAGGTATGGAAGGAATAGGCGTCCTTCATGGTGAATTCCCGAACCCTGATCAGTCCTGCCCGAGGTCTGGCTTCGTCCCGGTACTTGGTCTGGACCTGGTAGAGCATGGCTGGGAGCTGCTTGTAGGAGGTGATTTCGGTCCTTGCGATCTGGACGACGGCTTCCTCGTGGGTCATGCCCAGCAACATCGGCTTCTCATTGCGATCCTTGAATCTGAGCAATTCCGCTCCGACCTTGTCGTAGCGCCCGCTTTCCTGCCAAAGTTCAGCCGGAAGCACGACTGGCATTTTGATTTCCTGCCCGCCAATCCGATCCATTTCCTCGCGGATGATCGCTGCAATCTTTGCAGTGATCCGTGTGCCCAAGGGGAGAAGGCTGAAAAGACCCGTGGAAACAGGGCGGCAATAGCCTCCGCGAATCAGGAAGATGTGCGAGATGGTTTGCGCGTCGCGTGGAGCTTCCTTCAGACGCTGGCCGATAAGTTGGGATAACTTCATAAAATAGGATGCCAATTGACGCTTGGCAGGCGTGAACACAACTATAAAAACAATTTCCCGGACGCAACGGGCGACCTAATGACGGATGGCAAAGCCATAGGGCTAAAACCATCTTTTAAATATAGTTGATAATTTCTTCAAGGCAAGATTACTTTGCTTTTTCGTGGAAAAATACAAAGGTGAGTTAGAGTTATGCCAAAGAAACTATATATTATCAATTTTCTGGAGAGATGACATTTGAGTTTGCATCGTGATTTGGCGTGAAAATCTGGTATTAGCTAGTAACGAGGTGTAGTCGTGTTCAACAGTGTCGAAGAGTTAATGTCCGCATTGGCGGCAGGTGAAATGATCGTCCTGACCGATGACGAGAATCGCGAAAACGAGGGCGACTTGGTGATGGCGGCCGAAAAGGTCACCCCCGAGGCGGTGAACTTTATGGTGACCCATGCCAGGGGACTTGTCTGCGCTCCGCTTCCACGTGCAAGGGCAGTCGAACTGGGCTTGCATGAAATGACCCGGAACACCGATCCGATGGGGACTTGTTTCACGGTCAGCGTCGATGCCAACGAAGGTACGACGACGGGTATTTCCGCCTTCGACCGCGCCAGGACGCTGCGCAGTCTTGCAGATCCCAAGTGCCTACAGGATGCTTTCCATTCGCCAGGGCATATATTCCCATTGATCGCCCGAGATGGCGGCGTGCTGGTTCGAGCAGGGCATACCGAGGCGGCCGTTGACTTGATGAGGTTGGCGGGGCTGGCGCCGTACGGAGTCATCTGCGAAATCCTTAACGAAGATGGCTCGATGGCGCGTTTGCCGCAATTGGAGGAATTCTGCGCCAGTTGGAACCTGAAACTGGGGAACGTGGCCAGCGTCATCGAATTCAGAAGGCGGACGGAGAGCTTGGTCGAACGCGTCGAAACGGTCAAGTTGCCGACGCCGCACGGCGAATTCGATCTCCATTGCTTCGTGGCTAAGCACGATGGGCGCGAGCATTTGGCGCTGGTGTATGGAGATGTGTCTGGACGCGAGGATGTTTTGACCCGCGTGCATAGCGAATGCCTGACGGGCGACGTCCTTCATTCGTTGCGCTGCGATTGCGGCCAGCAATTGGAGGCGGCGATGCGAAAGATCGTCGAGAATGGTTCAGGCGTCTTGGTTTACATGCGGCAGGAAGGTCGTGGGATCGGATTGGCGAACAAGCTTCACGCCTATCATTTGCAGGAACAAGGACTCGATACGGTTGACGCCAACCTGAGGCTTGGCTTCGCAGCCGATCTTCGGGAATATGGGATCGGCGCCCAAATCCTGCGGAATCTAGGCGTGAAAAGCATCAGGATCTTGACGAACAATCCAAAGAAACTGGTAGGGCTGGAAGGGCACGGATTGAGCGTGACAGGCAGGGAACCTTTGGTCATCCCGCCATCCCCTTTCAATGAAAAGTACCTCCAGACAAAAAAGGACAGAATGGATCATATGATCTAAAGGACAAGCGACAGTACGAGGTGACACGATGAACGCTGAAGTCAAATGCTATGAAGGAACACTGAACGCAAAAGGTCTGAAATTTGGTATCGTTTGCGCAAGGTTCAACGAATTCTTCACATCCAAGCTCCTGGGCGGAGCCTTGGATTGCCTGCTTCGACACGGAGCGGGTGCCAAGGACATCGAGACCGCATGGGTTCCTGGATCCTATGAAATCCCCTTGACCGTACAGGCAATGGCAGACATCGGAAAATATGACGCCATCATCGCGCTGGGAGTCGTCATCCAAGGATCTACGGCGCACGCCAACTACGTCAACGCCGAAGTCTCCAAGGGACTGGCGCAAATGTCGCTCCAATACAAGATCCCCGTGATCTACGGGGTCGTGACCACGGAAAACATCGAACAGGCAATCGAACGCTCCGGAAGCAAGGCGGGAAACCGAGGCTCAAGCGCGGCAGAAACGGCCATCGAAATGGCCAACCTGATGAAAGCGCTCAGATCCTGATGGCTTCAATGAGATCCTGGAGAGCAATCGTGTACCGACGTGACAAGGAGACCAGTGCCTGATGGACGGGGATTCAAAAAGAAAATCTAGGAAGAAAAGACGCGGCAAAGGCGGGCCACACAAGGAGCGTACCTACGCCAGGATCTGCGCGTTGCAGGCGCTCTATCAGCTGGAAAGCATCCAAGCCTGGGAATTTGCAAGCGACCTCCAGGAGAACCTCAAACTTCTCCTGTGCGACC
The DNA here is from genome assembly GCA_002305655.1 of Lentisphaeria bacterium UBA1407. Lineage (GTDB taxonomy): Bacteria > Verrucomicrobiota > Lentisphaeria > Oligosphaerales > Oligosphaeraceae > UBA1407. Next base: position 6,969 of record DBPZ01000101.1, on the reverse strand, counting down.
TGCTAACGGAATATCCCGCGTTGTCGCCAATTGACATTGAAAGCGCCATCGCGGAATTCCAGGCTGCCAAGGCAACCGCCGAAATCGCAACCGATGATGAAGATGACCTGAAAGAAGACGATACGATCCTGGTCATGCCCGACGACGAAGATACGATGGAAGTCCAGGAAATCGTCCTCGATGACAACAGCCAAAATGCATGGCTGGCAACTAAGCTCCAAAACTCCTTCGACTATATGGTCAAGCTGGTCGAGGGAGTCTGCGCCGAACACGATACCATCGATGACTGGATCGTGAAGGCAGCGACAAACTGGAGGCTGGAACGAATGGGACGACTCGATCGTTGCCTCATCAGGCTCGGTGCTTACGAAATGATGCGGTGCGACAATGTCACGCCCGCAATCGTCATCAACGAAGCCGTTGAATTGGCCAAGCTCTTCGGACAAGCCGAATCACCGCGATTCGTCAATGGAGTCCTGGACAAGCTGAAAGTCATCGCCGGAAAGGAAAACGAAAAATCCTAAAAAAGCAGTTGACGGCATGAGACAGTCTATCGGCTAAACTAGATATGGGCATCCAGAGTACTCGTACTCAAGGGGAATCGCCGCTAAAGCGGCTAAACATGACAAAGCCCCAGTCGGACAGGTCATTCATCATTCATAGAGGTTTTCCGCGAGTCGATTGAGGAAGAGATCGATTTGCTCTTGGGTTGGAGAGTTTGGGGCAAATCTCAGTGAATCGAGTTCGTTCTGGAATGTATTTGGGAGCGATTCGTAAGGGATTATCTTGGTGATTTCGGCGAGTGCTTGCGGAGTTCTGGGGAGGTCGAGGATCTGTTGGGAGATAGGAGGGCTTGGTTGTCGGAACAAGATCGCGAGTCTGGCGATTGAGGCGAAGGCAAGGCTTGTGGCGATCGCCATGAGGAGGGCAATGGAGGCGTTGAGGGGTGAAGGCTGCGAAGGTTGTGGATGAGTCCAGGCAAGATTCAGGTGGGTGTCCGTGCTGGGCAGGATTGTGGCGAGGGTAATCGAGTGGTCTCCAATGTCGATGGATATGGATTTTTGGGTTGTTTTAAGCAGAAAGTCAATGGTTTGCGTCCAGTTGGGCTTGAAGGGATTTGCCGGGGCAAGCCTTTTGGGGGACGATTGATGCAGGATGACGATTTGATCGGACGTGATTGGCCTTGACAAGGTTGGAGTCCTGAAGGATTTCAGGTTGAGAGCGATGCTGATTTTGTCGCCGTTGTGAAGTTGCGTCGGTCCGTCAACTTTGGCTTGTACGATTATTGGGTTTTGATTTGTTGTCAAGGCGTGGAGAACGAGGACCGTTGCGAAGCATATGCAGGTCAAGTGGCAGGCGATTTTGAGAAGTTGAGCCGATGATGGCATCATAGTCGTGCGATTTCTTCGCGATTTAGTTTGATGATGTTGAGTTGATTAAGCGCCCAGATGCCGCAGAGGACTGCTTCGGCGGTATCGTCGGAGATTGGCGTTGCCGATCGAAGGTTGTTTGCTTTCAGAAGGCGATAGGCCAAGTTGAGGGCATATTGCTTTGCCTGTAGTCCGGTTCGTCGTTCCCTTTGCCAGAGGAGCTGTTCCCTCCAGGTTTCGGCTGTGGTTTGCATGATGGCCAGGCTGCGTTTTTCTGCGGCGTTGATCCAGTGTTTGGCAATGGTCCCCCCTCCCTCGATGACCAGGTGAGTCAAGGGCTTGATCTCGTCAAGTATGACGGGTATCGCCTTTTTCAAGGTGCCCATGTTGGGGAAGTTGGCGGATCTACAGCGGATGAGCTGCCCGTCATCTTGGAACCAAGCCAGTCCCGCCTTGAGTCCCAGGTCAATGGAGAGGAGGATCATAGTTTGTTCGTATTAGTGCATTCGATAGTCGAATATCGCAGGAACCTTTACGGATTTTGGGTCGAGGGTGATGCCATGTCGCTTTGCCTTTCCGACCTGGATCGCGATATAGAGGTCGGACATCGAGTTTTCGCCTTCCCTGATATCCGGGACATGAAGTCCGCCGTCTCCGAGGAGGAGGTCTTCAGCTTGTTCTAGCTGTCCGAGCTTTACGAGTGCCCTTGTATAGAGCATTACGCAGTATGGGATTTTTTGAAGTTCGTCGGAGAGGAGCTTATAAGTTGTTGCAAGTCCCTGGAAGTCTTCGATTTCCGAGAATGTCAGGAGTGTTTCCTTGGCGAGGGTCTCATCGTTGTTTTGTCGTGCGACTGCCTTTGCCATCGTGTATGCTGCCTGTTTTGTCCGGTTGGTCATCCTGTAGACGTTGGCGAGTGCGTAGAGCGCCCAGGGCGTGTCTTTTGCCTGTAGTGATTGCTTGATCGTGCTTTCAGCGCGCTCGTAGTCGAATCGGTAGAAGTAATTGATTCCGAGTTGGAGTAGTGCGTGCCAGTTTGCGTGATCTGCTTGTTCGACTGTGTTTTTGAGCTTTTCGAACCATTCGTCTTGAACGATGTACGAAGGTGGCGGTTGGCTTGGATCCCTGTCCGGGAGGAAGCCGAATTCCAGGAGGTTGGCCCAATCCTGTTGCGGCTCCTGGATTTCACCGAAGTCCAGATGGTTGGAGAACGGGGTGTTTGCACGGAGCCTTTCAAGCGCTCCCCAGCCCGATCCGTCCGTCAGTTTCTTGGTCGGCTTCTTTGCGAAGGACTCGCTGGTGCGCTGGAGGATTTCGTCAAGCCGATGCCGTGGGAGGTCGTTTTGCAGTGTCGTTGCGACTTCTTCGACGGCTCCGTCCCATTCGCCGAAGACCTTGTCCGGATCTGTTTGGATCGGTCCGTAGGCTTCGAGCCATTCCCATGCTGTCCTGGGAGGCATGGGCATTGATTCGTACTGCGTTTTGCAGAGGCCTGCTTGGATCTCGACATAGCCTTCGGCGGTTTCGTCAGTCAGGCAACGTTGCCAGCGTAGCCCACCTGGGCCTTGTCCCCAGACGAAGAGCTTTCGTCCCTGGAGCCTATCGGTGGAAGTATGGATGATTCCGTATCCGTCTCCATAGATTGAGGCTTCGAATTTGCGTTCGTTCTTGGGGATGTTGAAGAATTGGTCGTGGGAACGGTTGTAGTTGAATGGGATTGTGCAGTCGTATCCGTCTCCGTCCGGGAGCTTGATTTTTGTGGTTCCCTGTGCTGCGACTTGGGCGTAGGAGTGCGAATACGAGTCCTTTGCCGGGACGATGATCCGTTGCTTTTCGCGTTCGGGTACGGCGATGTTGCTCCACCAGTACATCGGCGTGACGTAGGGGCGGTCGTTCATGATCCTGACCCTGATGAAGAGGTGTTTTGAATCTTCAGGGAGGAAGGCGTCAATCTGGTAGGATACGGCCCTGCTTCTGCAGAACTCATACATTCTAAGCACGGGGGTGCCATCGTCGTCCTCGGTGACTGCAGTGAACAGCGGACTGCAAGTGAGGTCGTGGTGCCCAGTGCGTCCGATGTTCCATTCGACGCCACCTGCGAGCCAGGCGTTTCTGATGGCGAAGTTCTGCGGCTTGAACACAGGGTTGTTGGTCAGAAGCTCGCGTTTGGCCTGCTTGTCATACAAAGCCCAGAGTTTTCCTCCGACTTCAGGAGTGAACGTCGCCTTTAGGAATTTGTTTTCAAGGATGATTGCCTTGAGTTGCATGGTTTGGAACTGTGAACCGTAGCAATCTTGCTTTGTGTACGGGAGTGCATTGGCTTCCCTTCCGTACCCGATGAAGAGTTCGTCGTCTTCGCCCAAGCTGTTTGCCTGTGGCGTTCCAAGCTTGACGCTTCTCATTGACGGGAAGACGGCGTCTGGCTTGAGTGGGATGCCTGGCATCGTGATGGTTTCGCGTCGAAGAGTTGTGTTCGGTTTTTTCATTTTGCAGAAGCCCTTCTTGTGGTCAATGGTTGCGGTCTCTTTTTTGTTGGAGTGTATTTGAAGCTCGCCTGAGTCGATCCTGGAGTTTGAGCGTTTCCTGGTCTTCGCCAGGTGGTTCGACGGTTGATTCGGGTATGATTTTCCTGGTGTTGACAATGGGTACGACTAGGTTTCCGAAAAGGAGTGCCTCTAGGCATGAAGATGCGCAGGACACTGCCGCGTCCGAGAAGAGGAGGAGTTCGTCGAGTTCGGCGGTGCTGACGATTCCCGGCGGGAATGGGGGGACGCATGAAGGGCAGCCACCGGGGCATGGGCATTCGTCGATGATTGTCTTGCAGAGCTTGAGCGCCTCCGTTAGGCGTTCGCAGATTTTCTCTGCGTATCCGACGCCTCCCTCGTGCGTGTCGAAAAGGAAGAGCGAGGACGTCCACCTGTCGTGTTCGTCTGTCGCCAATGAGATGTCCGTATCGATGTCCTGCTCGTCCGCCATGCAGAGCGAAGGCGCGGTTTTCTTGAGGATGTATGCGAGTCCGTAGAGTGCTGCGCCCAGCCAGCGCTTGTCATGTCGGTCCATCAATTGGATCCATTCCTTTGGCGGCCTTAGGGTCAATCCAGTCGTATCGTATTCAAATGGCGGGAGGGTTATCGGGCCGTATCCGATGTTTTCGTATGTCCGCTCCTTGATCTTCTTGTAGAGCTTGGGCTGTTTGTTGACGTGGATTTCGCCGAATTTCAGGTCTGCGTTCGGGAAGTCGATTTCCTCGATGATGCTTGTCAGCTCGACCCTGTTTTCCCAGGATGCCTCGGTATAGTAGTCCGCCTTGACCTTTTCGACGACGCAGAGTTTCTTGTCCAGGTCGAGTTCGAGGGACATGTATCGCTCGCCAAGGTGCTGGTAGATCGCGTCCTTGTAGAGCGTCCCCCTGGCTCCGATCGGGTCGATTTCCCCGATGACGACGCCGTCGCACAGGATTTGGACATTGTAGTCCGTCATTCCCCTGAGGTTGACTCCCTTAGACGGATAGTCCTGGAGCGCGTACCTGAGTGATTCGCCCCAGGGCTTGAGCGTATTTTGCTCCTGCAGGAGCTTGGTTGCGAGCTTTGCGGCTTTTGAGGTGAAGGCGGCATCCGCTTCGTCAAGCGGGTATTCGTATGCCGCGCAGGGGATGTGCTGGAGCACGATGTACGGGTTGTCCGCGGAGAGCCATGCTTGCTCGGAAGGCGTGTCAAGGATGAAGTCGGGATGGTTGACCAGGTATTGGTCTATCGGTGCGTCCTTTGCGGCGAAGACAATGGTCGCCTCGTGTCCCTTTCTTCCGACTCTTCCCGCCTGTTGCCAGAATGACGCAATGGTTCCAGGATGCCCTGAGAGGATGCACAGGTCCAGGTTTCCGATGTCGATTCCCAGTTCGAGTGCATTGGTGGTGATGATTGTATTGATGATCCCATTGAAGAGGTCGTGTTCGAGTTTTCGCCTTTCCGAGGGCAGCAGTCCGCCCCGGTACGGCTTGATCTTGTCTGCGAAATGTGCGTATTTTCCGTCGATGGTCGCCTTGTAGACTCTTTCGACTTCCTGTCTTCCCCTGCAGAAGCAGATTGTCCTGACGTTGAGTTCGGTTGCCTTTCTGATCAGCGGGATTGAGATGGAAGCCGGTCCTTTTCTGTAGGTTGCGCCGTCGTCCGCGGTAAAGATCGGGGGATTGATGCAAAAGAGCGTACGCCTTGGTCTTGGCGCTCCGTCCTTGAGAACGATCTTGAAGGGTTCTCCGAAGAGCGCCTGCAAGTGCTGGTCCGGATTTCCCACGGTCGCCGAGCAGGCGACGAAGGTCGGCTTGATGCCGTAGGTCTTGCAGATTCGCATCAGCCGTCTGAATACGTTGGCGACATGGGATCCGAAGCTCCCCCTGTAGGTGTGGACTTCGTCGATGACGATGTATCTGAGTCTTGAAAGGAATGATTTCCAGAGTCTCTGGTGGTTCGGAAGGATTCCCGCGTGCAGCATGTCCGGGTTTGTGATGACGAAATCGGCGTTTTTCTGCAGGTTCTTCCGTTGTTCCTGCGGCGTGTCTCCATCGTATGTCCCGACTTTACGTTCCGCTTCGACGGCGTTCAGGAGTGCCGCGAGTGTCCCCTCCTGGTCTCTTGAGAGCGCCTTTGTCGGGTAGAGCAGGAGCGTTGAAAATGGCGCTTTTGCATTTGCGTACTCGTTGAGGATCGGGAGCAGGAAGGAGAGCGTTTTGCCTGAAGCAGTTCTTGAGACGATTGCCGTGTTGGCATTTGCCGAGATGGAGTCGAAGGCTTCTGCCTGATGGCTGTATAGTTTTGTCAATCCCTTTTCCTGAAGGATGTTCCGGAGCTTGGTGTTGAGCTGGTTCGGGAGCGGTTCGAATTCTCCATCGACGGGTTTCAGTTCCAGCTCGGCGGTGATGTTCTTGGCGAATGAGTTTTTGATGTAGTCCGTCAAGGGGGGCATGGTGGTGGCTCGTCGGTTGACAAGTGTGGAATTGTGCTAGATTAAAGCCTATTGGGCAGATTGTTGATGCCCTGAAGAGAAAAGATAGCGCGGGGGAGTGAAAAGTCTATGAATTGGTTGAAGAAAAAGGCGCTTCGTGCCTATGGAAAGCTTCGGCGAAGGTTGCGTCGCCTCCGGATGTTTTTCCATGTTCGCGCCGCGCATCTGCGTTTGGGACGGCACGGCGAGACGATGAGTTGCCGCGCCTTGTCTGAATTGGGTTTGGAGATATTGGATCGCAACGTACGCAATCGGCATGGGGAGATAGACATTGTCGCTCGCGACAAGGGTGTCTTGTGCTTCATCGAGGTGAAGACTCGCCGTCGAGGCAGTGGCTTTGGACGTCCTGCAGATGCCGTTGACCATCGGCGACAGGTTCGCTTGTCACGGGCGGCGAATCTGTACATGCGAAAATTAGGCGAGGATGTCGAGGTCCCCTATCGCTTTGACATCGTCGAGGTCCTTTACGAAGGTTCCAGGCTGGACGAGATCACGTATTTGCGTTCCGCGTTTTCGGACAGGACGGTGCGTCGCCGCTCGCAATCAGGTCGTGCGTACAGGTATTAAGGAGCCGTTAAAAAAATTAGTGGCGTCCCAAAGT
>DBPZ01000043.1:3907-4398 GCA_002305655.1 Lentisphaeria bacterium UBA1407 | reverse complement strand
GACACGTTCGGAGTGGGCGGCCTCCTGAGGAGGGATGTTTTTCCTGGTTGAATCGTGCAGCATATGGTGAATGTACAGGGACTGTTTGTAGGATTGTTCGAAGTCTCCGCCTGGAGTCAATAGCGTTTCGGCTGCGGCAAACCCCACGAGAATGGCGAACAGAGTGACTGTAAGGATCGGTTTCTGCATCATGTGGCTCCTGTTTGCAGGCATTTATGTTCTTGGCTCTAAATAACAATCCTATGATATAATAAGTGGTTTTCCACTACTTTTTCAAATTCTTCCAGGGATAATTTAAACGGTAATATGGCAGAATGCATCAGTTTGACAAAAAGTCGAGGATCGCCTGCCAAATAAAATGCCTTTTAGGACGATCTGAATAATCTATGGGATGGCTATAGATTTTTTTCGTGATGTTATTTGCATTTTTCATGAGTTGATATAAAGTATTTTTTGGTCTTCTGAAGTGCGGGCGTAGCTCAGTTGGTAGA
>DBPZ01000043.1:0-3818 GCA_002305655.1 Lentisphaeria bacterium UBA1407 | reverse complement strand
GTTCGAGTCCGTTCGCCCGCTCCAATTATATAAGGCGAGTTTTCCTAGTGGGAACTCGCCTTTATTGTGTTTGCGGGCATGTCGATTCTTTGACTTTTCCTAAACTTACCTTACCTTTTTATTTTGCCAGAAAACAAGATTTTCACGAAGCAAGGACATTGACCATGAAACTATCCTCATTTTGCGCCAAGGAACGCCAGGCTGCGCTGTCGGCAGTCGCCGCAAAGGCAAATTTCCCTCCTGAGACCAAGCAGGTAAACATGCACTTGCACACGTTCTTCTCCTACAATGGGGAGGGCTGGTCTCCGACCCAGATCGCCGTGGAAATGAAAAAGCTCGGGATCTACTCGGCGGCAATCTGCGACTTTGACGTTTTGGAAGGCGTGGACGAGTTTTTTGGCGCGTCTGATTTGCTGGGATTGCGTTCGGCTGCCGGCTTTGAATCCCGCGTATTCTTCAAGGAATATGCCGATGCCGAGATCAACTCTCCCGGCGAGCCAGGCGTATTTTATTTCATGGGCTTTGGTTTTGTAGGCAAACCTGAACCAGGTTCCAAGGCGGAGGCGATTTTGGACGACATGCTTGAGCGTTCGCACAGCCGCAACCGAGCCGTGATTGCCAGGATCAACGCAAAGCTCGATGCCTTCCAGTTGGACTACGATGAAGACGTGCTTCCATTGACTCCGAAAGGCAATGCAACGGAGCGTCACATCTGCGTCGCCCTGCATGAAAAGGCATTGCGAACCCTCGGTTCGGAAGCCGCTGCGGCGAAATTCTGGCAAGGCGTTTTCGGCTGCAAAGCCGAGGATGTGGTAGCGAAAATCGGCAATGCCAATGCCTTTACCGACATGCTTCGCTCCAAGTTGATTAAGCGCGGCGGCGTTGGCTACCAACAGCCTGACGAATCCACGTTCCCAGCGCTGGATACCGTTATTTCCATGATCAAGTCCTGCCGCGCAATCCCGATGACCGCATGGCTGGACGGCGATAGCGCCGGAGAGGCAAATCCCGCCGAGCAACTCGCGCTCCTCAAGAAAAAGGGGGTCGCGGCAGTCAATATCATTCCTGATCGAAACTGGAATTTCAAGGATTCCGAAGTGGCGGCGAAGAAGGTTGCGAACCTGGATGCGTATGTTGCGGCAGCACAGGCGCTGGATCTGCCGATCAACGTTGGAACGGAAGGCAACAAGCCAGGTCAACGACTAGTTGACGATTTCGAGGCACCGGCCTTGAAGAAACACCATGCCGCATTTTTGGAAGGGGCGCAGGTGATGGTCGGTCACACGAGGTTGCTTAGGTTTGCCGACCTGTCGTTCACCGACGCCAAGGCGGATGCGATGTTCGCCAGTACGAAGGAGAAAATCGCGTTTTTCGCGGCGGTTGGCGCTTTGCCTGCGCCTGATGGCGCCACCTTGGTCAAGCTGGCATCACAGGGTCCCAAGGCGAACCTTGACTATTTTAAGAACCAAATTGGTTGACATATACGGACACAACAACAAACCACCAGGAGAATCACAATGTTCCAAAACCTTTACACGGAGAGTCTTGAGAAACGTTACGATTGCGCGAAAGCATACTTCAAGGCGCTGGGCGTCGATACGGATGCCGCCATTGCGACGATGCTTGATACGGCGATTTCCCTGCATTGCTGGCAGGGCGACGACGTCAAGGGGTTCGAGGTCCACGAGGAGTCGGTTTCAGGCGGTGGCATCATGGCTACCGGCAACTACCCAGGTCCCGCATTGGATGCCAATACCCTTCGCAAGGACGCCGAAAAGGCATTTTCGCTGATCCCCGGCAAGAAGCGTTTCAACTTGCACGCCATCTACGCCGAGACCAATGGCAAGGTTGTTGATCGCGACCAGATCGGCCCTGAGCACTTCGCCAATTGGATGGCATGGTCAAAAGCCAATGGAATCCCGCTGGATTTCAATCCCACGTTCTTCGCACACCCAAAGGCGAATGACGGCTACACGCTCTCCCATGCTGACGATGAAATCAGGAACTTCTGGATTCGTCACGACAAGCGCTGCCGCAGAATCGCCGAGGCGATGGGCAAGAACCAGGGCTGCGCCTGCGTGGTCAACCACTGGGCGCCGGACGGAGCCAAGGACCAACCGATCGATCGCTGGTCTCCAAGAAAGCGGTTGATGGAATCCCTGGATGAAATCTTCGCCGAAAAGATCGATCCGGCATACTGCAAAGATGCCGTGGAATGCAAGCTCTTCGGTATCGGCTCTGAAGACTATGTGGTCGGATCACACGAATTCTACTTGGGCTATGCCTTGACCGGGCCGCAGATGGTCTGCCTTGACATGGGGCACTTCCACCCAACTGAAAACATCTATGACAAGATTTCCGCAGTTCTCCTCTATAAGCCGGAATTGCTCCTGCATGTGTCGCGCGGCATACGCTGGGATTCCGATCACGTCGTGATCCTCAACGACGATATCCGCTGCCTCTTCCAGCAAATCGTCCGAGGCGGCGCCTTGTCCAAGGTCAATATCGCCCTCGACTTCTTCGATGCGTCGATCAACCGCGTCGGTGCCTGGACAATCGGTACCCGTTGCGCACAAAAGGGACTGCTCTCAGCATTGCTCGAACCAACCGAAATGCTCCTGACCTTTGAAAATGCCAATGATGGAGCGATGAAACTCGCCCTGCTCGAAGAACTGAAGACCGCACCAGTCTCGGCAGTCTGGGATATGTTCTGCAAGCAGTCCAATGTCCCCGGCGGAGCGGAATGGATTGATAATCTGATCGACTACGATAGAAACGTCATCAAAAAGCGCTGAAAAATATGAATTACGTCATCTCTGTCATGCATAAGGATCGCGTCGGAATCATCGCCGACGTGACTTCTGCAATCAAGCAACTCGGCGGGAACCTCGAGGATATGAGCCAAACCGTGATGAGGGGATACTTCACCATGCTCCTTCTGGCTGCTTTCCCCGATGGAACCGACGAAGCGACCCTCAGAAGCGCACTCAGTGCCGTCAAGGATCTCGCCGACTTCGAAATCGGCATCGTGCCTTTCGAACCCGATGCGAACAATGGCGTCAAGGCTGATGACAGCGAGGACCGCTACGTCTTGACCGCATCGGGTCCCGACGCACCGGGACTCGTCGCTGCCATCGCAGAATACCTGCGGCAAAAGGGCATCAATATCATCGACTTGACGACGCAGGCGAACCAGGGGCGATACATCATGATGTTCCTGGTTCAGCTGCAACCTCAGACTGATGTTGGAAAGCTCAAGCATTCGCTTCGAATTGCCATGTCGGACCTGGGAATTCAAACGGAATTGAGGCATCAGGCCTTGTTCAAAATGACCAACGAGATTTAAGGTCAAGTTAAGCAAAACATTCATTGATCGGGCGGCAATCCCCTTTCGGATTGCCGCCTGATTTGTTTTTTCTAAAGGCGCGTTTTCCTGGTGCATTGAAGTGCGAAAGTTTGGGTATAAGCACCCGGGGTGCTCGTGCTTGAGAATGGCGCTGAAATCGAGTGAAGATTGCTGGCATGGCGTTTGTGAGGGAGAAGGCTGTTTTTCTGGTGTTTTGGGGTGTTACGGTTTAGGTATGGGTACCCGGGGTGCTCGTGCTCAGGCGATTTTACCGGTCAAGGGGTCAAAATGGGGCATCCCTAGTCAGGCAGCTCGGACAGGTCGGACGGGGCGGACAAATCATTCATAATTCAACATTCAGCATTCATAATTCATGCGATTGGCACCCTGGGTGGTGTTGGAGTGCACCCGGGGTGGTGTTGGAGTGCACCCGGGGTGGTGTTGGAGTGCACCTTGGGTGGTCGGAGGGCAC
>DBPZ01000130.1 GCA_002305655.1 Lentisphaeria bacterium UBA1407 | reverse complement strand
GAAGTCATCAGGAATCATCCGGATTACCTAATGGGTTGTGAATCCGGAAGATTGACGATGTTTGTCAATGCTTGTGCATGATTCTTGCTTGAAATTTTCCAAAAAAACGCGATTTTTTAGTGGCGCAAATAAGGCTTTAGCCCACCCAACCGTAAGGGGGCCTCCGCCCCTGAGTGTAGTGCGCGCGTGGAAGTTGAAGAAGTTGAGGGTGGTGGCGGAGCGGGCTGGTCTGACAGGGTCGGACTGGTCATTCAGCATTCAGCATTCAGCATTCAGCATTCAGCATTCGTGCCTCTTTTTGCCTGAAAGTTGAGAAATGTGCAAACGAAGCTATATTTTTTGAGTTAGGTTTACATAAACTTTTGATACCAAGGCAAGTTACGGAGTGACACAATGGGCAAGAAGAACGTGAACGGATTGACACGGCGCGATTTTTTGCGTAGCAGTGGAGCTGTTGGGGCTGGATTGCTGATTGTCCCCAGTAGCTATGTTTTTGGTGGTCCAGAGGCACCGAGCAATATCATTACTCGTGCAGTAATCGGGACTGGAGGCATGGGAATGGGACACGTGACCGCGTATCCCAGGACACAGGCGGTGTGCGATGTCGACAAGAACCATTTGGAACGTGCCGTGAAGAAGGCGGGCGGGCAAGTGAAGGCATTTTCAGATTGGCGCGAAGTCCTGGAGCAGCCGGGAATCGATACGATCCACATTCCGACGCCTCCACATTGGCATGCGCAAATCTCCATCGCCGCGGCAAAGGCGGGATTTGACATCTATTGCGAGAAGCCAGCCACCCATACCCTGGCGGAAAGCAAGGCATTGGTTGAAGCAGTTGAGCGTCACGGAGTCGTGTACCAGGCGAATACCTGGGGGCGTGGTTCGGGCTGGTTCATGCGCAAAATTGTGATGAGCGGATTGCTGGGCGGACCTTTGACCGTAAGACTTAATCCCGACTATTGCCCGACCGGATTCAAGATTCGTCAATGGAGCGGAAGGCATAATCTGGTGCCGCAACCAGTGCCAGAAGTGCTGGACTATGACATGTGGCTTGGGCCTGCGCCTGTCAAGCCGTACCATCCCCATCGTGTCCATGGCAGCTTCCGAGGCTATTGGGACTATGATGAAGGCGGTTTCGGAGACATGGGTCAGCATCATATCGATCCCATTCAGTACGCTTTGGGCAAGGACGACACAGGCCCCGTTACAATCGAGGCCATCGCGCCCTGGCCGCAGCACCCAGATGCCTGCGGACTCTGGGGCACAATCTACATGACCTACGCCGATGGCACGAAGATAATCATCGAAAGCTGGGAGTGGGGTGAAAAACATACCGCAGGAAAACCGTGGCTCGAAGGACCTTACGGCAAGTACTGGGGAGGAACCAGATTGGAACCCGCCAACCTCCTGGAAAAACTCAAGCAATACCCGGATCCCCCCAAACTCCAAAGCTGGGAACATGCCGTGAGAACACGGGAAAACGTGCACGGACACCATCCAAATGCAAGGCAGGCCGCCAGATCAGCAGATCTCCTCCACCTGGCTTCGCTTGCCGTAAGATTGGGAAGAAAGTTGAATTGGGATCCCGTCAAGGAGGAATTTGTGAACGACCCAGAGGCGAATAGGTTGGCTAATCCGCCGCGCCGTGCGCCGTGGACGCTATGAGCGAGTTCAAGTGGAGTATGCCGTCAGGTCGAAAGCAAAGTGAGAATTGAGTGAGGTAACAATGAAAAAGCTGACCATAGCAGCAATTGCAGTATTGACTGGATGCATTTTGTTTGGTGACGTGGTTGATGATGTGATCAAAGGCGGCGAACCAGCGTTGCGTGAGTGTTGCGCAAAGTTGGTTGACGCTTCGGTCCGCGCCAATGCCGATGATACGGAAACCAGAATGGTATTGCACGGAATCTGCGTACAGGCACGAACCCGGAAGATCGAGTCGATGGTGGAGAAGGTTTTGCTGGATGCATTGAAGAATGCCAAGGAACCTGAAGTAAAGGCATTTTTGCTTGAACAGCTGTACTTTGCAGCTGGATCGGCTTCGGCGCCAGCATTGTCGGAATTGCTTTTGGATCCTGTGTATTGTGATGCTGTATGCCGGATTTTGGTTTACTTGCCGGATGCCCCTCGTGTTTCGGGACCTGTCTTGGTTGCTGGTTTGAGTAGGGTGGAAGGCGTGAGCCGTTCGAGCATCATCCAGGCATTGGGCGAGCTTGGCATACCGGAATCTGCCGAAGCGATCGTGAGGGATTTGGATTCGAAGGAATCAAAAGTCCGTTGGGCGGCAATCCAGGCATTGGGACGCTTGGACCATCCTGCAGCAAAAAAGGCACTGGCCGGACTTGCGGGAAAACGTGGCATTGCGTCAAAGTATGAGCAATTGGTGATTGACGGTGTCGTCGGAGAGGCAATGAAGAATTGGGTTTTGTGGGGAGACAAGCAAGGCGCGATGGCGCTGGGCCGGACCTGGAAGCAGGGGCGGGACAAGGACATCGCGGTGCAGTGCTCGTTCCTGGAAATGTGCGAGAGAATCGGCGATGCCGAATCCGATCAGCTTTTGGTTGCCGGTCTTGCCCATCAGGAGCTGCGGGTACGATTGTCGGCATCACGCCTGTTGGCGAAGAATTTCAACGCCGCTCGCCAGAAGTTGGTTTGCGATGCTTTGATGGGCGGAAAGATTACGTTGGAGTCGATCGAGTTGCTTGGAAAGTGCGGAAATTCCGAGGCAGTGCCTGCATTGGATCGTATTATCGCCAGTGACGATGCTGCCAATCGCAGCGCGGCAATTGGTTCCGTGGTGCGGATTTTGGGCAAGGATAGCTTGTCCAGGTTGGCGGGTTGGTTGTCTGACCAGCGCGAAGGAGTATCGGATGCGGCTACGAATGCTGTAGTTGCGTTGCCTGGCAGCCTGGGACCCGAGTTGGTCAATCTGGCAGACAAGTCGGATGTTTCGCTTCGCCCCGCGTTCTTGTCGATTTTGGAACGTCGTGTTGAATCCGGGATATTGGGTTCGGTTCAAGCATTTGCTAAGGATGGCGACAGCGCGACTCTTCAGGCGTTGTGCAAGCTTCATGGAGCGTTGGGCGACGTCGAGGCATTGCCCTTCATGCTGGAGCAGGTCAAGCTGTCTGTCGAAGACAAGGATTGGAGCACAGCTGCTGAAAGGGGTTTGCTGGCGTTGTGCCGTCGAATTGGCGATTTCAAGCTGTACTGGCCTCAAGTTAAGGCTTCGTATGAGGCTGGCGTTGATGCTGTGAAGTCCAGCTTGTTGAAGGTCGCTGGCGTTGCAGGAACCAAGGAAGCGTTCGCGTTGCTGGAGGAGGCATGGAGATCAGGCGCCTCCAGCGTGAAGGAATCTTCGCTGCGCGTGATGGCGGATTGGCGCGATTCGAGCGCCTTGCCGAAGTTGCGTGAGATTGCCCAAACGGAACCAGTCGGAGTCAATCAGATTTTGGCGTTTCGCGGATGCATTCGCTTGATACCGATGCAGTCCAAGCCTTCAGCGGAAAAGGTTGACGATTTGCTTGGAATGATGGATTTGGCGAAGCGCGTCGAAGAGCGTCGCCTTGTGATTGGCGCCTTGGGCAGCAGCCAGGATGGAAAGGCATTGGCGACGTTGACCGCGGCGCTTGACGACGACGGGTTGAAGTCAGATGCGGCTTTGGCGGTTGTTGTTTTGTCTGAGCATCTTCGTAGCTTGGAATGCGTTCCCGCATTGCGGAAGGCGATGCCTTTGCTGTCTGGTGCGCAATTGGATCGGGCCAAGGCTGCCATGGCAGTGATAGCGGACAATGCAGGCAAGATCATGCGTTGGCAGGTTTCGCCAATCTATCGCCAGGAAGGAAAGAGTTACCATGACTTGCAAAATACCCCGTTCGCCCCGGAAATGCCAGCCGAAGCGGCATCGGTCATCTGGAAGGAATACGGCTGTGACAAGTCCGGGAAACTGGATCTTCACAAGATGCCAGATGCAGGAAGCAACGTGACCGTGTACGCACGATGCGTGCTCAGGGTCCCACAGGCAACAAAGGCGATGATCCTGGTGGGAAGCGATGACGCAGTAAAGGTCTGGCTGAATGGAACTCAATTAGAGGATGTCAATGTGCCAAGGGCATATAAGGCATACGATGACAAACTCCCGGTGGAACTGAAACAGGGCGATAACGAACTCCTCTGCAAAATCGGACAGGGCGGCGGACAATGGGTCATCGGGGCGAAAGTCGTCGCACAGGATGAATCCCCATTGGAAAACCTGGTCATTACACTCAAGTAAACCACCGAAAAATCTCCTCAACTCCCCTTGCTTTCGTGGCTGGAGAGGAGTTTTTTGCGTTTTCCCGAAAACTTGGGGAACAAGTTTCACCGGATGGTGTCAATATATATTTCTGTTTTTCTTTTCTGAAGCTTGAATTGAAAGGACCTTTTGGTCAGTACAATAAGGAGCAAAAGCAAGGTATGATCAAAGCGAACAATCTATTCAAATGGTATGGTAGCAAACAGGTGGTTGACGACGTTTCGTTCCAGGTCGCCAAAGGCGAGGTGCTGGGGTTCCTAGGACCCAATGGAGCAGGAAAATCAACCACGATGCGCATGCTGACAGGCTTTTTGCCGATGTCTAGCGGCAGCGTTGAAATCGGTGGTCACGTTTTGGTTGACGAGCCGCTTAAGGCAAAATCATTGTTCGGATACTTGCCTGAAAATGCACCTGCATATGCTGACATGACAGTTGAGGGATTTCTGGAATTTACGGCGTCGATGCGTGACTTGAGCGGCGACGCCAAGCGCGATGCCGTTGAAAAAGCCATCGTGACCTGCCATTTGGGAAGTGTGAGCAAGCAGAGCATTGATACCCTGTCAAAGGGATATCGCCACCGTACGTGCTTCGCACAGGCAATCCTGCATGATCCGCCGATTTTGATCTTGGACGAGCCGACGGACGGTCTGGATCCCAACCAAAAGCACGAGATGCGGGAACTGATCAAGCGAATGGGGCAGGACAAGGCGATCATCGTGTCAACGCATATCCTGGAAGAAGTCGAGGCAATCTGCACCCGCGTGATCATCATTGACCAAGGCAAGTTGGTCTTCAATGGAACCCCCGCCGAAATGCGCGCGAAATCCGCCGAGGCTGGCGGAGTGACCATCAGGGTGCAGGGCGTCCAAAAGCCGGATCTGACCGATGTGCTGGAAAGAATTCCAGAGGCAGGACGACCGATTGAGGTGAAGGAAGTCGACGGTGCGCTGGTGGCAACAATCCCACACCAATCCGGGAAATCCGGCCTCGCGGCAAAGATCAAGGCGGAACTGGATAGAAGATCCTGGGCATTTGATGAGTTGCATACCAACTCCGGACGTCTGGACGACGTATTCAGGGCAATCACCAGCCTGGATGTGGCAACCAATCAGGAAAACAACTAAATCCAGATAAGCTAATAAGGAAGCAGTGTAATGAAAAAAACGTGGTTTATTGTTAAACGCGAATTGGCGAGCTACTTCAACTCGCCGATTGCGTATGTGTTCTTGATCATTTTCCTGTTGCTGTCAGGCTTCTTTACCTTTATGATGGGTGGATTTTTCCGTTCCGATGAAGCCTCGCTGATCAGGTTTTTCGTATGGCATCCGTGGCTGTACATGCTTTTGGTCCCTGCGATCGGAATGCGTTTGTGGGCAGAGGAGCGTCGCATGGGCACGTTGGAGCTGCTGTGCACATTGCCATTGTCCGCCAGCCAGGCGATTATGGGCAAGTTTTTGGCCGGCTGGATTTTTCTTGGGATTGCGTTGTTGTTGACGTTGCCGATGCCGATGACGGTTTGCTATCTTGGCGATCCTGACATGGGGCCGATCTTGACAGGTTACATCGGCAGTTTCCTGATGTCCGGCGCCTACTTGGCAATCAGCGGGATGACGAGTGCTTGCACGAGGAATCAGGTCATCAGCTTCATCACCTCGGTCGTGGTCTGCCTGCTGCTGGTTTTGGTGGGATTCCCGCCTGTGACCAATCTGTTGCTGAAGTGGGGCGCTTCCAGCAACCTAGTTGATTTCGCCGCACACTTGAGCGTGATGTTCCATTTCGAGAGCATGCAGCGCGGCGTCCTGGATCTACGGGACGTGGTCTATTTCGTGTCGTTGATTGGATTTGCGCTGTTTTCGACAAATATCGTGCTGAAGCAGCATCGCAGCTAAGGAGGGATGAAGATGAAAACAAAAAAGCTTTCACGGTATTTGAGTTCAGTTGTCGGCATCGTTATCGTCGCCATAATTTTGATTATTGTGAATTTGATTGTCAAGCCGTTCAATGCGCGAATTGATTGCACGAGTGACAAGCTATACACGCTGTCCGATGGGACGAAGTCAACGCTCAAGGAATTGACCGAACCCGTCAGCATCCGCTTCTACTACACGAAAGACGTGGCAAAAATGCCCGTCTACTTCAAGAACTACGCCAATCGGGTGGAAGACCTGCTCAGCGAATACAAGCAGTACGCAGGGAAATTCCTGGAAGTCAAGAAGTTGAATCCAAAGCCGGATACGGATGCCGAGGACTCCGCCAAGTTGGACGGGATTTCCGGCAAGTCGCTGGATATGTTTGGCGAAGACCAAATCTACTTGGGAATTGCAGTGAGCTGCGGCAATCGGACGGAGACTATTCCGTTCTTGAGTCCCGAACGCGAAAAACTCCTGGAGTACGATTTGACCCGTGCAATCATTGGCGTGAGATCCTCCGCAAAGCCGAAAGTCGGTGTTCTCAGTTCCCTGAAGGTCATGGGTGGTTTTGACAATCCGATGGCGATGATGCAAGGCGGCCAGAAAAAGCCCGAATGGATCGTGATCAACGAACTGAAGCGTACCTACGAAGTGGTGGAGCTTTCGCCTGCGATGACCGAAGTTGACTCCGATATCAATGTGGTACTGGCCATCCATCCGAAAGACCTCCCCGAACAGGCGATGTTCGCACTCGATCAATACGTGCTCAGAGGCGGTCACCTGATCGCTTTCCTCGATCCTATGAGCGTGGCGGACATCCAATCCCAAAATCCGCAAATGCAACAGTATGCGCCACCACAGGTCTCGTCAACTCTCGCCCCGCTGCTCAAGGCATGGGGGCTGGAATTCGATACCGAACAAGTGGTGCTTGACAAGCTGCTCGCTGGAGGCGGACAAGGTGGACGTAATCCTGTTCTCATCAACATGGGCAAGGAAGCCATCGTCGGCGACGATCCTACAACCGCTCAATTGAGTTCCTTGATGGCATTCTGCGCAGGCGCATTCAAGGGCACTGTGGCTGATGGCTTGACCAAGACTGTGTTGCTGAAGAGCTCGGAGGAGTCGATGATGGCGCCGAAGATGCTGATTTTGCAAGGCGGGATGGATATGTCCCGTGGTTTCAAGGCTGATGGCATGGCGAAGGATTTGGCGATCAAGATTACGGGTAAGTTCAAGACTGCGTTCCCGGATGGCGCTCCTCCCCCGAGGGCCGAGGAAGGCCAGGAACCCCCGCCACCCCCAGTCGCCCCCGAAGGTGGCTGGCTGAAAGCTTCCTCCAAGGATGGAGCCGTGGTGCTGGTTGGCGATGCTGACATGCTTTACGATCCCCTGTGCGTTGAACGCCAGCAATTCCTGGGACAGATCCTGGTTCAGCCGATCAACCACAACTTGGCGTTTGCCCAGAATCTGGTCGAATACATGAGCGGCGACAGTGTCCTCTTCGGGATTCGTTCCCGTGGCGGCACACAACGCCCATTCACGAAGGTCCGTGATATGGAGCTGGAGGCGAACAAGCGCTTCGAAGAGCAAATCAAGAAGCTGGAAGGTGAAGTACAGGAAATCCAGCGCGAGATCAATCAGCTCCAGCGCGAGCGCAAGCCGGGAGACAAGGAACTCCTCTCGGCTGAGCAGCGCGAATTGCTCAAGAAATTCCGCAAGAAGGAGGTCGAGGCAAAGAAGGAACTGCAGGAAGTCCGCAAGCAATTGCGCAAGGACATCGATGCCCTTGAGAACAATATGATGCTGCTGAACATTGGCTTGATGCCCTTGCTGGTCGCTCTGGCCGGCATCATCTACGCCATGGTCAAACGCTTTGCGAAATAATACAGGAGGACAACAACAATGAAATCGAAGCAACTACTGATTTTGCTGGTCATAGCCGTCGTCCTGGGAATCGTGTACTTTGCGACGCGTCCTGGCGAAGAGACCTGGGGTGAAGCCGCCAAGAGCGGTCGAGCAGCATTGCTGATTCCCGAAAGCGAACTGGATCCAACCGCAGTGGCGGGAATGACGTTCACAGGAAACGGAAAAACCGTCAACTTGGTCATGGAAGACGGAAGCTGGATCGTCAAGGAACGATTCGGATATCCAGCCAACATGGATAACCTCAAGTCATTCCTCGTTTCCTTGACCGATTGCACCGTCGCACGCGAGCTGACACTCTCCGAAACACAAAAGGAAGAACTCAAGCTGGATAACAATGGCGCAGTCACCGTCCAACTCAAGGATGCCTCGGGTACCGTCCTCAAGACAATCCTTTTCGGCGCACAGCATACGCGAGAAATGGAAGGCGGTGGAATGCCGCAGGGAATGATGATGATGGGCGGCGGCGGTGGTTCGATACCCAACGGAAGATTCATCCTAAAGGATGGAAAACCCGTACTCGTCTCTGAAACGTTCTCCCCAGTCGATTCCGATGTCGCCTATTGGCTCGATAAGGAATTCTTCAAGATCGAAGACATCAAGACCGCAGAGTTGATCGTCGATGGAAAATCCCTCTGGAAGCTCGCGCGCGGAGACAAAAACGCGGATCTGGTACTTGATGCCGTTATCCCCGACGACAAGGAAACCGATTCAACAAAGCTCAGCTCCGTCAAAAACGCTTTCTCATGGATCCGTTTCAATGACGTCGCAGATCCCGAAGCCAAGCCTGAGGACATCGGATTCGCAAAAACAAAGACCTTTATCGCAACGGATTTCGATGACTTCAAGTACACAATCGATTTCGGTGAGGAAAAAGACGGAAAACGATTCCTCAAAATCAAAGATATTGAATGGATTGGGGAAGCAACGCGGAAACCAGGTGCTGATGAAAAACCCGAAGACAAGAAAAAACTCGATGACGAATTCGCAAAATCCATTGCCGACAAGAAGGCCAAGGCGGTCGAGCTTGATACGCAGTTCGCCCCCTGGATCTATGAAGTCGGAACCTATTCCCTTAGTAGTGTCGATAAGTCCTTTGAGGATTTCCTGAAGGACAAGCCCAAACCAGAGCCAGAGCCGGAAAAGAAGGAAGAACCCAAAGAAGAGTAATCAGGGTTTTCTTCAATCACGAACTACAAAGATCCGTCGATGCCAATGCGCCTCTCGGCGGATCTTTTTTGTCGTGAGAAACGACACATTTTCCACATAAAATCAAGACAAAAAATCACCGATTTCGTACTCATAATGTATGTGACATGCCCCTTGAGTTCGGTATTGGAGGTTTTGGGATTGGGACTGGGACAGGTCGGACAGGTC
>DBPZ01000082.1:10705-15849 GCA_002305655.1 Lentisphaeria bacterium UBA1407 | reverse complement strand
ACGGGTCTGACGGGTCTGACGGGGCTGATGGGGCTGATGGGGGCGGGCTGGGAATCGAAAAAACGCGAGGATTTCGGCGGCATGAACTGGTTGCAGTTTAAGTACGAGCACCCGGGGTGCCCGTACTCAAACTGGTGCCATGGCGTCAACTGCTTTTTAGGGTTAAGGCTGGAAGATTTGATCTGGTGAGATCGCGAGGTTGGGCGGAATGCCCTGGAATTCCACTCCGATGTCCTGGGCCGCCGAAAGGATGATTGACCATGGCTTGCCGAAAGCCGCCTTCGAGCAATCCACATCGTGCCAGGATGAGTTCTGCACTCCCTTGAGGGTGACGATCTGGGCATCTCCAAAGTGCTCTCCTTGGAACTCAAAGACTAGGTTTCCGTTGGAGTCCTGAATGATGCATTGATAATGCCCGCGATGGATGCCAGTCAGCTTGACCTTGAATTGACGGGTTCCTTCCGGGACGTCGATGAAGTACTTGGCCGAACCGACGCTGGCGAGTGTCGATTTGTCCGTGAGGACCGCCATCGCCTTGATGTCGGGGCCGGTCACGTGCCAATGTGCCCTCTGGTCGTCGTCGACGTGGATGGTGAAGACGTCTCCGGTGTTTCCTTGGAGTTTTGCCTCGAAGGTTTTTTCGACGTCTGTCGAGCATGTGAACTCTTGGATAGTTTTTCCGTTTTTGTCCTTGACGAGCACGCTGGAGTTTTCGTTTCGTTTTGGCATCGCCCCCGTAGGCGTTCTGATGATTGACGCCGTTGGGTTTTGCGTGTTGATCTTGACCAGGAACGTCTTGATGTTCGGGGCGCGGCTTCTGAGTGATTTTGCAGGCTTTGTCTTAAGGATCATTTTGCGTTCGAGGTTTTCGCTCAGGAGCGTATCGACTTGGTCGGGTTTGTGCTTCTGGTACCATTCTTGGATGATGCCCAGCGCATTGTGCATCATCAGGGTGTTGCTTCCAAAAGCCTTTCCCGAGGAGCCACGGGCCCTGAACAGCATTGTTTCGATCGTGTCGTGCGCGGCGTCGATGAATCGTTTGTCGCCGGTGAGCAGTCCTGCGAAGGCGACGGGTTGCGGGAGCATCGAGCTTCCCCCTGGGTTGATGTCCCAGAGCGGCATGCCGTCAACCCGGGCTGTGTAGGGCCATCCGCATAGGTCCGGATCGTAGCTTTTCATGATCCATTCGCAGGCGGCGACAATGGACTTGGCGGCTCTGGGATCGCCAGTCACCTCGTAGTAGTCCTTGATGCCGGAGACGACGACTCCGACGAGGAAGAGCGCGTTTCCGACCGCGCCTGGTTGCTTCCCTTGATGGTCGCCGGGAAGGACATGCGGCCATGCGCCACCCTGGTCGAACTTTTGTTCTTGCAAGGCGATTTCGACGATGCGCTTGCCGGCTTCGAGGTAGAGCGGGTCTCCCAGGTACCTGTAGAGGCATAGGATCGCCTTGACTGACCATCCTGCGCTTCGTTCGTGGGTTCCAAGTTTCTTGATCTTGTGGGACATTCCCCAGACGATGTGTTCTCCGAGCAGGACTGACGACTCGTAAGGCCTTGGGTCTGCGGCAAGGCACCATGCGTCCGCCATTCCTTCTGTCCATGTATGCCCGTTTTGCGCGTCGGTGTGGTAGTCGTACTTATGTGTCCAGGTAGCCCTATGATGGTGTTGCGACCATTGTCCCGTATGTCCGATCGAATGCTGGTGGTTTGCCCCGATATAGTATGGGTCGGGGTATGCATTGACGATATCGACGTCTGCCTGGTGCCTGGCTACTTGCATCGCCAGGCGGAAGTACTTCGTTTCTCCCGTTCTGACGAATTGCATGAAGAGTCCGTGTGCCGGGTCGTATTCGTTGTTCGTCCAGTTCCGTCCTCGTTCACCGAAGGAGTCGCCGAGGTTGAAGTATCCGTATTCCCGTTGTTGTTCCCGTCTTCTGAGTTCTGCGTCGTATTGATTTTCGAACCAGATATCCCAGGCTGCGAACTGGGTTCCCTTGGGTACCGAGACGTGGCCGAAGACCTTTGTTTCGTTGTACCATTCTGCCGGGATTACCGGTACGATCTGGCAATCCCTGTCTGCAATCAACTGATCCAGTGAGATTGTGCCTGATGGGTCGATGGTGATTCGTTCGGTGAAAGCCATGCCCCACTTGGCCCTGTACTTGCCTTCCAGAAATGGGTAAAGCAGGTAGTACGGGAGCGTTTTCCCGAAGTCCTTTGAGGGTTGCGTGGGTAGGATTCCAATCGTCAATCCATCATTGTCCAAGGCGAATTCCTTGGGGCATCGTTGCCAGAAATCCTGGACTGCGATCCCGACCTTTGAATCTTTGGCGGTCACTTGGCAAACGCCAACGAGTCTCGTGCCCTTGGGCAGGGACGGCCAGAATTGCGTTGACACTTCTGCAGTTTGGTCGTCCCATTGGGTAGCCTTGAGTAGGGTTTGCCCTTGGAGCCGTGCGGTGGCAAGGTCGAATGCGTTGTCCTTTGTATTTTTTGCGACGGTCAAATCGGTTGCATCTTTGATGTTGAGCTTGAGTTCGAGCGAGGTAACATCTGTGAATTCGTTTGCGAGGGCAGTGTTGATGGTCGTCCATTCCAGGTCGAGGAGCGGCGAATCAGCGAAGAAGCTCAATCTGGCGATGTAGGTGAATAGCGGCGAGCCCTCTTGATCGGCGTAGTTCCCTTGGATTCTGATCGTTGCCTTTTGCGGACCAGTCGATTCGATTCTGACTGATTCCGGCTTGAGGTTTCGTGTCGAGTGCTGCTTCCCTTGTTCATCCTTTAGGATTGCGATCAATTCGAGCGGCTGCTTGCCTTTTGCGGTCAAGGTTGCGAAGCTGAATGCATTTGTGTTGATCGTGGCATCAAGTTTCCCCGTGCTGATGTTGATGATGCCATTTTCTTGTTTGACGAGCAGGTTTGATTTTTGTGGCTGCGTGTTGTCCTCTCCGATTTTGATCGTTACGGTTCTGGTTTGGTTTGGCTTGAAGTCGAAGGCCGCCTTGATGTTGGTCCACCTGATGCTTCCATCGTCCCAGCGGTTCATGATGTCGGCCTGGCTTTGGATTTGCGAGCCGGATTCGTTGATCAGTTTGATTTGGGTTGTTGAGAAGAGTTGTGCTTTTGGCGTAGGGAATCCGAAGCTGGTCGGTGCTTGCGTTCTTGGGATTCCCGCTTCTTCCCTGAGCACGATGGGGACAGTTGTTGTTTTCGCTGATTTTTTGAGATTGTCATCAGGCATGAATTTAAGTATTGGCGTTGGTCTTCCATGCTTGAACGGTTCGCCTTTTGGCATGACATGGCTGGCTTTCAATCCTTTGTTTTCCAGTGGGAGCAGGGCGATTTTGTCATTGTAGAATCCGTAGTAGGAGAGCGGGATGAGGCTGGCGGTTTTTTCCAACTTGAGCTTGGTCGTGTCAATGCCAGGCAGGATTGGGAGTTTTACCGAGGTTTTATCCGAGGCTTGCGCGAGTATTTTGGTGTGATTGGTCTTGTTTTCGGCGAGGAGCCGGCATTGGAAATTAAGCTGGTTGTCAAGGCACTTGAAGTTGGCGTTCAGTAGGATTGCGATGTTGTTTTGCTGGGTTGAGATCGCGACTTTTGGAGGAATGACTTTTCTGTCTATGTTGACATCCCTGAGGTAGAGGTCCGAACCTGAGAGGACGAGCATGATATCGACTCCGGTGTGGTATTTGTCCTTTCTGCCCGTGTCCAAGTTGTCGTCGATGTCAAGGTAAATGATAAGGCTGCTTGTGTTGAAGTCGGGTTTTTGAGCGAATTCAAGATTGAGCAGCAGTAGGTTTTGGTTCAGTGCCGCCGCCTTGAGCTTGGTGAATCTCGTTGTGAGTGCGGGTTGTTCGGGCGGTGTGCATTCGAGGATGGTTTGCATCTTGTCTTTCAGGCTGGCTGGCAAACCCAGTTCCTCGAGAGCTGCCTTTTCAAGGGCTTGGGCGCAGAGGGCAATGGAAGTCAGGGAAATGGCAAGCAGGAGGTTTTTCATGGCTGGATTCCTATGTGGGATTGGGGTGATGTTGTAAACTACTTAAGGAGGATGTTTGCCAGGTAGTCGGTCATTTTCTGTCTTGCTTGTTCGGTGAAATGGACGCCGTCCGACCAGAGGTTGTCCAGTCCCAATGCGGTGACGACGTCGAAGAATGGGATGACAGGTACGGCTTCCTGCTTGGCGACTTGGTTGGTCAGCTTGTTGATTTCCATGACCTTTTCGTTGTTTGCCTGGTTTGCGACGGGCGTGCTTTCCAGGACGATCAACTTGGCTTGCGGTTTCTTCGCCTTGATGAATTTGAGCGCTTGGGCGAAAGCGAATTTCCACTCGTCCCGATTGGTTCCGAGGGAGTGCAGCCCGTTGTTGAAGACGATGACCGAGGCGGGATTGGCGTCGAGGACCAGATCCAATTCCTTGAAGAACAGCTTGTCCGTGACGCACTTCGAGGTTGCCCAGAATGAAAAGGTGAATTTTTCGGCGAGTTTGTTTCTGAGCAATCCATGGTTTCCGTTGCAGATCGAGTCTCCGATGGTCAGGATTCTTGGCTTGGTGGTGTTGTTGCTGTCGAAACTATATGCGATTGACCATTCTGTGCTTTCCAATTTTCGAGTTGTGGTTTCCGGTTGGAATTGGCGATACATTTCTTCGCTCCTTAATGACAATGACGTGACAGCCAGGGCGGCAACCAACAGCAGGGTTTTCATTCGCATACCTCGAGAAATGGTTTGTACCTTGAACTCAAAACACCTAAAGACTATATCCCGAAATCAAGATGAATCAAGAGATGAAAAGCAGCTCAAAACAACTCCTGAACTATTGCCTAAATTTTTGAACGACTCCTAAAACCATATTTTCACTCGAAAAATTTCGTGGATTTTTTGGAAAATTCAATAAAATCGGGTGCATTTTCATCCGAAGTCGTTCACTATCGTTAATGGAGCGTGAATCAGGAGTAAACGTGATGACTTTTTTCGTTAAACCTAAAAAAGCAGTTGAAACTGGATTTTGTTCCTAATAAGTTGATTTTCAAGTGGTTATAAATCTAGTTCCGTTCACCGTGCTGGTGAATTGAAATGCGCCAGTCTTCTGTGGCGCCTTTACAAGGCGCTCGGCATGGGGGCATCCCATCCCCGGGCTGA
>DBPZ01000082.1:9016-10687 GCA_002305655.1 Lentisphaeria bacterium UBA1407 | reverse complement strand
GTCATAAGGATTTGCATAATGCATTGCGCTGCAAGCGCTTAACTATGCTTAACCCCAGGCCTAAGCCTGGGGCGGGAAACCTACCCGAAGACCGTGCTTTGTAGAGGCACTACAATCATAAGGCGTCAACTACTTTTTTTAGGTTAAACAAGTATATATTCCATTCTTGATTAAGCTTGGAGGAAAATATTTGCCAAATTATGCTGACAAGTCGGATTCCTTGTTCAAAATATATGCATTGGCTTCTGGCGTTTGGTTCTGCTTGAGCGGCTTTAGAAATTAGTTGTAAAAAACAATTGAAAAGTCATTTTCCAGCTTGACAAGTTGTTGATTTATGTTACATTTGATTTAAGTGTCTTAATCAAGGGGTAGCGAATAGATGGAAAAACTACTTAGGCAGCAAGCATTTGTACTCAGCACAGCTTATTGTGCTCTTGCCTTGTTTTGCCTGATATTATTTCAGGCTTTACCCGAGGGTCCTGATTTTGCGTTGATTCCGGGTGATTCCTTTGAGTTTCAGCCATCTATTCAAGGTTCATGGGAGGTTACTCACGTATTGCCTCCTCCGTCTTCAAGTCATGGGGAGTTGCTTGAAGCAGTCGATCGTTCGTATGCTTGCCGCGGTTCTGTATCTCGTCATGGTGGTGGTTTCAGTCGCCAGATATTGTCAGACTGTCATGTTGGCTTGCCCTCGAGTTTGCTCGGTGTATTTAGTTTCGGCCGCATCATTATTGTAGAGAGTCGCGGAGCTAATGCGCCATACAAGCGCCAGATTCCCTGTCGTGCCGGTCCCCGTTGCTGAGTGACGGATTGTTCACTGCCTCATTTGATTGTCAAGTGTTGCGCGCGTTCTGGTTTGTCAAGGAAAAAGGGAGTAGTGTCTATGTCTTGCATGTCCATGCCCATGGAGTCGTCACATGCGGTCATTGGCGGTCATGAGGGATCCCTTATTGATCGCATGTATGGTGTTAACGAGATCCGGCAGAATAACATACCCGCAGAAGTGGTTTTGCCCGAGTTGAATGCATCGACTTATTTCGACGCATTGGAGTTGATGGTTGCGAACATGGCCGATCATGGCTATGTGAGTTCGCCGTCGTCTTGCCTGGATGATTTGCTGTCCAGGGAGAAGAAGATAACGAGTTGCCACGATGATCGTTTTGCATTGCCCCACTGCAAGTCGTCCTCATGCAAACGCCTGATCACGTCGATAGCCCGTTGCTCTTTGGATGACGATTCGTCGAGCAAGCAGAAGTTGATTGTCTTGACGATATCTCCATTGGGTGAAACAGGTCTCTACTTGCGCCAACTGTCTTCGCTGGCGACATTTATGTTTAAGGAAGCCGACCTGGATTCCTTGCTTGATTTGGACGATGTCGATCAGCTTCGCGACGTCTTTTTGACGTGTTGAGATTGAAGTCAACTCAAAAGCTAATTTGTATTGCCGGCTTTGCAATATTAAGGTTTGCAAAGCCGGCTTTTTTTATGTTGAAGAGTAGGATTACCTTAACTTTTCAGGTTGTCCGAATCTGAAGGCGAAGATGTCTGCGTCCTTGAGTTCGAAAAGTAGCCTTATCGGTTTTCCTGCGAGTTCCGAGACTTCGACGTTGCTTTGCCAGGCGAGGATCAGGTCGATATCGTCTCCGTACCTTGGGATTGAGTCCTTCAGTG
>DBPZ01000082.1:0-8994 GCA_002305655.1 Lentisphaeria bacterium UBA1407 | reverse complement strand
TTCCCCAGAATTGGTTTCCGAATGTGATGCCCTCGCCACCGAGCCTGTTGGCGATCGTCATGTCGTTTGGCCCTGACATATCGAAGAAAGCGCCTTTGTCTGTTTGGGTGTTGATGACGGTTTTCAGTCCTTCCTTGCTGGCTCTTTCGATTTCTGTTTCTGTCAGCAATCTGTCAATCACTGCGAAATCGATTGCTTCGCCGAGGAAGGGTTCGTTGATTTGCGAGGTTGGCGGGTAGTCTTCGCCGAATCTCGGCGCTCCGACCGGTAGGAGCAAGGGGCCTTTTCCGCGTTCGCCTGCTTGTGCGACCCGCTTCCCGTTGACGTACAAGGACAGGATGCCGTCGTCATAGGTTCCCACAATGGCGATTTTGGACGATGTCGTCTTTGCCCAATCGGGGAATTCCTCGCTTGCGATTCCGGCTTCGACCCCATCGTACCACATTCTGAGAACCGGATCTTTCGAGGTTTGCCCGACGGCCATGTCCAGGATGAATTTCCGTTCGCCGGGCGTGTTTGGTCCACCTCCGTAGGATGAGAACAACCTCATCCTTGCGCTTCGTTGCAAGCGGTCTGCGGTGATGGCGAAGGTCACTGCCTTGCCCAGGGATTCCGTTCCGGGTACGACCACGGTGTATGGAGTCGTGACCCTGAGGCGTCTCGAGCCGTCTGCCTGTTTGACGACTCCGACCTTCAGGACGCCTTCCGGCGCTGGTTCAGGGTGTTCTGTTTTGGCGAAGGTGAAGGGGTTTGTGAGGATCGTCCCTCCGGTCGCGGGCGCTTTCACGCTGGCGAATCCATCAAGCCTGAACGTATGCCTGCGGAGTCGGTTTGGATGTTCCGTATAGTATGCTTCTGTTGTGTAGATTGAGATTTCGGGTGGATTCCCTGGGATATTCGATTGTGTGATGACGCTTCCGCAGGCAGCCATATTGTTTCTGTTGATCCACCTGTCGTGCTGCAGTCCTGGCCTGATGATGGCTTCAGCGAATCGCGAGAAGACCTTTCCGTCCCGGGATGTCATGAAGAGGCAATCTGACAATCCGGGGAGTCCGCCTCCACCAGAATGATCGTATTCCGTGGTCCGGTTTGGCACGAATCGCTTTGGGAATCCGATAAAGATATCGGGTTTTCTGACATACGGGTGTATGCCGTTGGTATAGAGGTGCTCCAAGGGGGTATCGGCGCCATAGTCAAGTTCGACGGGTTCAGTCCATTCCAGGAAATCCTTTGAGACGCTCCATTGGATGGCACGGACACCTTTGCTGAACAATCTGGAGTACGAGAAGTACTGTTTTCTAGTGATGTCGTAGAACGCCAGGTTTTGCGAGTCGAAGGCGCCTTTGGTTATGACGGGTTCGTCCTTGATTTTCCGCCAGTGTTTGCCGTCTTCGGAAGCGAAAGCGTAGAGCGGACCGCCACCAAGCGCCTTGAATTTCTCTTCTGGCTTGCAGTCGGGGTTGGTGTCGAGGAAAGGTGCGAAATTATGCGCCGTGCCATCCCCCATCCAGATGATATTGTTGTCTTTCGAGCCTTGGAATTCGAAGATTCCCAGGTTGGGCCTTGTCCAGTTGATGCCGTCCTTTGATTCGGCGTAGCAATAGACTTCCGCATGTTTTCCGCCTTTCCAGCCAGGGATTTCCCATGCGGATCCCCGGTAGTACATCCTGTATAGGTCCCCGTCCTGGATGACTGTGTGGTAGCAACAGACGTTCCCTTCCCAAGGACGATCGTAGGTCATCGAAACTTCACGCATGACGGGCTGCTGCAAGGTCAGGCGCGCGCCGCCACCCAAGGATTCGATCGGACCAAGATCCCAAAAGACCTCCCGGTTGTGCCCTAGGTCAACAATCTCGCCAGAAACAGGAAGACACGACAACAATACAGTGCAAAGCATGGATAGTCTCCTTCTCATAGGTGGCCACCAGGTTGGTTGAGTTCAAGTTTCCTAAAGGCGTATCCGCATAAAACAGGCTTGGTTGTTGAACATGACAACGACACTATAATTGACGGGAGTGGTAGCTGTTAGGCGACCACTTGTTGGGAGAGGCAGTGCAGGGCGCCGCCTTCTAGCACGATATTGTAGCAGTCCACTGGGATAACTTGCCGTGTTGGGAAGGCCTGTGCGATGATGTCGAGCGCCAGCTTGTCTGTTTCGTCTTGGCGATAGGTAGGTACGAGCACGGCGTCGTTGATAATCAGGAAATTGGCGTATGAAGCTGGTAGGGTATCGACTCTCCAGCCAGGTGTCTCGATGGCTTTTGGGCAGGGGAGTTTTACGACTTCGAGCTTGGAGCCGTCCAGAAGCCTCATTGCCTTGAGGTCGTCGAGGTTTTTGACGAGCGTTGGATCGTACTTGTCGTAGATTGCGAGGACTAAGTTTTTGCTTGCGAATCGCGCAAGGGTATCGA
Organism: Lentisphaeria bacterium UBA1407; assembly: GCA_002305655.1. GTDB lineage: Bacteria > Verrucomicrobiota > Lentisphaeria > Oligosphaerales > Oligosphaeraceae > UBA1407. Next base: position 6,583 of record DBPZ01000082.1, on the reverse strand, counting down.
TGTGCCCGTCGGTGTCATCGGTTTCCATTCCTTGGTCGAGCCACAGGACTTGTTGGACTCCGAGGGAGTTCATGAGGATGTTTTCGATGTCTTGCTGTGATTTTTTCGGGTTTCGGTTTGGGTTGAGCAGGACTGATTTAGTTGTGAGCAACGTGCCTTCTCCGTTTGTTTCGAGTGCCCCGCCTTCGCAGACAAGGTCGACGTCTCGGCGTGGCAGGTTGAGTTCCTTGGCGAAGATTGCCGGGACCTCGTCGTCCAGGTTCCAGGGCGGGTATTTGCCGCCCCAGGCATTGTACTTGAAGTTGACGATCAGTCGGTTGCCGTTGTGCTTGATGGTGATCGGCCCGTGGTCTCTGCACCATGCGTCATTTGTCGGGATGTTCTTGAATACGACATTGCTTTCGATTGCTCCTGCATCGTTGAGCAGTTCCATCCAATGTTCCTGCTGTTGGGTGACGCAATTGATCCAGACCGGTTGGAATTTCGAGATTTCCGCTGCGAACGTCGCATAATCCCGTTCCATCTCCTGTCTGTTTTGGATCCAGGTCTCTTGGTTCAGCGGAGCCGAAAGGATCACGGCCTGCTGCGGTTCCCATTCTGCTTTCATTGCGTAGGTCATGTCAGTCGTCAAACCGTTTTGTGATGTTGGAGTATGCGTCAATTCTCCTGTCCCTGAAGAAGGGCCACATTCGCCGATGGTTCTCGATTTCATCCAGGTCGCAGTTTGCGAGGACGATCTCCTGGTCGCTTGTGGAACCGATGGCGATCAAGTTTCCATAGTAGTCGGCGACAAATGAGGATCCCCAGAAGGTCGTTTCGTCTTCGCGTCCGATCCTGTTGACTGCGGCATAGAAGCATCCGTTTGCGACTGCATGTCCCTTTTGGACATTGATCCATGCGTCCCGTTGGAGGTTTGTGAGTTCCTGTGGTTCAGAGTCGATGCCGCCGATAGCGGTCGGGCAAAAGATGACTTGTGCGCCTTTGAGCGCCGTGAGCCTTGCCGCCTCCGGGTACCATTGGTCCCAGCAGATGATGACGCCGATCCTGCCGAAGGCGGTGTCGCAGGCCTGAAAGCCCAAGTCGCCAGGGGTGAAATAGAATTTTTCCTCGAAGCCAGGATCCTGTGGGATATGCATTTTCCGGTAGGTGAGGGCGATGCTCCCGTCGGCATCGATGACCACGGCGGTATTGTGGTAGAGTCCTGCCGTTCTTCGTTCGAAGAGAGAAAGTATGAGAACGACGCCGAGTTCCTTTGCCAGTGCCGAGAAACGGTCCGTGACCGGTCCCGGGATTGGGATTGCCAGGTCGAACAGCTCGGGTTCCTGGATTTTGCAGAAATATTCCGTGAGGAACAATTCTTGCGTGCAGATGATTTCTGCGCCTTTGCCGGCTGCTTCCCGTATCATCTTTTCCGTGTTTGCTATCGCTTTGGAACTATCCGCGAATCCGCAGCTTTGCAACAATCCAATTCGTGGCATTTTGTCACTCCTTATGTTTTTGTGGTGAAAACATCATAATATTTGTCCTTGGGACCTAATGTCAAGCAAACTTGCCTTGGCGATGCCCTTGAAATTCTGGAAAATCTTGGTTTGTACAGATACCTGAAATTGACTTTGTTATGTACACTCATTATATTATTTTTTTCCCAATTTCATTAATAATTAGGAATACTACAACGGGGAGTGCATGCGTTACGATGGGTGAGTTTCTTCGTTTTGAGAATATTACGAAACGATATGGTCAGAATACAGTTCTAGACAATGTGACGCTTGAAATTCAGGCAGGCGAAGTGTTTTCGCTGTTGGGACCTAGCGGGTGTGGGAAGACGACGCTTTTGCGTATCTGCGGTGGATTCGAGCCACCGGACGAGGGGCGAGTGATCTTGGACGGGGTCGATATCACCAATGTGCCCGCCAATCGTCGCGCAGTGCGTACCGTGTTCCAAAACTACGCACTGTTCCCGCATTTGAGCGTTTGGGAAAACATCGCATTTGGGCTGAAGGCGACGGGACAGGACGCCAAGACCATTCTCGAAAAGGTACCGAAGTACCTGGAGCTGGTGCAGTTGACGGGCTACGAGAACCGGAAGCCAGGTCAGTTGTCCGGTGGTCAGCGCCAACGCGTTGCGATTGCAAGGGCATTGATCAACCGTCCCAAGGTGCTGCTGCTGGACGAACCGCTGGCGGCGCTTGACCTGAAGCTGCGCCAGCGGATGTTGATCGAACTGGATACGATTCACGACGATGTCGGGATCACATTCCTCTTCGTGACCCACGACCAGCAGGAGGCAATGTCGATTTCCGATCATATTGCCGTGCTGCGCAATGGTCGCGTCGAGCAGATCGGGACGCCCACGGAACTGTACGAGGCGCCCAGGACGTCCTTTGTGGCGGCTTTCATCGGGGATACCAACTTCTTCGAGGGAACGGTCGAAACCATTGAAGGCGACTATTGCACGCTTAACATCGACGGCTTCCCGGAGATTCAGCTGTTCAACGACAAGAAAGTCCATCGTGGCGAAAAGATCCACGTGTCGATACGTCCCGAGAAGTTCTTCATTTCGGCGGTTCGCCCAGAGGTGACTGACGCAAAAACGAATCTGCTTCACGGCAAGGTTGAGGAAGTAATCTACGTGGGACCCCATACGCGGTACTGGGTACGTGTCCAGGACTGGCGCGTTTCAGTCGTCCAGCAGCATCATGGTTACGGGCTTGACGAGCGCCGAATCAAGTGGGATGATGAGGTGTGGCTCAGGTTCGGGGCGGACAATGCGTACATGCTTGAGCACTATGCCGAAGTTGACGAACAGCTTCTGGCGCTTCCGGACCTGGAACCCGAGGAGCTTGAAGCCGTCGTCGAAGGCGGGACTCAGGAAGTGGGGTCTGCCGAATGAAGTCACGTTTGCGTAACATCTCGAACTGGATCATCGGCGCACCGTCCTTTGTGTGGCTTGTTGTCTTCTATGCGATACCTATCGTGCTTGTGTTTTTGCTGGCGTTCAAGCCCGTCGATGCGTATGGCGGCCTTGGTGAAGGCTGGACGCTGAAGACGATTTTGGACTTGCGCAATCCGTCGTATCCCGCGATCATCTGGCGGACATTTTGGCAGGGGATTGTGTCGACTACCGTATGCGTAGCTGTTGCGATTCCGATATCGTACCAGCTTGCCCGGATGAATTCCCGTTGGAAAAATGTGATATTGCTGTTGATCATCGTACCATTTTGGACGAATTTCCTGGTGCGGATTTATGCATGGCGCGTATTTTTGCACGCTGACGGGATATTCAAGAATTTGCTTGTGGCGATTGGCTTGATTGAGGAATCGACCACATTGCTGTACAATCAATGGGCGGTCTTGGTGGTGATGATCTACACGTACATTCCATTTGCGATCTTGCCGATCTATGCCAGCGCCGAGAAGTTTGACTTTTCGTTGATTGACGCCGCGAAGGACTTGGGCGCCAGTTCGTTCTATGCGTTCAGGCGCGTGTTTTTGCCTGTGATATCGAAGGGGATTTGGACGGCGGTGATGGTCGTGTTGATTCCTGCTTTCGGCGCCTACCTGATTCCAGATTTGGTAGGAGGTCCATCCTCGGAACTGGTGGGTGACAAGATTGCGCAGCGCGTGTTCATCGACAGGAATTTGCCTCACGCCAGCGCCTTGTCCGCCTTGTTGATGCTGGCGGTGTTTTTGCCGATGCTTCTGGGCAAGTGGCTGAACCATATGCGTCGTCGTCGTCAAACGCGAGAGGGACGGACATGAAGACATGCAAGCGCAACAGTCGTTTTCCGATGTTCGTCACGTTGTTGACGTTGATTTTCTTGTACGTGCCGTTGATTTTGGTGGCTGTTGCCTCATTCAACTCCTCCAAGTACGGCGGTGCCTGGAACTCGTTTTCATTGAAGTGGTATGACAGGTTGTTCAACGAGCGCGCGATTTGGGAAGCGTTGGCGAATACGCTGTTCATCGCCTTGATATCCACGGCGATTTCCACGACCTTGGGCACATTGAGCGCGCTGGCGTTGTACCGCTCCAAGAATCGGCTGAAGGGGATTTACTATGCCTTGATTCATACGCCATTGATCGTTCCTGACATCTTGCAGGGCATCAGCCTGTTGCTGTTGTTCGTCACCCTGATCAACCTGTGTGGTTCCCTTTGCAGGAGCCTGTTCGGCATTGAGTTGGAATTGGGGATGACGACAATCATTATCGCGCATATCACGTTCTGCATGAGCTACGTGGCAATGGTGGTGCTGGATCGCTTGCATGAGTTCGACTATACGCTTTTGGAGGCGGCGCAAGACTTGGGCGCCAGCGGGATGTACACCTTCTTCAGGGTCACGTTGCCTCAGATCTTGCCGGGAATCGTAGCCGGAGCGCTCTTTGCCTTTATGCTTTCCATCGACGACTTCGTCATCACGTTTTTCGTCAAGGGCGCTGGCGACACGACGCTTCCCATCTATATTCAAAGCGCGATGCGGCGCGGAACCCCAGCTGTCATCAACGCTCTCTCCGTGGTTTTCCTGTTGGTTACTTTCGTGATTGTCTTCATAGCCCAAAAACTCGTCACAAAAAATTCGGAGTCTAAGAAATGAAAAAAATCCTTGGTTTTCTTGGATCTGTCGTATTGGTGTCGTTGCTGTGCTCTTGCGGCAAGCCCAAGCAGACGCTTCATATCTACAACTGGGGCGACTACATGTCTGACAGCGTGATCAAGCAGTTCGAGAAAGAGTTCAACTGCAAGGTCAAGGTTGATGTATTCGATTCCAACGAGGCGATGTACGCCAAGTTGATGGTCGGAGCGGGCGGCTACGACATCCTGGTTCCCTCCAGCTATATGGCCAAGTTGATGTACGAGCAGAAGATGATCAAAAAGCTCGACATGGCAAAATTGCCCAATGTGACGGCGAATTTCGACCGTTCCTACGAGAATTTGATGCTTGACAAAACGATGGAATACTCGATTCCGTACTTTGTTTCATTTACTGGAATCGGCTACGAACCTGAGAAAATCAAGGATTTCAAGCCGTCCTGGAGGATGTTCGAGCAAGCCGACCTGAAGAAGCGCTGTTCCCTGCTGAACGACCAGCGGGAGGTCTTGGGCTGCGCCCTGTTGACCTTGGGATATGACGCCAATTCAGTGGAACCGGCACAGCTGGACGAAGCCGTAGCATTGGCCAAGACCTGGAAGCAAAACATTGCCAAGTTCGAGGTTGACGACGCCAAGCGCGCGCTGGCTTCCGGGGAATTCTTCCTGATCCAAACCTATAGCGGCGATATGTTCCAGGTCATCCAGGAAAAGCCATCGATCAAATTCATCATCCCGGAAGAAGGCTCCACCGTTACGTTCGATACTTTCGCCATCACGGCAAATTCGCAAAACTCCGACCTGGCACACGAGTTCATCAACTTCATGTATCGTGCCGAGGTTGCCGCCGAAAACATGGACGAAATCGGATATATTACACCAAACGTAGCTGCCGCAAAGCTGGTTTCGGATGAGATGAAGAGCAACCCCGTGTTCAATATCCCGGAAGAAGAACGCGCACGATGCACCCCGCTTGAAGACCTGGGAGAAAAAAAAGACCTCTATAACCAGGCTTGGGACAAAATCCTGGAAGAATAATTACATGATTTCTGCTTGTTGACGATGAAAAAACTGGGCAAGATCATCCTAGTATTGGCTGCGTGGACCGTCCTGTTGACGGTTCCCGCGCCTGCGTCGTCAAACGAACAACGCAATTCCAAGCAGGAGGCTTGGAAACCGCGCGCCGAAACGACGCTGCTGTGCTTGTTGAGGCAACTTAAGCCTGATAGGGCGGCGGAACGGCAGGAACCTCGGCAACGCGCCTTGCCTCCACAATGGAAACTTGATATCCCTTGCGTGCCGTACCAATTCTACCGGACGGTGCGCTTGTCCAATACCTCCTTCATGTCAGGACATTGCTGCGTAAGCATTCCATTGCGATTGTGATAAGACCCGCGCCGCTTTCGCATCGATGCTTTAGGCAGAAGCGTCGCGTCAATTCGACAATCAAGCAATGACATGTGTTACAAGCAAAAAGGAGCCTGAAAATGGATGCTTTGGATATAGTAACGTGGGCGCTCGCAGGTTTTGGTATTTTGGTTGCTATCGCCGCGATTGCGTTTATCGGCTATCTGATATTTGAAGATAAATTCAAGAAGCCCTCTGCAAAGGACGATGAGTCCAAGAAGTAAGGAGCCAGCCAATAGGGATCGTCGCGTAACGTTGCGACGATCCTTTTTTTGTGCGAAAATCAGGCTGGGTCGGACAAGTCGGACAAATCATTCATCATTCATGTGACTGGCACCAGGGGCACTCGTACTTAAGCCAATCCGTTGATTTACATGGAGGATGTGGGACTATTGTCTCTAGGCATCCCCTTATTGAGCCAGGTAGGGACTGGGGAACTCCAAGTCGAAATTTGATTGTTTTTATTTCGTACTCAAACAGGTATGGAAAAATGGCTTCCTAGTCGATTGAAATCATCAAGAATCATCCGGATTACCTAAAGGGTTGTGAATCCGGATGATTGACGATGTTTGTCAATGATTGTGCATG
>DBPZ01000129.1:1543-26927 GCA_002305655.1 Lentisphaeria bacterium UBA1407 | reverse complement strand
ACCTTTTTGGACGCCCTCTAGGTAGCCTGGTATGAAGCGAATCCGTCGATTCTAAGGGTGTATCTTTGCAGTTCCGTCGCGATATCGTGCCAATGACCGTGGAAGATGTAAAGCGAAATTTCGTCGTCGTATCCTCTTGTTCCTGGCGTTCTTACGAGTCCCCGTGCTGGGTAGCAGTCGCCATAGACCCAGTTGAATTGCCTTTCAGGTCCCGGTCTGACGAATGCCTCGTCGAACCTGGTGAAACAATCTCCGTTTCGCGATGAAATGAAGACGCAGTCTGTGATTGTGAGTCCGTACCTTGGGTGCAGGGTCATTCGTTCCTTTCGCTCTTGTGCGCCAGTAAGCTTGTCGAAACTATCGGACCATTTGTTTCGTTCGACATATCGTGTTGGGAATCCGACGAATATGTGCGGCGCCCTTGGGTATGGTTCGATGACATTTGTGTAGAGCGGGTAATCTTCGGCGTCCTTTCCGAAATCAAGCAGCTTTGCTTCGGTCCAATTGATGAAATCCGTCGATGTTGCGTGCCTGATGTCCCTGACGTTCTTGTCTCCGAGCCGTTCGTTTTGGACGTTATGGAATCCTCTGAAGTATGCATGGTAGAGGTTGGTATTTGGATCCCAGAACGCGACGTTTAGCGAGTCGAAGGCCTGTCCTTTTTCCAGCTTGAAGAGGTTCCAGCCTCTTGTAAAGTTGATGCCGTCCGGGGAGATGTAGCACCATAGTCCTTTTGGTTCGTGTCTATTCGAATATGCTGTTGCCTTGTATCTTTGTTCAGGTTTGCAGTTTGGGTTTTCGTCCTTGAAGACCATGAAGTTGTCGAAGCCATTGTCTGTCGAGTCAAGGATGATATTGTTTTCCTTGTTTCCGTTGTATGTTCTCAGGCCGAGCTTTGGCTTTGTCCAGTTGATTCCGTCCTTTGATTCCGCGTAGCAGACCCTGATTCCTTGCGGCGTGAAGTTCCGCGGTGTTTTCTTTGCGCTTGGCATGGCCCAGCCGAGGTAGTACATGCGTTATCTGTCATCGTCCTTGAGTATGTTGTGGTAGTCGCAGCCATCGCCTTCGTATGGTTCGTCATGAACGAGCACGGTTCCAGCGAATTGCGGGTGGTGGAGCGTCAGGGTTGCGGTTGTCTTGTCCTGGTCGACGATGAAGTTGTCCCAGAAGACTTCTCTTCTGCTTCCGATGTTGATCGGTTGCGCTTGCCCGAGCGCTGCGATTGTGCAGGTTGCCATGGTCATCAGGGTCCGTTTCATGGTCGTGGTTCCTTGGGGTTGTGAGTTGTGGATTTGGAAGGACTTTTTATCATAATGCCATTTGGATGTGGTTTCAACTGCAAGTGCAATGACAATTTTAAATGGGTAGTCCGACGGCGAGGCTTGCTAAATCAACCTGAATGAGGTATGTTTCTATTTTCCGCATAAATAAAAACAGCATAAGGAACGAAGATGAAAGTCAAATTGAACCTATTTTGGATGGTGTTTATCATGGTGATGGGCATGGCTGGAGCAGCGTCGCATTGCGACGGGTTTGAGTTTCGTGTGACGAATGACGGTTCAGGTCGCGTGAGGCACGATGGCGACTTGGTATTTTCATTTCAGCCAAACTACTTTTTGACAGGTTGGAGAGGTGGTGATTTCCGTCGGATCGACATCGAGCGGATGATGGCCGGCGAGATTGTTTCGCATTCGTCGGCTTCCGCGAAGGATGTTGATTTCACCGTTCGGCTGGATCCATCGCAATTGGATGAAAAGACGGTGTCTGTGCGCTGTGGTTTTTCCTGCGCGAAGGAAGCGAACGTCGTGACGATGTACCTTGGATTTTCATTTCCCACCGCGAATCTTATAGGGTATTCGTTTCAGTATGACGACGATGAGTCAGTCCCGTTCCCTGCCACGTTGCCTGAGAACATCCATTTGGCGTCCCGTCCCGTGTCGCGATTGACGATGGGCACCAAGTTCGGTCCGATGGTGTTTCGCTTCAAGAAGCCGACTCCTGTCTTGCTTCAGGACAGCCGGCGTTGGAGTGACACATTTCACTTCCGCATCGCCCCGGAAGGCGAGGGGGACAAGGTCTGGACGCCGGGGATGACCTCGGAGTTCGAAGTGGAGTTTTCGCCAGGTGCGCCGATCTCGTTTCATCGTCCTCAGCTGACTCGCCTTGAGGCAAATGAGGAATGGGTTCCCCTTGAGGTCGTCCTCGGCGTCGAAGCCGGAAGCGCATTGGATTTTTCGACGTTGGGCTTTACCGACGGGCCTGCCGGCAAGCATGGTTGGCTGAAGGCGCGGGACGACCACTTCGAGTTCGAGAAGTTGCCTGGCGTGCCCCAGCGGTTCTACGGGGTGAACTTTGTCGGCAACGGGCAGGTGAATCCGAAGCCGCAAAGCCTGGAATTGGCGGAACGATTGCACCGGCTCGGATATAATTCCGTGCGTTTCCACCATCACGAAAACGACTTGATCAAGAAAGAACCCAATTGCACCACCAATCTCGATCCGGTCAGGATGGATATGTTCGACTATTTCTTCAGCGAATTGAAGAAGCGAGGCATCTACTGCACGACGGATATGTACGTGTCCAGGTACGTCAAATACAAGGAGGAATTGTTCGATGGCGAGGATGTGGGCGGAAGTTGGGGAGATTTCAAATACTACATCCCCGTGCACAAGCCGGCGATGGACAACTGGAAGGCGTTTACCAGGAATTTCCTGTCGCATCGGAATCCTTATACAGGGATGACGTACGCCGAGGATCCGTGCATGGCGATGATTTCAATGATCAACGAGGGCACGGCGCATCTTGGCGTCTTGATGTCGAAGGGAAAGATGGGAGAACTTTGGCAGAAGGCATGGAACGAATGGCTGATCGCCAAGTACGGTACTTGGGAAAAGCGGAATGAAGCGTGGGGAACGCCGACGTATCCGGAAGTCGTTGAGCCGACGCCGGAGGACAAGCGTACGCTGCGAGAGCACAAGGACGTGATTGCGTTTACGGAGGACAAGTTCAAGTCGATGTTCCTGGAGATGCGGCGCTTTATCCGCGAGGAATTGGGTTGCAAGGCATTGCTGACGGATATGAATTACGGCGGGTACGCTCCATGGATTCAAAACATTCGTTCTGAGTACGATTATGTTGACCACCACTTTTACGTTGACCATCCGAGTTTTCCTGTGAAGAACTGGAGTTTGCCGTCTCGTTGTCCGAACGAGAGCGTGATTCGCCGCGGTACGATCGGGGGGACCTGGAGTGCGTTTTCTCGTTTGTACGGGAAGCCCTTTACAATTACGGAGTACAACTATTCCGGTCCCGGTCGGTATCGTGGAATTGGCGGGATATTGACGGGATGCCTGGGTTCGATCCAAGATTGGAGCGGCTTGTGGCGCTTTGCGTATTCACACGGCAATTGGGGCGAGTTCAATGTGGCGGTGACGAATTATTTCGACTTGTGCCGCGATCCGTTGAACCAGGTGGCTGAACGTGCATCGCTGATGCTGTACATGCGCGGCGACATGGGACCAAGTCCGCGCTCCATCGCGTTTACGTACACGCCAGGATACACCGAGGCATCTAAGAAGAAGCCGAGCGAGAACATGTATCCAGTCTGGAATGGGATTGTCACGATGGCAAAGGTTGGTTCAATTGTGGGGAAATCGACAAACTACAGTCCTGGCATCACGATTCCCTTGGAGGCTGGCGCGGTTCGCAGCGGCGCCGTATTTGAGAGTGATGATCCGTTCGGCAGCAAATCGATGGGTGAGTTGTCCTCGTTGATTGGGAAATTGGGTTGGTTTCCGTCTGATACGCTGGCTGATATGAGCAAGAGTCCGATGGTGCAGCAGTCTGTTGACAAGCAATTGACGTTGGTTCCCGAGCGTGACTTGATGGTTTTGGACACGAGTCGCACGGCTGGTGGCTTTGGTCCGGCAGGGGAGGTGATCAAGACCGGTCGCTTGACGGTTGAGATACTTGACACGGATGCGACGGTGTGGGCATCTTCGCTGGATGGAAAGCCATTGGAGGATTCGAATCGGATCTTGCTGAATCACCTGACGGATTTGGTTAACTCGGGCATGTTGTTTGCGGAAGCCGAGCGTCAATTGCTGCTGGATTGGGGCAAGCTGCCCCATTTGGTCAGGAGCGGTCGCGCCAAGGTGGAATTCAAGCACAAGGCATTTGAGTCTATCCAGGCCTGGAATTTGCGGAGTGACGGCAAGCGCTTGGAGGAACTGCCTGTCGTACGGACCAAGGACGGATTTGCGATTGATGTATCGGTTCGCGGTCCGAACGGCGGCAGGATGATGTACGAAATTGTGATTCGCTAAACCTAAAAAACGTAGTTGACGCCAAGGCTTCCCCTTGAGTACGAGCACCCCGGGTGCCCGTACTCAGGCGATGTCACCGATCAAACGGCTGAACATGACAAAGCCCCAGTCGGACAGATCATTCATCATTCAGCATTCGCCATTCATCATTCGGCACGGGCATCCCGGGTGCTCGTGCTCAGGCGATGGCACCGGTCAAGTGTGAGGCTCGGTCATTGTCATGGGGTCCAGAGTTCTCGGCGCGAGGTCGAGACGGTGGTTGCTCCGGCTGCGATGGCTTCCTCGACGTCCTGCCGTTCTTGGATCAGCCCCCCGGCGATGATTGGCAAATTGAATTCCGCTGTCGCTCTTTTGATGATTTTGGGTGCTACTCCAGGCAGGATTTCGACCCAATCCGGCTTGCAGTTTTTTGCGAGTTGTATGCCTGTTTTGAGTGCTGATGAGTCGATGATGAAGACTCTTAGAATAGCGATCAGTCCTGCCTCCTTTGCGTGTTTGAGGCATGTGGTTTTTGTGCTGATGATGCCGTTGATTCTGAATCGTTCTGCGGCAAACGCGATTCCTGCGGCATCTCCCTTGAGTCCTTCGACCAGGTCCAGGTGGAGGAACACCTGTTTTTTGGCTTGGTTCAACCTGTTGCAATGCTCTTCGAGTGTCCTGATGTCGCCTGACAAGAGGAAAACGGCTTTGGTTGGCGCATTGATAGCTGCTTCTAGGTCTTTGGTGGTGCGGACTGCTGCGATGACACGTGGATAATCATTCATGGTATTGTATTCCTAACGTCCGTAAGTCATTCCTGCGGGTTCGTTGGTGCTTTGATATCGCCTGTACTTGGGAGGCGGCTCGTTTTCCATCCCGGGGCGATAGGAGATCTTTCCCCTTCGATGGAGCCAAGGCGGCACCGGGGTCGGGTTTTTCCAGAGTCCGCGCTTTTCTATTTTCGCGTTATGCACGACTTGCTTGAGTTCTGGGGCATCGTCATCGGTATCTGAAAACCAAGCCCATCCTTCTTCCGCCATGGATTTATTGACCCAGGTATCGTCAACATAGAGTTGTCCAAGCAAGTGTCCATGTTGATCGAAGTACCTGTGCTTGATTAGGATTGTCTTGCCTTCCGTGAGTTGCTTGATTCGTTCGAGGGCTTCCTTGAAGTGCCTTTGTCCCCGGTTTGGCGGCTCGATTGCTCCCAGCGCCAGTTGATGCGGGATGCCTCTTTCGTCAACGATTCGGAACGTCCTTGCGTCCTTGTAGTGGGTGATTTTGGCTTTAAGTTCGAGCCAACGGCTTGTTGGTCCCAGGACGTATTGGGCCTGTGCCGTCAGGGCGAGCAGGGCAGTTGCGATGGCGGTGGCTAGAATGATCATGGCTCTTGTGCTGGAATGATTTTATAGACCTGGTCGTTGGCTCTGACTTTTTGCTCGCATTTGAACGTGGCCGTAGCCTGCGGCGCCAGTTTCGGGTCGTTTTCCTTTATGAAATGCTCGACTTGGCACTTGACGATTCCCGTTGTCGGCCCCATGATGACGAGTTCTTCCTGGTCGCCGATCGTTCCGTTTTGCAGCCAAAGCCTGGCAATCTTGGATTTCTGGTAGTAATTGATGATTTTTCCGACGAGCGTTCGCTTCTGGGTAGCGGCGTTGTTCTCGATTCTTGTGAAGTCTTGGATAGGTCTTCCCAGGAAGAATCCATCGGAGAATTCCCTGTTGAACACTTGCTTGCATTGGTTTATGAGTTGTTCTTTTCGCTGTGTTGTCAGGGCATTGTTTTTCCAGTCGTCGATTGCGTTTCTGTAGGCATCGACGATGGTGAAGACGTAGTCCGGCGGTCTGTTTCGTCCTTCGATTTTGAGTGAGTCGATTCCTGCGTCGAGCAATTTGTCAATAAACGGGATTGTGCAGAGGTCCTTAGCCGAGAATACGTGGTTGTCATTTGGGAAGACTTCGAAGTCTCCTGGTCCGTCTTGGCAAATGACCCTGTATGGTCGCCTGCAATTTTGCCTGCAGACCCCTCTGTTTCCCGATAGTCCGAGGGTATCCTGCGAGAGGAAGCATCGCCCTGAGACGGAGACGCATTGCGCGCCGTGCGCGAAGACTTCGATTGGGATCCCGGCTTTTTTCCTGATGTTGACGATCTCCTTGAGCGTGCATTCCCTGGCTAACACGATGCGCTCGGCTCCCAGGTCGCGATAGAACTTTGCCGCTTCCGCGTTTGCAACCGATGCCTGGGTTGAGATGTGAACTGGAATATGCCGTTTCAGGCAGGCTTGGATGACAGCGAGATCCCAGCAGATGACGGCGTCCGCATGGTCTTTGATTGCATCCAGGCACTTGTTGAGCTTGTTGAGTTCCTGGGTGTAGATGATCGTGTTGACGGTGACGTATAGCTTGACGCCGTTGTCACGGCATTTCTTTGCCGCTGCCTTCAGTTGCGGGATGGTGAAATTGGTTGGCGCTCCCCGCATGTTGAATTGCCTAAGTCCCAGATATACGGCATCGCAACCAGCTTGTATGGCGGCTGCCAAAGCTGTTGGATTGCCGGCCGGCGCAAGCAATTCTGGGATTTTTCGCGATTTGTTCATGGTGCTTGTTCCTGAATGTCAGGTTGCTTTTTGGGGATTGCCATTGCGCATAGGGTGTTGGCGATCGCCATTGCGGCCGCGAATATGAAGAGGGTTTCGACTCCCCAGTGTTCCCAGCACCAGCCGCCGGCCCATGCCGCGCCGATGGAGATGACGTGGTTGATGGAGATTCCCGTTGACAGGGTGGCGGTGATCTCGTCCTTGGAACCCCCGATGTCCTTGACGTAGAGGTTTGCCGCCATCGACGTCGTCGAGATGATCGCATCAAGCAGGTAGTTGATGCATACGACGACAACGGCTACCGATGGGCTGAACCAAGTGTTTGCATAGCCGTAGAAGAGGCAGACGAAGAAGAGGATCACGGTGTCGTAGATCATGACGTTCCTGTATCCGACCTTGTCGCAGATTCTTCCGATGAGCGGTGCGAACGCGATGTTTAGCGCTCCGCTCAAGCCAATCAGCATCGCGACCTGCGAGGTGTTGAGTTTGTAGATGACCACCAGCACATAGGGTGCGAAGGTCATGAAAACCTGCTTCCTGGCGCCATAAAACAACTCCAGCAAATAAAATATGTTGAACTTGCGGTGGAAATAGAGCTTCGGGCGCTTGGATTGAGATTTTGGAGCGTACTCGGTGAATGTGCTAATGAAGCTGGTCAACATCAGAATTCCAATGAAAACCCAGAGGATATTGAACAGCAACCTTGGGTTTTGGCACTCCAGCCAGTGGGTGCCAATCCAGAAAATACCGGCTACAAGCAAGGAACCCGCAACCGTGCCAACGTGCATCACGGCGGACGTGAACCCAAGGGAAAGACCTTCCTTGCCCTTTTGGGCGACTTGCATCGCAACCGAATGGCGAATCGGCATCACCAAGTGCTCGCCCGTGCTCCAAATGACGATGAACAGGGTGATCAATGCCTTGTTCGCAGGAATGCATAGGGCGGCGACCCCGACCATTGCAATCATGGCCCCGAGACGCATGATCTGCCAATCCGATACACGATGCAACAAGGCAAGAAGGACAACCAAGAAGACACCCGGCATTTCCCTGAAGAATTCGATGATGCCTCGATCCAGCTTCCCGACGCCGTAGATCTCATGGAGGAAATTGTTGATCCCCGCCGCGAAGGAACCTACCGCAATTCCCCAAAAGACGATGCTGATGAAAAATGCAAGAGCACCGCTCTGAGGACGGAAGATCGATTGGAAACGCCTTGTGATCATTGCGAAAAAATGGAGCCTTGATGAAAAACAATTAAAAATACTAATGTAGTGTTAAGTCGGGAAAAACTCAAGATAACGACAGGATGGATTTGAAAGACTATTGTTTTGTGTGTCGTCCTGCTCGAAAAGTATTGATTTTTTGTTGTGATGAGACACATTATTATTTTCGCAATTAGTTAAAGGCATAGGTCAACTAATCAATAAGGAGTCACGTATGTCTCGAACATTTTGTGCTGTATTGGCGTTGTGCGGACTGGCTGCGATGGGCAGCGAGATTCGAGTACGGGACAATGGCGGAGTGCCCCAGATCCACGTTGACGAGAAGCCTGTTCGCCCACGATGGTTTTGGGGCGCGCCGACATATACGGTCGTCAAAGTCAAGCCGGGCGAGCAATTCGTAGAACAGGAACGGATGCCTCTGGAAGAGGGCGATCTTAATGTGACGTTCCATTTCAGGTTTGACAGGAAGCCGACGACGGTCTGGCTTGATGATTTCGAAGTCTTGGACAAGACGACAGGCGAGGTCCTGTTCCCGAAGGAATCCTTCGAAGCGGGCAAGGTGCCCGATGATTGGACGTTCTTTCCACAAGACGAGCGGAACACGGTTGGGACGCTAAGCCACGATCCCAAGGGTGGTCGCAATGGTAGCGGTGCGTTGCGGATTGACTTGAAGAATCCCCTTGCTGGCAAAGCTTGGCCTGATTTCCATGTCTATAGCGTGGCAAGGCCGATGAAGCTGGTGGTGGGGCACGACTATGTCATTCGTTTTTGGATCAAGTCGACGGTCGAGACATCGCTGAACCAGGGAGTGTATCGTCCTGCGTCGCCGTCATTTGTCAAGTTGATGGGCGACAAGCAATTCCAGCAGCAGATTGGCTTGGCGATGGATGTCGGAATCGACTTCATTTCCCCTGCGATTCCGACTCCGTGGCCGCGTCCTGGCGAAGAGGCGGACTGGAAAGCAGTCGATACGGTTGTCGAGCAGATTTTGTCCGTGAATCCTCGTGCCAAGTTGGTCCCTCGAGTCGGCTTGATGCCGCCGCAGTGGTGGTTTGACAAGCATCCCGGCGAGGTGATGGAATGGCGGGAGCCGAAGGCGCACCATGATCGGGTGTACAGCGTGTCGTCGTTGGTGTGGCGTCGCGATGCGACGGAGCGTTTGCGTGCGTTGATCGAGTATTTGGAGGCGAAGTATCCCGACAACATGGCGGGTTATCATCCATGCGGGCAAGAGACTTCGGAATGGTTCTACAAGGACAGCTGGCGTCAGGATTACCACGGTTATTCGCCCTGCGAGCGTCAGGCATTCAAGGCTTGGATTGCAAAACGCTATGGGATCGACGCCGCGTTGCAGAAGGCGTGGGGTGATCCCGGGGTGACTTTGTCAACGGTGGATGTGCCGGCTTTGGAGGCTCGTCGCAATGCATCGACGTATGGGATGCTGTTGGTTCCCGGTGAAGCCCAGCCTGTGATTGACCACAACTTGTTTTTGCAGGACGAGATGACTGATGCGATGCTGGTTTTGGCGAAGACCGTCCGCGAAGCGACGTCCGGACGCCGTCTCTGCGTATTTTTCTATGGCTACGGCTACGAGTTTGCGGGGATGGGTCGCATGAGTGCGTCCGGTCACTTGGGCTTGCGGAAGATCTTGGGTTCCAGTGACATCGACATCTTGTGCTCTCCGATTTCCTACACGGATCGCCAGCTTGGCGGCGGCGGTCATGCGATGACGGTTGCGGAATCGGTGTTGTTGTCCGGTAAGCTGTGGTTGTACGAGGATGACACCCGTACGTATTTGGCTGCCGGAGGGACTTTGGGAGGTTTGAGTTATCATGCCGCGGACTTGTGGGAGAGCCAGCAGATCTTGCGCAGGAACACGGCCCAGGAGATTGTGCGCAATTTGGCGTGCTGGTGGATGGACTTGTGCTGCGTTGGCTGGTACAACGACCCGGAGCTGTGGCGCGTGATGGCTGAATTGGCTCCTCTTGATGAGGCGAAGTTGGCCTCGCCACGCGTGTATGCGCCTCCTGTTGCCTGCGTGTTTGACGAATACTCTGCGGTATATACCTTGAATGGTCGTCCCGTGACAGGGTATTTGATCTCCGAATTGCGCAAGGCGATGTCTCGCTTGGGAGCTGGTTTTGGGCAGTACATGCTTGATGACTTGATTGCCGGGAAGGTGTCGTCCCGCTTGGTTGTCTTGCAGAATCCGTGGGTACTGGACGGTGCTCGACGCAAGGGGTTGAAGTCGGCATTGTCAGGGAAGTTTGCTTTGTGGTGCCATGCGCCAGGCGTGCTCGATCCCGTGTCGGGCGTTTCGTTGGCCGAGTCTCGCGAGTTGACCGGGTACGGATTGCGTCGCTTGGAGCCCTTGCAGGAGAGCATGGTCATCAAGTCGACGGAGTTGGGTCAGTCTTTGGGCATGCCCAAGGAGTGGTGGATTGAGGCGAAGACCCCGTTGTTGATGAGCGTCGAGGAGGGTGAAGGCGACCAAGTTTTGGCTCGTTGGTGGGATGGATCTGCGGCAGTCGTGCTTCGGGAGAATTCGATTTTCTGCGGGAGTACGAAGGTGCCTTGGGAATTGTTGCGTTTGGCGTGTCAACGAGCCGGTGTCCATGTGTGGACCGATCGCGAATGCGTCTTCTACACTGACGACAAGCTGGTTGTCCTGCACGCGACGAATGCCGGAGACGTGACGCTGACCTTGCCCAAGGCGGGGCGCGTGTTCGATGCAATCGGCGGCAAGATGCTGACGAATGGGAAGGCATCGAAGCTTGCGGTTGGATTGAAGTTTGGCGAAACTCGAGTGCTGTGGATTGAGTGAGAGGAACTATGAAACTGACGACTTTGCGTCTTGAGCTGGGCTTGCCGAAACCCTTGAGATTTCTGCATATAGCAGACAACCACCTGACCTTTGCGGATGAGCGCGACGATCAACGGAAACTGACGCTGGCAAAGGCGCGACGCCGTAGCTTCGAAGGCGATACGAACAACTGCGAAAAGTACCTGGACGAAATGATTGCGTATGCCAAGGACCATTGCGACCTCTTGCTGCATACGGGCGACATGCTGGATTTTGTCTCGTACAGGAACTTCGAGGTGGCGCGCGAAAAGCTGAAGGATGTCGATTATTTCATGGCTGTTGGCAACCACGAGTTCAGCCTGTACGTCGGCGAGGCTTGGGAAGACGAGGCGTACAAGCGGCAAAGCTACGATCGAGTGCAGGCGACTTTCAGGAACGACATGACGTTCGCGTCACGGGAAATCGGCGGCGTCAATCTGGTCGCTATCGACAATTCGTACTATTTGTTCAACGGGCGTCAATTGGAATTGCTGAAGGCTGAGGCATCGAAGGGGCTGCCGATGATCTTGATGATGCACACGCCAATGTACTCGGAGGCATTGTACGAAGAGATGATGGTTGTTCGCAAGAAGCCTTGCGCGTACGTATGCGGTTGTCCAGTTGAGCGGATGGCAGGATATGAAGATTACCGGTACAGGCAGCAATTGGCAGATGCGAGCACGAATGCGTTTATCGAGTATGCTTTGGGCGAGCCGTTGGTAAAGGCGGTTTTGGCTGGTCACTTGCATTTTAGCCACATGGGATATTTGCCTGGCGGTCGTGTTTTCCAATCGGTCGCCGGTGCGGGATATTTGAATGAAGCCAGCTTGCTGGAGCTTGTTTGATAGTTTTGTCTAGGAATATTGCCACGATGATTTCTGCAATTCGAGTTATATCACTGGTCTTGTTTTTGGTTTTGAGCTACGGATGCGTCAGCCGTTCCCACGTTGAAATGGTTCGTGTATCTGAACGTGGTGCCCGTTTGCGTTCGCCTCGTTTGGAGGTTTTGTTCGAGGATGGTCGCTTGGTGGAGTGCCGTCATCTGAAGGGCAATGTGATGTTTTCCGAGTTGGGGAACGATTCTGGCACCCTTGAGTACGGCGTCAAGATAGGTGAAACAGGTGGCTATCGCCATCCTGACCGGCGATCCGTCTTCAATGCACGTGAGCTTGAGGATGGTTGGCAATTGTCTTGGCGCGGTCTTGGCGATGGCAGTGATTTTTCTTCTGACGCTGAGTTTTCTGTTTTTGTCAGCACCGATTCGTCTGGCGCACTTGTGTTGTCGATGTCAAGCAATGTTGCGTCATCGGGTTATCATTTGCCGTTGGTGAACATATCGCCGGCGTCTCGTTTGGTGATGCCTCATCGTGGTGGTGTTGCGATTTGTCACGGGAAGGTCGACTTTACGGAGCGTTACATGACGGGACCGGATTGCGAGGCACCGGTGTTTGCAATTGAGCGCGAATACAAGTCTCTGGGGATGTGGGTCGAGGCTGCCGAGGACATTGCGTACACTTCTGTTTTGCGTGACGGTCGCTGGGGAATGGGCTTTGGCTTTGAGTTGCCAGCCAAATCCTTTGAGCTTAAGCTTGATGGCTTTGCCGGCGACTGGCGCATGGCGATGGCGCCGTATCGGCGCTGGTACAGGGCTGCTCATGGTGAATCGATGGATTTGCGTGACAAATATGAAGGTCTGGAAAGTTTGATTCAGGTCGTGGTCGATCGCGGGGGAACAACTCCGAATCTGTCTGAATTGCTGCCCTCGAAATCAGTGTTGTGGTACGATTTTGGAAGCGGTGTTCTGCCTGCCAAAACGTCTCGCAACGGGTCATCCGCGTACGCCCATGGCTTGCGTTGGGTCTTGTACGAGTTGGCGTCGGGAATGGAAAAGTCCCGGATTTGGGGAGGCTTGCATGGTTATCTGCCCGTGTCCGGATATTTGTTCGGAACCTGTGCGTGGATTCCGACATTTGGCGCCGATGACGACGCTTCGATGCATGCAATCGCCTCCGCAAGCGATTCCTTGGGAGGATTGGGGATGGTCAATGGTGAGTACGACAGGGTCGGAACCGGGGAAATGGGAGCGCACTTGACCGAGCGTGCAATCCT
This sequence comes from Lentisphaeria bacterium UBA1407, assembly GCA_002305655.1. Taxonomy (GTDB): domain Bacteria; phylum Verrucomicrobiota; class Lentisphaeria; order Oligosphaerales; family Oligosphaeraceae; genus UBA1407. The sequence continues at coordinate 13,847 of DBPZ01000129.1, read as the reverse complement.
GTTCGCCAACAAGAACCTTGTGCCGGTCCATCCGATGCGAACGTTGAAGGGCGATGCGATTTGCCTGTACCAAGGAATTGACGGAACCTATACGTATTGCGACGATGGGCTAGTTCAGACGATGTTCGGCCCCAATGGGCACGAAATCTATGCTCGTCTCCACGGGGTCAAGAACTATCATGGCACACTTCATTTGCCTGGTTGGCCATTGCAGGACAACTGGGGCTTGTTCGGGTTGAATCCCGAGGTCCACTATGCGTTGACACCGATAGAAGACGAGCAGCCTCCGTCGTTGCGCGTGGTGTCCTTGCCGCCATCTGTTCGTTTGGGACGCTATTTGGAGCAGGGTGGGTTTGCGTATTTGGAGTTTGTTTCGGATGAAGGGACGCAGGAGGTGGAGTTCAAGGTCGAGGTGCCGATGGCCTATCGCGAGCTTTGGTTGAATGGCGTTCGCCAGGAGCGCAGTTCTGATGGTCGCTACAGGGGGCACTTGCCATTGTCGTTTTTGGCATTGCGCAATCCTGCGTCTCCGCCGACGTACGGGTATGAGCTGGGTCATTCCGAGACGAAGGCATACCGTTTGATGCGTTCGGGGATTTACGCTCATTCCGGTGGCGTTCGCGTTGGCGATTTGGGCGAAGTACGCGCTGCTGGGAAGCAGGATGTGTATTGCCTGGGCGGCCGTGGTCGTCGATGCTTTGACTTTGCGATTCGCGTTCCTTCCAATCCCTCCGAGATGCGTGTTTGGTATCGTGACTTTGGCGAGTCCGTCGGCGATGGCATCTTGCTGTCGATAACTGTGAATGGCGTTGAGAAGCATCGCTTTGAGAGTTGTGTCGAGGCTCCTGTTCCTAGCAGCCGTCCCTTGCGTTTCGAGCGGAAGTATGACCACGAGGAGAAGCTTGCCGTGATTGACTTTACCGAGTATGCCGGCCAGGGAGTCGTATTGAGTTTGATCGTTGACAGCAAGAAAGATACTCTCGGCGATCGGTTTCATATTGGTTTTCCGTGGTTGGTTCGTCTTCGCGAGAAAACGGAATAGTTTTTATCCGCAAAAACAACTGTGGCATTTGGAGAATGGAATTGGACGGGACGAGGTCGTTTGAGCCGATAGGCTATTTTGAGGGTTCGGCGAAATATCCTTATGACGTTCCCCGCCAGGGGGCGGTATCCAGCGGGGCTGTCGGCGTGATACGCCTTGTGGCCGGGAAGGGCTACGAGGAAGGGCTGTGCGACTTGTCTGGTTTTTCGCACATTTGGGTTTTGTACGTCTTTCACAGGAATGAGGGTTGGCGTCCGAAGGTTCGTCCTCCCCGCCACGTCGATCGTAAGGTAGGCGTGTTTGCCAGTCGTTCTCCCTATCGTCCCAATCCATTGGGCATCAGCGCGGTACGCTTGGAGGGGATAAGCGGTTTGGAGGTTTGGATATCGCACCACGACTTGCTGTCTGGAACTCCTATTTTGGACATCAAGCCATACTTGTCCTATGCGGATTCCTTTCCCGAAGCAAGTTTGGGCTGGACTGGCGAGGGTGGCTGTGACGTGTTGGAAGTCGTGTTTTTGCCGCGTTGCGAGGTTGAATTGAGTTGGCTTGAGTCCCATGGGGTTGATTGTATTCGTCAATTCATCGTGACTCAGCTTGAATACGAGCCTATGAATGGCGAGCTGCATCGATTGGTGTCCATTGACGGTGAGGTCGCACTTGCGTATCGTACGTGGCGGGCTTTGTTTCAGGTTTCCGGGCGCCAAGTGCTTGTGCGGGAAATACGAAGCGGATACGATGAGTGGGAATTGAGTTCATCCGAAGACAAGTACAAGGACAAGGAACTGCATCGCCAGTTTAGAGAATTTCAGCAGGGGATGACGAAATGAGCGGTAAAGTTGCGTTGGCGTGTTTGGCATTGGGGCTTGCTGTATCCTCGTACGGCGAGGCAAGGCGAATTGGTTTTCCCAGCGATGTGTCGCTGAAGTCCCCTGACCGGTGGAATCGGAATTCATCTGGACAGCTGAGGTGCAGCTTTGACGAGGCTGAGGATGCCTTGCGATTTGACGTTGTCTTTTCTCCGAGGGTTGACAAGTGGATGTATCCGGTATTCACGTTAAGCCATTTGGAGACGTTGAATGGAGCTGAGGCGATTGAGTTCGAGGTCAAGATAATTCCAGTTGGCCCGTACCTGGGCGCCCGCTTCGCCAATGTGATGCTGATGGGATTTACGGAGTTCCCGCTGCCCAAGCCCAACGAATGGCTGAAAGTACGAGTCGATCTGAGCGGGAAAAAGCTGTTTGATGCAAAGGATTTCGGGTTGGGTTGGAATCCGAACAATCTTGAATGTGCGATCTTGTTCAGGGGAATTCGATTTGTGGGATCGCCGATCGCCCGTGACATCGTGCCGGCATTGGGTACGAATGCACCTGGGACAGTAGTGTTTACGGGGCAAGGGATTGTCGTTTTCTGCACGACTCATCTTGCCGGCCTTGAATATACGCTATGGGATTGGCGGGATCGCGCCCTGCAATCCGGTGCGTGGCCAGATGGAGGCGATTTGGTTCTGAAGGACTTGCCGATTGGGTACTACAGGATTTCGACTCGTCATCCAGGAGAGGCTCAATTGCGGGACTTTACCTTTGCGGTGATTCCCAATCCTGAAGGTCGCAAGCGTCCGACCAATTCGTTTTTTGGGATTGATTCGGCGCACAGCTGGCTGGCGAAGGCATCGGATTTTTCTTGTCCGTGGTACAATGGGGATGGTTTCAAGCTGGTTGCGGATTTGCTCGGTTGGAGCGGGATAGTGCACGTGCGTGACAGGCTGGGATGGACTGAAGTGAATCCGTTGCCCAAAGAACTTGAGTACGGACGCTATTTGCGGAATGCGCAGTTGCTGCGTTCGCATGGCTTGCTGACGACGGGGATGTTCCACGATGCTCCAGGTTGGACGGATAAGCTGAAGAGCCTCCCGGGAAACCTGGTTGCCTTGTACGAGTTTTGCAAGGACATCGCTTCTACGTTCAAGTCCGAAACCGATGCATGGGAGTTTTGGAACGAGCAGGACATCGCGTTTGCACCCGAGCCATCCTGGGACTATATGGCTGCGATGAAGGCTGCCTACCTGGGGTTCAAGGCGGGAAACCCGGGAGTGATTGCCGCGCCAGGGGCAGTCTGTTCAGGCGTCAATACCCAGTATCACGAGAACATGTACCAAAACGATGCCGCCAAGTATGCCGATATCGTCAACTACCACATCTACAACAGTCCGGCAGCGTATGCGGGCCCCTTGAAGGAATTGCGAGAATTTCAAAAACGCCATGGGATCCCAGGACGAGCCTTGTGGATTACAGAAGCGGGATGCACCCTGGAAGGCAATGCGAAAGGAGAGGGAATCAACCCGATATTCAAGGCGCATACGAAGGAACAGGAAATGCTGCAGGCGGAATTCTACGTCAAGTCGCAGATTGCCATGCAGATGGAAGGCGTCGCAAGAAACTACTATTTCGTGTTCTCGCCGTACAACGAGGGCGAAGGACACAAGGATTGGGGGTGCGTGAGACGCGATGGTTCCGTCAAGCCGATCTATTCGAGCATTTCGACGATGACGTCGCAGGTGGTTGACGGCCGGCTTCTTGGGCGTGTTGCGTTGGGGCAGGGCATCAGTGCGTACCTGTATTCCTTGCCTGATGGCACCGAGACTTTGGTGTATTGGCAGGAATCGTACGTGGATTCCAAGCCCGATCCCAAGCAGCCAGTCGTAAAGCTGACGCTGTCGCTTCCGGATGGAAAGTATGCTGAGACGGATATGATGGGTGGTGTGAGCGAAGTCGTTTCTCGCGATGGCAAGGCGATAGTGGAGGCGACTCGGTACCCGTCGTACCTTCGTGGAGTCAAGGGGATTTCGGTAAGCGAAGCGGCTCGGCCGGCTGGTCGTGTCGAGGTGTATCGTCCGCGTGAGGACGAGGATTTGACGGTCATCTTGCGGATTGACATGGATCCCGATGATCTTGTGGTGACTGGGATGAAGTCGTCCACGGATCTGCAGAAATCGAGTGGTCGCGTAAGGATTCACGCATGGAATTTGGATAGCCGAAGCAAGGTAGGTCATCTGGAGGTTCGTGGCGGCGAATTGGTTGGCATGCCAGCAAGTTTGACGCTTAAGCCTTGGGATGTGACGAGTTTCGAAGCGGTTTTTATGCCCAAGCCTGAACCAGGCGAGTACGATGTGCCTTTCCAACTAACGGGAGTGTTTGAAGGCAAGACTACCTCTAAACTGGCTTTCACCATTAAATGCCTTGGAATCTTCCTCAAAAACTGCGTTCAGGAAGACCTGGATCTGGCAAGACCTGAAGCCTGGAAACGAAATGATTCGGCGGCGACATGCAATGTTGCTTTTGACCAGGAGGAAAACGCATTGCGCTTCGATGTGGATTGGGGGGACATGCGCGTTGACAAGTGGTTCTACCCGGAACATGTACTCGACTTGCCAAAGGAAGACCTGGCCGATGCCATCGCCTTGCAGTTCGATGTGAAAACAGCCCAGAACAAGGTGGAAAATGATTTCGTGCATACGTACCTGATGCTCTGCTTCAATACAGAGCACGAGAAGGGGAAATCACAGCTTCTGACGTATTTGCCACCATTGAGCCAATGGGAGACGCGCCGGATCATGTTGCGCGACTCGGCTTCGGCAGTTGATTTGGCCAGGGTGTATCAGATTCGGCTGGGATGCAATCCGAAAGGAACGAAGCTCACGTATTGGGTGCGAAATTTCAAGCTTCTGAAGGCACGCAGAAAATAGTTTTTCTTTACGTGGAGGGCACCCAGGATGCCCGTACCTAAATTATTGTCATGCCGTCAACTGCTTTTTTAGGTTGAACATTATCAACTTGCGCATTAAGTTTAGCGCTAAAAGCTTTTCAAAACCTAAATTTCCTAGACAAGAAAGGATTTTGCCATGGCTCGTTTTTTCTGTGTTGGCGTGTTGACGCTATTTTTCGGAAGCTTTCTTTGCGCCGAGGAGTTGCCGGATTTGACTCAGTTCGCCGCTGTCTCTCAAAAACAGGTTTTCCGCGAGGACTTCAATGCCGGTGCCGACCGCTGGCAACTCGGCTCAAACTGCCGGGTCGTTCCGGAAGGCCGCAACGGCACGCCGGCACTGTTCATGGAACGCACCAAGCCAGGCGACTACCGATCTGCGCTGGCCTCGCTGCCGCTTCGATTGACTCCCGGCTGCAACTACTGCTGCACCGCTTGGTACAGGACCGAAGACTTGCCCGCCCAGGCCAATATCGCAGCCCCCGCCATTGAATACCGCGAAAACAACGTTTACAAGAGGATGAAGAACCTCCAGGCCAAGGCTTCCCCGGAATGGAAAAAGGTCACTCTTTATTTTGAAGCCACTGCCGAATGCAATCTGCTTCTCCGTCTGTTCTACGACCTGACCGGAAAGGCCTGGTTCGATGACCTGGAGATTACCATTGCCGAACAAGCCGCCATTTTCCCTCTCAAGCCTATGCTACAGCACCTGGGTCCTGATGGCGATGTCTTGCTCCAATGCGTTGACAATGCACAGTTGCTGGAACGCCCCGGCGATTTCCAGCTGTTCCTGGAGTGCCCAGAACTTGGCCTGAAAACCGCCAAAAACCTGGACGACCAGGGGCAAGTTGCTTTCCGCCTAGGAACCCTGCCCGACGGCGAATATACCTTCCAAGCCTACCTGCTGGATCTTCGCGACAAGATCATCCTTGCCCAAGATACCTTCACTTGGCTTCGCCGCGCCAACCTCAAGCCATCCCCGGGGCAGGCGACCCTGGACGAACATGGACGCTTCCAAGTTGATGGCAAGCCCTTTCTGCCTGTGGGAATCTACGTAACCTGGATCCGCACGCTCACCGACGTAAAACGCGTGGCTGAAGGCGGCTTCAACTTCATCCATTCCTATACCGCCGCCCACCTGAATATCAAGAAAGAAAACGAGTTCAACGGTCTGCCGGCGCAAGAAATGCCAGGCACAAAAATGGGAAGCCCAGAATGGGCGGAGAATGTCCGCCGATCCCTGGATCTCTTGCAGCAGCATGGCTTGAAGCTGATGTCATTTCCAGGTCGCGATGAATTCCGACATCCAACCACCTTGGCTGCCTATACCGCCGATGAATTGCCGACCTCTGAAATCCCGCGCCTCAGAAAGCTCCGCAACGACTATGCCCGCGCTTTCCCGCTCACTCCTGTCGTGGCGCTGACTTGCGAAGTCGAGGATGTCGGTCAATATGCCCGGGCCGCAGACCTGGTCGGTGTCGATCCTTATCCGGTGCAAACGGAAAAGTCGCGTTCCATGGCCGCTGTCCAGAATTTCATGGATCGACTATCGCGGGATAACATCCCCTTTATGTTCGTGCCCCAGGCCTTCAACTGGGGCGGGCACAAAACCGACAATTTCAGCAGGTACGTCTATCCTTCTGAAGAGCAAATCCGCTCCATGGCCTTGCTGGCTGCCATCTACGGTTGCCGATGCTTTTGCTTCTACAGCTACACGACCATTTTCGAGCGCACAGAACTCAAGGATCCTGGTTCCGCCGTCACTTTTTGGCCACGGGTGACTGCTGTAGCGCAGTTGCTGCGTGAACTGGAGCCTTGGCTGCTGAGCCTGGAGCCGGCGCCGGAAGTGACCTGCATCCTCCAGAAAGACTCCGTTGTCAAAGCCAAAGCCTTTACCGCCAACAACGAAATCCGTGTGCTGATCACTGCCCAGGGGCCAGGAGAGGCTCTGGCGGAATTGACAATACCGGGCTGTCCGGACCTGCAATCAAAATACGGCCGTACTACCAACCAGGGAAATGGTCGCTACCTCTTCACCGCCACCGACATCGCCTCGGATGTGCTGACAACCAAGGCAGAGCCATGAGGCGAGCCAAAATTCGGTTTTTCAAGGATGCGATTTCCTACTTGGACTTGAGCATGAATCTTCCTGAGTTTAGGGATCCTGTCGAGAACGTTAGCCAACCGTCCTTGATCGTGAAGTTGACTGGTCCCAAGTCGTTCTGGGTCATTGGCGCCTTGGCGACAAGCGTTTGGGTTCCGTCCAGTTTCCAAGCCTTGAGCTTGAGCTTGACGGTGATGTCTGCTTTCCTGGGATAGGTGAAGATCACGAGTTGTCCGTCGTTGCTTTTCTGGATCTTGACTGCTCCGTTTGTTGCGACCTTTCCGAAATCGACCATCGTTCCCGATGGTGTCACTCGTTCGGAGAAGTCGAGGAGTTTTTGCTTGGAATCGATCTTGACCTGGTCGGGTTCAATGGTTGAGATTCCGACGATGTTGCCGTCCTTGTCTCGATTGACGACTATTCTTCCGATGTGGTACCTGAGATTGTCAAAATGGCTTCCTCTGAGAAGCTTTCTGTTTGTTGCGTCGAACAGTCCTATGGTAATGTCGTGGTAGTCGTGGTTTTTTGGCAGGTTTAGGGTGAAAGGTCCCGTGACGAATTGGTCGCCTCGCTTCCAGTTGTTCCATTCTCCTGGGACTTCGTGATCGTTTTGGAATGTCAGTTGATCCAGGCTTCGGCCTTTGGGATTGACGAAATGCACGAAGCAATTGACGGGGCGCTCGGGTGTGTCCAGGATTTCCCACATGTAGGAGATCTGGATTTTTCCATCGCCGACGTATGTGCAATCCTTTAGTTTGATTTCGGCTAGTGGCTTTTGGTTGATCAGGTATGGCATGTCAAAGTGCGTTCTGGCGTCTGCGTAAACGAATTCATCGCATTCCGCATAGTCTGTAAAAGTATTTCCTTCTTGTCTTGCGGTCCAGATTGTCGCGTCTTTTGCATGGCAGAGGACACCCCATTGCGCGATGGCGTGTTTTTCCACGATCCAAGGTTTCGGATTCCAGTTGACCCAGATGACGGCGCCCGAATCGTACTTGATTCGCTGCCTTGACAACAAGCCGAGCGGGAGCGCCACGGCGGCGGGAACCATCATGCCGTCAACTTCGTAGTCGATTGCGGTGACTTTGGCGGTACCGTACTGGGTCTGGATCGCGTGCATGATGTGGTGCTCGCTGGCGACCCAGTCGGGATTATAGACGACGGGGTTCCCGACGAATCCTGCGTGCCCGTAGGCGATTTCCTGCGCCCTGTACTTGTCCCGTCGCTTTGGTGTTCCTGCATCAAATCCCCAGCAGAGTCGCCCTTGGGTATGCCATCTTGAGTAGTATCCCATTCCGTGGTTGGTCATTTGCGGGTGTACCTTGAGCAGGTTGAAGTCCAGGAAAGGGTCTTGGTCTTCGCCGCCGGTTTGCGCTTCGACGCCATCGCATGGACCTGCCCAGAAGTAGTGCATGTTTCCTTCCCCGAGGAATGGACCTCCGTGGACTTTTCGCATGTAGTCATAGAGTTCGCATTCGGTTTTGACCTTGAGCCTTGCGATTGCCGCCATTGGCTGGGATGCATCGTAGTCGACCCTCCAGTCTGGCGATCCGCAAGTTTGGGCATCGATATAAGCCATCGTTGTGTAGTATCTCTTGTTGATTTCAGGTGAGTTTTGCCTTGCGAACCTGATTGCTTCAGTAGCCTTGATGACGAAGCTTTGGACTTTTGTGTGTTCATTGTACCAGGCTTTCATCCATGAGCCGTCTTGGTTGAGCGCGATTGCCTTCTTGTCGAAGGATGGTGCGTCTGGATAGAGGTCGATGTAGTTTTCGTGCAGTGCGAAAAGGTATCCGCAATCTTTGGCAGCTTGTCCCAGTGCTTTCATTGCCTCCTCGCCACCGAGTTTCGGGTTTGCGGGGATGTGGTCTGGGAGTTTCACGTCATAGCCATATCGTTGCCAGATGTGGTAGATGACTCCTGCGTGGTCGATTCCATGGTCCTTAAGTTCTCTCAGCGCCTCCCCGTCATTGGCGAAGTTGCCGCCTCGAGGTCCCCAGATGTCAAGGATGATCTTGGGAGCCAGGAGCGCCCTGTGCTTGGAGGGTTCGAAGGGAATGTTTGGCAGGACTTCGCCTGGATTGGGCGAGAAGGCGATGTATCCTTCCTCGTGAAGCGGGTTGCGCGTGCCGTCGGTCTTCGCATGGTATTGTGCGTCAGAGCCGACTTTTGTGGCGTCCGACTTCGTCCAGTCCAATCTCCTGTACGTAAAGAGCTTGTTTGCCTGCAGGTACATCAGTCCGCCTCCCATGTATGGGGTCTGGAAAGCCTTCCTGATCGGTGCCAGGGCAGTTCCGAGCCTCAAGGATTTGACGAGTGGCTTGTCCGCATCGGCCTTGATCATCAACGCCTTGCCCTGGATACCGAATTCCCAGGTCGCTGTCAGGACATCATCCTCCATTTCGTGGCGCGTGGTTACATTGAGCGAATCTCCGTCTCTTTTGCAGTCGATGATGTGCGTCGTCGCCGGCTTGACCAGTTCCAGTCCGCTTCCGACGGCGATTCGCATCGGCGGTTCGTCGTTGAAGGTCATGGTGAAGTCATCGAGGCTGCCTGTCTTGGGCTGGTATCGGTATGCGATTTTGCCGTCCTTTGCCTTGTAGGTGAACAGCCAGGTTCCGTCCTTGTCTTGGGCGAGGGTGTTTTTGCATGGCAGGATATTGCCGGGTACGATGCCGTTGCGATTGGTGTTATTGAGCGGGAGGAGCGATGCTTTGGCTGTCGCCTTGATCGCAGGCAGCTTCATCAGTTCCCTTGCCTGGTTGGCTGGCGATGCGGTTTTGTCGTCTCCTGCAATGATGCAGGGATCGCCCCAATAGGAGAAGTCGAAGTCGGGTTTCCTGCTTGGTCCTGGATCGACCTGCAGGCGGACGACGCATTGTTTGCCGGAGAATTCCGTCAGGTCGAACCTGAGTGTTTTCCAGGCATCGCTTGTGACGTGTTCCTTGTGGAGTTGTTTTGGCGTTTCTCCTGGTTCGAACGCGAACGCTGCGAAGGTCACGCCGTCGCTTCCTGTTGGGCTGACGCAGCCATGTCGCATTGCGATTGAGAAATCCAGCGTGATTGGCGTTGCCTTTGGCAGCTTAAGGCGATAGTCGACCCAGGTTTTGCCAGCGCCGAGTTTCCAGGGGCTGTGGAGGAGCAGGGCGTCCTTGCCGTCCTGCCGGTGTCCCAAGGTATACACGGTTCCTGTTTCCGGGTCGTCCCCTGCCCAGCCTGCCGGGAATTGTGTTTCCTTGCCATTGAACGCTTGGCATCGCAGGTCGTAGATACCGATATCAAGCAGGGAAGTCCGCCCCATGTCGATGGGGACAATTCCCTGCGAGAGCAATACGCAGGATGTCAATCCGAACAAAGCAAAGATCTTCACTGTCATACCGCCTTTATGTCTTGCCAGTTTTCAAATAATAAACCAACTTAGGAGTCGTTAAAACCATTTTTTTCTTTTAAAGAACAACAGCATGCCGACGGCGATAAAAAACATTATGCCCAACACTATAAAATATCCGTATTTATGACGAAGTTCCGGCATGTTGTCGAAATTCATGCCGTACAGTCCGACAATAAACGTCAGCGGGATAAAAACGACTGAAAAGATGGTTAGCAACGCCATGTTATCATTCATTTTTGCGCTCATCGCCGAATGATACATATTAAACTCATCGTAAATAACTTCCCGATAGTAATCGAGCAACTCAACTGCCAGATTAATATTATCCTGCAACTCTTTATAGTGCGTCCTGTTCTTTTTGCTGATGAGATCAGTATCTATTTTAACCAAATTCATGATCATCTCTTTGGCGGGCTTTATGTCGCGACTGAGATTGTTTTGTTCATGCTTGAAGTTATTGATTACCTTAAGCATCTCCTTGTCGGGCTCGAATACTATTTTTCCTTCCGCCGCCTCGACCTTTTCCCCGAAAACACCCAAAATGTAGATGTAATTATCTATCACGACATCCAATAGTGCGAAAGCCAAATAATCGGATCCCGAAGTACGAATTTTTGTCTTATGTTTTCGTATTCTATCTCTCACGGGGTTAAACACATCGCCTGGTATTTCCTGAAACGTGATAAGCATGTTTTTCCTCACGATCATGCTTAGGTTTTCAACCGACACCCGGCTGTTTTTATCGTAATACCGCAACATTTTTATCGATATAAATAATCCATTGTCAAACTCTTCGACTTTTGGTCGCGCAGACGGCTGCATGATATCTGAAATAATATCTGCCGAGATGTTGAGTTCCTGGGCAATGTTTATCATCAACTCTTCATTATGCAATCCATCAATATTTAGCCACTTGATAGAGTCCGTATCGAGATAAGGACGAATTTCGTCAACAGAATTAATTTGGGTTTCGATAGCTTTTTCGGGAGTTATATCGAAAATCGTCATGAGGACTTTATCGGCTTTTTTCCGTCCACGAAATTTTATCTCGTATGGTGAAAGACCGATGTCTTCTTTGTTTTTGAGCGGCATGTTGGGCATTTGTACTGCTTTCTTTTTTCGTTCTTGAGTTTTGGGTGTCTGATAATCTGTTGCAAGACAATTTACTGCAAAAAGAAAAAACCGCTATGATATCGCTGGATAATCATAGCGGTTTCGGTAGGTTTTTCGTTATTGCTGGATCAATTGTTGCCAGACATGGTAGGCATCTCCGCAATAGCCTATATTGGGGACACTGGAACAGTTGATGGCGACGCCGCACTTGGCGCAGGAGAAGGCGAGGGGACCATAAAGTCCCAGGATTTGGTAGGAATGGTAGTAGCCCGTGTTGCCGCATGGCTCTGCCACGGGAACCTCAGTCGAGTAGCAGACCAGATGGCACAAACGGCATTCGTAGACAACGTATTCAGGGATGCTGGGAAGGATTGTCGCGGTGGTCGTGGTCGAAATCTCAAACCAACGATATTCGAATCTGGAATGCGGATGCCTGTAAGGCGGTCTTCTCCAATAGTGGGGGTGGTATCTGTCATAATTGTCGTATGGCCATGTCGAAAACCAGAGTGAACTACCGAAGGAATGCAAGAATGAATCACCGTGATAGTGGTAGGGGGGTCTGTGGTCACGGTCGCGCCTGTAGTCTCTGTCACGCCTGTCGTCGTCTCTTCCACGACTGCGATTTCTGCCGTCCCAATCGCGTCTGTCGTTGTTGTGTGGTTTCCCGAAGTCGGGTTTCGTTGGTTTGCCTGGCGGTCTGTCGTCAGGTTTGACGGGTGGAGTCGGCTTTTGTATTGTTCCCGGTTTTTCGACAGGCTTCACGATATTTGGCTTGAATAGCCATGTCGGTTGCGTAGGGGATCTCGTTGGTTTTTCCGGTGGTTGGTAAGGTGGTTTATTCGGTTGTTGTGGTTGCGGTCTTTGGGGCTGCGGCCTTTGTGGTTCCGGCCTT
>DBPZ01000129.1:0-1478 GCA_002305655.1 Lentisphaeria bacterium UBA1407 | reverse complement strand
CGGCCTTTGTGGTTCCGGCCTTTGGGGTTGCGGCCTTTGGGGCTGCGGCCTTTGTGGTTCCGGCCTTTGTGGTTCCGGCCTTTGTGGTTCCGGCCTTTGGGGCTGCGGCCTTTGGGGTTGCGGCCTTGGTTGCTGTTGCGGCTCTTGTATTTGCGGCTTTTGTTCTGTTGTTTGGCGTATTGGGCTTTGATACGGAGTTAAAGCATTTGGCCGTGTTCTCGTCTGTGGTCGGGGTTGTGTTGGGCGTTGCGGCTCTTGTATTTGCGGTTTTTGCTCTGTTGTTTGGCGTATTGGGCCTTGATACGGAATTGCCGTAGAGCTTGGTTGCGTTCGTGTCTGCGGTCTAAGTTGTGTTGAACGTTGCGGTGATTGTTTCGGGAGTATTTCTTGGGTTTCTGTTGGTTCTGCCTGCTCTGAGCGTCTTGGTGTCATCGTCGGCAGGATGATTTCTTCTTGGGTTATTTGTTCGTTTGGCTGGTTTCGTCTTTGTGCCAATGAGTCGTTTGGGATCAATACAATGGCAACGATGGCTATCAGTCCTGTTTTAAGATATATTTTTCTCATGGTCACCCCCCCTTGTCTTAGGGATTTTATTTCATTTTCGCCGAGGTTTCGTGCCCGGCGCCTCATTCATCCTTCATCAATACTGTAGCAACTGCACCCATGTATGATATCCTGCTCCGCAGGTTCCTGCTGCCGGGACGGTGGCGCAGTTGACCGTGACGCCGCATTTCGTGCATTGGAATGCCAGCGGTCCGTACTTTCCAAGGATTTGATAGGTGTGGTAGAATCCTGGGAGGGCGGCGCATACTTCAGCTGCCGGGGCTACTGGAGAGTAGTGCACCAGGTGGCAGTTGCGGCATTCGTAGATGTTGTAGCAGTCAATCGTGTAGTGGACACGGCTGAGCGTGTAGTCGTACCAATGGTAGCGGTACTTTGTTTTCGGGTGGCGATGGGGCGCTCTTCTGTGATACTTATGGGATGGTGGCGGTGGCGGCGGGCCAGGGCGATGGACGTTTGGCGGTCCTGGTTTTCCAGGGCGTGGATGTGGTGGCTCGGGCCTGCCGGGTTTTCTGGGTGGCGGCGCTGGTGGTCCTGGTCTGCCTGGCCTGCCAGGCTGGACCTGCTGTGGACCTCGCCTGTCCTCATCCCTGCGACCGGGACCGCCGCGACGTGGTTGCGCTGTCAGGGTTGTTCCGAGGAGGAGTGCGGCAACCGTCAAGAGTGTGAAGATGTGCTTGTTCATGGTCGTGCTCCTTAATTTTAATGTTACTTGCTTATTGGCTTTGAATGTTCTCCCCTTGTTGTGTTCCTCACCAAACCTATATGAATGAATCGGTGCGTTTTCAAAATAAATCCGTTGGAATTCTTTTTTTTTGTTATTTAGGAGTCGTTCAAAAATTAAGGCAACAGTTCCGGAATTGTTTTGAGCTGTTTTTCCCCTGTCCTGGAAAGAGCGTATGCGCATACGCGACTGA
>DBPZ01000107.1 GCA_002305655.1 Lentisphaeria bacterium UBA1407 | reverse complement strand
GATGATTCTTGATGATTTCAATCGACTAGGAATCCATTTTCCCATACCTGTTTGAGTACGAAATCAAAGTAATCAATTCTGGCTTGAAACTCCCTGCCCTCCACTTGCCCCAACAAGGGGGTGCTTCGCGACAAAAGTCCTGCTTCCTCCGCGAAAATTAGCGGACTGGATCAGGTACAAGCACCCTGGGTGCTCGTACTCAAGTTGTTATCATTGCATCTGAAACGATTTTATAGGAAAAATCCTTTCTTTACGCCATCGTGAAATACTCAAGGTACGACTTGGCTGTCACCAGAGTATTATTGGCAATTTTGCACACCGATTGCGTTGCCTGCATTCCTTTTTGATTGGTATGTGGCAGGAAGAGCGGGAATGCAGCCGAGGAGACATCGAGCCTGAGTTTGTCTCCTGGTTCAAGCAGGAATGCGTGGTCGCCGAACGTGAAGTCGAGTTTGATTTCCTGTCCAGACACATAGTCCTCATGCTGGAAAAGGATCGATGTGATATCATCGCGAAGCACATACGCCACATCGCCCTTGACGATGGACACGCGAAGATAGAACGCCGTGTCCTCGCAATCGGACTTGACAAAGATTCGAGCCTTCATTTTTCCGACGACTGTGCGCGCCACGTCGACTTCTTCCGTAAGGAATGACAGGATATCGTACCTGGAATTAGGCGGATCCTGGATTCTCATCCCGTTGAAGTTATTGCATTCGCCGCCTTTGAATTTGGCTGGAGCGGCTGGATTGTAGACATACGTCATCGCTTCCGGGTGTTCATCTGGCTGCTCTTGGAGACCGGATTTATTGATATAGAGACGATGAGCGACAGGACCATTTTCCAGCAAGTCGGATTGGCTCCATTTGTTTTCCCAAAGGGTATAGTAGGTGATTTTTCCCTTGGCGATCTTCTCCAGCGGTATATTTTTCCTGATATTGTCGAACCAATCGAAGGTATAGTTCCCGAAGTATTCTGAAATACCGCCATCGGGGAATTGGACAGGGCAATCGCTCGTATGGTTTTGTGAGTGTTCGTACGGCGAGACGAGCAAGGCGCACTCTTTTCGCCTATCTTCGGGGATGCTCCTCCACATTTGGAAGACACCTTCTGTGTAGATATCGTAGAAAGCTGTCGTCAGGAGGATTGGGATGGTCGTTGACACGACGGCATTGATGGCATCTGCTCCGCCGTCGTGTGTTTTCCAGTAATCGTCATTTGGATTGGGATGGAGTAGCGGCTCCTCGAGTCGCTCGGCGTATTCGCCGAAAATGCTTTTGGTAATTCCCTTCAACGGATGGGTCAAGAAGGTCTCATTGACATAATTCTTCTTGAAAATCGAGTTTTTCTTGTACATTCCAACGGCCCATGAGCCATGCAATCCAATCTTGACATGCCCATTTCGGTACATGATGTTGTAGCGATTGCAATCCTGGACTTGAAGCACCGCGCCCTTGATGTCCGGTTGCTGCGTGTCAAGATAGGCGAAATGCACGCTGGCTAGATAGCTGCCGCCGCTGAGATAGATTTCGCCATTGTAGAACTCCTGCTCCCGAATCCAAGCCAGCGTGTCAAGACCGTCTTGACGCTCATTGACGTACGGAATACAATCGCCTTCAGAACGACCGCAACCGCGGCAATGCTGAATAACCATGGCATAGTCGCGATTGTCATGACCCTGAAACCCCTGCAGGTCAACATCCTTGCCGACGTAGGGATTGCGCACGAATATCAAGGGAAAGCGTCCAGACGCCCCGGGAAGGACAACCAATGTATAAAGCCGAACCCCGTCCGACATCCGGACATAGTATTCCTTCACCGTGTTCATTGCCATGTTCTCCTGACAAAGCTTACTTGCCGAACGCGGGCGACTTGACGTCAACCTTCGCCGCCTTCACTTTTGCCGTCGAAAGCTTCACTTCCTCGCCCTTGTCCGCTGATTCGTACAAGCCGTTGATAATCTTCATGACGAAGACCGCTTCCTCCGGACGCGACATCGGCTCCTTGTCGTTCTGGATGCAATCGATGTAGTGATAGGTTTCCGCCAATCCCCAGGCACCGTCTGCCGCCAGCAGGGGAGTCGTGTTCATTTGTGTTCCCTCGAAGGAGCTGAACAGGGTCAAACGTCCCTTTTCGTACTTCAAGCCACCTTCGGTTCCGTACAATTCCACAAACGTGTATTCGCTTTCCGTATTGGACGCCCAGCTCGTCTCGATGTCAAGCGTCAAGCCGCCCGCATAACGGACAAAGCCAACCGCAAGATCTTCGACGTCGTACGTCCCGGTATATCCGCTGGCATTCGGATTGAACGCCTGCCCTTCGGCAAACTTGCTGTACGTCTGTCCCGATACCGAGATTGGCTTCGGGAAGCCCATGATGTAGTTGCAGACATCAATGTAGTGTACGCCCAAGTCGATCAAGGGACCGCCGCCGGAACAGGCCTTCGTCGTAAACCAGCCACCCTTGCCAGGGATTCCGCGACGACGCTTCCAGCCGCACTTCGCATGGTAGATCTCGCCCAGCTTCCCTGCGGCAACGTAAGCCTTCGCAAATTGTGCCCATGGAGTAAAACGATTGTTCAAGCCGATCATCAGCTTCTTGCCTGACTTGTCCTTCGCATTGACCATCGCCTGGACCAACTCTGGGGTCAGCGACGCCGGCTTCTCGCAATGGACGTGGCAGCCCGCCTGCAAGGCCGCTATCGTCGCAGGTGCATGGACGTGGTTCGGCGTCGCGACACTGACAATATCAAGCTCCTCTTCAGCCAGCATCTCCATGTAATTCGTGTAGGCGGCTTCAACATTGAACTGGTCTGCAGCGAAATTCGCACGACTCGCGATAATGTCACAAACTGCAACCAATTCAACATCGGGCATCTTCGAGTAACTCGTCAAATGCTTGCCACGACCACAACCACCGCAACCAATGATTCCATAACGCAACTTAGCCATACGTAACAACTCCTAAATTAAGTTCCTATCAAAAAACAGACAAAATCACAACAATCACTGGGACTGGTGCAACGGGATCTGGTATGCTGCAGAGCCAAATTGATGATATGACTTCGCCCCCAGATCCTGATTGACTTGACGGATGTGCAAGTTGACCATCGCACTGGACTCAACTCCCATTAGCGGATGCTCAGGATACCAGGCGTAGCAGGAGGTCAGGGCAAACAAAACCTCCATCCGGCTCGTCAGCGAGGACAAGTGCCACGTGGTCTCCAACAAACCGAAAAACTTCTCCTTGCCCGCAAGCTTCGCCTGGGCTTTGATACCGGGAACATTCAACCACGGACAAACCAGGACGTCAAACCCCTCGTCCTTGAAATAAATCGTCGAATCCCACTTGGGCGCGCTTCCATCCTCGCCCTGGGGATAACCGTACTCCCATACGCAGACCAGCACGTCTTTCGGCAAGGATTTCATCACTTCAGTCGATTTCACCGCCTTGCTTCCGCAGGCCGTATATCCCTTCCAGCGAGGGTCGCTCCCGTCCAGCAACATGTCATGCCACATCATCATGCGACAGCCACGCTCCGAAAGAAACTTCTGGAAATGAAGAAGGTGCTCGCTGAAGTAAGCCCCGATGTCACGCCTGCAAACCTGGCATTTGCCCAGGCTGTACGCCTCATCGCAACCGACATGGAAGAACGGCGGCTTGTCAAAGACCTCGTACGTCTCTTCAACCATTTCCTCAAGGTACTTTCTGGTTGCGGGGTTGGAGATGCACCAGGTCCAACCATCGGGTTCGAACAAGGATGCGTACTCGGGATGCTGATCCAGGAGAACATGCTTTCCGGAGCCGTGACGCGACGCGCTGGCGTGCCCAAGCAAATTGATCTGCGGTATCAGGGTAATCCCAAGCTCCTTGCCGACCTTGACCAATCGCCGCATTTCGTCAGCGGTGATATGGTACTCGTCCCAGCTGTACTCGGGATGGCGATCCAGCCTCAAAACGCCCCAGGATTCGATGACGGCATAGTTGAACTTGTAGTACGCAGCCAACCTGATGTCACGCTCGAGGCGACCGGCAGGATACTCGGGCAACAAGCAAAAATGCATCCCGCGGAAGGGAAGGACGGGAAAATCCTCCACCTCAACGCAAGGGACATTGACCTGAAGCGACTTCAGGACGCCACGCTCGCTCTCGCCAATCTGGCGCACGGTCTTCAACGCATTGCCGATGCCGCCTAGGTCACTCGCCTCGATCCGGCACAAGTCACGGGTCACCTTCAAACGATACCCGTCCGCAATGATCGTGCTCGCTGCTTCCTTGATCGTCAACGATGGCTCCGCCTTCCAGCATCGCGCAAAGTCGCGGTTCACCAACGCACGGACTTCAGCCTCGGCAACAGGCGTTACGACTTCAACGGCACAACCCGTGCGAAGCGCATAAAATCCATCGCCCGTGACCTTGATGCTTTGAGGCGAAGGAACAATCCGAGATTGAACCAACCGTTGCCAACCGGGAGCCGGACCATCACCATGAACACACGCGGCCAGCAACAACGGCAATATCAATCTCTTCATTCCTTCACCTCATTGAATGGCTTGATTCAATCCTTTCGGTCAACCATCAACGCACTCAACTTCTTCGAGAACGACAATGGATCGTCCAACGGAATCTGAGCCGTCAAACATGCCTGACCGTACAATAATTCAATATAATCGGCAAGAGTATCCGCCTTCGACTTGTCGCCAACCATCCCACGCATCGACACGATCAAAGGATGCTCTCCGTTCAACTCGAATATCCGCTTTGCCGCCGGCAGATCCTGGTTCATCGCCTTCATCAGCTTCTCCATGTTCGCCGTCATCCCGAATTCGTCATTGACCAGGCAGCATGCGCTCTCCGTCAAGCGCTTGGACAAGCGGACTTCCTTGACCTTGTCGCCAAGCACCTCGCGGACCTTCTCAAGCAGATCCTTGTTGTCCGCCTCCAAAGCCTTCCACTTTTCTCCCTTTTCCGCCTTTTCTTCTTCGGTATCCAGGTCGATGTCCCCCTTGATGATCGACTGCAGCGGCTTGTCCTCGAACTTGCCGATATCCTGCACGATCCATTCGTCAACGGGATCCGTCATGTACAGGACCTCGTAGCCCTTGCTCTTGAACGCCTCCAGCTGGGGCGCATTGGCGGCGGCGGCACGATTTTCTGCCGTGATGAAGTAAATTTCCTTCTGGCTTTCCGGCATCCGCTTCACATAGTCTTCCAGCGTGGTACGCTTGCCTTCCTCGGTCATCGTGCTTTCGAACAGCATCAGCTTCTGGATCCGCTCGCTGTTGGTCGGATCGAGGTGAATCCCGGTCTTCAAGGTCGCGCCGAAATTCGTCCAGAACTCCTGATAGCGTTCCGGCGCCTTCGACTGCATGTCGGACAGGGTATCCAGCACTTTCTTCACGAGGTTCTTCTGGATGATGCGCAACGCCTTTGCTTCCTGAAGCATTTCGCGGGACACGTTCAAGGGGAGATCGGACGAATCGACGACGCCGCGCAGGAAATGCAGGTACGGCGGCACCAGTTCCTCGCACTTGTCCGTGATGAACACGCGATGGACATACAGTTGGACGCCCTTGTCCCGTTGCTCGGGCATGAACATGTCATACAACGGCTTCTTCGGGATGTACAGCAATGCCTTGAACTCGACCTGCCCCTCAACGCTCCAATGGATCGTCTCGAAGGGTTCCTGGAAATCATGGGACACATGGCGATAAAACTCGGCGTATTCCTCGTCCTTCACCTCGTCCTTCTTGCGCTGCCAAATCGCCTTCTGGGAATTCAGCACTTCTTCCGTAATCGTAACCTTCGGATCCTTCCCTTCGATCCGCTTCCCTTCCTCATCGCGCTCATACTCCTCGCGGCGGATGTCCATGCAAATCGGATGCTCGACGAAATCGGAGTACTTCTTCACCAATTTCCGCAATTGCCACTCCTCGAGATATTGCTCCGCATCTTCCTTCAAATGCAGGATCACATCCGTGCCGGTGCCCGGCTTATCGAAGGGAACCAAAGTATAGTAGCCGTCGCCGCGGGACTGCCACTTGACCCCTCCGGACTTGGTGCCGATGCGACGAGTCAATACGGTAACTTCGTCCGCAACCATGAACGACGAGTAGAAGCCGACGCCAAACTGACCGATCAACTCAGGAGGCAAGCTCTCCTTGTTCTCTGACAAATGCTCCAAAAACGCCTTCGTACCGGAACTAGCAATCGTACCGATGTTCGATTCGACTTCCTCGGCGCTCATTCCAATGCCGTTGTCAGATATCGTCAACGTCTTTGCGTCTTCGTCAACGGTCAACTTGATCTTCCAATCGCCAACGCCCTCAAGCAACGATGAATCCTTCACGCTCTCAAAACGAGCGCGGTCAATCGCATCAGACGCGTTTGACAGCAATTCACGCAAAAATATCTCCTTGTTCGAATACAAAGAATTAATGACCAGGTCCAGCAACTTCTGGACTTCAGCTTTGAACTGACGAGTTTCAGACATAATCACTTCTACCTTCTTTCTAACCTTATCTACAACAAGACCCAAGCTGTTGAAAGCACTTGGATCATACTACAAACTCAAATCGAGCTTCACCTTCGGGAACGCCGTCAAATGCAACATGATCATCGCCTCGAACTCGCCGTTGTCCCAGCCGACGCCCAATGACATCACCCAGCAATGCATCACGCGGCGCAACGTGTAGGTGTGCTCGGACAAGCGGCTCTTGTCAAAGTCGTACTCCATATCGATCTCGAACGATGTCAACGTGTTCAACGGAATATGGATTGTCCCGCGCACGCTGTCGGCTGTCTCGAAGTACTTCTTGTAATACGAACTCTCACCGGTGAAGTCCACCAGCGTGGACCCGAACGAATAAACGCTGCGCGATATGTGGTCGTTCCGATACACGTAACGCATCCTGAAATGCAATTCTTCCTCGCGACCAAGCCTCGTGCCCAACTCGCCGCGCTGGATATCGCCCTCGCCAATGTCATACAGCAACGTCGACCACAAGTGAAGCCTGTCCAGCGGATGGAAATCCAGCCTGCTACCAAAATCCCCGGGATGGCGCCCGTCACTGTTGTCCCACTCCTCGACGCCGTAGTTAACACCTCGGTCAAAGTGGAAGTCAACGTAGTTCTGCCAACGCAAAAGCGTCATTGCCTGACCGTTGCGACGAGTCTGGAAGCGCTGGTCAACACCCAAGCGAATGAAATGCTGACGCTCCAAGCGATCCGTCTCGTCAAAAAAGTACAGGTACTTCCTGTCATGGGACGGATCCGGAGAAAACGTATAGTTCGCGTAGGGTTCGACGATATGCCGCAATCCATCGCTCTCAAAGGCGTCCAGATTGACGTCAAGCCAATTGCTGTACAACTTAGTCTTCAGCTCGGCGCCCAGTTCAAAGGCTGCCCGGAAGACCTCGCCGCCATCGGAATCGTAATTGACCATCCCGGCACGGGAATAAACCTTGTCAGGGTCATCCACCTCAAGCATGTTCGCCAGATCGCGCTGGGACACGCTCGCCCTGCTGCTGCGCGAATAGTAGGTTCCCTTGAATCCGGCACGGGGAATAAACTCAATTGAATCGCCCAGCTCCAACGGCAGGTACGCAAAATGGGTCGTATCAGCCCGGAAACTCCGGTAGTCCCAGGCATCGCCGTGCAGCTCGTCGTCGTAGTCCTCCGCCAGCAAGTCCTCGCGCTTGCGATCGAAATCACGCCACTTCATCGAGTAGATGCCCAACGAATTGCTGCTCTGATACGCAATAGGGAACTCTCCGAGCTGAACCCGGGGAATGTCAAGTGTCGCCTCGGGCAACTTCTGGACGACCGTGTAGAAATCGTTCAATCTAGGGCGCACCGAAATTGATCCGTGGACGTACGAATCGTCATAGTTCAAACTCAGGAAACTCTTGGGCTGGCGCAATTGACGATACTCACGCTTGAACCAGTTCTCCATCATGTCGATGTCGCTCAACCAATCAATATTCGCACGCAACGACAAGCGCTCCGTAAACATGTAGCGGTAGTAGGCATTCAAACGATAGCGGTTCTCAACACTCTCGAAGCGACGGTTGTACCCGGGTTCTGTCTCAGGCGCATCATTGTCAGACACGCCATAGGCATTCAGCGAAAATTCCTGACGCAAGTCCTCGTAGCTGCCCTCGCTCCCAATGCCAATCCCGCGCTTCGACATCAGGTCCATAAAAACGCGCCCCTCGCCATGAGCCTCCTTCGTTGACACAAACTGCCAGACTCGACCCAATTGGAGATAGGCTCCTTTTTTGCTTGAGTATCCCGGCTTGATGATCATCCCGCTCGTCCCGTCGGTCGTCCCATACAAGAACGGAAAATAGAATACGGGCATGAAACCGACTTTCAGGACGATATGCTTTGCCGTGAACGTATTATCGGGATAGTGCTTGATTTCCGACGCCGAGATCCTGTAGTGCGGCGGGTAGTGGTCGCATGTTGTCAGCCATGCGTTTTCCAATTTCTTGTTGCCTTTTTCGTCATTGGAGCCTGCATCGCCGCCGCTATGCCAGACCTTCCCGTCAAAGCCATATTGCCCGAAGGCCAATGCCTTCGTAGCAAGGTTGCCTTTCACTTCCTGAGCCGCCCAACTTGTCCCGTCATCCAGCGTAACGGTCACGTCGCCACGAGCCGAAAAATCCTTCGTCCCCTGGCTGATCCAGACCTCGTTCGCCTTGACGTGAACCTGCCCATAGATGATCTCAACCTTCCCCTTCGCATGAGCAACACCCTTGTCGATGTCTGCCTCCATCGACTCGGCGCGTATCTCCATCTCGTCGGCATCGCCAAATACATCCTGCAATTTCTGGCCAAACAAGCAAGATGACATCAACACTATCGCGGTTGCCAACCCGGCAATGTACCTGATTTTATTCTGCATAGTGCCCCTTGACAACTATGGTTAACCTATATTACGATAAATGATAAACATACTTGCTTCCACCGATACTTTCAAGAAAACACAAAGTGAAAAATCCCAAGTCCCAGGAATGCGGAATGAGCCGCCCGACCTATCCCAGTCCCATAACCCATAAATGCTTTTTCACTGTTGCGATTTGCCCTTTTGGCTTGAGAGCATTATTCTAAATCATTGGTCTAATTTTATCGAAACCTCAATCAAACAGATCCAGGAGACAGTTCAATGGAAAAGCTAAGGGTTGGCATCGTCGGAGTTGGCTCGGTCGTTCGTGAAATCTATCAATATCTTTATTTTCGGAGCGACTATTCAAGCATCCTGGACATCAAATGCGTCGCGGATCCCAACGACGAGTTCAGGAACTGGTTTGGCGACACCTTCGGGATTCCCAAGGAAAAGCGTTATGTGGACTACGCCAAAATGTTTGCGGAGAACGAGTTGGACGCAGCTCAAATCAACACGCCCGACCATATCCACGCCGCGCCAACAATAGCCGCATTGGAAGCGGGCCTGGATGTCGTTGTCCCCAAGCCAACCGCCGCCACCGTTAAGGACACGCACGCCATGATCCAGGCGGCGATCAAGTCAAAAAGGCTCCTGGGCATCGACTTCCACAAGCGCGAAGACCCAAGGCTCAAGGAAGCGGAAGCACGCTACCAGGCAGGACACTACGGCCAATTCCAGGCCTCTACCTGGTACATGCTGGACAAGCTGCTCGTCGCAGATCCAAACCACAACCCAAGATTCTTCGCATCGCCTGACTTCGCAGAGAAAAATACGCCGATCTCATTCCTGACCGTGCACATGTGCGACGCCTTGATCAAAATCGTCAACCTGAAGCCAGTCGCCGTGCAGGCGACGGGATTCGCGCATAAACTCCCCTCGCTAAAACCCATCCCTGTCAAAGGCTACGACCTTGTCTCGACGGAAGTCACCTTCGAGAACGGAGCCGTCGCAACGATCCATACAGGATGGCACCTCCCCAATACCGCACACGCAACAACAGTGCAATCAGCACGGATTATCTGCTCAGACGGAATGCTCGACATCAATCTCGATACGCCAGGACTCCATGAAATCCATCCCGATGGAATCTTCGAGGTCAACCCACTCTTCAGAAACTTCGAAAAGGATGGGGTGGTCACAGGATACGGAATCTCCAGCCCGGGACGAATCTACCAAAGATTCCTGGCTAACAGAAATGGAAAGCTCCCCGAAGACGTCAAGCGAGAAATGTACACGCCGACAGAACTGGGGTTCTATACCTCGCTCGTACTCGAAGGCGCGGAACTCTCACTCAAAAAAGGAACTCAAACCGCCCCAGGAGTCACAAAAGGAAAAGATATCGACCTCCTGCAACTCCTGAAGGAGCAGTTGGGCGAAGACGCCGCCAAGCAATACGGATATTGATTACTTCACCGGCTTCTCGAACGGCCCAGCCGGGAAGCCGGGCTTGTTGTACAAATTGCATGTGGGATTCGACTGGAAAGCGTAGCGGATCTTCACCGGCTTCGCCACAGCGTCGCTCCATACGACCACGTCATTGCCCTCGATGCTGGCATTTGCCCATTGCCATTTGCCATCGGCTCCGCACAGGGCGAAGCCTTCGACTTGGCTGTCCGGCGAGTTTCTGACCAACGGTTTCTTGTCATTCCTCACCTTGGCCAGCCAGTATGTCTCAGGGAGTTGGCGCGCTTCCAGGCCGTCATACACGAAATCGAAGGTCACTCGTACCTTGCTCCCCTCGGCTTTCACGGTCTTCACGACAGGTCCCGAGTACGGTAGATCCTTTTTCCCGTAGGTCTGGTTCAATGCCAGAGCCGCCAGGCGCTGGGCAACCGTCAACTTGTCCAGAGGATGAATGTCATTCGCCTCGCCAACGTCAATCAAAATCGCCTGACCAGTCTTGGGCAACGTCAACACGCCTTCCTGGCCGACACGGATCTCGCCCCAGCCAGCAGCCCCCGCATCGGCGTTCTTGCCCTGGTAGTTGGCCAATTGGCAATAGTAGAACGGGAACTCGCTCTCGAAGCCCTTCCGCCATTGGCGAACCATCGCGCGAATCGCGGCGGGATACTGGCGGGGACGACCTGCATTCGTGCAACCCTGGTACCAAATCGTGCCACTGATCGCATACGGATACAACGGAACAATCAGGGCATTGTACAGCAACTCCGGAACCTTGTTCACGTCAGCCTTGAATGCGGGACGATCAGGACGCGACTTCAATTGGGCATCGGTCAAGGCCGGATAGGGTTCAACGCACATCGACCAGCCATCCTCAAATGTACCAGCGCCGCTGAAACGACCTGGACGGGTAATGCGGAAATTCTTCTCAGTCGCCCAAACGCGAAGCAGCAATTCATGCTTGCCGGCGGCAACCGTGCCACCCTTCACAAAGACGCTGACATGATTGCCGGCAACTGCGGTGGAATGTTTGCTCCCATGCTGCCACTTGCCGTCGATATACGTCGCCACCGGAGCACCGAATTGTCCCAGGCTGATCGAAAAGCCCGACTTCGCCTGCCCTTCAGTCACATTGATCGACTTCTTGAACCACACGATTCCATCGCCATTGAACGTGCGCTGTGACAATCTCTGGTTTTCTACCCACTTCGCATCCTGGGCAGGTGCATTCCTGGCGAAATCCGGCCTGGTGCGTCCGCAGGATTTCAACCATTCGTCATACGCCTTGATGTACTCGTCACGACGAGCATCGTAATTCACGAAGGTATCGTAGGTCTTTTCGCTCCATTGCTCCAAATCCTTGTCTTCGCCGCGCAATTGATCCAAAGTGACCCAGGACTCAACAGCGCTGCCGCCCCAGGAATTGTCAATCAAACCAATGGCACCACCCAAGGCGGCCTGCAATTCCTTGCCAAACAAGTAGCCTACAGCAGAAAAACGACCGACGTTCGACGGATCGACGACTTCCCAGCGCGCCTCCACATCGTCCTTGGCCTTCAATGACCATGCCAGGCGAATCTTGAACAACCGAATCTGCTTGTTCGCACTCGCCTGGATCAACTCCTTCGCACGTTCCTCGCCATTCATCGAAAACTGCATGTTTGACTGACCGGAGCATAGCCATACCTCGCCGACCAACACGTCCTTCACAACCAGCGTGTTATTCCCTTTCACCGTCAACTCGTACGGCTCGGCGCCCAACTTGGTCAAATCAAGATTCACGCGCCACGCGCCATCATCACCTGCCTTCGTCTCACCGCGAACCGATCCGATCGTAACGGAAACCGCTTCGCCTGGAGATGCCTTGCCGAACACGGGTGTCCGATCGCTGCGACGAAGAACCGCATGATCGGTAAACAATGAAGGCAAGACAACATCGGCAAACGACAGTACGCAACTCGCAAAAACTACTAACCATGCAATCCTTCTCATCATCGCCTCCTAGGTTGAACTATTACTCGAATATCGCCATCAACGCATCGGCAAAAATCTTCATTCCGTCCTTGTCAGGATGGTTGATCGTGTTTGTCATCAGCGTATTGTACGGGATTCCTTCGCGCCACAGGTGCCCGTATCGTTTCGCAGCATCCGCCAAGCCAACATTCTTCTCGGCAGTGAATTTTCGTATGAACTTGACATATGGGCGCGGATCGTCGTCAAGCTCCGGTCCGTTCTGCGTCGTCAACCCCATCCAATCCGGACGGACATAGTGGGGAGTCAATATGATCCATTCAGTTCCCTGGGCACGGAACGCTTCCAGAACCTTTCCGAAGCTGGATTCCCATACGTGGGGCGGCAGTCCGGCGTCGTTCACAAACTCAGAAATCACCAGATCCGCCTTCACGCCAAGCACGGTCTCCTCAAAATTGTACCTGGATCCTGGCGGTTCGTTCAAGAACGAAGGAATCGTCCTTCCGCCCCAGCCATTGTGAAGGAGTTCGATCTCCGCCTTCGGAAACAAGGCACGCAAACGAACGACAAACTGATCTTGCCAGCGATCTGAATTCGGCAAATAGCCGCACGCAGTCACGCTGTCGCCCCAAGCCAAAATCCTGACTTTTTCGCCATTGCGCAATTTCGCCAGAGTCTTGGGAATCGTCTTTTGCTGTTCGGCGGCGCTTTCCTTCGGATATTCCGTCGCCTGGATCACGAACAAGTTTTCTGCGGTCAACTTGTCGGTCTGCGCATCTGTATAGATATTCATCAATCTTGTTTCGCCTTCTTCCAGCGTCGGCATTTTCGGGCAGAAGCTTGCCGGCTTGCCCAATTTGAGCTTCAGTTTGCCATCTGCCGTCTTGACCACGCTGTCCAGGCGATTGGGAATGTAGCGATATGAAATCAGCACGGTCTGCTTGTCGCTGATGTCGCCACCTTCGACGCGACCGAGCGTGCCCCATGAATCCGTAAACTGGAAATCCTTGCCACGACGCATCTCGCGTCCATCAGGCAATCGCATGCGAACCGAATACGGATCCAACGCCTTGGGCAACGCACAACCTGTTGCAGCAACTCCGCGCAACGCAACGCCGTCATTCCAGCCGCCTGCCGCCTTGTACACCGGCAACGAAGCATACGACTCGTCGACAACGCGGATAACCGGCGGCTCCGGAACCGTCAAGGCAACCCCGTCAACGGTGATTGTCCACGCGCCCGTAATCTCAACCTTGGGCAGCCCTTGAACCTCGCCAGCCAAACACAACGCCATCATCGCAATACCGCAAACCATTCCGTTTCTAATCATGTCAACTTCCTCATGTGCTGTCGATTTTATCCTCAAAGACGGACTTTCACGCCACGAGACGCCAAGTATTCCTTCACTTGCTTAACCGTAAACGTCCCAAAATGGAACACGCTTGCCGCCAGTAACGCGGAAGCCTTGCCAACTGTCGCCGCCTCATAGAAGTGCTCCAATGTTCCTGCGCCGCCTGATGCGATCACCGGCAACCCCGTCTGCTCGGCGATGGCCGCCGTCAACACCAGGTCATACCCGCCGCCGCTGCCATCGCACGCCTTGCTCGTCGGCAAAATCCGCCCTGCTCCTGTATCCTTCATTTCCCTGGCGAATTCCACTGCGTCCTTTCCTGTCGCCGTCCGTCCGCCCGCGATATACACCTCGCGTTTCGATGGCAACGCAGGATTCACGTCAACGTCAATGGCAATGCAAATGCGACTGGAACCGAATTCCTTCACCGCCGAACGCACAAAATCAGGGTCGCGATAGGCAGCGCTCGAAATGCTCACGGCGCTGGCGCCGCTCTTCAATGCCTGCTCAATATCTGGCAAACTACGAATTCCGCCGCCTACAGTGACGGGAATATCAACAGCGGCTGTCACGCGACTCAGGACATCAAACGTCGTTCGCCGTCCCTCAACCGTTGCAGTAATGTCCAAAAACGCCAATTCATCAGCGCCTCCGGAACAATAGGCACAGGCGGCTTCAACAGGATCGGCAGCGTCGATCAACTCCACAAAATGCACACCCTTTACGACGCGTCCATTCATCATATCCAAGCACGGAATGATTATCACCGGTTCCATTTTCGTTCCCTTTATGCAAGTCATTTACCCAAAACATCGCCGAACGCAAGACGCGAACGGCGATGCCTAACAAAAACCACAGAAGATTCAACCGAAGACTTACCAGGTCGCGCAATCCGCCAGAACCCTCAGGAGGTCTTCAAGCGAAAGTTCCTTGGACTTGCTGAACTCGCTGGAGACGATGCCGTCATATCCCGTCGCGGCAATCGCCTTGAAGATTTGCTTGTAGTTCAACTCGCCAGTTCCCGGCTCGCGACGACCGGGATTGTCACCGAAGTGATAGTGCCCGATTTCGTTCTTGTATGCGGTCAGGTTCCTGATCACGTCACCTTCGGTAATCTGCTGATGGTACACGTCAAACAGGAACTTGATATTGGGGCTGCCGATCGCCTTGACCAAATCCGATCCCTGCTTCGAGGTCACAAGAGCATAACCAGCGTGGTCAACCTTGATGTTCAGCGTCTCGTAAACCAAGGTGATGCCGGCATCTTCAAGCAAGGGGGCGACGCGACGGCCAGCAATCGCCACATTCTCCATCTGCTGCTCCAAAGACATGTCGTAGCGCAAGCCACCGACCACAACCAGAACAACCTTCGTGCCCAATGCCTTCGCGTTGATGATCGACTGCTTCACGTCAGCCTCGAACTTGTCATGGAACGCAGGATTCACGGGACCGTCGCCATTGATCGAACCCGAGCAGCTGATCGCGCCGACTTCAACGCCCAGCTCTTCGCACTTCGCACGAACGGCTTCCTTGTCTTCCCAACGGCCAGCACCGAGATTCTCAAATGCCTTGAATCCGTATGCCGTAACCTGCTCGACCATCTCAACGTGGCTCAAGTTGCCAAACCAGCCGCTCATCACGGCCAATTTGATCTTCATGTTCGCACCAATCTTCTCTACATCGTAATTTACTGGCATCGCTGGACTCCGTTCATCTGGGGTTCTTGACTACAAAAACTAAAAACTAAAAACACAAATCAAAAAATAAGCCGATTTCAAAGGAAATCAACCCAACGCAATACCTAATGCCCAAAAAATCCATCGCCACCACAGTCTCATACCAAACTTTTACCCAAAACCAAACATCAATGTCCAGGTCTCAAGAATTGTGAATTGTGAATTGTGAA
>DBPZ01000136.1 GCA_002305655.1 Lentisphaeria bacterium UBA1407 | reverse complement strand
TACGAGCACCCCGGGTGCCCATACCTGAAACCATCCCGCTCTGCACCAGGGCAAATTGTCCGACCCGTCCGACACATCCCAGTCCCCAACACTTCCAACCCCGCCAAAACGAGGCATGTCACATGCCATTTGAGTACGAAACCAACGATTTTTTGCTTTGGTTTTATGTTGCTTTTTCGAAGGCAAGAAACCTTGAAATCGTCATTGATCGCATTGCATCTTTGCTCTTGCATATTAGCTGGGCATGGGATAAAGTAAGAATTTCGATGTTCCATTCCAATTCAACTTTGACTCACTTGGAGACATACAATGCGCAACCTCATTGCCTTTGCCATGCTTGCCGCCGCCTTACCGATTCTCGCCGATTCCCAAGGCACCATCCAATTGCCATTGGGTTCGACCAAGCTCATGGACATTGGCATCTTCGACATCGGCTACCAGTCCTACGGCAAGGACATCGTGATGTACCCAAAAGGTTGGATAGGCGACTTCCACCCAGTCAGCGGAATCGTCAACTCGCATGGCTATAGCGGGGGAAGGAGATTCATTCTGCTGCACAGCCCATGGCGGGTCGAACCGGGACGAACTTTCCTCGACTACACCCTCAAGCTTCCCAAGGCAAGCAAGGCATCGCTCACCTTCGGCTACGCAATGCGAAACGGGATGGTCGGAAAAGACAAGAGCGACGGAGTCACCTTCTCATGCTACACGTTCAAGCCAGGCGAGGAACCCGTACAGCACCTCAAGCAACATTGTGTCTCAACGGAATGGACAGACGTGGTTGTTGACCTCTCAAGCTACACGGGAAACGTCGTCGTCATTCGATTCCAAGTCGAACCCGGTCCAAACCAGGATGCTTCCTTCGACTACTCGCATTTCTCGGAACCGATCGTCCAGGTCGGAGACAAGAAGGACGAAATCCCATTGGGCCAAGCCGCGAAGAAACTGATGGAAGACCAAGCGATCAAGGCGCAAATGCAAGTCCCGATGAACAAGCTTTGGAACAATCCGGAAAACGGAGTCGTACCCTCTTGCCGATTCGAACATGAAAACAAGCTAATCAAGACCAAGGACGGATGGAACTTCACCTATGAAGGACCGGACTGCAAATTGACCTATGCCTACGTTCCGAAACTCGGATCGCTCGAGGACTTCACGCTCCAAAGGGATGACTTCCAACCATTCCTTATCGCACAAAACGGAACCCTCAAGCTCGGAGAGACAACCAGCAACACGCTAAAGCCGTCCTTCGTGAATATCAATCAGGACGGAAATAAACTTCATGTGGTGATCGACTACGAACTCGTACAGGACAAGGCAACAGTCCGAGCAAACTGGACGTTCCAAATCATCGGCAAGGCACTCGCCATCCATGTCGCTTGCGACAAGCCGCTGGCACAAGGACTCGCACTCGGAAACACGGGACTTACGCCTATCAGAAAGCAAATCTCCATCCCATACTTCAGAAGCCTCGAATTCCAAGCCACCAATGGATTGTACTCATGCAGGGTAACCGACTGGACAAGATGCGATGCGTCATATGCTACTGGAACTTATACAACCTACAACAAGAAAACTGACGGGACGAGAAACCTGCTCAACGACTACGCCTACATCGCATACTCGCCCGATCCTTGCGAAGTCCTGCCAAACATCCCGCACAAGCAATCCAATTTCAGAAAGCAGCTCGCTCCGAAAATCATGCTCGACTTCTGGGGAAGCAAAACCGCCAGCTACGCAAATGACGGCCAACACCTGCGAAAACTCAAAGACATCGGCGTCGATAATGTCGCCATCATCTACCATAATTGGCAACGATACGGATACGACGTCAAGCTCCCGGACCATATCCCCGCAAACCCAGCCATGGGAGGAGACGAACAAATGGTACAATTCGGAAAGGCCGCAAACGATTGCGGATATCTCTGGTCGCTGCATGAAAACTATATCGACATCTACCCCGACGCGCCGTCCTATGACCAATCAGCCGTCGCCCTCACCCAAAACGGCGAAATGTCAAAGGCATGGTTCAACAGGGGAACAAAAGTCCAAAGCTATGGACTGAAATGCAACAGGGCGCTGGATTTCGCCAAGATGAACTCCCCTGAAATCCATCGCAGGTACAACACCAACGCCGCCTATCTGGACGTCCATTCTTGCGTCTCGCCCTCACACCAACTGGACCACCAGGCCGACCAGCCAATGGCGGCAAACGCAAGGCTCAAGGTCATCCAGGATTCAAAGCTCTTCGACTACATGCGCGAAACACACAAGGGACCGCTCTTCGGAGAAGGCGGATCACATTATTACTGGGCGGGAGCTTGCGATGGCGTCGAAGCTCAAGTCGCAGGCCGGGAAGAACATCGACCCTTCCTGGATTTCAACCTGCTAAAAATCCATCGCCAAATGGTCAACCACGGAATGGGATACTACGAACGTTGGCATAAAAGAGGCTACTCGCTGGTATTCGGCTTCGACGCAGGGTCGCAAGACAGAATAGATAAGTACAGAACCCAGGAAATCGCATACGGACACGCGGGATTCGTCTCCGGAGCGATTTGCTTCAGCACCGAATGGGTCGTGCGCGAACACAACCTCGTCAGCCCGGCGCAGGCGCTTTATGCAAACGCAGACGTCGTCAATATCCAATATGACGCGGACGGCACTCTCGTCCCGACCTCGGTCGCCTTGGCCCTGGACTCCGTGACAAGGCAGAAGATCACCTATGACAAGGGAACAGTCGTCTATGCAAACTGGGATGAAAAAACATGGGACATCGACGGCTTCCAGCTCCCGCAATGGGCAACGGTCGTCAAAAACGGAAACTCAATCGTCAAAACAGCCTTCGAGCCAAAACCAGGCCTGTTCGCGGACTATGCTGAAAACGATGATGCGATCTTCGCAGACGCACGCACGACTTTTGACATGCCGTACCTCAAGGAAAAGAAGCCGCTGGCAACAGCCCAGGTC
Source organism: Lentisphaeria bacterium UBA1407 (assembly GCA_002305655.1). Classification (GTDB taxonomy): domain Bacteria; phylum Verrucomicrobiota; class Lentisphaeria; order Oligosphaerales; family Oligosphaeraceae; genus UBA1407. The sequence continues at coordinate 7,823 of DBPZ01000136.1, read as the reverse complement.
GAAAGCTTCAAGGACCTGGAGGACGGATCCTTCCAAATCTCGTACAAGTGGACGCCATTGAATAACTCGGAAGCGCCATGCGCTGCCTTCGTGCATTTCATCGACCCAAATGAAACGCTTGAAATCAGAGGAATCAAGATGCAAAACGACCACAGGTTGCCTGCAGCAACAAACAACTGGCTACACGCAGGACCGCAAGTCGCAGGTCCTTTCACGGTCAAGGTCCAAACAGACACCCCCAAGGAATACCTCGTCGTGGCGGGACTCTACAGCAGCTTGGGAAGACATCAACTAGACAACAGAATCCATGACAAAGGGCGATTCCTCCTCGGTAAAATCAGCGTTCAAAGAGACCAGGACAACAAGCCAATCAAAGTAACCTTCACGCCAAATACACTGCCGCCAAACATTAAAGACGAAAGACAAATCGACTTCACAAAACGTATCAACCCAAGCGACACGGTCATCGACTTCGGAAAGATCCAAACTGACGGCGCAGTCAAAATCCAGAAGATTGACGGCAAAACAGTCATCTTCTCATACCCCGAATACAAGGATACGATCGTCAAGCTCGACACCGACGCCTTGAAACTGGGCAATCCCAACCAATTGACCGTCAAGGCGCTAAAGCCCTTTACGCACGAAACCATCAAAACCATCACGCCGACGATCGAAGGCAAGTGGCTCGTCTTCAATACAGGCGCCCTCAACGCAGGACGCTTTATCCTCGAAAAGATAAACTGATCAAACTAGATACAAGGAGAAATGCAACAATGAATAAACTTACAAGCCTGATCATCCTTCTGGCTTGCATAGCCTGCGCACAACAACCGCTTGTCTCCTTCGAAGACGGGGAAAACTGGCAAGCCCACATCAGAAAAGGCGGAAGCCTTGACTTCAAAATCGTACAGGAAAACCCAAATCATGGACAAAACGCCGCAAGGGCTTTCTTCCCGGGAAGCGAAATTGATACATGGCCGGGCTTCTACGTCGTCGTCAATCAAGACAACCTAGCCGACAACAATATACTCGCCTTCAACGCATGGCACGAGGAACCCGAAGACCTATTGCTTTCCGTGAGAGTTGACTTCAAGGACGGGACACGAATCTTCCTTAGCGCGCCAACACTTCCGCCCCGCCAGAAGACCAAGCACAAAATCTATCTCCCAGTCAAGGATCTGGACGGCAACAAGAAGACAATTAACACCATCCTCGTCTATCGTTCGAAGCCAAGGAAAAACGCAACGATCTGGTTTGATGCGTTCGAATACGCATCCTCGGACACCCTCTTCACGCCTATCGAATACGTCGCGCAACCGGGAATCAAGCCCAACCAGGAAGAACTCGAATTCGGAGCGCAAATTTTCCAGCGCCCATGGATGGAGCATGTCTTCCCCAATGTCAAGCCAACCCAGCGCAATCCAGTCAAGCTGACCTTCAACGCCTGCCCCGGGGAAGCGGAGCCCGCCACGCTCTCCGTCCACGCGCTCAATAACGTCAATGCCGCTAAGGCAACGATTACCAAAGACCTCGAAGACGACAAGGGAAACAAGCTCGCGAAGGACGCTTTCCAAATCCTTATCGTCCAATGCCTTGACAAAAGACCAACGTACCCCGACACAAGACGGTACGTCAACCTCCCTGTCGTGCTCGAAAAACTACAGCAGGCACCGATACCAAAAGATACGACGCTGACATTCTGGGTCGATGCCACAATCCCGAAAGATGCACGCCCCGGCACATACAATGGTTCGCTTGCGCTCAAGCTCGACAACAAGGAAGCAACAATACCGGTTGCCGTCAATGTCCGAAACTTCACGCTCCAGGAACCCGACGACATGTTCTGGGGAGAGTATTTCACCTCGTTCTTCCTCGGCGAAACCCTGGAAGAGCAAAACCAATTCATAAAGGACGCCCTCCTGGACATGCGCCAAAACGGCATGACATCGCTGGGAATCTGCTTTGGGCTGGATCTCTCAAAATCAACATACGAAAACGGAATCCCGAAGTATGACATTCCAGAAGACGCACACCTGACAACGACGCTCAACACGTACAGGGACCTGAAATTCCCGCAGCCAATCATTATCCTGGCAGACATGGGGCAGGCCTTCTGCTCAGTGCAAAAGCTCCCGTTCGGAACACAACAATACAAGGAAGCATACCAGGCATTCTGGAAATCTTTCCAGCAAGAGGCGAAAAAGAGGAATTGGCCGGAAATCATCGTCCAGCCCGTGGACGAACCAGGATGGAAAGACCAAGGCGAAAAAGACAGAAACCTAGCCCTGCTCAAGTACCTCAAGGAAATCCCAGGCATGAGAACGGAACAGGACGGACCGGGCGACGACTACTTCCACAATGTCGCAGGACCATGGTCGGATGTCTGGAACTTCAATGGGGCGACAGGCACGCCGGAAGTGATCGAAAAGCTCCACCGCGAAAACAAAATCCCGCTGATCTACAACTGCGACGTCGAATCCTACAGGCCGGCCACGGCACGATACACGACCGGATTCTTCCAGGCAAGGTCGAATACGAGAGGCTCTTTCAATTGGGCATACTGTAGCTTCGCCAACGACCCGTACTCGGACTTCGATTCAAAACACGGCGACTGGATGCATATCTACCCAAAAACAAACAAGAGACCAGGAGGTCCCTCAATCGGATGGAGGGCAACCAGGGAAGGCATTGACGACTTCAAGTACATCGCCACGCTCAAAGCGCTAATCAAGCAATCAAAATCCCCCAAGACAAAGGAAGCGCAGAAAATCCTGGACGAGGTGCTCAACTCAATCAATTACTCCAAAAACGTCAGAAACGCGGGCAGTTTCCAGAAACTCCCAACACAGAAAGGAGTCCAGAGAATCGCCGGTGCATTTACGCAACCAATCGGATGGAACCTGCAAAACTACGATGACGCTCGAGAAATCATCGCAACCCAGTTCAATCGCCTGATCGAAGACAAGCAACAAGAGCAAATAGCCCAAAAACCTGAATTCAACATCGTTCCCACAACGCTTGGAAACTTTGAAAAAACAAACCAGATAATCTATTCAATCGCAATCCCAACTTTGGACACATCACCGAAGATCGACGGCAAACTTGACGACCCATGCTGGAACTCCGCAGCACAAGCATCCAACTTCACAATCAACACAGGCGGAACCCCAAAGGCGCAAACCCAGTTCAAGATATTTGCAGATAAATCGTTCCTCTACATCGCATGCAAATGCGACGAACCATACATGAACCTTATCACAGCAAATATCACAAGAAACAATGGACCGCTCTGGCTGGACGATTGCATCGAAATCTTCTTCGATACCGATCGAAACGGAAAGGATTTCAAGCAAGTCATCGTCAACGTACTCGGATTCAACGCAACTTCAGCGTCAATAAAAAATTGGAAGCCAACAATCCAATCGGCGACGGAAAGACTCGACGACGCATGGACGGCAGAAGTCAAAATCCCGCTCGAAAGCCTGAACATCAAGGGAAATACATTCGGATTCAATCTCTGCAGAGAACGAAGACCTACGGAAATCTTCGAACTCTCCTGCTGGGCGCCGACAGGCCCAAAATTCGCCACGCCTGAAAAATTCGGAACCGCAACTTTCGGACACACGGTCATCGTGGAAGTCAACGATGTCGCCTGCCAGGTCGGAACAACCGCATTCAGCCTCAAATGCAATCCAAAGGGAAAAACAACTTTCATCGCAACCTGGACACTCGAAGCCGATGGAAAAATTTCTCAGCTGGGCAAGTCGCAGACAGCCATTGACGAACCAGCAACGATCACCTTCAGCAAAAACATCCCAAAACCAGGAACCCTGCAGGTCGATATCGTCGCAACAGACAACCAAAACAAGGAGATCGACAGGCTCGCCATCTCCAGGACCATCCCCAACCCAATCCTGATCGCCAAGACGTCTCCCTTCTCGGACGCCAGCAACTTCACTGCCTCGATCAAACTGAACTACAAACCGGAAGACAACCAGAAGCTGGCGTTCAAAATCATGACCAAGGAACAGCAGCAAACCATTCCGATCCAAAGCGGCATTGACAATTTCATCCTGAAACAGACAAAGGGAACACTCAACCAGCTGGACAAGCTCGAGGTCACGCTCATCGACGCAACCTCGAACAAGACCATCGCAAGCGACGAAACGACAATCCTCGCAAGGTGACAACTACGACTCAACCGCCTTGAGTACCGCAGGATTGATGAAATCCTGGAAACAACCCGATACGTCAGAAGACTTGTGGTTCCCCAGGTGGAACAAGACGCGATACCTGAAAAGCAAACGCTTCCCCTGGGGCAACACATAGCTCCCGTCACGTGACTTGTCATTGTAAAAGTACGACAAGCCAAAGGGATTCGCCGTCATCAAACCATAGTTCCGTACATGCCAGTAAGTCGGGAAACGGAAATTCCCGGGATGGTCAAGGACCGCAATCCCTGACATCCCCCTGCCAACGGGACCCGAATAGTCGCACCAAGCGGAACGCTTCCCCCAGCATTCGCCCTCGCCCGTCGAACCGTCGGACAACGTGATCACGCCGGCTCCCGTCCCGTCCATCGACGTGGCGACGCGTACCGAGCATATCCCGCCTTCCTTCGTGTCCCCAAACCGAACGTCGCAGTCAGTCGCATGATACTCAACATCCAAGTCAACGGCGCGAGTCGTCCCCAATGACATGACCGACATGGTCCGAGACTCCGACAAGATCCGGTCGCCACCGCGTGACAAGTGCTCAACATCCAGGCGAATCGTACCTACCAAAGGACCGTTCTCCACAATCTCGCTTTGCTTCACCACTGCCCTCGAAAACCCGCGCTTGGCATCCTCGCTCCAACCATCCTCGCCATTCAAGTCACCCCACGCGCTCCAAAAGCTCTTCTGGTGGGGATGGTCATTTGTTTCGCCGAAGACATCCGTCAAGATGGGATACGAGCGCGTCAGCCATGCGCCTCGGGCATCGACAACGGGATGGCAGAACGGACGAGCCCACCGTACACCGCAATGCAATGTGGTGAACAATCCGTCGCCGATCCCGACATCGTAGCTCCCTTCCTCGCTCCCTTTACGGATCCACACCGGAGACCCAACCGCGCCAGTCCTCTCCGCGAGTTCGCAATCGTGCTCGGCGCCCTTCGGGAGACCTTCCACGATCGCAAGCAATTCAACGCCGCCATCAGCCATTTGCCTTAGCTGACACGGAAATTCACGTCCGTCGTCCAAGCGAAGAACATAGTGTTTCGATGCATCCAAGCCGGACGGAACGATTGCACGTACAGGACAATGCCTACGATCGTGGAAACCAGATTTCAACCTAAACAGCAACATGGCTTGACTCCTAAATTTGATTTTTTCAAGAACTCAGCAAAAACTCCAACCAATATCATCATTGCCCAATCGAATGCAAATCAACGCCATGAACTTCTTGTTGTTTTTTCATAGGCGAATTTTCATTGACTTTCATCCGTACACGATTAATTTACTTGATTGGTATTTTTAGCTTTCCATCAATTTCAACAGGATCAAAACATGCAGACCAATTGGCTTGTCGTCGCCATCGTCCTAGGCATACTCGCACTAGAAAGACTGATTGTCACAACCACAACAAAAAATCCAGCTTGCATCAAGTGGTACAGGAAACTTCCATTCCTGCATCCCAATGGAATCTCCCTCATGAGAATCCCAATGGGGGTCGCGGCAATCTTATTTGCGGCAAATGACTATTGGATTACAGCGACACTTTGGTTCGCCTTCTGGATGATTACCGACCTTTCGGACGGCACAATCGCACGAAACTGCAATCTCGAAACAGAAACGGGAAAGTGGCTCGATCCGCTCTCGGACAAATGCATGTACTTCCCAGCACTCTTCTACTTGGCGTGCAAGCCTATTCTCCCCTTCGGACTTGACATCATCCCGCTGCCATGGGTCATCGCTTTCATTGTCATTGACATACTCGGGCAGACTTCAAGGCTTTTCGTCAAGAAAAAAGCCGCCAATTCATTCGGAAAGGCCAAGACCGCACTCGTCACAATTCTACTCTCAGCCATCTCGCTCGACCAAATCGAAACCATCGCGTTCGGAGACTTCGTTCTCATAAACGAAAACCTCGTCTTCTTCCTAATCGTCTCAGCAACAATCCTTGCGTTCCTCTCATTCTACTGCAAGGCCATTCCCGACATCTGGTACGCCAACTCCTTCACGCTCGCGAACTTCCTCTGCGGCATCGCGGCTATTTATTTCGCTTACGCAGCCTACCGAAAAGACAACATCAACTACTACATCTACTGCTACGTGCTTGTTTTCATCGGACAATTCTTCGACCTCTTCGATGGACGAATGGCACGCAAATACGGCTCAACACCCCATGGACCAGTCTTCGACGACATAGCCGACGGCACGTCTTTCGGTGTCGGCATTGCATCGTTGATCTTCTTCAGTCTGGCCTTTCACGAAGAATGGATCTCGCCGATTGTTGCGGCCATCATCGCCCTTGCCTACGCAGGCTGCCTTTTCTACCGACTCTACCGATTCCTCCACCCCACCCGTGTCATGCCTCCAGGCGTATTCCAGGGACTTCCCGCACCCGCAGGCGCCAACCTGGCGGGATCTTCTGTCCTGCTTGCCACTCTTATCGAACATCCTGCAGCAGGCATCTTCTCTGCATTGATGGTCATCATCACCTCTGTCCTAATGATTTCCAACATCCCTTATCTTCATTTCGGACAGAGCTTGTGGCCAAACACCCCACGAGCAATCAAAATGCTACTCTGCATCCTGATGATCATCTTCATCTGTGTTACATTTGCCCACAAGATCTACCGGCCAGCCTTCGTCTGGTGGTGTTTCGGCATCTCCTTGGTATATACCTTCTATGGCATCAGTTGGCGACTAATCATCAAGCCAAAAAACAAGGGCACCTACCCACCAACAGACACCGAGTAGTTTCTGATACTCTCCCTCGCATATCATCGCACGCTAGTGCTTAATTGATTTAAAGAGGTAGAACCCGACGATGCAGGCCACCTTCGACGCGAACTCGGGAACCGTGCTGACGCATCCGACGCCCCTGCAGGCCGATGCCGCTCCGGCGAATCACGCGCCACACCTGACCGACCTTGATGCCAAGATGCTAGACGATCAGGTTCCCCTTCCAGCGGCCAAAGCCTTCGGTGGGCTTCTTGTCAAGCACGATCCTCGCCCTGACGACAAGCCAACTCTCAAACTTGCCGACAAGCCAACTCTCGAACTTGCCGACAAGCCGGCTCTCGAACTTGCCGACAAGCCAACTCTCGAACTTGCCGACAAGCCAACTCTCGAACTTGCCGGAAACAATGTTCCTCCTGAGTTCCTCCCGCTGTTCGTTTGTCATTTCAACGAGGCGTTCACTAGACCACCCAGGGTACTCATTACAGAACAAAGACACCCAAGAAGACCACCCAGGGTGCTCATTTCATACCTGATATACTACCGCAACCACCCTCTCCATGCTGGAAGCACTTAAGCCTAAAAAAAACAGTTGATATCGTGACGCCCGTCAATTGGCTAAACAAGGCATGAGCAGCCAGGGTGCTTGCAGTATATCCGAAGGAGATTATCATAGTGCAGCTACTCGCAGAACGTCACGCTTTTAGTGCGTGAATAGCCTCGGAGAGGCGATATCATGAGTAACCCCTGGTGAAGCTGTGCGGAGCACAGCGGAACCTGGGGCGCCGCCACCCCCATGTAACCAGAGCCCCGGAGGGGCGGCACTGTCATGCCGTCGATATGCGCTGCGGGAAATGAAGGCACTTGAGCCAACGC
>DBPZ01000036.1 GCA_002305655.1 Lentisphaeria bacterium UBA1407 | reverse complement strand
ACCTTTTTGGACGCCCTCTAGGTACGGACACCCAGGGTGCTCGTACTCAAGCTGTGTCGCCGCTGAAGCGGCTGAATTTGGCGTGTTCCTAGTCGGACGGGTCTGAATTATTCCAGGATGTAGTGAATTGTGTTTGCGGTTGTTTCGAACGCCATTTGACCTGGGGTTCTTGTGACTTTCAAGGGCGGGAGTTTTTCGCCGGTATTGGTCATTGGATATACGTTCAGGTTGTTGTTGGCGGTCTTGATGGTGATTGTCGCGTTGATCTTATCTACCAGGATTGGACCTTTGCCTGTGTTGGTTCGCTTGTTTCTGAGGAATGAGTACGCGAAATCGGTGTTTTCGGCTCTTCCTACGATTGTCAGGAAGAGTCTGTTCGAGGTTTGTATTGGGTCGTCTGTGGGCGAAGCCACTGCGATGGTTGCGAATTGGTTGTTGACCTTGACGGTTACATTGTCTGTACTCACGGTATCTTGCTTGTCGAAGAACGATGAGACGACTTGCGCTGCCGGGGTATTGACGATGACGGTCGAGTTGTCGATGTCCTGAATGATTTGCTCGTTTTCGGAGATGTATTTCTTCGAGGTTTGTATTGGCTTTGAGTCTTTATCCAGCGCATCGGGTTCCTTGGAGTCGAATTCGCATTGGAATCTATAGAGTCCTGCCAGGTTGTTTCTGCACGCTGGGATTGACCATGGACCTGGGGCTTTTGCTGTTTGCGCCTCGCTTGATGAAAGGTTGATCGTCTTGACGGTTTTGCCTGGGGTGACGAGTCCTTTCCGATAGATCAGTGCGGAGATTGGGAAGAGACCGAACCTTGCAGGATCGTTGAAGGTTTCGAATGCTCCATTGATGTAGTCGATTGGCACCGAGGAGTGCCTGTAGGTATAGACGGTCAATCCGTTCCAGTCTTGGAAAGCAGCCGTTGCCGCCATCCATGCCGGGAGTTCGGCGCGGTATTCATATGGCCAGGGGGCGTCCCATTCGGAGACGAAGAATGGCAAGCCCTTGAGTTTCTGGAAGCCAAGTCCGTTGAAGACCGTGGAGGTTGAGCGCAACATGGAATTGGTGCCGAAAATCCCGCCTTTGCCAGGATGGTTCCAGTACGTGTGGGAATCGGTGAAGTCTAGTTTTGACAAGGTTAGGAGCAGGGCGGCCGAACGAGTCCAGTTGGAGCCGGTCATCGGAACCTTGACGCCGACCTGATTCCTGAGGAAATCACCCATTTCACGATGGTATTCGTCCGTCACATGGACGAAGAATGCCTGCATCGGATCGGTTAGGATCGTGAAGTCGATCTTTTCCTGTGGCAACGTGATGTTGTTTTTCTTGGCCCAATCGCGATAGAGCGCTTCGAACCTGGTCCTGTAGGGTTCGAGTGTTACGGATTGTGTGAAGAGGTCGTTTTCGTTTGCGAATTCCATCATTGCGATGGCTGGGTCGTCCTTGTAGGCAAGCTTGGTGTAGGGATTGACGTGATTCCAGAGATTGCTTGAGAACTCCTTTTGGAGTTCGATCAGTTTTCGGTCGAAGTAGCAGTATGGCTTTGCGCAGGTCGGGAGTTTGTCTGCGGCGTCAACTCCGTCTCCGGCCTTGAATTTTCGATTGACGAGCTGATCCAGGTAGATGTAGATTCCTTCTTGCTTGAGGCAGTAGATCAGGTAGTCGAACTTGTCCAGGTTGACGGGATCGAATTCCCTGGTGTTGTCCTTGTCCCTTGGGAAGAAGTGGTTTTCCGCCCAGCTGGCGTCGGCATGGTGTGTTCTGACCATGTTGATTCCGTATGAAGCCAGTCTCTTTGCGATCAGCCTGGCTTGCTCGTGGGTCGGGAAATTGGCTCCTGCCGAGAAGCATGTTCCCCAGAATCGAATGGGTTCGCCATTGCCGGTGGTGATAAAATTCCCGTCCTTGCAGGCGATGAAGCCGAACTTTCCTGCTGGCTTATGGTTAAGGAAATCGACATTGAGCGGAGATTCCGCGTCCCATGGAAGCGTGTAGGGGAACCAACCTGTAGTGTCTGTGACTGAATTGATTCCATTGAGGTTGGGGAAGATGGTCACTTCGCCGCTGTCGTCCTTTGCGGTGAAGGTGAAGGTCCTGTTGACGACGCTCGGTCCCTGGAAATCTCCCTGTTCTGCACGCATGAAATTGAACCTGAGTTCGTATGAATTCCCTCCCCACCCTCGTCCGTCCTGGAGGAGAATATTCGTCGGCTGATCCATGCTGATAGTGATTTCCGGGATATTCGCTGACGTTGGCTTTACATTGATCGACGTGATTTCTCCGTTGTAGGCGTGACTTGCCTTGAGTTCGGCGGGGATAATGAACGTCTTGTTTCCGTCTTTGGCGGCGAGTGTCAGCTTGGCGTCGATGTAATGGGAGAGATTGAGGTTGTAGGAGAGTTGGTATCCATTCATCTTGACTTGCTTGGGGATTTCCAGGCGATAGTCGGTTTTCAGGATATTATCCATTGGCTTGAGTGTTTGCTCGATCAGCAGTGGTGTTTCATCGGTTCCCGGGATGATGATTGAACCAACGAATGAGCGGGTATTTTCATCCTCGAGCGAATCGAATGATCCTCCTTGCTGGTCTGCATAGGTCCAGCCGATGCCATGGACAGCGAGCTGCATGGAGGCGAAATTGGTCGATCCCCGGTGCAAGGCGCCTCGACCATTGTCATCAAAACTGAGTACGAGTTTGTTGCTTGCGTTCATGTTGTCTTGCTTGATTTTTGCGGTCATGGCTTGGAGTTTTTGTGGGGTTATTGTTGAAACAGTGAGTTTGTTTGCGTAGTTGAGTCCCTTGTTGATTTTTCCGGGCGTCATTATGAATCTGATTTCCATGCTTTCAACGTTGAATGCCCGATTGTCCTGGATCAGGAGGCGTGCGTTTTTTCCTGAGTTGATCAGCAGGTAGTTGCCATCGTCCTGCTTGATCGCGACTCCGGTTGCGTTTGATCCATACACATTGGCGTCCGTCAATTTTTCTGGGAATGTTCCCTTGTGACCATTTGGCACCATGACGAATTCCCTGTTGGCAATGTACTGCAGATCCAGATATGTATTGATAAAAGCGCCTTGTATCGTTGTCGATTTGCTTGGCGCAACCCTGTAGTCAAGGGTTTGCTTGTCCGGGAAGGCTTTCTTGGTGATCGTGTAGTCCAAGTATGCGCCGTCTGAATCCGGGATGCCTAGGATGCCTTTGGCGAGGATGATACTTTCGTCAGGTTGTCCTCCTGCTTGGATGGAAGCATGTTTCCATTGCTGGTCCCAAAGGACGAGATGAATAGCCGTAATCGCTTGCTGTCCCTTGACAGTTGCGACTCCATTCGGACTGAGGACGATGTTTTGCGCTTGGATGGCGCAGGCGAACAAAATAAACAGGGTGGCGAGGAGTTTTTGCATGATGTGAATCTCCTTTTATCTTTAGTTGAAGCTTTCGAGCAAATGGGTTCTGTTTTCGGGAATGCCGTCGTAGTTGTTTTTGATCGACTTGGTGAAGAGCTGTCCGTCTTTGACGCTGGCATGTATCAGCGAGTATGCGCCGTCTCGGTATTCGAATGTAGTTCCATCGTCTTCGTACAGGTAGCCTTCTGCGAAGCCTTTTTCGTCAGGATATTCTTCCCAGGCGACACAGTCCAGTGGCTTTTCATTGGAGAACAGCATGTCGGGAGCTGTCGGGATTAGCGAACCGCACTTTACAAACAAAGGACCGCCGACGGGGAATTTGCCTTTTGCCCAATCGGCGATGTTTTCCACGGCGATGGTTTGGCTGCCTGCATAGGTTTTCTTGGTCCAGTAGTTGATCCATTGTCCTTCCGGGAGGTAGATTGAATTGGTGAAGGATGCTACGAGCAAGGCGTCTCCAAGCATGTATTGGTTGACGATGTTGTCGCATTTCCTGTCATTAGGGAAGGCCAGCGGCATCGGTCTCATCATTGGGATTCCGGTATGGTTTGCCGTCCAAGCCGTCGTGTAGATGTACGGGAGCAGGCGATATCTGAGCTTTGCATAGAAGGTGAATGCCTCCAGGATATCCGGTCCTTGGAACCAGGGTTGCGTGTACATGTGCCATCCCAGGAGCTGCGACCATGGGAGCAGGAATCCCGAGTGGATGCCTTGGCGATCCCAGATTTGCATGTCGCAGGTTCCGTTTGAGTGTCCAGAGAGTGCGAGGTTGAGGAGTCCCGCCAGTGGTTTTGCTCCGCCTCCCGTATCTCCTGTCCATGTTGCGGAGTACTGCTGGATGCCCGCGTAGCCGCCTGCGGAGTAGATCATCGGGCGTCTTCCCGTGTGATTGATGAATCCGTTCGCCATTTGCTTATTGTAGAGCATTGGGTACAGATTGTGCATTTCCCAGTCTTCCATTCCGTTGAACCACTTCCTGTCAGGATGGAAGTTGACCTGGTTCGAACCGTCAAGCTTGAAGGCGTCTGCGCCGTGATCGACGAATTTTTCCAGGTGCTTGAACCAGGGTTCGCCGGGCTTCGTTATCGTATCCGATCGGATTGCGCCAGCGAAGTGGGGGTCTTGTATCAAGTCGTCTGCGGAGCGTTCTGTTTTGGGTGCTTCGGGTTTTTCGGCTTCATTTGGGTCTTTCAGCAGTTGTTCCTCGTATTCCGAGAAGTCGTAATCGGTGCATAGCCAAAGCGAGAGGCGAAATCCCATCTTGTGCAAGGTTCCTGCGAATGTCCCGTTTCCGTTTGGCTTCAGCCAGAATGGGACGTGGAATCGTTTTTCGCTCCACTTCTTGTCAACGGAGTAGTCGTAGTGCTTTTCCATCCAGTCCGGTTCGAGTCCGATGACGTCGCAAGGGAGCTTTTGACGTCTGAATTCGAGTGCTTCGTAAAGGACGTCTCTTGCCCTGACTTCTCGCTCGTCGCAGACGAACGTAAAGCCGTATGCCCATCTTGGGAGCAGCGCAGGTCTCCCTGAAAGCGCGGTGTATTCGCCCAGCAGCCCGGTCATCTTATCTGCAAGGAAGAGGTAGATGTCCGGTTGTCCGTACGCGCATTCTACGAGGATGGTATTGTCATGCTTTGAATCGACGTCAATGATGTGGTAGCATGTTGAATTGACGAGCGTGCTCCATCCGTTTGACGACATGAAGTATGGGATTGGGATGTAGGAGGCTACGTTTCTGAGGATCATTTCGGCACGGTGTCCCCGTTTTTGGAGGCGTTCGCGGTTTTCGTCTCCCAATCCATAGATTCGTTCGTCGTCATTCAGCCCGAAGACGATCTTGAATCCGCCTTTTTCACGGGTGCCGAATTCGCTGATCTTGACGATTTCCCGCCCGTTTTTGCTGATGGTGATCTGGGCATCCGGTGTGATGTTGAAATCGTAGTTTTCAAGTGTAAAAGAGCCGGAATCGTGGCAAGTTGGATTGCCTTGGGGGGTTGGCTTCAGGATGCCATACCTAGTCAGCCCGCTTTCGCTCAGAGGTTCATTGGGTGAATCGAGCCTGACCCTGACGCATCTTGACGAGATGACGTCCAGCCTGAGTTTTGCAGGACCGTTCAAGGGGAACAAGTGGGTTGACATGGGCGTGGCATCCTGATTTTGTGTTTGAGTGGATTAAACGAAGACCCTGAGCAGGTTGTCGTCGGAGAAGAGATTTCCCGCCGAGGCGTAGTCGCAGACCTTTGATCCATCGTCCAGGGCATAGACTCTCTTGATTCCAGGTACGTCTGCGGCTCTGGTTGCCTTGGTTGGCTTTCCGTAGGGCTTGTTGAGGTCGCCCAGCCTGGAGTCGCGGACAAGAAGGATTGGGCCTCGTCTCAGCGCCGCCATTCCCGTGCCGGCCGGGTCGGGCATGACGACCAAGGACATGTCGAGTTCGAGTTCGACGACGTCGCCATCCTGCCAATTGCGGAAGATCTGACAGTAGGTTCCTGGCTTGGCGAAGACGGCTTCTCCGTTGACCTTGACTGACTTGGTTGTCTTGCTCCAGGCGGGGATGCGGAGCAAAAGAGCGAATTCACGGCTTCTTGCCAGGTTGACGGTGATCTTGACGGAACCCTCGTCGGGATACTCGCCGGCAACCTGGAGTGTCAGTCCGCTATCGACGTTGACCATGGCTTCTTCGTAGAAGTTAAGCACGACGTTGTCCCCGTTTTTCATTGCGTATGACAATGCTCCGGTCGCGAGCGCTTCCGGTCCTTGTGCCAGGCAGCAGTCTTCGCCGTAGCCCTTGATCTGGTCGCCGGCGGGGCGTTTTGGCGCTGGAGCCGAAAGCGGCGTTGGGTTCAGGTGCATCCACCATGAGCCGTCAGGCACCATTTCGCCCAATACTCCGTTGTAGGTTGAGCGTTCGATTTCATCTGCGACGGTCGCATCGCCGGTCATCCTGAGCAGGTTGAGGGCAAAGCGTATGAACGTGGTCGTCACGCAGGTCTCGCCGCGACCGCCCAAATCCGTGCCGGTCTGGTTCTTGACACCCTCGTTCCAGTACTCGCCGACGGCATCACGCAAGCCGCCAACGCCCGTGACGAAAATTTCCTGTTCGACCACGTTCTTGAAGTACTTGACGATTGCTTTCAGGTATCCTTCACGGCCGGTCACGCGGTAAAGTTCCAGCATGCCTTCGACGCAGGAGGTCATTTCGTATGCCTTTCCATTGCCGATTTTGTAGGGATCGACGCCGTCAAGGACGCATTGGAATACGGGCGAGCCGCCTTCCGCCACAATCCATTCTGCATAGTCCAGGAAACGCTTTTCGCCGGTAAGCCAATAGACTTTGATGACGGCGCCAAGGATTGAGCTGGGAGCCATGCCCGTGTGGTGCCCGCTTTCGATCATCTTCTTGCCGCTGGGACCGACCTGAGTCATCAAGTGGTCGAGGCAATCCACGATCACCTTGACCACGTCAGCATCGTAGCCGACTGTGTTGCAGTATCTTGCCAACCCGAGGATGACGTACTTGCGTCCCCAGACGTCCCAGTCCGTGGTTTGTTTTTCACTTGGGTACGATGAGATGCATCCTTCCTCTGTCTGCGTGTCGCAAATGTCCTTGACTGTTTGCTTGATCAGTTGGAGGAGTTCCAGGTCTGGCTTTGCGCGCCATGAACGGATTGCCGAACGGACGATTTTGCCCCAGAATTCGCATCTCCAGCGACCATCGACTTCCTGTCTATCCGCAAATGGTTGGACCAGGTGTTTGTAGTCAACGGTTTTGAGTCTGTTTTCGATGCTGAGGTCAAGTGCTTCTCCCAGTCGTCCTTTCATTTGAACTGCGCCTGCTGGAAGGAGTGTGAATGTGTCTGCGATTTTCTTCATGGTTGTTTCTTCTTGTTTTTTGGTTAGTATTTGGATGGTTGAAAAATTATTGTGGTCTTCGTCTCCATGGCGGTGGTTCTGGTGCGTCCCACCTGTCTCCACGGCTGGAGCGTTTTTTTGTTGTTTTTGCTGGCTGGCGTGGCTCTTGCTTGGTGAAATTTCTTGTTGGCTTTGGCTTTTCTTTTGGTTCTGGCCTGAGTTTTGCCTTGATTGCGTTGATGGCGAGCCTGGCGGTTGCGAAGGCCGCGTGGAGATTGTAGCCTCCTGTGGGGCCGTCGATGTCCGCCAATTCTCCAGCGAAGTAAAGACCTGGGATTTTGCGTGCCTCCATCGTTGTAGGATCGATCTCATCAAGCGACACTCCGCCAACCGTGACAATCGCTTCCTTCAATGGCCTGATCGAATCGACTTCCAGGCGAATTTGCTTGAGGAATTCGCTGGCGTTGAGCTTGCGGGACAACTCGGCAAATGACCTGGACAGCAGAGGCGGAATGCCTTGCTTCTCCAAGGATGCGGCCAGGTTCGCCTTGCCCAACCTCGAAGACAAGGCGCTTGCGGATTGGGTCGGGAACAGGTCTAGCACAAAACTCGGAATCTGGAGGTTTTGCCTTGCGACGATGCGAGTGGCGTCGAAAATCGCGGTTCCCCTGAGGCAATTGCCTTCGACCAGGAGATTGCCCCTGGTCATGCCGACGTTGCGCCCGTTTTCGTCAAAGATTTCAACGGCGATATTGGGGACGTCTTCCTTTTCGCCTTGTTGCAGCCAGGGCGTCTTAATGTCGATTCCCGCCAATCCCGGTCTTGGGTCTTCGACCTTGAGTCCCAGTTCCTTGGCGATTCGTTGCCCATCGCCGACGGAGCCTGTTTTTGGGTATGAAAAGCCGCCTGTAGCCAGGAGAACGTACTTGGCTGTCAGGTTGATCTTGTTTGTTTTGACCAAGAATCCGCCGTTTTCCAATGGGGTAATCGCTTCGACGGGGCAATTGAAGACAATCGGTGCTTCCAGGTCCCAGATCTTGTCTGTAAAGCAATGGAGCACATCGTCCGCCTTTTCGGAAGCCGGATAGATTCTGTTTCTATTTGCTATGGTTTGCAGTCCCCATTTCGCCATCAGTTTTCTGAGGTCGTCTGATGTGAATTCATTGATTGCTGTTTTGAGGAATTGCTCCAGTGGTTCGCCGTAGTCCCGCAGCATGTCCTTGGGCTGGGCTTGGTACGAGATATTGCATCGGTTGTTTCCGCAGAGCAGGAGCTTGAGTCCAGGGCGATGCCGTCTTTCCAAGGTGATTGCCTTGATTGCGGCTTCGCCGGCAGTGGCTGTTGCCATCAAGCCTGCGGCTCCTGCTCCGACGATGATAAGTTCAGTGTTGGTCTCCATATTGTTGTGGTCAATTAAGGTTTTCAGTCTTCGAGTTCATAGACATGGACGCCGTATGCTTCAAAGGTATCCTTGAGGAGATCGTTTTGGATTGCGATGGTTCTTCCATCCTCGAACCAGGTCTTGGCGAGCTTGCCGCCTGTCTTGATCGTGCATGTGACCTGTGAGTTGGAGGAGTTTGCGGCGATGACGTACCGCTTCCCATCGTGGACCTTGAGCAGGACGCTGATCGAGGAATGGTAGCTATTGTCCGTCTTGTCACCTTGAAGGATTTCAGGCGGTGGAAGCTGGGGACCGGTTCTCTCGAGGAAAATCGGGCTGAGCTTGCTGAGTTCGGTGGCGACCGTGCATATGTTGTTCCAGCGTTCAGGCGAACTTGTGACGCCTCGGTTCTTGTTGAAGCCGCCGTAGGTGTACCAGGTGATTCCGTGTGCGCCGTGGATGATTGAAAGGTAGCTCATCGCGCGCAATTCGTTGAAGGTTGGGAATCTCGTCCAGCCCCAACCATCAAAATACTGGATGATTGCCCAGATTGTCTTGACGGGGCTTCCGTTGTCCTCAATGTCGGCATGGATGGTTTTCATGTCCGTAATGACTTTCGACACGCCTTTTTGATGTTCTGTCACTGGGTATATTTCCGGCAGGAAGCCATCTGTTGCGTGTACGTACTGGATGTAGTTTGACCTTGGCCTTGCTCCTGTTCCGTCAGCCTGCACGGTGATGTGGTCCGGGTCGATGCGTTTGATTGCGTCGTGGAGTTTTTGCAGGTCGTCGTGCTTGACGTGTGCCGATGTATCGTCAGCCAGGTACCATGCGAAAGCCGCAGGGTGGTGACGTTCCCGTTCCACGTCTTCGAGGTAGGCGGCGATGTCTGTTGAGTTTGCGCCTTTGTGCGAGGCCACATAGACCTTGAACCCGTACTTGGCTGCCGTATCGAGGAATTCTGTGAAAGCCTTTCCTCGTCCTGAACTGTAGGTATGAGCCAGGTTGAATCCAGCTGCGGCAAGACCCTCAAATGCCTTGTCGATGCTGTTGCCGTTGAATTCACGGGGGCAAACTGCGTACATGCCGATGGGGAAGAATGGCTTTCCGTCAATGAGGACAAAGCCGTCATCTCGCAAGGATGCCACGTTTTTCTGGAGGCGTTTGCCGACGAGGAAGAAGGCATCTTCGTCGAGCTTGTTCCCGCTCCAGTCCTCGATGTAAATGCGGAGGGAATGCAGGTTGCTGCTCCTTGGCAATGCCTTGGAAGGCGACGGTCCCGTAAGGGCTACGTTCTTGATTTCAAGGAAATCCCCCAGCTCGAAGTTGGGGGTGTCAAACCCGAAGACGACCTTGAGGGAGATCGCTTGCTCAGGCGCAACGCCCTTGACCGTTACGGATTTCCAGGAATCCTGCTTGTCCCCGCCGGGGAAGCGGACGCGTGTGCCGGTCTCGTTGCCATTGGCGTCAAACCAGCGGATGGATCCACAATAGGAGCTTTTTTCTTCACCCATGAACGATCCCAGATTCACGGTGTGGCGCAATTCGTAGGTCACTTCGTAGGTTTTTCCCGGTTCGACGGGGCGGTGTGCGGAAAGGATGGCGAACGCGGTATCCGATTGGGTATATTCGTCACTTTTGGCGATGCGGATTCCATCACGGGATTCCTTCAACGCCGTAAAGGTCACGGAGTTTTGGTAGGGGCTTTGATTCCAGGTATCCAGGGCTGGATTCCATGTTTTTGTTGGATAGGTCGTTTCTGGGGTGTAGGTGCATGTATCGCCCTTGCGCACGATGTTTTCAGTGATGTCGTTGCCGTTAAGCCACGCCTTGAACGTGCTCCAATTGGGCGCCTGGTTGTCGCTGATCTTGAATACGATAGGCGTTGAATCGTTATCGACGAGTCCCGGGGTGATCATTGTCAGCTTGGGTTCTTCCTTGTCAATGCCAACCCAATTTCCCATTTTCTGATTACCCAATGTAAGCGATCTAAGCAATGGCGCCTGCTTTCCATCGCTAACAAGCACGAATTTTGCTTTGCACCAAGGGTTGTTCAACTTGGTTTCGATTGTTCCTTTTGGTTGTGTGTAGTGCTGATTTGGAGCCGGTCCCGCGAAAGGCGTCCAAGGTCCCTCTTCGGATTCAGCAAAGGCCAGGAGCATTTGCAGGGCGCAGTTGTTGGGCACAGTTGCATCCCATTCGTATGCCAGGTTTTGGAGCTTGACAGGAGGGAGTTCCAAAAATGCGTTTTTGACCAAAGGATCATCATGTTTTCTGGTCAGGAAAGTGATTTGGTTGATGATCAGCTTGTTGACGGGATTGATGTTTGGCGAGTCCGCGCCAAGGTGAATCGATGCCAATGCGGCACTTTCCGGTACGGTTCCAACGACTTCTGTTGTTACGGGATTACGCTTGCTGACTTTGAATCCGTAGTAGGTTGAAGGCAGTTCCTTACCGTCCTTGTCAAACCATGCAATGCGGGTTTCATACATGCCCTTGTGTCCCTTGGGAACGGTCATCGACACATTGCCCTGGGCGGCGATGACAAGCCTGAATGCGGCTTTAGGCGTTACTGCAAATGACTTGGAAATGAGTTCCCAGGCGGTGTCGCTTCCCTGCGGTTGCTTGTTGAGAATCGCCAAGCCTGTAAGGTCGTTTTCGCTGGTTCTTTCAAAGGTCAGCTTGTTCTCGAAGTTGACAAAGGGAAGCCAAAGACCGGATTCCACCTTGAAGTTTTCAGAAAAGGATGCAGTTTCCTGCGGCGCTGATGTTACCCCGCCATTTACAAAAGCGATGTTTTCTGTTTGTACTACAAAGTCGCCCATGGCGAGTAGGGAAGTTAGGGTTGCCGCCAATAGCCAATGTCTCATTGCCTGCTCCTAGGATTTGTGGATTTCTGTATGGTAAATAATTTTATGCGAATATACAAATTTCAACCTTTAACTGGATTTTTCAAGTTAATTCAGTTCAGGCAGCAGATAAGGAGCCGTCAAACCTGAAAAAACAGTTGATGCCTTGACGTCAATGATGTTCATGGCGTTGTTTGGGGAACCACGAATGGACACTAATGATTTTTGACATGGCGCATCCCTAGGCAGACAGGTCGGACAGATTGTCTGTGTTTGAAACAACAACGAAGAGAACGATGTCAAATGTGTCGTACTACCTTGAAAAACAGTGGGAAGCGTTTATATCATTGCATGTCTTCACGCCTTCCTTTTCCATGCTACGACTTTAATTAAGATAATCATGAAGCTTTCATCTTTTTTACGCTTCGCCGCTTTTGGCATCAAAACGATTCTTTTTAAAAAGAAAGCTCCTATTCTTGGGACTGTAATCGTAACAGACAAATGCAACTTGCATTGCCTGCATTGCGCGGTCAATAATATTACTGGAACAGTTCATCCCTACGAGCATATTCGTCGAGAGATGCAGCAGTTATATGATATGGGAGTACGCATTTTATTTTTCTGCGGTGGCGAAACTTTCCTTTGGAATGATGGCGAACGCACATTGCGAGATTTAGTCATTGAAGCAAAAGGCGTGGGATTCCTCATTGTCAACGTCGTTACGAACGGCACTTTTCCCATAGACCTTCCTGAAGCAGATTTGATTCTATTAAGTTTGGACGGAGACAGGCAGCGGCATAACGCCATTCGTGGCGATACCTATGACGCCATAATGGATAACATTTGCAATGCCACTTCAGACAATATCTGCTTCTATATGGCAATCAATCAAATCAACAAGGACTGTGTGCGGGATGTGTGCTTGATCGCTCGTGATACCAAAAATGTTCGAGCTGTATCTTTCAATTTTCATACACCTTATCCAGGTACGAAAGAATTGTCTTTGACTCGAGATGAAAAAGCAAAGTGCTGTGAAACAATAACTCAAATGATGAAGGAGGGCGCACCGGTATTCAACCTGAAAAGTGCGTTCCCATATCTTATTGAGAATCATTTCCCCACGCCTTGCCATCAATGTGTCGTGATTGAAAATGGAAAGTTGTCCATCTGCGGACGCTGCATTGATGTGTCCGGTCTTTGCGACCAATGCGGGTACTTCTTTGTTGCTGAATACACGCTTGTGTTTAGAGGCAATCTAAAAGTTATCCTTGAGATGCTTCGCACATATTTGAAATACATTTAGGGGCAGTATGAGCTTTATTACAAGTTTGACAAGAATGTGGCTTACCAGATCGGTGCAGCCATTTACTTTCAAAAATGAATATGACCAAACACTGCCCTTTGCTGAATGTGAAAACCTTGGACTATATGTTCACATCCCATTCTGTAAAAGCATATGTAATTTTTGCCCCTATTGCAAAGTTCTGTATTCCAAGGAACTCTGTGAGAAATACATAGATGCTCTAGTTCAAGAAATTCACCTTGTAGGCAGTCAACATGCAGGAAAGAAAAAGGTGACCAGCCTATATTTTGGAGGCGGAACACCAGCGCTTGCGGCAAATCGTACCAAGGAGATTATAGATGCCCTCAAGGAGCACTTTGTCATCAGTGAAGGGATTGGTTTGGAGCTTCATCCAGATAATGTGACCGTGGATGTTTTACAAACACTTAAAGATGCTGGGGTAACAAAAATTAGCATTGGCGTCCAATCATTCCGCGATAAATTTCAAAACATTCTCGGAAGGAAGAAGATTGACATTTCTGCAATGAGGTCAGCTTTGGAGGCTGTTCCTTTTGAAACAGTATCTATGGATTTCATCTTTGCGCTTCCTGGGCAGACCTATGATGACTTGAAATCAGATATTGATGAGGCATTTGCGTTCGGCGCCAATCATGTAGCCATATATCCATTCATTGACTTTACTTTCACGGAAAGTCCTGTTGCCGCAATGCCCAAAAAAGAAAAACGAGAATTGCTGGATGCCATCACTTAATACTGTTTGAACAAAGGGTATTCACGCAGTTCGATTTGGACTTTCTCAAGCGTGCCGGATGCGAACTACTCGTCCATGACCAGAGATAACTTTCTCGGATTCGGTTGCTCAGCAACAAGCCTATTCAAAGAACAATTCAAGATCAATACTTTTGACGTAGAATCTTATTGCGAAAGAATCAGCATTGGGAAGCTCGCCACATCGTTGACGATTCGTTTTACAAAAAGGCAGAGAATGATTTACTGGTTATTCTGGACAGCCTATAGCACAAAAGTAGAAGCAAGTGATTTTGAAAGATTTTTTGGCGTGCCACTGAAAAGGATGTATGGATTTGAGCTTTGGCTTGCAAAACGATTAGGCTTCATCAAAGAAGACGAGGGTACTTACGAAATGACGCTAAAAGGTGCTTTTTATTATCACTACTACGAGCACTTTTACACATTGTCCTATATCGACAAAATGTGGGGTATCATGCGAAAAGAAGCGTTCCCCGAACGTATTGAACTATAAAAGGACGGATGCGCTCTCAAGTTGGAATTGACCGGAACAACTCCTTAGTTGAAGAATAGTTCGAAGAAAACTGTAGGTCCGTTTTCCAGGGTGGCGGTGTCGATTGAGATGATTGTCTTGTCGCCTTGTGCTTGGATTGGGAGTTTTTGGCGTCTCGCTCCGTCGAATCCCAAGTCGTAAAGGGCTGCATTGTCCAGTTTTCGGTTGATTTCCAGGTCGAGTTTTCCGCATTTCAGAAGGACGGGAGGTCCTCCATTGGTGAGCTTTTTGGCTCCATCGTGCGAAAGTTTCATCGAGGTGTTGGCGACCTGGGTCGAATAGACAAGAACCATTTTGGCGGAGTTTGCCAATGGCTTGCCGTCGATTGCAATAAGCGCGACACATGCCGGCACTGAAGTCCCAAGAATCTTCATCGTGCCCATATTCTCGATTTTGTCTGGGGGTAGGCAAGCGACTTCGCTTCTTGGGGTGACGATTCTAAGTAAGTTTTCCCTCGCCTTCATCGTGATTTGCTCTGTGTCACTTTGGTAGATCTTCTGTTCTGCGTTGGAAAGGTTTGTTTTGGCGAGGACTCCATTTGCCTTGAGTCGGAGGATCCAATCGTTGAGTGCGGCTTGTCCTTGTGGATTGTCTACGATATTGACGAACCAGTCTTGTGCATCGATTCCTGCCACTCCTT
Organism: Lentisphaeria bacterium UBA1407; assembly: GCA_002305655.1. Taxonomy (GTDB): domain Bacteria; phylum Verrucomicrobiota; class Lentisphaeria; order Oligosphaerales; family Oligosphaeraceae; genus UBA1407. The sequence goes on along the minus strand of DBPZ01000036.1, from coordinate 22,612 downwards.
CCGGGATGGTCTTCATCGTCGGCTCCGCTTCGATTTGGGTTCCCTGGGCACGTTTTCTGTTTGGGAAAGCGACTGCGAATCCCGTAATGAATCCGAGCTTTCCCTGTTCAGCTGCGACGGCTGCTTGCGCGAGCCTGCTTTTTTGGAGGGTTTCCTCCGGGACGAGCAGGTCGATTCGATTCTTGCTTCTTTGGACATCTCCTCTTTGGAAGAGGTGAGCCGAGATGAATTCGTTTGCTCTTACGACGGGATTGTTGGCGCAGGAGAAGCTTCCCACATTATACACTTTGGAGGAGTTGAAGAGGGTTACGTTGGAATGGATTTGCAGTGCATCGAATCCTTGGAACGCGGCATATGCGCCAAAGAGCGCGCCGGCTTCGTACTGGTATGGATTCCAGAAGCAATGGTTGAACTCGCTGACCACGAAGGGGCGTCCCGCAAAACGCGTCGTCAGCATCGCGCGCCAGTAGTTCGCCTCTGTTTCGATCGAACTCAATTGTCCGACGGTGCAGCCCGGTTCTCCCCAGCCGCCTGCAGGATGCTGGTAATACGTGTTTTGCGTGATTGCTTGGACTGTGGTCCATCGGGCGGCGGCATCGCAGAATTTCTTTGAGACGTTGAAGTTGGTTGTCAATCCTTTGTATCCTGTTGACCTGACGATGTTTTCGCACCATTGTGCGGAACGTTCGGCCAAAAAGATCCTGAACAGGGCGAATTCGTCTGCCAGGTTGCTTTTCCTGTCATTGTTCGCCGGCAGTGCGGCGTTGTCCAATGTTGTTCCCTTGAGTTCGTCGGCGAGGGCTTTAGGCGGCTTGTCGGCGTATTTTTGTTTCAGCCATGCCCTGAATTGCCTTGTCAGTTCGTCTTTCACGTTTGGGAATGCATTGAGCACGCCGTTCATGCGTTCCAGGCCTAGTTCCTGTTCATTGTAGAATTCGACGAAAGCGATTGCCGGGTCGTCTTTCCATTTGAGTTTCGTGTAGGGATTGACGTGATTGAGGAGTGTTTCAGCAGCGTATTTGAAGTGTTGCCCGATCCACGCCCCTCCCAAATAGAGTTGCATTTTGTGCTTGTCTCGTTCTTCGAAGAGGACTTCTTTCGGCGTTTCTGCATCGTAAAGTCCGAAGGAGAGCAGGGTGATATGGGTATAGATTCCCTGTTGCTTGAGTTCGTTGATCAGGAAGTCCCATCGGTCGAGTTGCTTTGGATTGATGTCCATGTCCTTGTTGCTTCCGAGGCATAGCGTCGCGTCGAGCACGCCGTGGGTCCTGAAGAGCCTGTATCCTTGATTTCGCAGCATTTGTGCGAATTTGCGTGCTTGGCTCCTGAATATTTCATCGTCCTTATGCTGGAACAGGCCGCCTGGGATTCCGTTGCATCCCAGGAAGCGCTGTTGGATTCCAGGCAGACCCTTGAATTCCAGGTTGCCTTGCTTTCCAGTGACGACAGGACCGTGTTTCCCAGCCGGTACGTCAACCATTGCCGCAAGATCCAGTGGCGTTCCAGGAATGATTTCCGTATGTCCTTCCAGTTGCGTGGGTTTCCAATTTTGGTCTTCTCGGAAGACCAAGGGGGGTGCGGGCGCTCCCACCGCCAGCATCCATCCCTTGGAGCCTGCCAGGACACGTATGGCGATCAGATTCGACCCCGCCTTGATGGGGATGATCGCCTGGTGATCGTTTGGGCTGAAGGCCTGTGATCTGTTGCCGCTTGACAGGGTATCCAGGACTTTCGTCCCGTTTGCGAAGACCTCCATCCACCAGTCGGCGCCAAAGCCAAGCCTGATGAAGCCTTCTTCCTTGCTTTCGAACCTGTTGTAGGCGATTGCCTGGGACTTGAGCGCGAAGCCGCTTGGGTTCAAAGCCCTGAAGTCCAATCGGCCATCCTTGTTCAATTCGACGGATTGCGGTTTGACGGGATTGTTGGGGGCATTTTGCGCAACCAGCGTAGCGGGAATGTTATCGTAGTTGGCAGGTTGCTGGACTTGGCAGAAAACCGTCCATTGGCGCGACAGCGCGGAAACTGGGAATTCAAGTATTTCCTCCAGGACCACGTCGGTGAGTTCCACGGTTCCCTTGAGCTTGCTCAGGTTAAAGGTCAAGTGGGAAGCAAGATTGCTGTGATTGTCAATCTCAAAGAAGGTTGAGATGGTGTTCACGCCTGGCTTCACGTCGATGTTTTCCGCGAGTCCGACGGGTGCGTATGGTGGTGCCGAGAGTTGGTAGAGGTGCCTGGTCACGCCTGGCTTGTCGCAGCGAAGGGTATAACGCAAGTTGTACCGATGGCCGTCCAGGAGCTTGACGTTTCGGAAAAGCAGCAGGCCAGCGCTACCGAGCTGCGCCTTGTCCGGCAAGGTCAATTTCAAGGCGTTGTTTTCGACCCTGTGCGAGATGCCTAGTGCTTCCAGTTTCTGGACGCTCGTCATCCCCCAATGCTCCATTCCCTGGCTGAAGTTTCCGTTTTTGAGCAGGTTGTCGGCGACTATCGTCACTGACAGCATCATTGAGAGGCAAGCGATCAGTTTCATTAATGAATCCTCTATCGTTTTTGGAGCCAATTCATGATTTTTTCAAGAGTGCCATTTCTAGCGACTTTTCCTTCAAACCCCAACAGGATGATGATGTATTCTCCTGAAGAATTCTTCGCGTGTGTTGCGACGCATGATCCGGCGCGTCTGGTGTAGCCTGTCTTGACCCCATCAATGCCGTACTTGCCCAGGAGTGGGGTATGCCCATTAAAGGTTGTTGGCTGGGCGACGCCGGTGGTGAGTGGGACTGTTGGCTGCTTAACCCATTCTCGTGCTTGCTTATGCTTGAGCAGTGCCTGTGTCAGGATTCGCATGTCTCTTGCGGTGCCCCGGTTGTCCAGTTCTTCGGAGCCGCCCGGCAGTCCGTGGGCATTGCGGAAAGTTGTGTTTTTCATTCCCAGCGCCCTTGCCTTGGCGTTCATCTTCTTGACGAAGGCATCGATCGAACCGCCGCCGAAGAATTCCCCAGCGCAGGTTGCGCAATCGTTGCAGCTGATGACGATCATCACGCTAAGGAGTTCCTTCAACTTGACCTTCTTGCCTGCCTGCAGGCACGCCTTGGTTGGCGATTCGGCGGCGGCGCGTTCGCTGATGGGAACCATTGTATCCAAGGTGATCGATCGGTCGGCCGCCATTTCCTCCAGGGCAACCAGCAAGGTCATCATTTTGGTCAGGGAGGCGATGGGGACGAGCGTGTCGGGATTCTGGCTCCAGATTTCTCGTCCTCTTGCCACGTCGTAGATCAGCACGCATGCCTTGGACCTGATGCCATCGACGGGTGCGCCGGAGGCGGAGGATGGTGCTGATGCCTTTTTGGGTCTTGCCGGTGCTCGGATTTCGTCGATGTAGGCGCTATGGGCATAGACTGGAATGCCCCAGTTTGAAAAAGCGCGGACTTTTCGCCAGGAACCTGTCTTGCCCAGGATGGTCAGCTTGGCGCCTTTCGGCAATCGTCCGATCGTTTGGGAGCTTCCGGCCGCTTCCGTCTTGAAGTTGCTGTTTACATTGAGTACCCGTCCTCTCAGATGGGATGCATGGACATATCCGACCATGCCCGACCTCGGCCAGATTTTGTACCATTCGCCGGTCTTGCCGAGGATGTTGACCTCGTCGCCGTTGACAAGGCTTCCGACCCGGGGGTGGTTGGTACCGGCGCCGGAGCGGATGTTCAAGCTGGAAACAGAAACACGGCCAAGCTTGTCGGCCGAATAAGCGGAAACAATGCATGATGCAAGTGCGATTAGTACAAAACGGAACATAGGAAATTACCTTTATATGTTAGGGTTTGCTTAATCGTTGATGATTTTGTAGTAGAATTCCGCGTCTGGCGGTCTGATGTTGGTCAAGTCGCCCCTGTAGTGCCTGAGTGCGGTTGGGATGTAGGGGTGCTTTAGGAGTTCTTCCTCGTTGAGTTCGATTCCAATTCCTGGCCTGTCTGGTATGACCATCTTGCCGTTATGGACGACGAGATCCTCGTCGCAGATCAGTTTTCTGTAGGGGACGTCGGTCATCATCATTTCCAGCATCACGAAGTTAGGCACGCATGCCGCGAGTTGGAGTGTTGCCGCATTTGCGACCGGGCCCGACGGATTGTGCGGGCAGAATCCGATGTGCCTTGTTTCGGCTTCTGCTCCCAGGAATCTCATTTCGAGTATTCCGCCTGCGTGCGAGATGTCAGGCTGGATGTAGTCCGTGCAATTGAGTTCCAGGAATTGCCTGTATTCGTATCTGTTGTAGAGCCTTTCGCCTGCGGCGAGGGAGACCCGCACCCTGTTCTTGACTTCCCTCATTCCTTCCTTGTCATCGGGTGGGATCGGTTCCTCGAACCAGAAGATATCAAATTGCTCCAAGGCTCGTCCGATCTTGACGGCGGTCGGGATGTCGAAGCGCCCATGCCCTTCGATTAGCAGGTTGATGTCATCTCCTGCTGCTTCGGCGACTTTTTCGATGCAATCGAGCGCTTGCCTGAGTTCGCTTTTTGAGATTTGCTGCCAAGCTTTGCCGAAGGGATCCCATTTGCATCCGGGGAACCTGAGTTCCTTTAGGATTTTCGCCTTTTCAGCGAACTCATCTGGAGTTTTTGCAGGTGCGAACCATCCGTTGACGTAGATTTGGATTTCGTCCCGGACTTTTCCGCCGAGGAGCTGGTAGACCGGCACCCCCAGTTCCTTGCCCTTGATGTCCCACAAGGCGATTTCGACGCCTGCGAGGGCTGACATCAGCACGGGACCGCCACGCCAATAGGCATCCCTGTAGCAATCGTGCCGAAACGCCTCGATATTTCTCGGATCCTTTCCGATCAGGTAGCCTTCCAGGTCATGAATCGCAGCCTGGACGGTTTTTTCCTTGTATTCCAGCGTTGCCTCGCCCCATCCGTGGATGCCTTGGTCTGTTTCGACCTTGACGAAAACGAAGTTGGTCCTGAACGCATTGCAGAGGAATGTTTTGACAGCGGTGATTTTCATGGTGATCTGAATAGGTGTTATGGCCCGTAGTACATGCCGCCATTGATGTTGATGGTTTCGCCGGTTACATATCCGTTTTTGACCACGAATAGAACTGCGTCCGCGATTTCCTCCGAAGTTGCAGGTCTGCCCAGCGGGATTTTTGCCTCTTCGTTTTTCGCCTGTTCTGGAGTCAGGCGTCTTGTGAGGTTTTCCGTCATGACCATGCCGGGGCAGACTGTGTTTGCGGTCAATCCGAAGGACGCTCCATTGTGCGCGAAGGCTCGTGTAAGTCCGTGCATGGCGAGTTTCGAGACATTGTACGCAATCATGGTCATCTCGGCGGGCGTGAATGACCTGACGGAGGCGATGTTGACGATTCTCGTGTCCTTGAGTTTAAGTTGCTTCGCCTGCTCGAAGAATGCCAGCGAGCAAAGGTAGGCGCCCTTGACATTGACGTCCATCACCTGTGAAAACCAGTCTCCGTCAGTGGTTTCGGGCTTTCTGAAGTACGGGTCGAGGCGTGCGTTGTTGACCAGGATGTGGAGGGGCTTCAGTGAATCGAAAAGCTGCTTCACCTTGTTTTCATCAGAGATGTCGCAGATTTTCACGGAAGCCTTTCCTCCGTTTTGGATGATTTCGTCAACCACTGCTTGTGCGTTTTTGGGATTGTGCGCGCAGTTGACGATGACCTCGGCTCCCTGCTTGGCCAGTTGGATGGCGATGACACGTCCGATACCCTGGGATCCTCCCGTGACAATGGCTCGTTTTCCTGACAGTGGCATAGTTTCTGTTTCCTGGTTTTGAAGGTTAAATCATAGGAACTGTTAAAAAATTAAGTTACCATTTCCGGTTTCTTTTGGCTGCCTTTCCCCCGTCCTGTCAGTCGCGTATGCGCATACNNGGACAGGGGAAAAACAGCTCAAAATAATTCCAGAACTGTTGTCTTAATTTTTGAACAACTCCTTAGGCAAGTTTTTCCCATTTCCTGGATTTGATCGATTTGTAGATCGTTTCCTGGATTTCCTGTGCGCGGCGTCCTTCTTGGGCGGTGCACTCGAGGGTCTTTCCGGCTTTGATGCTCTTGACAAAGCTCTCGATTTGGGATGCGAACCTGGAATTCGGAAGCGGGAAGTGGAAGTTGGTTTCCGTGGGACCGTCGCACTTGATCAACGAGACAATCGGGATGCCCGACATCGTCCAGGGATTGCGAAGGTCGGCCCTGATCGTTCCCTGGGTTCCGTTGATCTCGACATTTTCGTTGGAGCCTGGTTGGCGATGGTTGCGCCAGCCGTTCCTCAGGCAGCCGATCGCTCCCGACTTGAAGTTGAAGAGCGTCAGGGAGGAGTCGTCAATCGTCTTGTCCGGCGCGTCAGGCGAGGCGGTCGCGGTGGCGGAGACGGAATCGACTTCGCCCATCAGGTAGCGCATCATGTCAATCCAGTGGACTGAGGAATCCGCGATGATGCCACCGCCTGAAATGCTTTTTATGGTTCGCCAGTTGTTGTAGACCCATGGGTCGTTCCAGTACTGGGTGACGGTGATGGTATGGGGTATCCCGATTTCGCCTGCCTCCAGGAGTTCCTTGATTTTCCGCCATGCCTGGCTGTGCCTGGATTGCAGTGCCAGCTGGAGCACAAGTCCCGTTTCCTGTTCTGCCTTGATCATCGCGTCGGCTTCCTGCAACGTCATGGCAATTGGCTTTTCGCAGAGAACGTGTTTTCCTGCCTTGAGGCATGCGATCGTTGTTTCGGCGTGGGTGACTGTTGGCGTTGTATTGACGATGGCGTCAATGTCGGGGTCAGCGAGCATGTTCAAGTAGTTGACATAGGTCTTGTCAACATGGTACGCCTTGGCAGTCTGTTCGAGCTTTGTTGGGTTGATGTCGCAAAGGGCGACGAGTTCGACCTTGTCACTGTTGGCGCAAATCCCGTTGTAGTGGGATCTGAAAATAACCGAGCAACCAAGTGCTCCCAGGCGAATCTTGCTCATGGTGACGTTCCTTTTGTTGAAGTTTTTAGTACTTGAGCCCGTCCATTCTCTTGACGGGGTATTTCATGTAGAGTTCACGGATGAAGCGTTCGCTCTTGATTTTCTCTTCCTTTTGGGTCAGCAGGTCCTTGATGTGCTTTTTCAGGTCGTTGTCCAGTTCCGGGATGCCGCCTCCGTCAATTTCGGCAACATGAATGAAATAGATGTTTCTGCCGAGGTCGATCGGCTTGTTCCATGTTTGTCCCGGCTCCATTTTCTTGATGGTCTCCATCAATTGTTCATTGACTTCCGAGAGCCACCCCTGGTCTCCTCCTTGCTCAGCGTTCGGCGATTCCGAGTATTGCTTCGCCAGCTCCTGGAAGGGAGTTCCCTTTTTGAGCTTGTCGAGGATTTCGTCGCATGTCTCGTCCAATTTCCCCGCGAATTTCCCTTGTTTTCTGATCAGGATCGTGTAGAGGTGGAATCGTCTTGGCTTGATGAACTGCGTTGCATTGGCTTTGTAGTATTCCTTGATTGCTTCGTCAGGTATGCTGATGCCCTTGGAAACTTTTTCTCGCCTGAGCAGTTCGATGGCGATGTCTTTCCTGAGGCGTTCCTTCAATTCGGTCATGGTCATTTGCTCGCGGATGTTGAGGCGGTTTTCGAATTCGCGCAGGTTGCCTCCTGTGGTATCCAGGATGAGATTGTCCAGGCGCTCCTGGATGAGGAATTGCGGAATGGTCGCCTTGAGCGCCTTGAATTCCAAGTAGATGAGTTCGCGTTCGATGAGCATGTCCAAGACTTGGCGCCTCAGTGCGATGGTCTTGTCAATAAGCTCCTGCCCCTTGAACTGTTGCTTGAGCTGCTCCTCGCGCGGCTCGGCGTACTGCTTGACCTCGAAGGAGGTGATGACCACGTCGTCAACTTGCGCCAATACGGCGTCCGAGTAGTAGATTGCCTGTGCAAAGAGTGTTGTGATGGTTGCGATGCAGGCCGCGGCGAAAGCCTTGAAGGGATATGTCGATGATGTTTTCATTGTTCTAGGCAGTTATTGTTTTCGAGTATGTATTTGACGATTTCGATGTCTTGTGGAAAAGTGATCTTATAGTTTGGCGATGTATTAGGGACGATTTTCGGGGGATGCCCGTCGAGTTCGAGTCGTTGCGCCTCGTCCGTGATGTTTTCTTGCTTGACAGACTTGAAGGCATTGACGAGCCAGTCGTATCGTGCGACTTGCGGTGTTTCTGCCGCCCAGAGTGTTGTTCTGTCAAGGGTATTGATTGCGAAATGGTCCTTGTCTGTTAGCTTGACCGTATCTGTCATAGGATGTGCTGCAATTGCGGCTCCGTGTATTCTCGCTTGCTCGAGGCATTGTTCCAGTAGCTTCTTGGTCGCCAACGGCCTTGCGGCATCGTGGATCGCGACCAGGCCCGTATTTTCAGGCAGGGATTCCAGTGCGTTTCGGATCGATTCAGAACGTGTTGCCCCTCCGTGTACGAGACGGATGTGGCTCCATCCGTATTGGCGAAGCACGTCGAGGAAATTCCGCTCTTGTTCCTGGCTGACGACAAGTCGGATCGATTCAGCTTTGAACTCGCTTGCCAGATTATCGAGGCAATGGATTACGGCAGGCTTGTCGTCCAGGATTTCCAGGACTTTGTTTTTGCCTCCGAATCTGGTCGAGGTTCCGGCGGCGGCTATGATCAGTGCGTCATGCATAGGCGTCGGTCACTCGAACCAGATGGTCGACTTTTGCGGTTGTCTTAGAACAGTATCTTTCCCTTGGGTTCCAGGGGCGGCCCAAGGGTAGTCAAGATTGTAGTGGAGGCCCCTGGATTCGTGCCTGGCCGTGGCGCTATCGATGATCATTTCCGCGACAGAAGCCAGGTTGCGGAGTTCCACCAGGTCGGGCGTGAGGATGAAGTTCCAGTAGTACTTCTCGATTTCCTTGCGGATCATCTTGATCCGGTTCTTGGCTCGTTCAAGTCGCTTGTTGGTTCGTACGATACCGACATAGTCCCACATGAACCGCCTGATTTCGTCCCAGTTGTGCGAGATGACCACCTGCTCGTCTGAGTTGACCGCGTCGCCATGGGACCAGTCGGGAATCGCATCGGGGGAAATCCCAGGTGCGTTTTGCACGACGGTTCGGCTGTGGACGACGGCGTTGTATCCGACGACCATCGCCTCCAGGAGGCTATTGGACGCCAGGCGGTTGGCGCCATGCAAGCCAGTGCATCCGACCTCGCCGATGGCGTACAATCCCTTGACGGAAGTTACGCCGTTTGTATCTGTCCTCACGCCGCCGCAGCAGTAGTGCGCGGCAGGGATTACGGGAATCAGGTCTTTTGCCATGTTGATGCCGAATTTATAGCATTGGGCGAAGATATTTGGGAACCGCTTCCGAAGGAATTCCTCGGAGTGGTGGCGTATATCCAGGAAAGCGCATTCCTCGCCGGATCGCTTGAGTTCGTTGTCGATGGATCGCGCGACGATATCGCGTGGCGCGAGGCTCTTCAACGGATGGATATCCTGCATGAATTCCTCGTATTTGCCTCGTCGCTTGACCTTCAGCACGGCGCCTTCTCCTCTTACCGCTTCGCTTATGAGGAATGACTTTGCCTGCGGGTGGTAGAGGATTGTCGGGTGGAACTGGTAGAATTCCATGTTTGAGATTTCCGCCGATGCCCTGTAGGCCATTGCGATTCCGTCGCCGCATGCCACGTCAGGGTTGCATGTGCAGAGGTAGACTTTTCCTGCTCCTCCTGTTGCCAGGAATGTGAACCTTGAGAGGAAAGTCATGATTTCGTGGGTCCTGGTATCCATCACATATGCGCCCAGGCATCTGTTTTCGCCTTGCCACTCTATGTGCCGCGTCGATATGAGATCGACTGCCATGTGGTGTTCCAGGATCGTGATGTTCTTGTTTTCACGGCAGCGTTTGATGAGCACATCCGATACTTGGTGCCCCGTGATGTCGCCTGCATGCAAGACTCGCCTTGCCGAGTGTCCTCCTTCCCGCCCCAGGTCCAGTTGGTTTGCCTGGTCAGGTGAGACGCTCGAGTGGACTTCGCCTACCGTTGTGAACTGCAGGCCCAGGTTTTCGAGTTCACGTACTCTTGCTGGACCTCCTGTGACGATGTCCCTGACTGCGTCCGGATGGCAAAGTCCCGCCCCTGCGGCGATCGTGTCCGCGATGTGCGCGTCAAAGGTATCGTCCTTGTCCACGACGCATGCGATTCCACCTTGTGCGTACTTCGTGTTGCATTCGTCAGCGGTTTTCTTGGTAATGACGATGACTTTTCCGTGCTTGGCGGCTTCCAATGCGGCTGTCAAGCCCGCAAGGCCAGAGCCGATGATCAGGTACGTGCACTGGATTCGTTTTGGCGCTTCGTCTTGCATTTTCTTGTATCCTGCCTGTCCCGCGAAGTTAATCCTGTTTTAGTCGATCAGGGGATTGAATTTTTGCTTGGGTCTTTTCGCGGTTGCGTAGTTTTCGTTTTCATTGTACTTGATGTAGTCCTGGACGTCCTCGATCATTCCCCTGCTTCCGTAGTATTCCTCGATTTCCTTGGTGAGTTCGTATGGTTTCGACCTGTCGATCGTCCACTGTGGTTCCGACCGGAATGGATTGTTGAAGAGGTTTTTGATCTTCCGCCTTTCTTCAAGATGGATCATGCATGCCCTCATGCATCCGCAAGCGCCTTCGATCGCTCGTCCGTATCCGTACATTCTTGGGTATTCGACTTCGAATGGATTGAGTTCGCCTTCGGAGCCGCCTTGGATTCCCTTTTCGCAGGCGAGGGGGTTCAGCTTGCTCCATTCCAATTCGTGTCCCGCCACCGTGACCTTTACGCTCTCGTTCATGGAGAGCGCGTTGCCGTGGCAGTTCTTGACGCATAGCTTGCAACGGTCGCAAATCTTGCCTTCGTAGATTGGATCTGGCTCAAGCTCGGCGTCCGTGAGCATGATGGCAAGGCGCTGCCTGGGACCGAACTGCGGGGTCAGGAGCAGCTTGCTCCAGCCGATTTCGCCAAGTCCGGCAATGAATGCCGCAAGCCTGAAGTGGACGAGGATGTCAGGGTAGGGCTTGCCTGGGCGAGCGGGGCGGCTCCAGCCCTTGCGGAATTTCCCTGTGACGGGATTGATCGCCTCGCCGCCGTTGGCGTTAAGCATCGGAATGGTTTCGTGCCCTTCGTCTTCCAAAATCCTGGTCAGGTTCCAGAGCACCATCGGTCCATAAACCTGGTTGAGGGCGGCGTAGCCCATCGAGGAATAGTTGCTGAACAAGGTGCCTTCCTCAATGCCGCGAAGAGTCCCGCGGGCAATGCGGAATCCCAGGACGATAAGCGACTTGGCGTTGGGGAAGATGTACCTGGCGTCATTTTGCGGAGGCGCACCTTCGAAGCGCGACATCGGGGCTATGCCGCACAGGTCGGCGCCGAGGCGATAGGCGTGGGCTTTGACTTCTTTGGCGGTAATCATAGTAAAACTCCAAAAGGTTGATGGATGGACAATTTTGGATTGCAATACAAAATTTATAATATAGTCGGTAGTTTGAGAAATAATAAGGGCAAAGACAATTTTACGCAAGAATCATGTATGTTTCATTTGCGGATTTTGTATTTGGATGCTAGTATATCTACAAAGAAGTCAGTGTAAATCGTATTTGGAACGCAAAGGAGTGAACGATGGCATTGTTGTTGCACGAGGTTACGGGGTATTTGGATAGTGTTTTTGAGGACTTTTCTGGCAATGACGTATCGAACAACGGTTTGCAGGTTGAGGCGTGCAAGCATGTCAGCCGCGTGTCCTTTGCGGTTGACGCTTGCCAAGAGACCATTGACGCGGCGATTGGCAACGGAAGCGAGCTGCTGGTCGTTCACCACGGCTTGAGCTGGGGGAGCGGCTGGAAGCGGTTGGACGGAATCGTGGCTCGTCGCATGCGTGCGATGTTCAAGCATGGCTTATCGCTCTACGCGATGCATTTGCCCTTGGACGTCCATCCTGAAATAGGCAACAACGTGATTTTATGCAAAATGCTTGGTCTTCGCGACTTGCAATCATTCTTTTCGTGCCATGGTGTTGATGTCGGATATTATGGGGCATGTCCGGAAGGCATCGGGTTGGCAAAGCTTGCCGCTCGCCTTGGGGATGGGCTGGGCACAGCGTGCAAAATCCACGAATTTGGTTCCCGAAGCATTACCCATGTGGGCGTGGTGTCTGGCGGTGGCGACGACGCGATCGAAGAATGCTCGCGCCTGAGAATACCCTGCCTCGTCACAGGGGAATTGCTCCATCAACGAGTCCAGCTGGCACGTGAATTGGGCATTTCCGTCATTGTCGCGGGGCATTATGCCACCGAAACAACGGGCATAAAAGAACTCCGCCGAGTGCTCGGGGAAAAGTTGAGCATTCCGACGGAGTTCATCGATGCCCCTACTGGGCTTTAGTTTCGCTGCAGATTCACCTTGCGAACTTAGCGAATTTTCGGGAAGCTTGATTAGTGGTGTGAGAAGACTCGTTCTGGTGCGTGGTAGAGTGCCACTCCCAGTTCGTTTGCCCGTTTGATCACATCGGCGTCCTTGATGGAGCCGGATGGAGCGATGATTGCGGTCACGCCTGCCTTTGCGGCGACTTCGACGCCGTCGTAGAACGGGAAGAAGCCATCGGAAGCCATCACGGAACCTTTGATGCTTTCCTTGCCGCCGTACTTTTCCTTGAATTTCAATACGGCTTGTTCGATTGCGCCGACCCTGTCCTGTTCGCCTGTGCCTACGCTGAGCGTTCCGCCGTTCTTGACGATAACCACGCCGTTTGAGCGGACTGAGATGTTGACGTACCAAGCCATCAGCAGGTCGTCGAGCTGTTCAGGCGTTGCCCTGATTGTGCTTTCCACGTGTCCGAGCGTCTTGGAGTCTGCGACTGCGGGCTTGATGTCGTTGATGGACTTGACGTGAGTCAGGAGCGGGTCTGCGATGACGACGCATCCGTCAGCGAGCATTTTCAGGGTCCTGTACCCGGTGACGTCGTCGCCCACGTACTTGGGCAGGAGCGACAGGTCGCCGCACTTGAGGATTCGGACATGCTTGTTGAGCTTTGCTTCGGGATCGGAGAAGATGGCGACAGCTTCGGGTTCGAAGTCTGGTGCGACGACGCATTCGACGAATGAAGTCATGATTTCACGAGCGGTGTCCGCATCGACCTTGGCGTTGAAGGCGATGACTGAACCGAATGCGGCACGCGCATCGCAATCCCTTGCCTTGATGTAGATGTCCTTGAGCGTGTCGCCGGGGCAAGCACATGCGGCTCCGCTAGGATTCACGTGCTTCATGCAGGCGCATGCGGGAACGTCGAAGAACTTGACGATGTTCAAGGAGTAGGAAATGTCCTCCAGGTTGGTTTGCGAGAGACCTGATTTCCCGGTTTTGAGCACGACCATGTCACCGATGACGGCATTTCTTCCTGCTGGCTTGTAGAGTGCCGCCGTCTGGTGCGGGTTGGTTCCGTATCTGAGGTCGTCAACCTTTTCGAAGTCCACTTCAAGGATCTGTGCTTTTGCGGGGAAGTCGCCTGTGTTTTTTGACAGGTATGTGTTGCGGTTAAGGGTTTCGGACATGGTTGTTTCCTTTGCTGATGTTTGACGTTCTTGTTAATGCATGACTTGCAGGCAATTGTTTTCGGCGATTTGCAGTTGTTGTCCTTAGTTTGGATTGTTGTCTCCCGATGACTTGAACTGCGTGTCCCATAGTTTTTTGTATTCTCCGTTTTGCTCCAGGAGTTCCTGGTGCGATCCTTGTTCAATGATGACTCCTCCTTCCATCACGAGAATCTGGTCTGCTTCAGAGATCGTAGTCAGCCGATGTGCGATAGCCAGTACGGTTCTGTCCTTTCTTCTGGTTCGGAAGGCTTCCTGGACATTTTTTTCAGTTTTTGTGTCGAGTGCCGACGTCGCCTCGTCGAGAATAAGGATGGGCGGGTTTTTCAGCAGTGCCCTTGCGATTGCGAGTCGTTGTTTTTGTCCTCCTGACAGCAACGTTCCTCGTTCTCCTGCCCGGCTGAGGAACTGCTCTGGTTTCTCGAGTATGAAATCGTTTGCGCATGCGTCTTCGGCTGCATTTTTGACGCTTTGGTCGTCTGCGTCCGGTGTCCCGTAGCGGATATTTTCGAGGATGGTGTCATTGAAGAGGAAGTTGTCCTGGGAGACGATGCTGACGAGGCGCCTCAGGTCCTGGTTGTTGATGGATCTGAGGTCGTGTCCATCAATTTCGATGTTTCCTTCGATCGGGTCATAGAATCGTGCCAGCAGGTTGGCGACTGTCGATTTCCCGGAGCCTGTTTCTCCGACAATGGCAACGAACTGTCCCTTTTTTATGGTGATGTTCAGCTTTTTGATGAGGACGGGGGTGGCTTCGTTGTATCTAAAGCTTACGTCATTGAAGCTGATTTGGCCTGTGAAGTCATCAAGCCGTACTTCGGGTTGCATGGTTTTGAGTTCCGTATCCGTGTCGAGCAGCTCGAAGATTCGTTCGCAAGTCGCTGCGGACTTTTGGAGGTTTGCGTTTAGCTTTGCGAGTTCCTTTATGGGCCTGTATGCTTGTTGTGCTGCGTATCCGATGACTGCGAGCGTCGCCAGTGAAACCTGGTAGTGGTAGCAGATGACCAGGAAAATCGCCGCCAGCGCGATGGCGGTCAGCTGCATCACGGGCTGCATCAACACATCAGCCAAAAGGGCCCGCTTGACGGACTTGAAGTAGCTGTTGGCGTCTTTCGTAAACTTCTTCGTCTCCAGCGCTTCTGTGTTGAATGCCTTCACGACGCGGATGCCTGAAAAATTCTCCGTCATTCTTGCCACGAGTACCGCGACGCCCGTGAGCACCCTGCGTTGGTATCTTCGGATGTATGTTGAAAGCCAGATGATCGGCAAAATGCAGATTGGCGCGACGATGACGATGAGCAAGATCTGCTTCAGCAATTGGACTTCGCAAGCTTTTTGGATGATGAATTGCAATGCGACGGCAATCAGTATTGGCGCCGTGCACAGTTCGGCTGCGGAAACCGAGACTGTATGCTCGACGGTGCCTGGGTCGTTGATGCATCGCGAAATCAACAATCCCACATCGTTCTGCGAGAAGAAATCTGCCGATTGGTGCTGGAGGTGGTCGAAGAGCTCAATTCTGATGTCAGTGACCACTCTTGCCGAGACCCAGCGTATGTAGTACTTGTTGATGATGTCGCCCAAGGCCTTGAGCAGGAAAAAGCCGAACATCACTCCCAGGAGTATGCAGAGCATAGGCAGTGAGATCGCTGCGTCCTCGTCAATGCTTAGTCCGAATTTCGACGTGAGCTTGTTGATGTTTGCGACCAGCCCGGTCGATTTCTTCTCCTTGGCCTCGGTTGATGGCGGCTTCGTGTCGTCTTTTTCGGTATCCGTGCTGATATTGTCATCGAAGTCGAAGGTTTTATCCAGCCAGACCAGGAGTTTTGACTGCTTGAGCTTGTCCATCAACGTGAGCTTGTTCTTCTCATCGCTCTTCACATATCCCGACTCGATGGCATTGAGTCCCAGGTCCATGAACCTTAGGTATGCGGACATTGCGCCACCCATGATCAAGCTGGCGCCGATTCCCAGCGACAACCTGAACCAATAGACTGCCGCAAACCTCTTGAAAAGACGCCAGTAGATGGCTAGTGCGTTTTGGCTCGAAGATTTTTCAGATTTTTTTTGATTGGACTTCATGCTTCAAGTGCCGCCAACAATGTGTCCGCGACATACTTTTTCTGGATGTGCGAGAGTTCGGGATAGATTGGGATTGCGAGAGTTTCCGAAGCTGCTTGTTCGGAGACCGGGAAGTCTCCCTTTGAGTGTCCGAGGTAGCTGAAACAGGGTTGGAGATGGAGCGGGATCGGGTAGTAGACATCGCACCCCACGGTTGCTTCCTTCAGTGCGTTCCAGACCTTGTCGCGCTTGCCATTCAGGATTCTGATGATGAACTGGTTCCTGACATGCCTTGTGCAGAATGGAGCTTCCTGCGGCAATTGGATATCCTTTGCCTTTTCCAGCAGGTTGGCGTAGTCCTTTGCGTTGCGTTGCCGTGCGGCTGTCCAATCATCCAGATGCTTGAGCTTGATGTTGAGCACGGCTGCCTGAAGGGCGTCCATCCTGAAGTTTCCGCCGATGAAATCGTGGTGGTACTTGGGTTCCATGCCATGGTTTCTGAAGAAGGCAAGCCTTTTCGCCTTTTCCGGGTCGTTGGCGAGGACCATTCCGGCGTCTCCGAAGGCGCCTAGGTTCTTCGAGGGGAAGAATGAGAGGCAGCCGTAGTCTCCGATGGAACCGGCCCTGTGCCCCTTGTACTCGGCGCCGATGGCCTGCGCTGCGTCTTCCACGACAATCAGGTTGTGCTTTCGGGCGATGTCCATGATGGGATCCATGTCCGCGGATTGTCCGTAGAGGTGGATCGGAATGATTGCCTTGGTTGCAGGCGTGACCGCCGCTTCGATCTTCGATGCGTCAATGTTGTAGTAATCGGGCTCGATGTCGACGAATACCGGTTTTGCCCCGACTCGTGCGATTGCTCCTGCGGTGGCGAAGAACGTGTACGGGGTTGTTATGACCTCGTCTCCAGGTCCGATTCCCTCGGCCATCAGCACGAGGAGCAATGCGTCCGTTCCCGATGAGACTGCGCAGCCGAAGCCTGCCTGGCAATAGGATGCCACATTGGCCTCCAGTTCGACGAGGTGCGGTCCGAGGATGAACATCTGGGAAGCGAAGAGTTCCGCCAGGACTGGTTGGAGTTCGGCCTGGAGTTGTTGGTATTGGGCCTTGAGGTCAAGTAGTGGAACTTGCATGTGTCTTTCCTGCGTTCTAATGTGGGTTTGTTATCTGATATCCGTTGTCGTTGAAGAGATTGAGCAGGCTGTTGTCTCCGACGAGATGTCCCGTGCCTACTACCGCAAGCACGGAAAGCCCGCTTTCATTTGCGTGATGAAGTTCATCGAACCAGTGTTGGTTTCGGTCTTCAAGCATTCGTTTCCTGAGCTTGTTGTTGTCCTTGAACCCATCTGCGACGAGTTTGGCGAGTCCCTTTGCGTCTCCTGCCAGCCAAAGGTCGAGCATTTGATGCGAGAATTTGGTCATGTCGTTGAGTTCCTCGATGGTATGTTGCATGAAGGCCTCGTCTGTTGCCGTGTTGATTTCCGCGAGGAGTTCGAGTTGTTGGCGTGGCGTTTCGAGGCAGATGATTTTTTTCGCGTCTGCATGGGCTTGCTGGAAGACGAAGCCATCAATCCCGAGGTAGGAATTGAGTCCCGCCTTTCGCAATGCGGCGCTTGTGAGCACCGATGCTGCGTACCAGCTTTTCATGTCATTGACCGAGTCCGACGAGTATCCCAGGGTGTTTGCCACGGCGACAAGCTTTCCCCACGTGTCCGGTTGCAGGCATTGCTCCAGGGTAGTGCCTTCGGGTTGGCGTCCCATGTGCGACATCATTGCGTTGAAGCTTGGAGTCGCCAGCTCGGCGAGATTCGTCTCGAAGGCGATCGCGTCCGCTTTGCAGTACGCATCGATCAGGATCTCGGGTAGCGGGTACATCGCCTCGGTTCCGAAGTGGAGTGCTCCGAAGAAATGCAGCGGGGCAAATCCAGGTCGCTTTGCCGTCCAGAAAAGTCCTGGCTTGCGCTCGTTCCGATTGGGATGGCTGTGGTAATGCATGGAGGCCGCGACAGTGTGCAGTGTAAAGATGTCTAGATGAACTTCTTGAAGAACGCGACTTCGTCTTTTGCGTTTGGGATAAATTCTTCGGGTTCACACTTGAATTCGCAGTGGACCGTGACGGGGCCTTTGAAGTCGACTCGCTTGAGGCAATCGAATACGAATGTCCAATCGACCATTCCGTTTCCTGCTGTCAGCCATTTGTTTTGTCCCTGTCCGTGTCCATTGTCATGGACTTGCCGGTGGATGAGGACATCCTTGACTGCGACGATGGACAGCCAGGGTCTGACCATGCCCAATGCAGTTGCGAAGTTTTCGCCTTCCGCGCGGAGATGCCCTGCATCGATGTAGGCTCCGAAATATTGCGGGTCCAAGTCTTCGAGCAAGTGCGCCATTGCCGCGCCGTTGAGCCCGATGCATTTGTTGCTATGGGTGTGGTAGCAGATTTTGACGTTGTATTTTCGTGCCAAAGGCAACCATGATTTCAGGATCGCCTTGGTCTTTGCGACTTCCACCTGGTAGTTCATCGTCCAAGGATCGTAGTTGAAGTATCCCAGCTTGAGCAATCTGACGTTCGCCTTGTCCATTGCCTCTAGGATCATTGGCGCAGTCGGATGTTCGGGAGTCAGAAGGTCGAAGTTGCCCGTGACCATTGGGATTTCGAGGTTGCGCTTCTTGAAATACTCGACTGCCTTTGGCAGTTCCACCAGTGCATTTGTGGGTTCGACCGGATAGTCAGGCCTGACGCAAAGGTCGAATCCATCCAATCCCCATTCCTGCGCCAAATCAGCCAGTTGGGGAATGGATTTGTCTTTCAGCATTTTCGAGAAAAGGATAAGTTTCATCGTTGCTCTTTTGAACTTTGTTTATAGTTGGTGATTGGGTGCAAAACGATAATTCGTTAACTTAATCTTCAAGCCGTGAAATGCAAGTCATTTAGCCATTCACAAACACCGGCAATACGGACGGCAGGGCGCCGCCGCAACGGCTGCCGATGATAGAGTTTAAGTTTTGGATTGATTTTGAGTATTGAGGAATCATATTAGAAAATTGTTTCTTGTTTCACCCAGGGTAAGTGTCATTGAAATCATAGGAGGTTAACAGATGCGGAAATTGGTTATGGCTGGAATATTGTTGGCTGGGGTTGCGGGTTACGGCGCTGGATTCAGGTTGAGCGAAAACGGTCGCGTTGAGCATGTGATCGTCGTTCCGGACTATGCGGCTCCTGTGATTCGGAATGCCGCGAAGGAACTGTCTGATCACTTGTCCCAGGTTACTGGCGGAACATTTGAGATTGTTGAGGAGGGGAAGCGTCCTGCCGGCCGTCCCGGCTTGTATGTCGGAAATTGCGTTGCTTCGAAGGATGTGTTCAAGGACGTATCGTTTTCGGAGTTGGGGTTTGACACGACTGCGATCCGCTTTGTCGGCCGGGACATGTTTTTCAATGGCCAGGGAACTCGTGGCGCCTTGTATGCGGTGTACGTATTTCTCGAGGATTACGTAGGTGTTCGCTGGTGGACTCAGACCGAGAGCTTCATTCCGAAGAAGCCGACCTTGGACGTTGAGGCCAAGGACTACCTTTATACTCCGAAGATTCGCAGTCGCGAGACCTTTTACACGGGCGCCTTGGACGGTCGTTTTGCCCCCCGCTTGCGTGCAAACGGTCATTTTGCGAGGATTTCCCCTGAATGGGGCGGTCACATGTCGATTATCGGCTGGTGCCATACCTTCTATCAATTTTTGCCTCCGGCGAAGTACTTTGATGCTCATCCTGAATGGTATTCCGAGATTGGCGGCGTCCGCAGCCACAACCATCGCCAGTTGTGCTTGACGAACGAGGAGATGCGGAAGGAATTTGTCAAGGTTTGCCTGGAGCGCATTGGAAAGAATCCCAGCGCGGGGATGATTTCCATTTCACAGAACGACTGGCATGGACGTTGCGAATGCAAGGCATGCTTGGCGGTAGAGGCTGAAGAGGAGAGCCAGTCGGGTCCCTTGATCCGCTTCGTCAATGCGGTCGCGGCTGAGATCGGAAAGGAATATCCTGACTTCCTGATTGAAACCTTGGCGTACCAATATACGCGAAAGGCTCCGAAGAAAGTCCGTCCTGCCAAGAACGTGGTCATTCGCTTGTGCAGCATCGAGATGAATTTCGCCCAGCCGCTGGAGACGGGACCCGCAAACGCCAGTTTCAAGAAGGACATCGAGGACTGGAGCGCGATTTCGCCAAACCTCTACATTTGGAACTATATCACCAACTTCTCGAACTACATGCTTCCCCAACCCAACTGGCGCGGATTGGCTCCCGATATCCGCTTCTTCGTCAAGCACAACGCCGTCGGAATCTTCGAGCAGGGGGATGCGGGCAGCACATTGGGCGATTTCGTCCGCGCACGCCAGTGGCTCGTGGCGCATTTGCTTTGGAATCCAGACCTGGACGAACGCGCCCTGCTGAAGGAATTCCTGGACGGATACTACGGGGCTGCGGGACCGCACTTGCTGGCGTACATCGACTTCCTTTGCGATTGCGTGGAAAAATCAGGCTACAACCTCCGTTGCTACAACACGTCAACGGATGGCTGGCTGACCCATCCCCAGTTGAACGAGGCACTGGCCTTGTACAAAAAGGCGGAACAGGCGGTTGCCGGGGACGCGGTTCTGGCGGCACGGGTCCGTCGCGAACGTTTGCCCTTGGATTTGGTCTGCCTGCAGGAGGCGCCGATGTTGACGAAATGGAAGATACATGCCGGAAAATCCGATGTTCTGTTGCTGCCTGAACCAGAAGCATTGGCTGATGAATTCGACAAGCTTTGTACCGAACTGGGAATCGGCCAGATTCGCGAAGGGTTGGCCTATGGCGACTACGGGAAGAACTTGAAGAAGAACCTGGTCGGTTCGATCGAATCGGTAAAGAATCCCCCCGAATGGTGCAAGGGCCTGGCGCCTGACCGGTGGGTGTTTTTCACGCCTGGGTACTTTTCGTTGCATCGTCCCGGCAGTTGGGTTTCGATCGTGGAGGACGCCGAGGCGTACAGCGGCACTGCGGCAAGGATGCCCAACGACACCAACCAGTGGGCGACGCAAATCCCCTTCGGAGGCTATTATGGATTCGGCAAGAAGTGGAAGGCCGTCTATCGTGTTCGTTGCGACGCTGAAACGGATGATGGCGACGCGATGAATTTCGGCATTTGGTGCAATGCCTTGGGACGGAACTTGGTTCAACGTCGCCTGAAGGCATCCGAGATTCGCGGCAAGAAGTACGTGACCTTTGAAACGGAACCCTTCGAATTGCAGCGTGACCAGTACATATGGTTTGCTCCTGTGATACGCAAGTTGGATGAGGTCAGCGCCGTGTATGTTGACTGCGTGACCATGTTGCTCGTTGATTGAGGCGACCGTGACGAGGCGCAACTCATGCTAAAGGGCTAGAATGAAGTCGAATCCTAAAAAAAGCAGTTGGCGCCATGATGCCAGCGAATGTCATGGCGTTTTTGGGGAACCACTAATGGACACGAATAAACACCAATGATTTTTGACATTGATGCTGTTGACATCGGAAGATGGAACTTCATGACGTATAGTGCCGTAGGCGCAAAGTCTTTGGCGCGAACCGGGCGCCCGCAATCTACGCGGGCGGGACACAGGCCAGGCAAGACACGGACGATAGTTCGGACTTGTCAGCAGGGTTTGCATAATGCATTGCGCTGCAAGCGCTTAACGATGCTTAACCCCAGGCTTCAGCCTGGGGCGGGAAACCCATCCGAAGACCGTGCCTTGTAAAGGCACTACAATCATAAGGCCTCAGCTGCTTTTTTTAGGATAATCCTCATAAAAGTGTGGGATGCGTGTTTTTTTTTGTCGATGAGAACGGACAAAAAAAGGCGACTGGATGGTGTGTCCAGTCGCCTGAGGTGAAAGGAAAAAAAGACTAGTGCTTGCCTGTGAGCAACCACCAGCATTCGGAGTTGGTACACGGGATTGTGCGTCCCTTCATCACTTGGACATGGCCATCGCAGAAGACGAGGGGGAGCCTGTCGCCATTGTGAAATGGGTATGATACGTCAGGTTGGTAGAGGAATTGGTTGCTGGTATTCAAGGATCCCGCGTCGCCGTCGCTGATGCCGTAACCATGGTTTCTTGCAGGGGCAATGACGATTAATTGCGACGGATTTTTGGCGTCTAAGGTTTTTGGCGTGCCATTTTCGAGGTTGATGCAAAGGACGGGAGGACATCTCCAATATCTACTGTAGTGAACCATGTTGATTCCGTAGCCGCCCTTAAGTTCCGATTCTCCAGGTACGTCCTTTCCTGCTTTTGGGTCGGATGAGTAGCTGTAGGTTGAGCTTGGGCAGTTGAAGAGTTTCGTGTCGCCTACATATTCGTAGATCAGGACACGCCAAGTTGCCATTTTTGCGGGGTTGTGCGTATTGACGTTTCTGTTTGGCGAATCCCAACGGCGTATGGGGAAATGGTCGTTGTTGTCGTCATTGTACATTCTCATGCCGAGTCCCAATTGCTTGCTGTTGGACACGCAGGAGATTTCGCGCGCCTTTTCGCGAGCTTTTGACAAGGCGGGCAGCAGCATGGCTGCCAGAATGGCGATGATGGCGATGACAACCAATAGTTCAATCAAGGTAAAGTGACGATCTTTGTTCATGGCATTACTCAGGTTTGTGGTGCTTTAAGAAATGAATTTATAACAACTTAAAATTATACGAAAAAAAGCAGTTAAAACCAGGGTTTATTCCTAGTTGATTGATTATAAAAGAGTTAGAAGGCTTATTCCGTTCACCATGCTGGTGAATTGAAGTGCGTCAGTCTTCTGTAGCGCCTTTACAAGGCACTACAATCATAAGGCCTCAACTGCATTTTTTTGATTATACGGATACATAGTCCAAAAATCAAGTAATACTAGTATTTTTTGTGTGAAAGCATTAAACCTAAAAAAAGCAGTTG
>DBPZ01000133.1 GCA_002305655.1 Lentisphaeria bacterium UBA1407 | reverse complement strand
ATCACAAAACTTCGCACATTAACAATACTATCTAACCTAGAACATAATTACAATGGATTGGGAAAATATAAATACAAGCGGAATTTTTACTTTATAAAAAATTTTTTAGAGCCATCCCCCCTAAAAAACAGTTGACGCAGTGGGAAAAACGATTTTTTTGCGATTTTTTGGGGAAAATGACATTTCAAATGACGGAAACCGCATATAAAGTACACTCAAGCGACCGAATTTAACCTAAAAAAACAGTTGACGCCTTATGATTGTAATGCCTTTGCAAGGCACGGTCTTCGGGTGGGTTTCCCGCCCCTGGCTGAAGCCCATAAGCGTCATGTTGTTTTCGTTTCCAAATTTATTCTTGTAGGAAAACATATCTCTTTTATAAGGTATAAGTTCTTCCAGTGCAATGCATTAAAACAAGATCGGAGAGCTGGCATCATGAGTAACCCCAGGTGGAGCGAAGCGAAACCTGGGGCAAGGCATCCCCCCGAAATCAAAGCCTTGAAAAGGCGACACATGAACCGGCGCCGACATTGCGGATCAAAAGAAAATCAAAGGCGTTGGCTCAAGTGTCTTCATTTGCCGCGGCGCATATCGACGGCATGACAGTGTCGCCCCCTCAGACCGACGCATTTCAATTCACCAATATGGTTAAATGAATGAACTTTCTAACCATTTGATAATCAGCAAATTAGGAATAAAATCCAGCTTCAACCGCTTTTTTTAGGATAAAAGGAATCGATATAAAATGAGGAATAAAGTAATTAAAATAGTGATTCTTTTTGTTTGTTGCTTGTGCCTGGGGGTATTATTGTTTTGCCTTTCTTTATATTATCAAGCAAATTACACTTATCAATGTGATGATTATTTAACAAATGCTTTTATTGCAAATTACAACCAAACTCAATTTCTTTTTCTGGAGTTTGATACTAGGAGTGTTGAAAAAACATTTGGGACATCTGCTATATTTTTATCTTCTAATTATGTTTCTAAAGATACTTCCACTTCTGAAATCCATATAAATATCTTGGGTAAATATGCGGTTGCAAAGGGAAATACAAAATTATATTCCTCGCATTATGTTGTATTGTCAACAGATGATTTTCTAACAAATTGCACATATATAATTTCTGGCTATTCACGTAAAAAACTATTAACTATTTACAAAGAGAATAACAAATTATCAATCTCGCCTGATTCGCCTAGTGTAAATAATCATCCAGAGGTGGATGACGGGCAGAACAATGAGTGAAACAAAGCTGGAATGGGAAACCCACCCAGGCACCACCTGTAGTCCCATTCCGGCGTTGCAACTGTTTTTCTACACTTTGCCTCGGACCATGCGAAAAATGGAATATCTGAACATCGGGAATCGACCGAGGGCTTTACGGCCCTTGATTTTCGTTTGCCGGATGTGCGACGAGTCGGACTGCGAATGTCCCAGGGCGGTCGCAGTCCGGCGAATTTTTTTTGACTCCCCCCTTTGGGGATGGTAAATTACAGGTGGCAGAAAACTATGGACAACCGTCAGGAGAACTCGGTACTTTCAAGCAAAGGTCAAAAATGGTTTTTTGAAGCCTATGGGATGACTCTGAAAATTTTTATGTTTTTCTATAAAGAGTGTTTTAGCGATAGGAGTGTAAAATGAGACTTGCAGTATGCGCGATGCTTTTAGGATGCGGGATTTGTTATTCCCAACTATTCAAGGTTGAATTGCCAAGCCAGGCGAAGCCCTGCGAGATTCAGGCGGCAAGCGAGTTGAAGGGGTATTTGGAGAAGATCGCCAGGGAGCGATTGACGGTCGCGGGGGAAGGGAATGTGGTTTTCCACGTGGGCGACACAGAGTTCGCGCGGCAGAAAGGATTGGTTGGATTGCAGGACGAGGAATGGGTGGTCAAGTCCTTCGGCAATCAGGTTGTGCTCACTGGCGGCGGCACACGAGGCACGTTCTATGCCGTATGCCACTTTCTGGAAGACGTGCTCGATGTCCACTGGTGGAGCGAATTCGAGGATTATGTCCCCGAGCCGGGACCCGTCGAACTCAAGGCCTTGGGTCTCAAGGGAAAGCCCGCCTTCGCCTATCGGGACGTCTACCGCTCGGATAGCAAGGCGGACCACGGCCGACTGATGGTCTGCACCCGCCGGAATCGCGACGGCGACGCATTCGTCTCCGCCAAATTCGGCGGCTCCTTCGATTATGGACCTCCCTATCATGCCCATACCTTTGACCGATACGTCCCCGCTGCCAAATACCTGGAATCCAATCCAGAATATTTCTCGCTGATCAATGGAAAACGAGTCGGTGGACAGACGCAAGGACAGCTTTGCCTGACGAATCCCGACCTGAAGGCGCTCTTCCTGACGCAACTCCGCGAAGCGATTGCAAAAGGCGAGGAAACCGCTGCCAAAAACCAGGTTCCGCCTCCAAGGCTTTATGAGGTCTCGATGAACGACAACCAAAAGTGTTGCCAATGCGAAGCCTGTGCCGAGGAAATCAAAAAGTACAACCATTCGGGAATGTACATTAATTTTGTCAACGAGCTGGCACGGGACATCGCCAAGACTCATCCCGATATCTACATCAGCATGCTGGCGTACTTCTATACGGAACCGCCGCCAAAGGGCGGAGTCGTGGCAGACAAAAACGTCATCATCAAACTCTGCGATACCAAGACCAATCAAGCCGCCTCGATCCTCGAGCCGCAAAACAAAATCTTCAAGGATTTCGTCCAGGAATGGAAAAAAGCCTGCCATAATCTCTTTATCTGGGACTACGCCATTACCTTTGGCGAAGGACACGGAATGCCTTTCGCCTCGGAATTCACCCTCGCTGACCTCTTTAGGTTCTACCATGAAAACAAGGTGATCGGTGTGTTCTGGGAACAAGAACGGCAAATGACCGCAGATATGTGGGAACTCAAGCACTTTATGATGACCAAGCTGATGGAAAATCCATATGCCGACGATACCGCGCTCATCAATCTCTTCATGAACAAGTACTACGGAAAAGCCGCACCGCATATCCTGAACTACAGAAAACGAATCCATCAGGCACGAATCAAAAACAATGGGCATATCGGATGGTTCGCACCACAGGAATCATTCACCTACCTTACGGTTGGAGACATCGCCCAATGCCAGCAGGATTTCGAAGTGGCGCAAAAGGCCGTGAAGGGAGACCAAACCCTGGAAATGAGGGTCCAACGGGCACGGCATGGACTCGATCTCCTGACCATCTACGCCGCTACGCCACTCGTCCTGCAAGGAGAAGAACAACAACAAGCCACTAAGCTGGACAATGTCGCCGCCGCAAAGCGAATCCTCGGGCCGCTAAGACAACTCTGGCTCGATCGATTCCCAAATGGAAAAAGGCAGAAGGACGCGGAATTCGCAAAATTCTCATCCGTGACCACGGAAAAACAAGCCTTCCCGCAACCCGAACGCTTCAAGGGAACCCAGTATTACGACCTGACCCCAATCACATTCCAAAATCATGCCAAGGACGCAATCACGCAAGTCGATGACCCGGATAGCCAAATCGGTTTTGCTTGGAGATTCGACAGCGACAAGAGCCACTACTACGACCTCCCCTTTGCCATGGGCGTCTACGACGTGGCAAACGCCAAGGGCTGCGGCTCGGTCTCATTCCCAAAACCACTCGGCAAGGGCTATCAATGGTATAAGCTAGGCGTCGTCGATGTCCCGGGATCAGCCTACTTCTACCTGACAAGAGCCTGGACAATCCAAATCAGCCTTGCAAGAAACGAACTCAGAAACAAAAAACTCGAATTCTGGGCGGCAGTCAAATTCACCGGGCCCAAATACCATCCCGATGCAAAACCCGATGAAAAGAACCATATTTGGGTTCAAAGAGTCATCGCAATCCCACAACAATAACCGATTGGCTGAATTATGAATGCTGAATGCGGAATGCGGAATGACCCGTCCGACCCGTCCGACCCGTCCGACCCGTCCGACCCGTCCGACTTGTCCCAGTCCTAGAATCCTCCAACACCGAATCCAGAAGGCATGTCACATGCCATTTGAGTACGGAATTGAAGAATTTTTGCGTGTGTTTGGAGCCGAAAATCAGAGGATTGATTTCATGTATTCCTTGATGATTTCAGGCTTGGGATCCAGGGTTACGCGACGAGTCGGCAACGAGACCAGGGCATCCAATGTGGGATGATGTGCCAGATCCGCACCCAATGCTTGGGTAATTGCGGCGGAAAACTTTGCGGGATGTGCGGTTGACAGGCAAATGGTCGGTATGTCGCACAGGAACTTTTCGGCTACTGCGACTCCGACTGCCGTGTGTGGATCCAGGATGTACCCGTGTTCACGATGGTATTTGCGAATCGTCGCCAAAGTCGATTCCGTATCCCCTCGGCCTGCGGCAAATGTGGGATCTCCGGAATCTGACAAGGACAGCGATTTGGTCGAGGCGAATTCGGCCATCAAGTCACGAACCTTCTTCGAATCCTTGCCGACGCGGTAGTACAAGTAGCGCTCGAAGTTCGAGGCGACCTGGATGTCCATCGAGGGGCTCAAGGTCGGGCAGACCTGACCTCGGCTGTACACGCCTGTATTGAAGAACCTGGAAAGGATGTCGTTTTCATTGGTCGCCAAAATCAGTCGCTGGATTGGTGCGCCCATGCGCAGGGCGACGTAGCCGGCAAAGATGTCGCCGAAGTTCCCGGTCGGAACCGATACCTGGACGCGCTTTGCCTTGGTTTGCTCCTGGACTCTGAAAGCCGACCAGAAGTAGTAAACGATTTGCGCCAAGACTCGTGCCCAATTGACGGAGTTGACAGCGCCCAAGTGGTATTTGCGTTTGAAGTCAAGGTCGTTAAAGACATCCTTGAGCACCCGTTGTCCATCGTCGAATGTCCCTTTGACGGCGATGCAATGGACGTTTTTATCGGGAACCGTGGTCATTTGGCGTTCTTGGAGCGGGGAAACCCTGCCATCCGGGAACATAATGAAAATATCGATTCCCTGCTTGCCACGGACTCCATGAATGGCTGCCGAGCCGGTATCCCCCGAGGTTGCCCCGAGGATATTGAGTTTTCCCCCGTCGCGTTTCAGCAGATATTCGAACAGATTGCCCAGCAGTTGGAGCGCCACGTCCTTGAATGCCAAGGTGGGACCATGGAACAACTCGCTGATGAAAATATCGCCAACCTGCTTGACAGGAATGACTTCTGAAGCGTCAAACGTACTGTACGAACGCTTGACCAAGTCGCGAAAATCAGATTCAGGTATCGTGGAACCGATAAATGGCTTCATCACCTCAACAGCCAATTGAGGATAGCTCAACTTGCGCCATGAAGACAATTCAGCCTCGCAGACAGACGGAATCTGCTCGGGTATGAGCAACCCACCATCGTCCGCCAAACCCATCATTACGGCCTGTGTGAAATTCACGGCTTCGATCCCGCCGCGGGTGCTGATGTACTTCATGCTTAATTCCCAGTTTTTGTAGGTTCCATTTTCAAATAAACTTGACTATACCTATTAATATAAGCCCACTTTCTGAATCCTGTTCTTTTTCAAAGCCAAAACTCATCTTCATTTGCGCCAGAAAGAGGTTGCGATAGCGAGGAAAAACAGTCCGAAATTTTCACGGTTTCGTACTCAAAATGCATGTGACATGCCTTCTTGGTTCGGCATTGGAGGATTTGATTTGGGACAGGGACTGGGTCTGACTGGGTCTGACTGGGTCTGACTGGGTCTGACTGGGTCTGACTGGGTCACTCATCATTCATGCGACTTTTGGGTTGTTTTTGCCTCAGGCTCGTTTTGGGTTGTTTTCGTACGAGATTGAAAACATCTTCCGCGCCATCGAGCTTCAGTTGATAGACGAAGGACATCAGTTCGCCTAGTCGTCCCTTGGGAAAGCCCCTTTTGGTGAAGCATCGGAGATATTCGTAGGGGAGGTCGCAAATTGGAACCCCGTTGGGGAAATTTGGGGATGGTCCGAATTTCCCAAAAGGCATCCTGTATTGGCATGCTTCCCGCAAGGCAAGTTCGAATTGTTCTTGTTCTTTTTCTGACATTGTCATTATTCTCGGTGTTTGAGCATATCCCAGAGGAGGACGATTCCAAAGAGTCCTGAAAACAGGAATCCGAGCAGTCCCATGATCGAGGTTTCGTACCAGTGCGGCTTGGGGTTTGCGTGAATGACAATCGATGAACCTACCAGCATCGCTGCAAGGACAATCGCGGAGGCAAGGCGGTTGAAGGCGCCGTTGAAAACCTTGATGAGCTTGTTGATCCCTTCAAGCGTATGTTCGAAATGGAGTTTCCCCTGGAGGAGTTGGCTGAAGAGCTGCCTGACGTCGCGTGGCATTTCCTCCAAGGAAATACTTGCTTCGTGCGCGAATGACTTGCTTCGGTGCAAGATAGTCATCGGGTTGAATTGTTCTATCAGGAGCTTGCCTACATAGGGCTTGACCTGGGTCATGATTTCGAAGTCCGGGTTCAACGAACGCCCCAATTGGTCGTAAGATCCGAGAGCCTTGAGCATCAGGTAGATATGCGGCTTGAGGAACATCTGTTGCCGATAGCAGAGTTGATAGAGGTCGTGGAGTGCCCCTGACACGTCAAGGGATTCAAGTGTGCGATGCAGGTGTTGATCTGCAAATGTATTGATGTCACGTTCAAGTTCCCCTAGGTTGGGACGGGCATCGTTCTCTGCCAACGAGGCAAGGATTAGCGCGCAAGCCTTGTAGTTTCTCATCACGAGCTGGAGGAGCAAGTCGGCGAAGAGCTTTTGTTCATCGTGGGTGATTCTTCCGACCATTCCGAAGTCAACGTAGCAGATCGTTGCCGGGAGTTGGAAGAAAAGGTTTCCCGGGTGCGGGTCGGCATGGAAGAAGCCATGCTCGAAGAATTGTTCGAGTATGAGTTGCGCACCCAAGTTGCTGAGCTTGACCAGGTCGGCATCGGATCTCTTCAAGGTATCGAGATCGGTTCCCTTGATGCCCTCGACATAGTCCATCACCAGGAGCTTTTTTGTGCAGTATTGCTGGTAGATCTTCGGGATTTTGATGCCTTCACGATCGGCGAATTGCCGTTCGAACCTCAGTTGGTTGGACATTTCCCGGGAGAAGTCGAGTTCGGAATCAATGGTTTTGGAGAATTCCTCGATGATTTTGACGGGTCTTAGGAATCCGAACTCCTCGCTGTGCCGTTGGATTGCATAGGCGAGCTGGGTCAGGATTTCCAGGTCGAGCCTGATGTCCTTAGCGATGTCAGGACGCTGGATCTTGACGAATACCTTGGTTCCGTCCTTCAAT
Source organism: Lentisphaeria bacterium UBA1407 (assembly GCA_002305655.1). Classification (GTDB taxonomy): domain Bacteria; phylum Verrucomicrobiota; class Lentisphaeria; order Oligosphaerales; family Oligosphaeraceae; genus UBA1407. Next base: position 6,913 of record DBPZ01000133.1, on the reverse strand, counting down.
TTGGCGCGATGCCCCTGGGCGATGGAGGCGGCGCCGACGGGGATGTCTTCAAACTCCAAGAACACGTTGTCCAGGCTGGTGTCGAGTTCTTCTTGGATTACCAGCTTGACCTGCTCGGTGGGGAAGGGCGGGACATCGTCCTGGAGCTTGCTGAACTCATGGATGAACTCGGGAGGGACGATGTCCTGCCTGGTGGCAAGAACCTGGCCGAGCTTGACAAACGTCGGGCCGAGTTCGACGAATGCCATCCTGAGTCGTTCAGGAAGGGTGTATTGCGCTGCGATTTCGTTGTTTTCGTTGTTCTTCCAAGGGAGGAAGATTTTCTTGAAGAGCCTTCCCCCCTTGCTTCTCAAGGATTCGAAAGCGGATTCGAAGCCGTATTTCATAAAGACGTGGACGATCTTCCTGAACCGTCCGAGGCGTCGATAGGCTCCAGGCAACTTACGAATTCTGTCGATACTAGACATAGATATGGGTCCTGCCTATGGTTTCATTTGTGCGTTCCAGTAGGAGACGATCTTGAGTTTAGGCTGGAGCGCCTGGTAGATGTCCGGGAGGTCGAAATGCCTAAGCACCTTGAAGGGAATTGTCGATGATGGCCATGCAGGCACGGGATCGTCAATCCATTGTTGGAATGAAGCTGGTGCGTCGGCAAGTTCGATTGAGGCGGTATTGTCGTGGATGAATCCTGCGAACGTCGCAAGGATCGCGCCCATTCCTCGTCCATGGAGATGGATTTTCTCCGCTCCTTCGGCGACGAGCAGATCCATGGTCCTGAGCACGTCGAAGACTCGTCTTCCCAGGTAGCTTTCCCCGAACATCACACCGAAGTAGTTCATCATGTGGTCCATTCCGTAAGCTTGGAAGAAGTCCCCGCCTGCCTCCTCGGGCATCGATTCGCCCAATCCCCTGGGGTCGATCATGTAGATCGGACCATCGGGATTGAGGTTTTGCGCGTAGGCTTCCTCGGCGTCCAATTCGGCGGAGATGTTAGGGAGGTAGAGGTGGACCTCCGCTTCAACGTCCAGGGTATTGTGCAGGTTTCTGTTGACAAGACGCTTGCGGAGGATCGCCCTGATATCACGTTCGGTTTCGACAGCGTATCGCGCCCAGAGCTTTCCGCCGGCGCTTGCCGGCCTTGGAATTCTGAAGTGCGGAGGATCCTGCGGACTTCGCTCGGGCAGGTGGAGGAGTTCGTTGAGCAGGGTTTTCCACTGTTGTTGATCCTTCGGGACTTCCCGGCACTTCGCCCAGCCTGCTGCGGTTTCGCGGACAAGTTCGTAGATTGGCTTGGAACCTGACTTGACGACATTTTCGGTGGGAAGGACCGCGAGTTCGGCTTCGGTGTGCGCCTGCGGCGTTGTCGGCTGTGCCTTTCCGGGCAGGTTGGCCCTTCTGTACATGAAGTCAACCATCGCCTCCTGGTTATGGGACGAGTATCCGTGGGTCGTCGGTCCGAGGAACATTTCCACATTCTCCTCGCAACCCATTGCTTTGTAGAACTGCTTCAGGTCGGCATAGGCTTCCAGAAGACCTCGACGCTCGAAGAAATCGTATTTTTGTCCCAGTAGCATGACGGGTTTTGGTGCCTGTGCAATCATGAGGTCAACCATTTCGAGTCCCGCCCCGATCACTCCCCGTGGGCATTGCTCCGCATCCGTCGGCAATTCGTTTTCCAGATTTGTGAGGAAGCTTGTGACGTGGCAACTTGGTGCGGCGAATGCCAATCTAGGTTCGTTTGCCCAGATCCATTCGGTGAGCGTGCCGCCGCCGGAGTTGCCGGTGATGCCGATTCTGGTGGGATCGACTTCAGGCCTGGTGAGCAGAACGTCCAGCGCACAGCGACCATCCCAGACACGCCAGGATGCGAAACTTTCGCCGATGAGTTCCAGCTGCTTGCCCATCACGTTGTGGGCGGCACAGAGATCCTTGCCGGCTCCACGGTATTCGAGCTTGGCGTATTGGTCGCGCTCGCCCTGGTGGATCGGATCGTAGATCAGGACGACGAAGCCGTTCTTGACAAGCCTCAGGCAGAATTCTTGGTAGGTATCGCAGGCTTTTCCTTCAAGGCTGTGCCCACATGATCCGAGTACTGCCGGTGCTTTGCCCTGGAGATTGTCGGGAATGTAGAGGTTTGCGGTGACCCAGAAGTCCTTTCTGCTGGCGAACCGGACTTTCTCGATTCTATATCCATCGCAATCGAGGATTTCACCGTATTCGATGTCCAATGGGCATTTTTCTGGGAATGGAGCGAAAGCCTTGGCGACGACCTTGCGTACGTAGTCTCTATATTTGATGGCGTCTTCGGGGGTTTTGATGGCGTCCAGCTTCTGTCGTCTTTCTTCCCTAATAGCCCTGAGCCTGTGGACGTAGTCATCGAGAACCATGTGTCCGTAACCGATCTTGTTCATTGGTTTAATCCTCTTGGCGTTGGTGTTGATAAATGGAATCAGGCTAAAAGCCAAACATATCTTCAATGCTTTGCTCATGGTAGTCATATTTGTCCGGGTAGTAGATTTTGTCCCTTCCTGCGACATCAAACATGTGGAGTCCCGTAAGCATGGAGCTGCTGATGTGCTCCAGCCGCTTGTCGCAGGGAATATAGACGGATTGGGTGCCGGGTCTCATTTCCTGCATGTAGCAAAGCTGGTTCATTTCGTAATCCAAGTCGTATCCGTTGCGAAGACCGCGTACAAGAGTCACGTCGCAAAACTTTGATTCCTGTTCGATGAGGTCGACGATCAGCGTGTCAAAATAGACGACTTCGTGGAAGGGAAGCACCTTTTCCAGCATCACGTCGCGCTCGATGTTCTTTTGAGGGTTGATTCCGACTGCGACAATGACCTTGTCAAACATCAGTTCCGCTTTTTCCAGGATGGACAAGTGCCCGATATGGAATGGATTGAAGGTGCCTGCGTAGATTCCGACCCTTGGGCGCCTGCGTTCCAGATATTCCACCAGGAACTCGATGGTCTGCTTGCATTGGGGGAAACGCTTGGGGAAGCGACTGAAGAATTCGCTGCGTCCCTTTCTGTAGTCGGTCATGTTGAGGTATTGGAATTCCCTGAAGATTTGGAATTCGTATTCGAGGAGATCGACATGGTTTCCATGGATAATCACTTGGCAATCGAGGTCGTGGAAGATTTCGGCCAGTTTCGACGGGGCATTCTGGTCCGTCGTTGAGAGGATGGTTTCCGCGATAAGGTCCTTGACGTCTTTCGGGAGTGGATTCCCGAGTTTTTGGAGAATGAATTCAAAGGCTTCAACGGATTGCTGCTCGCTGTCACCTCCTTCTGGCGTCCAGACGGCATCGTGGAAGAGCGCTGTAAGCAGGAGTTGCGAGGCGAAGACTTCGTCATCCCAGTAGGATTTTTCGATTCCTTTGCAGATTGACTCGAGGTGGTCGAGGGTATGGAAGTACCGATGTGGTTGTCGATACGCCTGCATGACCTTGTCCAACCACGGTCCTTCGTAGTCAAGCCGATAATAATTTCGTTTCTGGAGAAGCGACCGGATGTAGTTTTCAGTTGCTTTGGAATTCATGGTTAATGATTTTCCTTTTGTTGGTTGAAAAAAGAGGTTAAGAAAAGATAGTATTTCAGCAAGGATTTTCAAGGTTGACAGAAGGCATGGAATGGCAATGAAGAGCATTGGATTGGATTTAGGCACAAGTGCGATCAAAGGCGTGCTGTACGATGGCAAGCAAGTTTTGGCGGAGGGGCATCGTGACGTGCCCTTGCTTCGCGAGGGCGAAAAGGTCGAGATTGACGCCTTGGGGCACTGGGAGGATGCCTGGTCGCTGATTTGCGAGCTGGGACGCCAATCGGATGAGGCGATTGTCGGAATTGCGATGGCAGCGGCTTCGGGCAATACGTTGTTGACGGAATTAGACGGGACGCCGCGAACAAGGATCGTGTCCTGGCTGGATAAGCGGGAATCGCCGTTGGAACCCGTCGATTTGCACGAGTTGGTAGGCTGGCCCTGGAACGGTGGCTTCCCGCTAGTTCACCTTGCCTGGTGGAGGCAGCACAAGCCGGAGCTGATGGCGGACAACCCAAATGTGTTCATGAACAACGATTGGTTGGCGTTCAAGCTGACAGGCAAACGGGGGCTGGACCACTCGTCCGCAACCCCGTTTTTCTTGCAGGATCAGGCGCGTGGGGTGTATTCTGAGGAATTGCTTGCGTTGGTTGGCTTGTTGCCGAGCCAGTTGTCGCCCCTCTGTCCATCAGGTACTGAGATCGGTCGCTTGCGCCCCGAGCTTGCCAATGGGAATTTGACGTGCGATACAAAGGTATATTCGGGATCCTTCGACCATCCATCCGCAGCTCGTGCTGTAGGTATGACGACGCCAGGCGACATTTTGTTGTCCTGCGGCACGTCGTGGGTCGGGTTTAGTCCGATCGATACCCGTCGTGTCCGAAAGGGCTTTTTGTGCGATCCCTTCGAGTCGTACCGCGGCGGTCCTTGGGGCGAGATATTTTCGATAGCCCGGATTGGCTTGGAATTGGAGTCGTTCATCGTCAGTCGCTACGGTGATGGCGCTGATCGTTACGACTTGTTCAACTCCGAGGCGCTTGCCACCGAGGGCGCAGCTCGTGATTTGGTACTGTCAACGATTGACCGTTTCAAGTCTCGCTTGGAGTTCACTCCTCGCCGTTTGGTGATGGTGGGCGGTCCGTCGGAGGGAAAGGCATGGCGTCATTTCATCGGCGAGCGCTTGGGCTTGACGGTTGAGATATCCCCCTTTGCCAAGCAGGCCGGGGCAGTGGGGGCGGCAATGTTGGCACAACAATAGCATGGATGGATGAGCGACATGAAATACGATCTTGTAACAAAACTTGACAGAAAGGTCTTTGCCGAAGAACTGCAACCCGAACTCCCAAAACGACTCTTCGATGCCCATGTCCACGCTTTTGACAAGACATGCTTCCCAGAAGGATTCAGCCTAGGCGAGAAATCCTGCTACGCGAAATTCGGAGGCGAGCATCCAACGGAGTTGGCGAAGAAAATGTTCAAGGAACTGTTGCCGGGCATTGAGGTCAGCTTCAATTGCTTCGGCTCCGTCAATCCCAATGCCGATCGTGGACGTGATATTCCCGAGCATGACAACAAACGCGTGTTCGCAATGGCCGTCGTGTCCCCGGAGGATCCTGCGGAATTGCTGGAGGAACGCTTGGCGACCCATCATTTAGTTGGGGTCAAGCCATATCCCAACCTGGCAGCAGAGGCGCTGGGCAAGGGCGTCAATGATGTGACGCCGCTGGATCTGCTGACGCCAGGGCAACTCGAAGTCCTGGATCGGGCAAAGGGTATCGCAACAGTGCATATTCCGAGAAAAGAACGACTTGCGGATCCCGTCAACCAGGCAGAAATGCCTGAATTGTGCCGCCGAGCGCCAGATACAACCTTTGTGTTCGCGCACATCGGACGGGCCTACTTTATGCGAAATGTGGTCGGAATGCTTGACAAATTGGCGGAATGCCCAAATGCATGGCTGGATACGGCGATGGTCAACCACCCTGGCGTGCTCAAGTACGCTTTTGATCACTTCCCGAACGACAGGATCGTGTTCGGTTCAGACGCTCCAATCGCATGGCTCCATGGCAAATCCGTGGAAATCAACAACCAATATGCGTACCTGATGGGCGAGGACTACAGGATCGGAACCTCGATTTTCGACGCTGAGGGCGCGGTGGAATTCACCACGTTCTTCTACGAACAACTCCGGGCAATCCTGACCTGCGGATTGAGTCGGTCGCAAATCCAGCAGTTGCTGTGGTCCAACGCGGAGCGACTCTGGATCAATCGCTGAGGGTTGGGATGAATTCCGCCAATGCGTCTTTCCAGTGGGGCATTGGCGGAAGACCGCAATCGCGCAGGCGCTTGTTGTCCAGTGACGAGTAGTGGGGCCTCGGGGCAGGGCGTGGGAACTCTTCCGTGGTACAGGGGATGACGGCTTGATTGACTTTCGCCTGCCGGAAGATTTCCGTCGCGAACTCAAACCAAGTTGCGGTGCCTTCGCATGTCAAGTGCATGATGCCTGTTATGCCGGGATGATCCAGAAGCAGCCGGATGTGGTTTGCCACGGCGAATGTCGAGGTCGGATTTCCCGACTGGTCATTGACGACCTTGAGTTGCGGACGCGTTCCGTCCGCCAATTTAAGCATCGTATGCAAGAAGCTTGGACCTCCGGGCCCATACAGCCAGGCAATCCTAAGGATCAGGTGGTTTGGGCAGAATTCCTGAATTTTCCGTTCGCCTGCCAGCTTTGATTTTCCGTAAATGGTCTTTGGATTTGTGGGATGGTCTTCCTGATATGGGGCAGTCGCATCACCGTCGAAAACGTAATCGGTTGAGATGGCAATCAGCCTGGCATTGTATTTTGCTGCTGATTTGGCGACATTTTCCGACCCGGTTTCGTTGATTTTAAATGCCTGATCAGGCTTTTCCTCGCAGGCATCGACCTGAGTCATTGCCGCGCAGTGGATGATCAGGTCCGGTTGTTGGGCTTGCATGATTTTATCAAGGCTTGCCTGGTCGGTGATGTCGCAATTGGGCAAGTCCGCGATGGCGATTTGATGTTCCCCGAGGGTTTTCGCCAGGGTTCGTCCCAGCATTCCGTTGCCGCCTGTGATCAAGATTTTCATGGTTCGTCTCCAAATGATGTGGTTTTTTGTGTGTGACATGGTGAATATGATACAATGCCAAGGCGCTGTCAAGCCACAGGCGATGCAATTTGTTTTGTAACCCTTTTTCAGACAAAATCAACGCAAAATCAGAGCGAAAAATTTCACACTTTCGTACTCAGAATGCATGTGACATGCCTTTTTCTGGCTAGTCTGGCGAAAATGGTTTTTGGGCGTGCCTGGTCTGACTGGGTCTGACAGGTCTGGCTGGGTCTGGCTGGGTC
>DBPZ01000050.1 GCA_002305655.1 Lentisphaeria bacterium UBA1407 | reverse complement strand
GCCCGAACCGCCCGAACCGCCCGACTTAGGAAGCGCCATTTTCGACCACTTGAATGGTGACATCCAAATCACAAATAATTCGTGTCCATCCGTGACACCTAAACAAAAGTTTGAACGCAACTTTGTCGCGCCTCCGTGGCTAGCATCCGCATATGAAAATCCTCTGTGATTGCTAGACAAAATCGGTATTGGGATATAAGATAAACAAATTGTTGACTTCTTATGTGGATTACACAAAGCCGGAGAAACAAAAATGCTACCTCCAGACATGGCGTTTGAACTTGAAGAACTGGTTGACATGGATTTTTCGGTCAGCCGAATCGGTGAGCCAACGTTGCCATCAGAGCTGACAAATGTAATTTTCGTGGAAGAATCTGAACGCGTATCGTACTGCGCGGATCCAACGTTGAATGACCAACTGCGAGCTGCGGGGAAGCACGTGCCCGCATTCGTCGCTGCAGGTCCCAGGAAACTTTTGTTCCATGACGCAAAGTGGAGCCGTGCGGCAATCGTCACCTGCGGCGGAATCTGCCCTGGACTGAATGACGTGATCAAAGCGCTGGTCAATACACTGTACTATGTTTATGGAGTGGACAATATCTTCGGAATCCAATACGGTTACAGCGGGCTGGTTCCCCGAAACGGGCATGAACCAATTGTGCTGACGCCGGACATAGTCGATTCAATCCATGCCGATGGAGGCACGATGCTCGGCGCGTCTCGTGGCGAGCAATCGACTGAGGAAATCGTCAAGGCACTGGATCGCCTGAATATCAACATGCTGTTCACAATCGGCGGCGACGGCACTCAACGCGGAGCCCATGACCTGGTGGAAGAAATCAAAAAGTATAGGCTGGCAATCAGCGTCATCGGAGTGCCGAAGACAATTGACAATGACCTGAATTTCATGGACAAGACCTTTGGCTTCGAGACGGCAGTTGAAGCTGCGGCGCCAATTATCGGCTGTGCCCACAACGAGGCTAAAGGAAGCTACAACGGGGTCGGTCTCGTCAAGTTGATGGGACGCGACTCAGGATTCATCGCCGCACATGCCTCCTTGGCAAACAGCGTGGTGAACTTCTGCCTGATTCCCGAAGTCAAGTTTGAGTTGCATGGCGAAAATGGTTTTTTGGCGGCGCTGGAACGTCGCTTGACGGCGAAGCATCACGCAGTTGTGGTTGTCGCAGAAGGCGCAGGCCAGAATTTGTTCCAGAAGGACTCCTCCACAAAGGATAAATCCGGAAACGTGCTGCACCAGGACATCGGCGTGTTTTTGCGTGACGAAATCAGGTCGTACTTCAAAGCGAAAAATTTCGAGCACAGCGTCAAGTACATTGACCCGAGCTACATCATCCGAAGCCTGCCCGCAACCGGCATGGACTCCACCTTCTGCCTGCACTTGGCACAAAACGCAGTGCACGCGGCAATGGCAGGAATGACCGATGTCGTGGTCGGGAGATGGAATGGATATTTCACGTACATCCCGATGACGATGGCGACAAGCGCCCGCCGCAAGATAGATCCACAAGGTCAGTTGTGGCAGAGCGTCTTGCTGACAACTCGCCAGCGCACCTATGGGTTCGAATGATAGTGCCTCAGGTCATAATGGAATGAGCATCAAGAGAGGACATGAGTTATGGTCAAGGAAAAGTTGGCGATAGGCACGATAGTGCGCTTGCATCGCGCGCCCGCGCAATCGTTTACCGAATTGCTGTCTTTGGGAATGAAACATTTTCAGTTCGGCGGTCCGCCTGACAAGTACATCTACGGGGACGAGGGCGCTGCGAACACGGAGGCACTGCGCGAGACGATGTCGCGCTACGGGGTCGAATGCACATCTGTGTTTTTGGGGTTCAACGACCAGGACTGGAGTCGTCCCGAGGAGACTGTCGGCTTGGTTCCCCCTGCTTATCGCTCAGTTCGCCTGGTAAGAGCATGCCGCGAGGCAGTTTGGGCGAAGTCGCTGGGCATTGACGAATTGGTTACTCACGTAGGCTTTGTGCCGGAAGATCGTCAATCTGCCGAATATATTGAGTTTATCAGGGACTTGCATGAGTTTGTTCGCTTTTTGGATGCAATGGGAATGTGGCTGAATTTCGAGACCGGCCAGGAGACGGTTGAGGTCTTGGGCAACATGATCGAGGACTTGGACATGCCGAATCTAGGCATCAATCTGGATCCTGCGAATCTGTTGATTTACGACGTTGACGGCCCCGATGTCCTGGTCAGTCAATTGGGCCGCTACGTCCGCCATTTGCATTGCAAGGATGCTGTTCGTCCGACTGAACCCGGAAAGCGCGGTCGCGAGACGCCATTGGGTCAGGGCGACACTGATTTTGTAAATGTATTGAAGTCGTTGCTGGATATGGGTTTCCGCGGTCCCTTGATCATCGAGCGTGAGATTGCTCCGTCATTGGCGTGGAAAGCCGATTTGGCAAATGCGGTAGCGTTGTTGAAGGGCATCAAGAAAGAGGCTGGTTGTTAAAATGGAATGGATTGCTGTCAAAGATTACGAACAGATGAGCCAGGTGTCGGCATGGTCGTTTTTCAAGCGAATCAGTGCCGCTTGCCGTTCCGGCCGTGGGTTTCGCATGGGATTGGCTACGGGAAACACGATGATTCGCCTGTACGAGGTGTTGGCCGGCTTGCTCAATGCCAACAATGTGCCACTGGACAAGTTGGTCACGTACAATTTGGACGAGTACATCGGCGCCGATGGCAAAAACGTGCCGCATGACCATCCGCTGAGCTACCATTCGTACATGTGGCGGAATTTGTTCGGCAGGCTTGACCCGAAGCTGGGCTTCAAACCTGAAAATGCACGCTTCCCGGATCCACAGGATCCTTGGGGGTACGACGAGGACATCCGCAAGAATGGCGGCCTCGACCTCCAGCTGCTGGGTATCGGCTTCAATGGCCATATCGCCTTCAATGAACCGATTCCCGAATCGGAAATCTCAGCTGCCGAATTTGCGGCCTTGCCAACCCGTATCGTTGATTTGAAGGAGATGACGATTAAGACAAATGCCCGCTTGACGGCGGGAAACCAACGCCAAGTCGTCCCTGTGAAGGCAGTGTCAATGGGGATGGTTCCGATCTTGGAAGCCCGCGAGTGCTGGCTAAATGCCTGCTTCCCGGAACAGGAAATCCCATTGTCGAAGATGAAGCAAAATCCAGTTGCAACCCCGGAGTTGCCTGCTTCGTTTTTGCTGAACCACAAGAAGTTTACGCTTGTCTATACGAGCGATTGCATCAAGCTTTGAGCACAAGAAGCAAGAAAAAAGAGGATGTCAGATGAAGTATTACAGTGAAGAACACCAGTGGGTTGAGATCGAAGGAGATAGCGGGAAGGTCGGAATCACGCGCTTTGCGGCAGATGAGCTGGGTGAATTGAGCTATGTGGAGCTGCCGAAGGTCGGCTCCTCATACAAGCAGGGGGAACCCCTGTGCGTCGTCGAGTCCGTCAAGGCGGCAAGCGACGTGTTCATGCCTGTGAGCGGAAAAATCGTCGAGGTCAACACAGAATTGGAGACGACGCCTGAGCTGATGAACGATGAGCCCGAAGGCGCCGGGTGGATATGCGTGATCACGGATTTGATTCCTGATGAGCTTGAAAAACTGATGGATGGCGAGAAGTACCAAGCGTTCTTGGAAAAGTCGAAATAGGCTCTCCCAACGATAAAAATCAAACTTATATAGGGGAAGACACAGATTTTTCCAAAAAAAAACACGATTTTTTCGAAAAAAAACTTGCGTATTCCTTTTAAGTGGGATATTGTGTACTAGTTGACTTTATTTTTCAGATAAGAAAGCCAAAGGTAAGACGTAACGAAGCTTAAAGTTTAAGCAAGGAGAAGACAATTATGATGATGATGCCCATTGCTGGTGCAGTTATTGCAGGAATCATTATGTGGATCGGTAATATGAACTACAAGAAGGGCGTTGCCTGGGGACAGCCCGTTGCAGTCGTATTCGGTATCATTGCCATCGCTTGTGGTATTTGGGCAATCGTCCTCAATGCCAAGGGCGACGCGGGAACCACGCAGAAGGAAGTCCGCTACCAGGAAATCCGTGCAGAAAAATTGGGTGCTTACCTCAAGCAGAATTTCCCGGACAAGAAATTCTTGATCCTGACGAATGGCAGGACAGTGGGACCGGACGGCAAGCAACTCCGCAACCATCAGTACGACGCTCTGGTAAAGGCAATGAGCGGTTTGACAGTCGCAACGTTGGAACGCCCTGTCCCGACAGATCCAGACGAAATGATGATGGAAGAAATGGGCTGGGGAATGAGAGCCCTGAACAACTTGTTTGAGGGAAAGAACAGCAAGGGCCAGGCAATCGATGGCTTTGAAGCACCAGGCGACTTTGACATCCTGGTCACCTTGATCGGTCTTCCCGAAGATGCCTTCAGAGGCGGAAAGCTCGGCGGCAAGTTGACCGGCAAGCAAGTCGCATTCCTCCAAGGCTACATCGAAAGATGGCAGGGTGGATTCAAGAACAAGTCGATCGTGGCAGCTGTTACGGACGTTCAGTATCCTGGCGAAAGCGACAAGGAAGGTCTGGCGAAATGGGAACAGAATCCCCCATCAGATCTGGATGCCGCGTTTAACGTTCGCTTCATCCTCAAGACCAACTAAGGCTTGCATCCGGTGCGCCCCGCAAGCAAGACGGGGCGCACGTGTCAAAGCTCGATGTCGAAATTGGCGCAACCCCGTCGGATTCAGTTTCCAGGCGGGGTTGTTGTCTGTTAGAGGACATTGAAAAGATTTTGTATTTGAGATCGGCAAGATATTTCTCATGCGATTAAGGGACGATATGAGTGGATTACCCTTGGTTATAGGTATAGCAGGCATTTTGCTTTTGGTATTCTTTGGTTTGAGTTATGCTTTGCCATCATGGGACAGCAGAGTGCTTCGGATATTGGTGAATGTGTTTCGTGTTTTGGTTTTGGTCGCGGGTATCATCTGCGTTGTCGTATCTTATCGCAGTCGTCTGTCCGGGATATATCGTGGTCGCAAGGGGCTAAGCGGTCGCTTGTTGAATCGCGAATTTGGGAGCGATCGTCTTGGCACGATTGAGTTGGAGTGGAAGTTTCAGCGCTTGCAGGCGGAGTATCTAGGTAGCTACTTGGCGAAATCTCATCGCGGCAAGCGTGTGGTGTTATTGCGCGAGCCCTTGCTGAAGGCCGGCGATGGTCGTTTAAGCGTCAATGTCATGCGCGACGGCTTGCTGTCAGGCATCGATGATCAACTGGAGATTGTTGGCGAAGTTGAGCTGGAGATGCGATTGCCGAAAACGGAGGACAAGGATCTTCCGATAGGCGTCGTGCCGTCTCCCTGGAGCATTGTGGATTTGGAAGGGTTGCTGGCGGACATCGGCGAATATGACATTTTGGTGACCTGTGTTGGCTTGCCGCCTGGGAGTTTGGATTACCGCGGGAGGATCATGGTTCCGTGCTTGAGCGGGAAGAAGCTAGTCCTTGCAGCCGGATATTCATCGGAATACGAGCCTGCGTTGAAATCCGGTACGATCATTGCCGCCTTGACATGCAAGGAAGACTTGACTTTCGATGACAAGTCAGTCCCTGCTGACAAAGTTGAGGCCTTTGAGAAACGGTATGCATTGTTGACTCCTGAGTCGATGGCTGAGGAGGCATTGCCATGAAGCTGAAGAGTTTGCGCGAAGAAGTATGGCGTGCGAACCTCCAATTGGAGAAGGACGGCTTGATCTTCAGGACTTGGGGAAATGTAAGCGGATTGGATTCCACAAGCGGAATTTTGGCAATCAAGCCAAGCGGCGTGCCCTACTCCGAACTGAGCGCGGAATCGATGGTGCTGGTCGATTTGGAAGGAACCGTGGTCGACTCATCCCTGAAGCCATCTTCGGATCTGCCGACGCATCTTGCGCTATACCGGGCATGGGCCGGACTCGGCGGAGTCGCCCATACGCATAGCACGTATGCCACCGCATTTGCACAGGCGCAAAGAGCAATCCCATGCCTGGGCACGACACATGCAGATTATTTCTACGGTGAGATCCTTTGCACAAGAAAACTTACGGACGATGAGATCGGACAGGATTACGAGGTCAATACAGGTCTTGTGATCGTCGAGACGTATGCCGACAATGGGATTGCGCCGAAGGATCGCCCTGGTGTTCTGGTGGCAAGCCATGGTTCCTTCGCATGGGGAGCGAATGCGACCGAGGCGGCGGACAATGCGGCATATCTGGAAATGATAGCCAAGCTGGCGTCCGAAACCCTGGGACTCAAGTCAAACGTGAAGCCGATTTCGCAGTCGTTGCTGGACAAGCATTTCCTTCGAAAGCATGGTCCGGAGGCATACTATGGCCAGACTCCTTCGACCGAAATCAGAACGCCAATTGAACTGTAGCATTATGAACCTAAAAAAAGCAGTTGACGGCATGGCATCGAGGAATTGCATGGAATGGTTGAAACCAATGAATAGAACAAGAAGATGCAGGACTTTGCGCCGTAGGCGCCTGACTATGCTTAACCCCAGGCTTCAGCCTGGGGCGGGATGCCCCCAAAAAAAATCAGGCGCCTCGTAGAGGCGCTACATACCAAAATGAAGTTGCATGTCACGGTATGAAAACAACTTTTTTCAATGCACTTCACCAGCATGGTGACCGGCATGAATTTTCTAACTATTTGAAAATCAATGTATTAGAACTGAAATCCAAACATCAGTTGTTTTTTTAGGATGAATCAAAGCGAATTGAAGTTTCCGTTGGTTTGGAAAGGTCGTCTGATTGTCCAGGCTGATGCCGAAGGCACTGAAGACGAGATAGCTCGTGCCTTTGCTTGCTTGGGGTTGAGCGACGGGACGGTTGGAACCGGATCCGTCAGCTCGAAGGGGAGCTATCGTTCCTGGTCTGTCCAGGCTACTGTTCCGGACTTGGTGACGTTGCGGTCGTTGTTCAAGATATTGGAGTCGCTGCCGAAAGTGAAGATGCTGATCTGATTTTTGATTGGAGTCCATTGAGTTGATGTTGGTATTGGATGAATATGCGTCATTTGAGCTGACCGTCAAGAATTCCCGTTTTTTAGCGGAGGCATTTGCGGTAGGTTCAGCGGAGGAAGCTCGAGAGAAGCTGCGTGAGCAGAAAGAGAAGTATGCTGACGCGAGCCATGTTGTTCACGCATTTGTTGTTGGTCCCTCTGGTGGCGTGCAGGGCTGTTCCGATGACGGAGAGCCTTCCGGGACATCGGGTCGCCCTACACTGGAGGTCTTGAAGGGAACCGGCGTCACAAATGTGATGATTACGGTGACCCGTTGGTTTGGCGGAACGAAGCTGGGTACCGGAGGCTTGGTGAAAGCCTACACCGAGAGCGCCCAGGGCGTCGCGGCGCTGATGGTCACGTCTGAGTTGGTTGAAAAGACCTCGTTTGAGGTGTCGATCCCCTATGCATTGTACGATCAGGTGAAGATACTGTTTGATTCAGTTGATGTTGAGTTGTCTGACGAAACATTTGGCGAGGAGGTTTGTCTTCGTGGCCAGGTTCGCGAAAGCGAGGCGGCTGGCCTGGAAGCGTCATTGCGTGACATATCACGCGGAAAGGTAGGGTTGATAGTGTGTGACGAGGAAGAATCGTGATGGGCGCCGGGTGGTTGTTGATAGCAGATTCCCATGTCACGGCGACTACCAAGGATGAATTTTTCGCGATGCTGGAAGAGATTGGCAAAAGCGACTATGACGTGATGTTCTTGGGTGACAACCTGGATTTGTGGATTGCGTCCCATCCGAGGTACGAGAGTTCGTATCATGGGAAATTCTTGGAGTGGTGCAACAGCGAGAAGGCGCGGAGGCGCGTCGTGTTTGTTGAAGGGAACCATGAATTTTACCTGGCTCGTCGTCACGGCGACTGTTTCACCGAGTGTGTTGAAGATTGGTATCGCGAAGGCGACGTGATGTTCGTCCACGGCGACATAGCACAGAAGCGATGTAGCTTCCATCGCTTTTTCCGCTGGTTTGCTAAGAATTGGTTTGGTGATTTTGTGATGCGTTGGTTGCCTGGAGGACCTTGGTTTTCACGTGTGATGAAGCGCTTGTTGAGTCACGAAGTCCGCAAGGGCGGGAGCAACGTCCCCCTAGATGAAGTCTGTCTGCAGGTTTTGTCATGGTCTCGTTCCCTGGGGATCCGACGCGTCGTGATGGGGCATTTCCATCTTGAATTTCATCGTGAACTGGACAATGGTGTCATGCTTGACATATTGCCCGACTGGAAGACCAAAGGCGAAATTGGGGTATTGGGTGGTGACGGGACATTGCATGTAGCCGGATGGCGCGAGGTATTGGGCTAGGAGTTCAGATGTCATCGAAGAGGAATCAAAAGTTTGCGGACAAGTTGTTTGAGCGCTTTGATCGCTTGGACAAGGCCAGCTTCCAGCAGTACATGCTCGGTGTATTGAAGGAAAAAGGCTTCATTGAAAGCGTGTTCAATACAATCAAGGAGGCCGTAATCGTTGTTGACGAGTCGTTGGAGATCCGTTTCTACAATCTGGCTGCGCAAAGCTTGTTGGGATTGGACGAGGAGTCGACGGGCAAGTACATCGGGAAGTACCTGAAGCAGGTCGATTGGCACAAGTTGCTTTTGGGGGACGATCGTAGTTGGGATGTCTCGCGTCGAGAGATGGAGATATTTTATCCAGAGCATAGGTACTTGAGTTATTACATCATGCCTGTATCAACTTCTGGTGGCTTGAAGCGCGGCCATCGACCTTTGGCAACGTTGATCTTCAACGATGTAACCGAGGTACAGGTGGCAAACGAGCAGAATTTGGAGACGCAAAAGGTAAAGGCAATCACCCAATTGGCCGCCGCCGTGGCGCACGAACTGGGAAATCCGCTCAATAGCCTGGGGATCCATCTCCAATTGCTGAAGCGCAGCCTGAAAAAAATCCCTGTGGAACCAGGCAGCGAACAGATGGAAGCCGCGATGAAACATATCGCCGTGGCAGAACAGGAAGTGCAAAGGCTGGATTCGATCGTCAAGAACTTTCTTGAGGCGGTTCGCCCAAAGCCACCGAAGCGTGAGCCATTGCTACTCGAGAAATTGCTGCTAGATGCCTTGGAATTCATGCGAAACGAGATTGAGAACAAGCAAGTCCAAGTCGAAGCTCGAATACCTGGCGGAATACCCGTGCTGATGGGCGATGAAGGACAGTTGACCCAGGCCGCCTACAACCTAATCAAGAATGCGATCCAGGCAATGCCGGAAGGAGGAAAGCTGGTGATCGCAGTCGATGTCGATGACGTCCATGTCAATGTGCGGTTCATCGACAATGGACCGGGAATAGACGAGAAAAACTTGAGCCGCTTGATGGAACCGTACTTTACGACGAAGTCCAGCGGAACTGGATTGGGATTGCTGATCGTCGATAGGATCGTACGGGCACACGGCGGAGAATTGACGATAGAAAGCCGACCGGGCGAAGGAACGGCTTTTACCATAAGCCTGCCTAGGCACGCAAGGCGAATCCGCCAATTGGGAAGCGGTGACGACAGCTCCCGGGAACAAGCGCAGGAAAAACAATGAAAGCTACGATTTTAATCATAGATGATGAACGAAATACACGCGAAGGCCTCCGCGATGCCCTTAGCGATGAATACGAAGTGCTGCTGGCGGAAGACGCACTCAAGGGAATGGAGCTGCTAAAGCAACATAAGGTCGATATGGTGCTGACGGATCTTCGGATGCCCGGAATGGATGGAATGGATTTCATTCGTGAAGTGACCTCATGGCCCAATGCGCCGCTGATCATCATGCTGACGGCCTATGGTTCGGTCCAGACCGCCGTGGAGGCAATGAAGGTGGGCGCGTACGATTATTTGGCCAAGCCAGTCCAGCTGGACAATTTGGAGATGATGCTCGAGCGCGGCATGGCCGTATTGGCGGAGCGGGCATCGACGGATTCCGAGGTTGATGGTGGCGTTGAGAACATCATCGGGAGTTCCGCCGCAATGAAGGCTGTGCTGTCGTCAATCCGTCAAGTCGCCCCAAGCAAAGCTACCGTATTGATTACAGGCGAAAGCGGTACCGGCAAGGAACTCGTAGCACAGGCGATTCACAAGTTGAGTCCTCGTGCGAAAAAGCCCTTCAAGCCAGTCCATTGCGCGGCGCTGGCGGAAAATTTGCTTGAGACCGAATTGTTTGGCCACGAAAAAGGTGCGTTTACTGGCGCTGACAGCCGCGTTGCAGGTCGCTTTGAGCTGGCGAATGGGGGTACGTTGTTTTTGGACGAAATCGGTGAGATCAGTCCTGCAGTTCAGGTGAAGCTGCTTCGGGTATTGGAAACCCAGCAATTTGAGCGTGTTGGCGGCAGCGAGACGCTGACGGTTGACGTTCGTGTTGTGGCGGCTACGAATCGCGACTTGAAGGCAATGGCCGAATCGGGTAAATTCCGTGAGGATCTGTTCTATCGCTTGAATGTTGTGAACATCGCGATACCTCCGCTGCGTGAGCGCCGAGAAGACATTCCGCCAATATTGGATTATTACTTGAAAAAGTATTCAAAGGACAACGAAAAGGATATCAGCGAGATCGGAACGGAGGCACTGGGCGTGTTGTCCGCATACGACTGGCCGGGCAATGTCCGCGAGTTGCGCAATTGCGTTGAGCGGATGGTCGTGTTTGCCCGCGGAAATATATTGACATTGACGGATGTTCCTGCCGAGATACGTAGCGCGGTTGGGGAACAATTCGAGTCGAAGCCCCAGGATAAGATTGCAGCTCCTGGAAAACTTGACCTCGATGTCAAGGAAAACGAGCGAAATCTGGTGATCAAGGCGCTTGAGGAATGCGGTGGAAATCGAACCAAGGCGGCGAAATTGCTCAATATGAGCCGGAGGACGCTCCATAGAAAACTGCACGAGTACGATTTGACATGACGGAACTGAAACGAAAACGTCGCGAGGAACATAAGCCGCCATTGCCTAAATGGATTGTTTGGCTGCTGATCGGCTTGATCGCGGCTACGAGCTTGGGCTATTGGCTGGCGATTCGATCTAGTTTGAAACAGGCGGAACCTGGAATGACCTTCGAGGAATTCAGGAAAACTCAACAAAACCAGTAGTGTGACTTATCACGATGGGGGCATCATGAAAGTTTCTAATTTCCATGAAGATTGGCGCGAGGTAATCTATTGCGGCATGGAAAACCAGCAGATAGATTTCAAGGCCGCCCAGGATTGGGGGCTGCTGACTCGCCCAGGAAGGGCCAAGTTTGCGCGTCACGCAATGGCGTTGGCGAATACGCTAGGCGGATACGTTGTGATCGGCGTTGGCGAAGACAGCAATGGGAATCCTATCGACTACCAGGGAATGACGCCGAAACAAGCGGCTTCCTTCGATCCCAGCACCGTGGGGCAAACGATCAACAGGTATGCCGATCCCGCAGTGGAATTCGATATCGTGCGCCCTGAAATCGATGGGAAGGTGTACGTGGTCATGGTCGTGTATCCCTTCAGGAACATGCCGCATGTCTGCGGTGATGTTTGCGATGATGAATTGCAACGAGGCGTGTTTTACATACGGACGCCAGAGGCGCGAAGCCGCGCCGCCTATCGAGCCTCAGAACTCCACCCCCTGATTCAACGCGCACTGCGAAACCAACGGCAAATGCTAGGCAGAATGCTACGAGGAATCCTGTACGAAAATCGTCAAAGCAGCGACGAGCAGGATGTGAGGGCGTTCGATGGACTTCTGACGAAGAGCCGCTTGACCGCGAGAAATATCCTGGGCGTAGAGCAGACTCGTTCACTTCCAATGATGGAATTGATCGTGCATCCGCCGAAGTTTCTGCCCGAGACATCCCTGTCGAACATGCGTCAAACATTGCTGCTTCTTGATCGTCCTAGCGTGAAGGATTTTCCCAGTCCCGGCGCACACCGACAAGGCAAGTTGACCGCGACAAATGAATCGCTCCGTGGATGGCAGGCGGATGCCTCCGGAAAGCAGGAGAATTTCTGGGAGTTGTTCCAAAGCGGACTGCTATATTGCGCCGTGCCATTGACGGTTGAAGACCAGTCTATCCAAGCAGAAGAATTATTGAAACTCGTGCTGACCGCAACTGTTTTCACAGGGCAAGTCTACGCAGCCTTGAACTGCCTCGATGAAGTCCTGAATATCAGAATCAGAATCAATAACACAAACAATATCCTGTTGAAAGGAATGACATCTTCCAATGGGACAGAGGCCCAGCCATGCCTGATCCCAGATGTGGAAGTCGTCAAATACAGAAGCGCAGGAGACCTGGAAGCAGGAGCCGCAGCAGATATCGCGGAGAAAATTTTCCGGGAAATCTGCAAGCGATTCAATGTGTCCCTGGAACGCACAGACTCTGACCTGCTAAAAGAGCAGCTGGATGAAGCCGTCAAACACGCACTCCTTGGAGTGTAAAAAGAGCATCGAACAAGCCTGTCGTTTCGGGGGATTGAACTCAAGAACCGCAAAACCAAACTTCGACGTCCCACTTCGCCTGAGTACAAGCACCTCGGGTGACCGTACCTAAAACCGTCGTGTTCCGCACTAGGGCAAATTTGCCCGACCCGACCCGACTAGGAACGCCCCAGTTTAGCCGCTTTAGCGGCGACTTCGCCTTAGTACGAGCACCCCGGGTACCCGTACCTAAAACCGTCGTGTTTTACAACAGGGTAAAACCGCCCGGCCTAACTGGGGAAGCGCCATGTTTAGCCGCTTTAGCGACGACTTCGCCTGAGTACAAGCACCCTGGGTGCCCGTACCTAAATTGTTGTCATGGCGTCAACCGCTTTTTCAGATTCAATGCTCTTCCGTGTCGTTTTTTCTGGCATAAAAATCATTTTCGGAGTATTGGATTATATTAGTGGAATCTCCAAATTCATAGAGACCGACCGTGCACGAGGAAGTATGATAAAGAAGAAGATGATAGTGATAAGCTCATTGCCAGTCATCGTGACCGGCTTGATTCTCTATTGGCTGTTCCTGAAGCCAGAAAAACCACCAACCGAAAAGCCCAACGATACCCCCAAGGTGGAGGAGTTCGCACCGCTGCCGCTACCGGAGATCGAGGAACCCAAGGTGGAACCAACCGAAGAACCCAAGGAACCACCCTCAGAAGACGAAGGGGAATTGACTCCCGAACAACCTGAGGTGCCCGTCGAGGAACCGAGCATTCCGGCGACTCTGGAAGAAGCAATGGAGATTTTGTTGAAGGAAGCCGGGGAATTAAGCCAGAACGATAACTGGTTGGAGTTGGTTCAGATTGCCGAACCGATCAAGACCTTTGTGAAAGCCGTTGAGGTCATGTCGACCGGCGAACGCCCGGTGATCCCCTGCCAAGGCCTGGTTCCGCCGATTCCTTTCAGCGCCGAACGCGATGAGACAGGAAAGCTCGTCGTATCACAGCTCAGCATCAACCGATTTCAAAAGCCAGTCGATGCCCTGCTCTCCCTTGACTCCGCAAAGGCCGCCGCACTGTACACACGATTGGAACCGATTCTGGACCAGGAGCTACACGCCCTGGGCTATCCGAAGGATACCGCCTTCAGGACTACGCTGACAAAAGCTTTCACCAACATCCTGGAAACCCCTAAGCTGGATGAGGAACCTGAACTCGTCCATGTCTCGCTCTTCCTCTACAAGTATCGAAACGAACAATTGGAAGAACTCCTACCCTTGCAGAAATTCATGCTCCGCCTAGGGTTGCAAAACAGAGAGGCAATCAGGGCAAAACTGCTCGAAATCGCTTCCCAACTCAAACTCTATCAGGAATAGGAATCGAAAAAATGTTGAATTTTAGCATTGGCGCAAGAGAACTCGCAAACTACTACGATCAGCCAGCCCCAGATCTCTCCGATATTCAACGCGAGATCGACGAGTGGGTCGACTCGTCGCTGTTGACAAGTTCCACAGCCACCATCAAGGCGGGCATCCACGAAATCATCGCAACACGATGCCCAATCACGATCTTCCCCCACTTCCCATTCTTCCAGGAAATCGCGTGCACCCGACCTCGCACCAGCTGGGGAGTGCTACAATCGATGGCTTCAAGCCTACTGGCAAGGAAACGCAGCGATTTCATAGGCGGATACTGCAAGGAATTGACTCGGTTCTCAAGCCAAGGAATCGTGAGGGCATGGATCCCGGTCAGCTACGATCACCATGCGCCAAGCTATGACTACATCCTCGCAATCGGAATAACAGGATTTATCAGAAAACTTAAAAGAAGACTCAATATCACGAAAAATAAACGCCAAAGAGATTTCCTGGAAGCATCAATCAAATCATGCAATGCCGTCATCAAGCTCGCACACCGGTTCCAGCAACTGGCACTCGACATGCTCAAGGACAAAACCCTTGACCAAGACGCAAAAAAGAACCTGACGCGAATCGCCGAAACTGCAGCGAAATGCCCGGAATTCCCGCCGACGACATTCTACGAGGCACTGCAAACAATCTTCTTCATGAGGGAAATCATAGGCTCGCTCGAAGCCTTCGGAATGAGCACATTCGGACACCTCGATAGATTGCTCGGACCATACCTCGAAAATGACCTCGAAAACAAGACGATCACACTCGATGAAGCACAAACACTAATCCATGAATTGCTCGCCTTCACAGACGCAAAATTCAATATCAGCGACAAAGTCTATAACGAAACCTCAACGACAGTCGTGATCGGGGGATGCGAAAAACAAGGGAGCCCGCTTTTCAACGAGGTCACGAAACTGATCGTCAACGCAGAAATCGAAAACCGATACAACGGGACGAAAATTATCGCGCGTGTCACAAAACAACACCCAAAGGAGTATTTCGAACTCCTCGCAAAATACGCCGCATCAAGAGCCAATACCTTCGTCATCCAAAATGACGACGTGCTCATCAAGGCAAATGTGCTAAGGGGAATCAGGCGGGGGGACGCACGACTCTATGTCGCAGGCGGATGCCATGAAATCCTGGTCGGAGGAACAGAAGTCAACTCTCGAGCAGACACATGGTTCAACTTGCCTATGGTGCTGCTTAGAACACTACGACACGAACCGATCGGAGAAAAGCAAGCAGACGACACGCCTTGCGAATCCTTTGAAGAATTCTGCGACAGGGTCTTCCATAACCTCCTGTACGCGCACGACAATATCGCAGCACTCAAGACAAAATACGAGGAGCAATGGCCATACGTTGACGCCGCCCCATTCTTCAGCGCCTGCGTCGAAGACTGCATCAAAAATGCAAAGGACGTCACCGAGGGCGGCGCGCGCTACAACCACGTCTCGATCTCAATGGTCGGAGTCGCAACATTCATCGATTCACTCTATGCGATCAAGCACCTGGTCTTCGACACCGGTCAGCTGACGCTTCCCGAACTGACAAGGATCTTGGATTCCGACTACGCCGGCCATGAATCGCTCAAGCTATACATTAGGAACAAGATACCGAAGTACGGCACAGAGGATCGCGACATCCAGAACTTTGCGTCAGAAACCATGACTCGCCTAAGCGATTTGGCGGGGCAGCCCAACGCACGTGGCGGCGTCTTCAAGCCAGCGATCTACCCGCACAACCTCTATATGGCATTAGGCAAGGAAACGCCTGCCACACCTGATGGACGCAATGCATTCACCTACTTGTCGCGCGGCATTTCACCCAGCGAATTTGTCAAGACTCCATCGGTCACCGAAATCATCAACTCCCTCCAAAAGCTCAAGCTCCACGAATTCCCCGAATCCTTGGTATTGGATCTCACCCTCCCCTGCTCGATCAACCAGCCGATTCAACCGAAAGCAATCGAAAGCATCATCGCCGCTTTCCTACGGAGAGGCGGCTCAACCCTCCAGCTCAACCTGCTCGACACGCAGCAACTGATCGAAGCAAAAAAACATCCTGATAAACACCCCAACCTAATCGTCAGAATCTGCGGATACAGCAGGGCATTCAATACCCTCGACCCCGAATCACAAGATGAAGTGATCAATCGGGCAATGAGACAACTCTAAAAAATCCACTCTGTGGAATTGAAATTTCCTTTTCCTGCCTTATGTTATGTCTTTGCGTTTTATTCATCCATTCCATATAGCATAAGCGAGGTGATCACAATGTCAGTACATCCCAGTTTGAAAACAAAAGGTGCAGTCAGCGAGAAGCGCAATGTCCTGAAGCGCTACGAGCGCATCGACCAGCTCAAGAAAGAAGGCCGTTACAAGGACGGCGATAAGCCTTGGGGACTCCCAAAGACAAAGCCCGAAGATTAAGTCTAACGCAAAATTCAAAAAGGACCCGATCCCATGTCCGACCCCACTTCCCGCCCATTGGTTTCATTTTGCCAAATGTACTTCAATCAGGAAAAGTACGTTGAAGAATCCTTGAACGCAGTTCTGGCACAGACATACTCTCCTCTGGAAATCATAATTTCTGATGATGCATCAACAGATGGAACCTGGCAGAAAATAACCAGCATTCTTGCCACATACACAGGTCCCCATAAGATCATTACCAATCAAAATGAGAAAAATCTTGGCATCATAGGCAACTGGAACAAATCGTGTTCGCTCTCCAGTGGAGAATTACTGGTCAAAGGTGATGGTGATGACATTTCCGCACCAAATCGGGTTGAGCGTACTGTAAAGGAATGGCTAAAATACAATAAGGAACCGATGCTGCTTTCAAGTTCCTGCAATATAATAGATATGCAGGGAAATCACATAGGGGAACTAAAGGTACCCATTGATGGATGGGATAAAAGACCCCCAGAAGCCATCTGTAATGGATGGCCATTTTTTCATCGTGGACCAAGCGCCGCTTTCAACCGAAAATTATTCGATTCATTCGGTGAGATAATTCATTTTGGGTCGGATATTGCGACCTATGAAGGCCGAGCAGTAATATTGGGGCGACTAGTTGGAATTAAAGATCCATTAGTGTCATACCGGGTTGGCAGCGGCTATACAACGGAGCAAAAAAATTATAGAACCTGCATGAGCCGAGGCATCATTCACGGCATGAAATCCAGATACCAGCTACTTGAGGATCTGGAATATGTCCGGGAAAGCATTACTCCTGAACATTATGCACTAATGAAAAGGATATTTAAGCGCTCGATATCAAGCCAGCAACTCAGCCTTAAACTTTGGAATGGAAGCACTTTCAAAGAACGCTATGAAGCTTTCAAAAGAATTTGGAACAAATCTGCTTCATTTAAAACCAAGTACATTAGGCTTGCCCTCCTCCTGCCGCCAAGTCTTAGCGAACTTTTTTTGCAACTACCCCTGCGATTGAAAAAATTGGGGAAGTACCTGCTTGAACGATTTTAGGATAATGCTAGGCTAAATGTTAATTTTGTGGGACTTATGAACCGTCAGATTTCTTCCAGCCTAGGGTGCTTAAGATCCTTATCAGATAAAATTCTGTCCTGAGTTGGAATCTTCCAATCGATTTTCAGGCTTGGATCATCGTAAGCGATTCCGGCATCGGCATGTGGTGCGTAGGCATTATCGCACTTGTACGCAAAGATAGCTGTTTGGCTTAGGACAGCAAAGCCATGTGCAAATCCACGTGGGATGAACAATTGTCGCTTATTTTCCCCGGTCAATTCCACCGCTACATGTTGTCCAAACGTCGCCGAATCCTTTCTGATATCGACCACTACATCCAGCACGGCTCCTTGCACCACCCGAACCAGCTTCGCCTGGGCAAATTCACCTCGTTGATAATGCAAGCCACGGATAACCCCATATCGCGAACAGGACTCATTGTCCTGAACCCAATCGCAGGAAATCCCTTGAGCAGCATACTTTTCAGCATTCCAACTCTCGAAAAAATACCCGCGACTATCGCCAAATACCTTTGGCTCCAAAATCAGCACGCCATCCAGTTCAGTTCGAATTACTTGCATATATTTCTCCTAAAAATCTTGCCTTTAGGCACTAAAGTATCTTCACCAGAACAACGAAAGAAAAAACATGCCTATGTTTTTATAAAGCAAATGAAAGGAAATCCTCCATGCAACATTCAATGAACAGACGTTGCCATAACTGGGATTACACGTCACCGGCAATCTACATGATAACCATTATCCAGGAAAACCGCCAAATCCCACTGCTAGGGAAGGTTGTCGTTGATAAACACTCCAATGACCCAGAAGAAATCTTGGCTCATTGCGAACCAACCTCCCTTGGCAAAACTGTCTGGAAAATCTGGAATGACATGATGAACGATTCCCCGGGAATACGACCGCTGTACTTCCAGTTGATGGAAGAACATATTCATTTCATCCTTCAGGCAAAGCAAACCCTGGAGCGCCCACTGGGGAAATATATCGCCGCCTTCAAAGCCCGCTGTGCCCAGCAATTCCGACAACTGAACAATGCCCCGACGGCTTCTCTTTTTGCCCGAGGCTTTCAAGACACCATTTTATTTCGCAAGGGACAACTGCCCAGAATGTTCAATTATCTCAAGGATAATCCCCGAAGATTGGCAGTGAAAAGGTTATTCCCGGATCTGTTCCGCATTTCACGCCACATTCCCTTTGACACAGGCTTCCTGAATGGCGTTGGAAACTGCTTTCTTCTTCAGGCGCCTAGTTTTTATCAAGCTCAGGTTAGTCGCTCGATCGAGGTTTCATCAGTGGAATTTCAGCGCAAATGCGATGAAATGTCAGAAGCTATTTCCATGAATGCCGTGATTGTTTCTCCCTGCATCAGCCCAGGAGAAAAAGAATTGGCCAAAATTGCATTTCAGCATAACGCTCCCCTGATAGCTTTACGAAATAACGATTTCCCACCCCTTTATAAGCCCAGTGGCGCATATTTTGACGCTTGTGCAAATGGACGGCTGCTGCTACTGGCGCCTCCTGGATTCGGTTATAAGATGGGGCATCGCAAGCTTACACGGGTGGAAGCTTGCATCCTTAACTCCATCGCGCAAAAAATATGCGGAGATTTTGCCGCGGATATCTCGTACCACGGCCTCGTTCCTGCCGAACTGGAAAAACTCGTGGCTAACGCTTTGCAACCGCCAACTTATTAAACTACTACCCTTCCGCCCCGCGCATCAGTCCTCCGTCCTGTGCGGGGCATATCCGTCCTGCGCCGGCACT
>DBPZ01000035.1 GCA_002305655.1 Lentisphaeria bacterium UBA1407 | reverse complement strand
GGCACCTTGGGTGGTCGGATGGCACCTTGGGTGGTGTTAGGGCACCTTGGGTGGTGTTAGGGCACCTTGGGTGGTCGGATGGCACCTTGGGTGGTGTCGGGGAGCACCTTGGGTGGTGTTAGGGCACCTTGGGTGGTCGGATGGCACCTTGGGTGGTGTCGGGGAGCACCTTGGGTGGTGTGGCTGGGTGGCTTGGAGGCACCTTGGGTGGTGTCGGGGAGCACCTTGGGTGGTGTCGGGGAGCACCTTGGGTGGTGTTAGGGCACCCGGGGTGCTCGTACTCAGGCGATGTCGCCGCTAAAGCGGCGAAACTGGGGCGTTCCTAGTCGGGGACGGATCGGGCAAATTTGCGCTGTTTCGGAGCAAGACGGTTTTAGGTACGGGCACCCGGGGTGCTCGTACTTGCGCCTTGTGCAGTTCTGGCGTGACGATTTGGGGGAGTCAGGGGGTAGGATTCCGTGGAATCAAGAGTTTGGCAATGCCGGCCGTCAGGGCGCCGATGCAAATGCTCGATTGGAGGAAAGGAGTAAGGAAAGAAGGAGCGGCATTGGCGTAGTCGGGGACAAATTGGACCGCTAAGCCGGCCGTGATGCCAATTGTTGCAACTAGAGGGGAATCGTCGCAAGAACGTAACATGCCAAGTCCGACGTCGAGCAGGAATGCACAGGCGATCAGCATGCTGCCGCCCAAGACGCAGGCGGGCGTCGAAACAATCAAGGCGGAAAGCTTGGGGAGGAAACTTAGGGCGACAAGCGCGGCGCCGACTCCAAAGCCAATCGTGTTCTTGGTGATGCCGCTCATTTTGGCTATGGCAATGTTTCCACTGAAGCTCGTGTTGGGTGTCGTTCCTAGCAATCCTGCGATCAGGCTTCCAATTGCATCGGCGATCAAGCCGCCTCTGATGCGTTTTTGCGGGATTTCATCGATGTTGTCGCCTGAGACGTGTGCGATTGCGTAAATGTCTCCAAAGGTCTCGATTGTTGTCAAGAAGTATGCGATGGCGAAAGGAAGTATGAAATTGGAGGAGAACTTTGGCATTCCATACCAAAATGGTTTTGGGTATCCCAGCCAAGGCGCTTCGATGACCTGAGTGAAATCTGTCAAGCCTGCGAAAAGTCCGATGATGTAGCCAACGAAGAGACCCGCGATAATCGATCCTGTACGTAGGAGTTTCCAAGGGCTGAATTGGGCGAAGAGGATCGTGAAGATGGTTATGGTTCCAATGGTCAGGTACTTGAGCGATCCGAAGTCCTTGGCGGCTCCACCGGCGAATTGCCGCATGCTCACCGGGAGCACTGCCATGGCAATCAGGGTGACGATCACGCCAATAACGCTCGGCGGCGCGAGCTTTCGGAGATATTTTGAAAGTGGCGCGAGGATGAGTTCGACAGGCGCAAGCGCAAGTGTCATGCCAAAGACGAGGGGAAGACCACCAGCTTTTCCTGCCATGATTGAAGGGGCGATGAAGAGACTGCTCGAACCCATCATCAGGAGGTAGCCCGAACCGATTCCTGCGACATGGGCGCATTGGAGTGCGGTCGAGAGACCTCCGACAAGAATCGCGATGGTGACGATGTTTTGGCTGTCGCCGGCGCTGCAGCCGAGGGCTCTGGCGATGATTAGCGGTACCATCACGAGTCCAGCAAACATTGAGAGTGTTTGCTGGCAGGTCGCGACGACCATCGTCGAGCTTAGTTTGTTTGTTTTGGTATGGCTCACAATTTCCCTAATATCTCGAGGCAATTCAGGACTTTTTCCTTCAGTGAGTTTTGGGTATAGTAGTAGTGGTTTGAGGCTTCGAATCCGAGCCTGGAGTCTTGTCGGATGTAGTCAAGCAGATTCAGCGCGAGTTTGATTTCGTCCTTTGCGACGGCCTTGGCTTCGTCGATGTTGTTGACATTTCTTTGTCTTACGAAATGGATTTGGTTGTAGGTGCTTCTGAAGTGGCAGTAGCAGGCTCTTGCGACGCTGACCAGGTCTTGGTAGTTATGGAGTTTACCCTGCGGGACTTGGTCTTTTACGTTTTCGACGAGTTCGAGTCCTTGTTTCCATGTATCACTGAGTATTTTGAATTCGTTCTCGAAAACATCTTCAGGGTAGAAGTTGCCTCTCCAGGTTGTCAGGTCGTCATATGGGAACCCGATCATCGATCCGTGATAACCTGTTGGTTTGATGTACAATTGCGCGTGTGGACCGTAGTTTTGCGGACCTGTGTAGATTGTTGCGGTACCATTGAACGGGAAGTGCCTGAATGCCTGGTCGAAGAGGTCGTATGCCTTGAGGATTGTTGTCGCCGCTTTTTCGCCGAAGTCTTGTTTTGCGAGTTCTTCCTTTCGTTTTGTCAGGAGCCTGATATTTCCGCCAGGGTATCCACCGAGCGTCCAACTGAGCATCAGGTCGTTGACGCCTTCCGCCTTGAGGTTGTCGAGGTGTTCCTCGACGAGTCCCGGCACTGGGATGTACGGAACAGCCGAGTTTTCCCAGGTGCAGTTAAGTTGGACTTTCGCGACTACGGGGATATCACTTTCCCGTGCGAGCGCCCACATTTCCTTTGCGAGTGGTCCGGGGCCAGGTTTTGACATTGAGTAGTCGACGACTTGTCCCTTGTAACCTCCGACGAATGTCTGGACTGCGGTTTCGCTGACGCATTGCAGCTTGACTCCCTTCGGCAGCATTGCGACCAGTTCCTGGCACCATGGTTTCGCCCATGCCCAGCTCCATGCGATGATTTCGGCGTCGGGCTTGGCCATCCAGGCGCCTTTTGCCAATGCGTCAATGACGTCTGCGACGACTGGCGGGATGCCTCTTGGGGCGCATCTTGGGCAGGCAGGCGGATTTGCGATGTTTGTCCTGGACCAGCAATTGGTTAGGTTTTCCGACATGGTGATGCAGAAGAGTCCTCCGAGGTCTGGTACTTCGGTGAAGAGTTTTGTTACTCCGTCCTGGAGGAGTTTAAGGACTTCCGGGTGGCTCGTGCAAAGCGTCCAAAGGTTGGCTTCCCGAGCCTTGACTCCTTTCCATTCGGGGTGTTTGTCAAAGAATTCCTCTGGCATTGCCCTGGGTTCGTTGAGGTAAAGCATCAGCTTTATGCCTCTTGCCGCCATTCTTTTGGCGAGGTCCCTGAGGTTGTCGAGTCTCGTTTTGTATCCTTCGGAATATGGGGTGTCACCGAACCAGGGGACTAGCGAGTAGAGCACGGCCTGCATCCAGAGTGCGTTGACTCCGCTTTCGGCATAGGCGTCGAGCATATTGTCGGGGAACGGGTCGAGGCTTTTGTCAATCAGCGGATCTCCGTAGAGTGCGGAGTAGGAATAGAGCATTTTGAGTCCTGGCTTTTTATTATTGGCCGGTCCTGCATTTTTTCCGATTGATTGAAGGAATCCGAAAGGTTTTTCGGTTTCTGGCGCTTGTTCCCTGGTGATTTTTTCGTGTGCTTCTCGGATTCGTTTTGTCTTTTCGAGTTGTTGCTGTGTCAGCGGAGCGAATTTTGGTTCTTGGACGGTTGGTTTTTGCGATCCGAGCTTATGCCAGAAGAAGTCGTCTTCACGCAGGATGAACGCGAGCTTTTCCTCGGTCCACTGTAGGAGCGTCAGGATTTGGTCATAGGAAAGGAGGTGCCAATTCTGGCGGATGATCGTTTGGTATCCTCGATTGAGCCATGTATTGACGAGGGAGTCGTCGAATTCAAGTCCCATTCTTTTGGCTTCATCGATGATTGTTTGTGGAGTTGTGCCGAGCGCCTTTGCGATTCGGTCGACCGGGACGATACCGTAGTTTCTCCAGATGACGGGTTGCCAAGTAGTCGGGAAGTGGTCGCATGGGACTGGTGGTTTTGTTGCTCCCATTTCAAGGATTTGGTCATTGCTCATCGGGGGCTTCTCCTAGGTTTATCCACAAATTAGTTGATGGCTTAATACTCTGCTGCGACTTGTTCGGCGGTTTTGACTTGTCCGCCGAGTTTGATCAATCCGGCGAGCAGTTTATTGAATTCCTTGCATGCGATGTCACCGCAGTTTTGGACGATGAATGGGTGTGGTATGACCGTTGCTTCGCCGTAGTCGATGCCGTCTTGAGGCATTTCTTCGAATTCCCATGGATGGATATAGAAGCAAAGGACGGGCCTGACATTGTGACCGGCGACGTATTTGATGAAATCGACGGATTTTTTGAGCATGAAGTCAGCGCCTTCTGTACGGAAAAGTGGCCATTGGTCACGATCCCTGTTGTATTCGTCGTTGCTTTCCATCGTCAGGTCGCAGAAGTTTGGGATTTCGACGAGCTTCAGGTCGCCTTCCTTTGTCCAGTCGTCTTTGCTCGGGTGATAGGGTTTGAAGCTTGTTCTGTAGAAATACAGCGGGAGGGACGCATCCGCCTTGTAGCCTAATTTTTCGAGGACGTTGCAGACTTTCGTGCTGCCCCACAGCCTTGGGCATCTGAAGCTTGTTGGCAGGACTCCGCTGACTTTCTGGACGATTTCGGTCGCGGCACGAATACGTCCTTCAACTTCCCAGGGGCAAAGCGGCCAATTGTTTGGCAACGGGAAGATCGGGTCGCCAAGTGTTTCGTGGTAGAGCGAGTGGCATCCGATTTCGTGTCCTGCATTTTTGACATCAGCGACGACATTCTTGTTGTTTTCGGCTGCGTGGCCAGTCCAGAAGAAGGTCGCTTTTGCGTTATTGTCCTGAAGGATTTGCAGCAATCTAGGCGTTCCCTTTTGGACACCGTTGTAGTAGCTTGTGAAGCTTCCGACGTCCGTTTCCATGTCGATTCCAATCACGATGTCGAATTGCGTGTTCATTTTGTCTCCTTTACTTGATTGTATGTGTTTCAAGTTTTGGCGGGTTTTCGAGTTTTTGGAACCAAAGTCTAAGCTGGTTTGTTTTTTCGAGGTTTACGACATTGAGGTTTGGGATTGAGACCAGGTTGTCGTTTCCAGCGATTTTTTTGCATGTTTCTCGGTCAGCCGGTGCCATGTCGAGATTTGTCCAATCATCCTGCTTGAACCAGCCGATTTTTTGTCCTTCGAGTGGTTTTATGCCTTTGGCGTCGTTGGTTTCGCAGAGCATGAAGTGCAATCTAACGGCTTTGTCCGGGTAGAGGTGAGTGACATTGAATAGCTCTTGCGCGGCATTGATCTTCAGTCCGAGTTCTTCATTGAGTTCACGCACAATGCAGTTTTGGAGCGATTCTTGATTTGCGACCTTGCCGCCTGGGAATTCCCATTTTCCCGCGAGGCTTCCTCCTGGTTTTCGTGTGGCCAGGAGGAGGCATTGGTTGTCAAAAACGACTGCTGCACAAACTTCCAGGTAGTTGATCTTCTTGGTCATGGCAAACGAAAAGAGGCTGCGATGTTGTTGACGGCAGCATCTGCCATCTGCCATCGCAGCCTCGCAAAATTAGATCAGATTAGTTTATTGATTTCAGGGTGTTCCGATGAGGAACTGTGCTCTTCTATTGAGCTGGTGGTCGCTTTCAGACTGTGCGTTTGGAACTTCAGGCCTGTCTTCGCCATAGCTGACGGTTCTCATTCTAGAGATGTCAACACCGAGCGAGACGAGATATTCCTGTACTGAAAGGCTTCTTCTTTCCGAGAGTGCGCGGTTGTACTCGTCACTTCCTCTTTCATCGCAATGTCCTTCGATAACGACTCTGAGCGAAGCATTTGAGAGGAGATGCGAAGCGAGTTGTTCGAGTTTTACGCGTTCTGAGGGTCTGACTTCGGAACGGTTGTAGTCGAAGTAGACTTTTTGAGCAAAGTACTGTCCATTCTTTACGAAGCCGAGTCCATCTGCTCCGGTATTGACTGCCTGGTCGGTTTCCTGCCATCCTGCTGGAACCACTGCGAGGGTTCCGGCATTGGCGTCCATTCCTGTTTGTGCCGCGGTAGGAACAATCAGGGCGTCTCCAGGCGCGCCGATTGGGCTGAGTCCTCCGCCTCCATTGGGTCCTGCGAACCCGCCATCGCCGTCAGTAACGGTGCCTGCCCTTTGCTGGTCGAGACCGTCAAGATTGACTTTTGCCTTTTTGCTGCATCCGACGCAGACAAGAACCGCCAACACACACACGCCCAAAATTTTCATCCATTCACGCATTTTACTGTCTCCTCTAGTTACTTTTTGCTTCAACATATACATTGACA
The DNA here is from genome assembly GCA_002305655.1 of Lentisphaeria bacterium UBA1407. GTDB lineage: Bacteria > Verrucomicrobiota > Lentisphaeria > Oligosphaerales > Oligosphaeraceae > UBA1407. The sequence continues at coordinate 17,448 of DBPZ01000035.1, read as the reverse complement.
CTTATTGTTGTGATTCTTGTTCTTCGGATGTCGGCTCTTCGACCGGCTCTGGTATTGGTTCCGCAACCGGCTCTGAAATTGGTTCGGCGGCTGGTTCAGGTATCGATTCTTCGACTGCCGGTTCTTCGGCTGGTTCCTTGGCTGCCTGTGTTTTTTCGGCTTCGACTGGTTCAGGTTCTGGTTTTGGTTCGGGGATGTCTTCGAATTTTTCCGGGTCGATGAGTTTATTGGTTACGATTGCCTGTTCGATCCAATTTGCGATAAGTTTTGCTCCTTGTTCATTGTGTTGATACCAAGAAGCCATCCACTTTTTGGCGGTTTGTTCGCCTTCGATTTTGAACATTGAGCTTGCGTCAACGAGTACGATTCCGAGTTTATTGCATGCTTGTCTCGTTGTACTGAGGACTTTTTCAAAGAATTTATCCTGGTTTTCCGCCCAGGTCCTGAATTGTTCTGCGTCAAACCGTCCTTCTTTGCAATCCTGTGCATAGATTGGGTTCGGGAGCCAGCACAGCAGTTTTGCGGGTGTATTTTTGCAGAGTTCCGCGAAATCCTTGATTGCTGTTGCGATTTCCGCGAGCTTAGTGTTTTGCGCTTCTTCGTCAAGTGTCTTGAGGTTTGTGATCTTGGCGTCATTCCAAGCAAAGGAAAAGACGATAAGATCTGGATTGAATGGCTTGATATCTCGTTCGAATCTGTTTATTGCCTGTTTGATTCCGCTGTCTTTGATTGCGGCGTTTAGGACCGTGAGGATACCTTTGCTCTTGAATCGTTCCTGGAGGCTATTTTCCAGGAGAGTCGGCCATGCTTTTGCGACATCTTGTTGCGAGAGCGTCAATTCATCGCCGATGCAGATGATTTTGATTTGCGAATCCCCGATGGCGTCGATCCTTGACTGGGTCATTCGCTCGGGTCTATTCCTGATGGCTTCGTCGCTGTTCCACGGTCCTGCTGATGGGATATGGATAATGGGTCTATTGACGAACCTCATTTCTTGGGTTGGGATTTTGTCGTCGAGTTCCTTGCCGACGCAATCGGAGCAGAGTTTTGGCTTTGTTGACGTTCCGAGGTGCACGTCAAGTTGTTCATGTACGGACCATTTGAATGCTGTTCCGCAGCTTTCGCAGGTCAGCTCTTCTGTTTGGTGGTTTGCCAAGAAGTCTTGGCATGCTGGGCAGCGTTTTTTCGGTTCTTCCCTGAGCTTGCACTTATTGCGGATTTGCTCATGTACGCGATAGATCCATGTTCCGTTGCATCCTTGTGCGCTGCATGGTCTTTCCTCGTCCTTGAGGTCCATGAAAGCCTTCACGCATTCGTCGCAGAGCCTTTCGCGCGGTCTTGAGTTTCCGTGGATATGTGCTCCAAGCTGCATGCTTCTTGTCCAGGTCCACTTATTGTCGCAGCCCTTGTTCATGCATGGTCTTTCGATGTCCTTGGCTTCCGTGTAGAAGTCAAAGCATTTCTTGCACATTCTTGCCGGCATTTCTGGTTCTTGTCCTTCCGGCGTATTTCGAATGACTTCGAGTTGTTCGTAAGCTGTCAGTGTCCACGTTCCCTTGCAGCCGTTGATCTTGCATTCTTTTTCCTCGTTTTTGAGGGACGTGAAAACCTTGAAGCACTCATCGCACATTCGTTTTGGCGGGTTGTCGAGGCTTTTTCCCGACTTGATGTGCTCGAGTTGCTGGTAACGTGTCCAAAGGACGCTGTTGACGCAATCCTTTATCCTGCATGGGATATAGTCGTCTTTCAGAGGTCTAAGCAAGTTGAAGCATTCGTCGCAAAGCCTTGGTGGCGGTTGTTTGCCGCCGCTTGCGATTTGGTCTTTGGCCGACCAGGTCCATGTTCCCTTGCAGCCCTTGAAGCGGCACGGCATGGTTTTCGCTTCGACGGCTTGCATTGCCTCTCTGCATTTTGGGCATAGTCCTCTTGGCGGAACCGGCTTTCCGTCCTTGGCATGCTTCATTGCCTCCAACTGGGCATGGCGGTTCCAGGTCCACTTGCCGTCGCATCCGACAGTTGAGCATTCAAGCTCCTGATTCGTGAGTTCCTTGAAAGTGGCGAAGCATTCGTCACACATTTTTTCCGCCTTGGGACTTTTTCCGCTGGCGAGTTTTTGAATAACCTCTTCCTTGGAAACCCGGATAGTGTTTCCGCATCCACGCACACGACACTTTACTTCCGCCTCGGGAAAAAAGTCGCCTAGACTGCCAAAATTGCTGCCCAAATCACACACTCCTAAGACCCTTTGGGTGGTCTTATTCTGACACAATACACGAGTTGTTGAAATTCCAAAAGGATGAATTCTATAACATATACACTTGAATCAAAAGTGCAACAAGTCGAAAAGACTAATTTCCAACCCTTTTGCGATAATTTTTCAGAGCTATCCCTTGTCTTAGCGGCTATCGTTGCCGTTGCCTTGGCTTCCCAATACTGAACGGGACATGTCGCATTGGGGATTTATTGCAAGTCGCGGTGCTCGAAGGCACGAAAGGGGTGCGTGTTGTTCAGGGCATGAAGGTTCCTGTTGCCTGGAAGGCTTGCTTGTCTTCGAAAGTTCCGATGACGTGGAAGCCTTGATCATCGATTTGGGCTTGGACATTGAGGATTTCGTTTTCGGGGACAGCGTTTTGGTAGTTCAACTGGAGTGTGCGCGGGTATTTGCCGACTCCGATGCAATTTTGGACGATAGCCGCGTATTCTGCGTTATTGAGATGGTTGTTGATATCTACCATTGTGTCTCGGATTTTGTACTGGTCCGAGGCGGTGGTGTTTTCCATGGTCTGTGGGAGCTTGTCAAGTAAGGGGAACGCGATTTCGAGGTTGTCGAATTTTGGGAGGAGGGATCCATATTCCCGTTGTGGCGGGAGGATTCTTTGTTTTTCCGTATCGACGAGCAACCAGTTGCTTGTTCCTTTTGCGAGCATGGTTCCGTCTTGGGTTAGGAATCTGTATTCTCTTATTGCGAAAAGTCGATCGAATCCTGCGGGATATGTTTGTACGCGTATTGTCTGGTCGATTTCCGGGAACTCTTCGAATTGCATTTTGATTCTTGCAAGCAGCCATACTTGGTTTTGTTGCCTTAGCGCGTCGAAGCCAACTCCGATGATTTCGGCATGGTGTGCTGCGACTTGTTGCGCGTAGTCGAAAAACGCCTTGAGCTTAAGTTTTGCGTGTCTGTTTCCTTCGCTGAAACGAATTAGGAACTGTTCTTCGTAGGCGTTGTTCATGGTACGTGTGGCAAAGTTGTGCCTGGTTGACGGGTGATTGTCCGTCAGCCAGGCATTTGTTTTTGTGTTAATGTTGGAAGTTAATTACTCTTGCGATCTTGTGTATGGGCAGCTCATGGCACACATTTCAGCTGAGCAAGGTCTGATTCTCAGGATCGGGTCACGCTTCGCCATTGCGTCGGCGAGTGCTTCCTTCGTGATGTTTTTCGGCGGTTCGATATCGGTTTTTGAGCCGGTCCACTTTTGTCCTTCGTCAGCGACGAGTCCGTATCGGATTGCCCAGTCGCATCGTGCTTGTTCGACAATTGCGAAGGGGAGTTTTTGTCCTTCGACAACGAGGGTTGTCTCACCCTTGAAGGCCTTGACTGTGCATCCCTTGATGCATCTGTCACATCCTTCGCACTTGCTTCTGAGCGCCTGGAGATCCGGGAGTTTTGAGGGTTCGAGCTCAAGGTCTGTGACGATGGCGACGTACCGGAGGTTTGTTCCGAACTCCTCGTTATTTACGAATCCACCCTTGGTGATTGTTCCGAGTCCAGCGCAGACTGCCGAGATCCTGTTGCAGAAGATATTGGGCTGTCCGCCGCGTGGATTTGACACGAGTGAACCTGTGAGTTCCAAGTCTTGCACTGCAACGGCTTTTGCGCCCCAGCCTTGCATGATCCTGCTGAGCTTTAGTGCGATGGTGCGCAGGTGGTTGTGGCTTTGGTACTGTGCGAAGCTGTATGGTCCGATGGCTTCGGCTCCGTAGCGTCCCAGGGATTCGGCGCTTTGCTTGGGGATTCGGATGCCGCAAACGATCACGGATTTTGCTCCTGGCAGGTGTTCTTCGGGGGTATGGAGGTTGCGGTTGTATTCCTGGATTTCGGCGGTCGAGCTAAGCCAGAGGGTACCAGTTTCGCGTGCGACAAGGACGCGTTCACCGTCCAGATCCTTGCGGACGGATTCCACGGCGTCTTCGACGCGTTTGGCGGAGGTGAATCCGACGACGTCGGCTCCGAACTCCATTGCCAGCTTCTCGATTTCTGTTTTTGGATCGAGGTTTTTCCCGAGTGCTGCGTATTGGGACTTGGCTTCGAATGATGCCAATTTTGCGCTTGTGAGCAAGAATCTCGAGCCTGAGTTGGGGGCTTGCGGTGCCCAGAAGTCCCTGAGTGCATCTAGCGCTGCCTTGCCTGGATCCTTTTTGAGGCTCCAGAAGTTGTATGGGGCTCCGGAGTATCCGAGTTTTTCCAGCTCGGCTGCCATTTCGAAGGTCATCTTGTCCAGGTGGTAGCCCATTCGATGTGCGTGATCCACGCGCCTGTCAGTCGTTGTTGATTCATATGATTTCGGGTTTTCCATTGAGAAGAAAACGATGGTTTGGACATCTGGGAGGAGGCATGAAATATCTGCTCCCTTCCAGTCTTCGATTGGGATGACCTTGATTTGGTCTGCTCCTTCGGCGATGGCGTCTGCGATCAGTCTTTGTTGCACGCCTCGGTCTGGCGCCGGCCTTGTCGGGGTGACCGATTTCTTGCGGATTGGTGCTGATGAGTAGGACTTGTCCCAGGAGCGCCTGTCCTTTGGGAGGCAGTACTTGATGCAGCAACCCATTGTGCCGCCCCTCATTCCAAGTTCCTTGAGTTTGTCGAGGATGACCTGTTCATCAACCTTGGCCGGGATGTCGGCTTCCGCGTCAAGTCCGAAGTGTTCTGCCCATGCGCATCTCCAGAGGTTTTTCTTGGCGAACGTGTAGGTGTGTCCTTCGATATGCAAGGCTGTTGTTCCATCGACTTCCTGGGTAGTAGCCCATGCGCAGCAGTGCTTGAGGCATTGTCCGCAGTTGTCGCAAAGGGTATCGCCTTGGAGAAGTGGATCGGGGACGAGCGGGGCATCGGTGATAATCGAGACAAGGCGATTTCGCGGGCCGTATTCAGGTGACATTGAGATGCCATGGTAGCCTAATTCGGTCAGTCCGGCGCAAACGGAGGCATAGATGTGAGACATGTCGGGGGCAAATGTGGACTTGAGGGACTCGTACTCGCGATAACGCCAGATGTTGGATGCCGTGATGGGGACGGCACGATAGCCCTGCTTCTCAAGGAAGCGACCCATCGAGTAGGAAATCACGTCAAGTTGGTTGTTCATATGGTACTGGAAAGCGTATGAACCCTGTTCATGGGGGGAACCTTCGCCTCCAATCTCAATCATCGCATCCGTATGATGGATTGCACAGACAATCACGCTTTTCGCTTCAGGGAAAATCCCCTGGGGAGACATCAGGATGGGGGCATCAGCCCAACGCTCGATGTTGCCGACGCCGACCATGTCAGCACCGTGGGAAAACGCCGTTTTCTTCGCCAATTGAGTCAACCGATAATCCGCCATTTTGTGCTCCTGTCCTGTCGTTGCTTCTTTGTCCATTATTGCTGAATGCCATTTCGTAAAATGGAATGCAATTAATATACAATGCTATTTCATGTGTTCAAGCGTTTTTGTCCGTGACGAATGAAACAATTATTATGTGTCAGATGAGACATACGGGACTGAGAGTCTGGGACTCATGGGACGTTGGCGTTTGGTTTTATAGGAGAAAAAAGGCGATGTTCCTTGGGGGGGACATCGCCTTGTTGAGTTTTTGGAATTAGTCCTTGAGATTACTTTTCGCGGATGAGTTCTTCGACCAGCTTGGTGTTGGATTCTGTTTCCAGCTGTGCGTAGAAGTCGGAGAGTCGCTTCTGCTGCTTTTGGCGCAGCTTGCTGGATTTGATTTGTTCTGCGAGTGACTTAGCTTCGTCGGTATCCTTGACGGTTCGTTTTTCGAGGAACGGCAGGATGTATCCGTTATTTGTTTTCACTGGGGTTGTGACTGCTCCTTCCTTGCCTAGGTGGAGTGCCTTGAGGAGTGCTTGATGATCCCTGACATTGAGTTCACGGTTTCCGTAGATGTTCTGGAAGTCGATTTCATCCTTGACTGGAATGAACTTATCATTTCCAGCGGCTTTTTCGAGTGTTGCTCCTGCAGCTAGTTCCTTGTTGATTGCTGCAACTTTGTCGTTAGCGATCTTCAGTGCCGCGGCCATTGCGGTTTCCTTCTTATAGAGGTTTTTGAGCCTGTTAAGTGCATCGGCTTCCTGCTCGGATGGGATGACCATGTATGAGGGTATGACTTCTGTGACGCATGCCACGAAGCTTGCGTTTGTCCCGGCGACCATATATGTGAAGGGGGCGTCGGGCTTTCTGCCGAAGATAGCTTCCATCAACTTGGTTTCGCGTCCGATATTGGGGATGGTCGCGTTTTTGTTGACCTTGAACAGGTCTATGACCTCGGCGTCTGGGATGCCTGTGGACAGCATTGCATTGAAGAGTTCGACGTCGGATTTCTTTTCTTGTCCAGCCTTGTCGTTTTCAGTGGCTGCATCAGTGAATTGATTTGAGAGTTCGAGTGCCTTGTCAGCGGCCATGTTTTTGGCTTTATTCGCCTTGATAGCCTTTGTGAGTTCGTCTTGTACGGACTTGTCATTAAACGTCTTGCCCATGTCTTTTTCGGCGAGTTTGACGAGCCAGTATGCGTTTTTGGTTTCGATGATTTTGCTGACCTGTCCGATTTCGAGTGCGAGAGCGGCGTTAGCGACTTCTTCGTCAAGGGTATTTACATTGACGAGTCCGGTATCGCCTTGTTTTTCCTTTGTATCTTCGTCGTCGGAAGCATCTTTCACGAGGTCATTGAACTGCATTCCCTGCTTGAGTTGTTCGAGGACCTTTTCGAGTTTCGCCTTTTTGGCTGCCTTTGTCGCGTCATCGTCTTTTTCGTCGATATTAACGACGATCTGGTTGAGTCGAACCTGTTTCTTTTCGTACTCGGCTTTTTTCTTTTCGTATTCAGCCTTGAGTTCGTCTTCTGCGACAGTGATTCTTTCTTCGAACGTCGCGGGTTTGAACGCGACGACCTTAGCGCTTCTGAGTTCTTCCTTGAAGAATGGCATCAGGTAATCGGTAAGGAATTCACGGAATTTGGAGTATTCGGCCATCATCTGGTCCATGTCAAGCTTTTTGGCTTCAAGTTCCTTTTGGTGTTCTGGCCAGAGGTCCCATACTGATTCGACGCCTGCTAGCTTGTCCTTATAGGGGGCGATTTTTTCATTGAAGAATACGATTGCCTTTTCGGCGGTCAGCTTGTCAGCGATTTTGTCTTGGAGTTCGTCATTGATTTCCTTTGGCATTTCGCCAGGTTTGATTTCCTTGAGGATGGCAACGCAGAATCCTCCAATGATTGTGACGTTTTGGGTTGTTTCGCCGGCGTTGTTGAGCGCTCTGATTGACCTTGCAAGACCGGGTTGACGGCTCTTCATATTGGGGATTGTATCTCCAGTGGTGAAGAAACCTGTCGCTGCGACGGTTGCACCGGCTTCATTTGCGATTTTGACGAATCGTGCGACCTTGGCTTCAACGGTTTCGTCCTTGGGTGCACTTTTGGCCAGCTCGTCAATGATGGTTCCGATTGTCTTGTTTGCGAGCTCAGAAGCTTTGCGGAGTCTGAGCTTGTCATTGATTTGTTCTTTGACCTCTTCGAGTTTCTTTTCCTTGTAGAGTCTATCCTTGGTGGCCTCGAAGTCATTCTTGATCTCGTCTTCGGAGATCGCGAGCTTGTCCTTCAGGGCTTTGTCTGCGTTTGGCGCGTCAGCCTTGGCGATGATATCCTGGGCTGTCGCGGTTGCGACGATTGCTGACCTTTGGTCTTCCAGCTTGATTTCACTCTTTCTAGTTTCGAAGAATTTCTGGATTTCTTCGTTGGAGGGCGCGGCGTCTCGCTTGGTATCCATCACGATGGCATGGGTGCTGATTTTGTATGATTCGAGGAATTCGTTGACTTCGTCTTGTGTGACTTCGATTCCTTCGGTAATCTTGGCTTCGAGTCTGTCGATGATGATGGATTCCTTTATGACCTCATCGAAATCTGCCGCGGTCATTCTGAATTGCGGGAGGAAGTTTTTGACGAAGCCGTCGTAGGCTTGACGCTGGAAGTTTTCTTTTCCGCCGAAGAAGGGGATATCCATGATGGCGTCCCTGATGTCCTGGTCGGCGACCTTGTCAAGTCCCATTTCCTTTGCCGTTCTGAGTCCGCGCATTTTCTGGAGTGTGAGTTGCAGGACTGCGGAGTCACCTGCCTGCTTTGAGATATCTTGCCCAGTCTTGATCATGTAGGCGAGTGAGGTTTTTCTCATTTCCTCAGTCATCATCTTGGCGCTGAGGTTTTTGCCGTACATCTTGCCGAATGACTTGAGGCCGTGCTGCCTGTATCCGCAACCATCCATGCCGTCTCCGAGCGAAAAGACGAAGATAACGCTGATGATGATACCCAATACAATGTAGGTATTTCGCCCGTGCTTTGCGAAGTAGCGGTTGAATTTGCTGATGATCATCTTGATGGCTTCCTGGTAGAACTATGTAACTAATTGAATTGATTGCTTGTATATTATTTGTCTTCCTTCAGGGCTTGGATTGCCTTCGGGAAGTCGTTTCGGTACTTGAAGATGCTGCTTCCCGCGACTAGGACATCCGCTCCTGCATTGACGACTTGGCGCGCGGTGCCGGTTGCAATGCCGCCGTCCACCTGTAGGTGGATTGGCTTCCCGGATGCGTCGATCATGTCTCGCAATGCCTTGATCTTGGGGATTTGCCCATTCATGAAGGATTGTCCGCCAAAGCCTGGTTCGACGGTCATGACGAGGATGAGGTCAACCTTTTCGATGAATGGCTTGATGCTTGCGGCAGGCGTTCCCGGCCTGAGCGTGATTCCCGCGCTGCATCCCGATTCATGGATGCGGTCGATGGTGGCGCTGATGTCGCCGGAGCTTTCCACGTGGATGGTGATGTGGTCTGCGCCAGCTTCGACGAAAGGATCGATATATCGCCCCGGTTCAGAGAGCATCAGGTGGACATCAAAAGGAAGGCTTGATAGTTTTCGTATGGATTGTATGATCCCGGGTCCCATGGAGAGGTTGGGCACGAAATGACCGTCCATGATGTCGATATGGAGCATGTCAGCGCCTGCGATTTCCACGCCTTTGACTTCGTTGCCAAGCTGACTGAAATCGGCGGCCAGGATGGACGGTGCGATTTTGATCCCGTCATGTGGCTTAAGTTTGTCCAGGCTTCTTGGTAAGGTAGGCATTCTCGTTCCTTGTATGGGGTAGAACAACAAAAAACGGGCACGGGTGAAAGTGAGTCCGTGTCCGTCATTTGCGTCATGGTCCGCTAGTGTATCATAGCCATCGACTCCAAAAGGGAGCACTGCCGGAGCATTGCTCGACTCGAGATGGGTTAGGCCTGTGCGGTCCTGGTTCCAGTTCCAGCCTTGGCGACTTTGTTGGAGCGGATGCAAGAGGTACAGACTTTCATCCTGACGACGGAACCATTGACCAATGCCCTGATAATTTGCAGGTTGGGGCTGAAGGTACGCTTGGTGTTTTTGACGACGTGGAGTCCGATACCGCCTTTCTTCTTGGCCAAACCGCGACGTGTAATGTGACCACCGAACGCCTTGTGCTTGCCGCAGATTTCGCAAACTTTGCTCATGATAGTAATCCTAATTATGAATGATGAATTATGAATGATGAATTCGGTTATCTTTAAGAAAAACAAGACCGTGATGCAGGTAGATGCCACACGGTCCATTTCTTCTAAGGTTCAAATCCGTAGTTGGATATCAAGTCAAGTGTGGTAGTCATATTACGGACGCTTCGTCTGCAGTGCTCCAGGGGTCATCAACGCCTTTCGGTAGATGCTGCGAATCAAATCCGCAATATGATGTTAAAGATTCAAACCATGGTGGGATGGCCGGGACTCGAACCCGGGACCCCCGCATTAAAAGTGCGGTGCTTCTACCGACTGAGCTACCATCCCACGATTGGTTTTTAAAAAACGGATATTACTATACACCGGGAAATCGGTTTTGCAATTGCCAAGACGAGTTTTTTTGAGATTCCGGGGAAAAGGGGGCGATTTCACAATGTCATTGCATGGTGTTTGGAGTGTGATTCAAGGTTTGGTTGCTTTGTTTTGTGTGATTTTCCATGAAAACCATATTGGTCGTTGAAAAAAACGGATTTTTTGCTATCAAATAAGAGGAGCATGGTATATAGTACATGGTTTGTGATTTTGCTTTCGTATGTATAATAGGTATAAGGTAAAGTGACATGTCATTGATTGAAGGTTGGAAAACGCTTCGTGGGTTGACGCCTGTTCCCCGCGCGGAATTAATGGCTCGTTTTTTGCAATGGATCGAGGAGTTCACTTACGAGGACGCAAGCGATCCCGTTGTCTTTTCCTCTTGGCGTGGCTTGAATCCGAAAGTCCGTGAGGGATATTTGCGCGAGGCTATTTCGGGTTCGATAGTCGGTGTGTGCGAGGCTTCTCAGCTTGAATTGGGTATATTGTACGGTTTGTTCCAGATATTGGAGCGTCGCCGCTGCGTCATCACGTCAATTCTGATGTATGATCTGCCGAACATGCGCAAATTGCTTGATCGTGTTCGCAGCTTAGGGGACATCAAGATCGGCTTGATGGGTGCGATTTGTGGCGCTCCGGGGAAGCGCCTTGCGGATTGCGGTGATTTCGACTTGGCCCTGTCGGATTATTTCGAGTTCATGGGCACGATGCGGCGCAACGAGGATTTGTTTTTCGAGAAGGTCCAGTCGATTTTCCTATTGGAAGGCGACTTGTGCTTGTACAGCAACCGCATTTTGGCGTTTGAACATGGCGTGCCTCGTGCTTCGGGCCTGGTGTACAAGTCAACGGGAAAGGTTCCGGAAGAATGGTCCAACCAAGACTTCATTGACGTTGCGTCTCGGCTGTCCCAGTCGAAGATTGCGATTGCCGGTTCGGCTTCCCGTATCAGCAAGTTCACCGCAGAGGAGATCAACAAGGTTTTCTGCGTTCCTGGGCATCGTCGCAAGCTCAAGGCGACTCCTGATATCGGGTACACGGCATTTACGTTCAGGACGAGCGATGAGCGGCTTTCTGCCGTTGTCACGGATGTGCTGAAGTGCGAGGGGAACGCGATTGTGGTTGCCTGCTCGGATCAGGTGATTGGGATGTTGCAGGAAGAGTTCCGGAAGAGCGGGCAGCCGGCATCCGTGACATCGCGTGCCGCTGACATTCTGACATTTTTCCAGATGGGTGCGAATGCCGAGCCTGGCAAGCGAGTGTTGATCATTCGCGGCATGCCCTCGACGCTGATTTGGTCTGGCGATCCGATTTGCAAGGGGGCGATATTTTTGGCGGAGCACTTTATTTCTCCTGACATGCACGGGAAGATATTCACAGTTGGGAAGCAGGCATTTGAGGAGAGCCAGCCGCCTCGTTTGTACTTTGCGTTGGAGGATGGCTTGTTTGAGATCTACTCCGAGGACGCGGGTTTCGAAAGATTGTTCAAGGTGATTGACTTCACCGAGAAGTACGATCATTGGAAGCAGATCCGCCGTGTGTTTGCGAAATCGATGGTTACTCGTTTGCATCGGATACGCAGCGAAAGCTTGACGGAGGAGTTGCCGTTGTTCACGACTTCGTTAACTCGTTCGGTTCCGTTGGCGACAGGCAAGTCCGTAAGCAAGAAGAAGGCATCTGCGAAGATGGAGGCCATGTGTTTCTGCGGAAGCGGGAAGCCGTTCAAGGAGTGTCACGGGAAGCGCAAGTCGGGCATGCCCAAGGGTTGAGTGCAATTCTAGACGTCGAGGGTGAAGTTAGATGTTTATCACGTTTGGTTTGGATGCGAATGACACTCCCGATCGCATACGCGAGTATGTCAAGTATGGGGTCGAGGAGTTTTTTGCGGGTTTTGTTCCTCGCGACTGGTTGTCGAAGTACGGTTGGGAGGTTTGTCCGAACCGTCGTCCGCTTGGCGGCGGCTACAATTTCACCCAGGTATCTGAATTGGCCGAGATGTCCGAAGCGGTGCACAAGGCAGGTGCACGGCTGAATTTGGCTATCAATGCGCACGACAATGGCTCCGAGCGAGTTCCGTACTTGCGAGACATGGTTGAGACGATGGAGCAGTTCAATCCCGACGGGTATGTCGTCGCGGATCCCGCGATCATGTTTTGCCTGAAGGAGTGGGGGATTCGCCGTCCGTTGCACATTAGCACGGGCACGGGATGCTTTTCGATGGAATCCATCAAGTTTTTCAGTGACAAGTTCAATATTCGTCGCGTTGTGATTCCCCGCAAGCTGTCCATTTCCGAGATTGCCCGGATTGTCGAGCAGACCCGCGGCATGAACGTTGAGTTGGAAGTGATGATCATTGGCTATCGTTGCTACTTCAACGACGAGAATTGCCATTCGATCCACAGCGGTGCGCGAAGGAATTTGTGCGGTGACATGCTGTTGGCGAAGATGCATGCCAGCAATCGGTTTCCCGACGATTGGAAGGATGTGGCTACGGATTTGCATGCCAGCGGGATCGAGGTCTTCAAGGAGGGCACGAGGTTGAATGAGTTCGCCCGTCACTTGACGACGAACCAGATGACCCCGTATGATTATTCCGTGGATTTGTGCGCCAATGGATGCGGTGTCGAGGCGGTGCTTCCCAAGACCTTGTACCAAAATTGCGGATTGTGCTCAATCAAGCATTTCAGGGACATGGGCATCGATTGCCTCAAGGTGCCATTGCGGGGGGCGACTGATTTCAAGATGCCTACCTTGGCAATCGTCCATGCGGCAATGACGGCTCCGGATCCCAATCCCGATTTCTGCCGAAAATTGATCAACAGCCCGGCGTTTTGCGACGCGAGGATCCATTGCTACTACGACGTTCCGGAAGCGCATGTGAAACGCGAAAACGGCTGAGAGGAGAATCCCCAATATGAGCAAGAAAATAGAATTGGCGATTTATTTCCCTGACCTTCATCGTCTTGAGATGATTGACGATTTCCTGAAGATCATCGATGCGCGTGAAATACCGTCCTATTTGGCGACGGTTATGTTTTCGTTGAACCCGAACAACTACGAGTTCACCAACAACCTGTCGTCCCTGTCCTGGCTTCAACTGTTCCAAAACAACGGCATGGATTTTAGCAGGCTGTATTTCGGGCAGGAATTCTGCCAGAATTTGATTCCTCCTTCGGACGAGGTCGATCATGCTTATTATTTCAGTCGTCAGATGGAGTGGGACTTCACGTATGTCACTGGGGGTTACCTTACTGATGTCGGGATTGCGAAGGTCGTTGAAAACCTGACTTGCTTGCGCGAGTTGGGCGCGGATGATTGCGAGGTAGTGGTCAACGACTGGGGTGTCCTGAATGTGATACACCGTGATTTTCCCGAGTTGAAGGGACGCTTGGTCTTGGGACGTCTGCTCAACAAGCAGACAAGGATGAACCTGTTCGCGCAGCCTGGAGTCAATTTCCCTGTGCACATGAATGGCATCGAGACGGTGGAGCAGGAGATTCGAGACATGCAGGTTCAGTCTTATAGGGACGTCAGCTTGTCCAATCCCGTCTATTTGAAGGAAGTCCATGAATGGGGTTTCACCAATGTTGATTTTGATATGACGCCACAGGGCATATACCGTCCTGAAGGCGGTTGGGACATGACGATGGGATTGTACTATCCCTGGTCATTCATCGCGACTGCGCGGAATTGTCCGACGGCTGGTCTGGCTGATCCTGTTCGTACATTTGTGATGACGGACAAGCCTTGCGGCAAGATGTGCAAGAAGTACAATTGCACGCCGTTGCTCATTCAGTTCGAGACTCCAGCTGTGCAGCGCGGTCCAACATTGTTCACCTACGTTGGTGATTTTGCCGAGCATTATTTCCTGCACAGTCCCTACTACGAGCGATTGATTTTCGAGCCTTGCCTTCCGATTTGATGATGCGAGGCATTTGGAAAAGGTTTCGGCGATGAAGTTTTACATCAAGACATATGGTTGTCAGATGAACGAGCGTGACAGCGAGGCGTTGTCGTGCCTGTTGGAGGGTGATGGCCATGAATGCGTTGAGAGCGAGGGGCTTGCTGATTTAATTGTGTTCAACACATGTTCTGTTCGCGATCAGGCGGAACGGAAGGCGATTGGCAAGATCGGGTTCATGAAGAAGCTGAAGAAGACGAATCCCGACCTGATTGTCGGCGTTGTCGGTTGCATGGCTCAGAATCATGGCGATACGTTGCTGAAGCAGCTTCCGGTGTTGGATTTCGTCGCCGGGACCGATCAATTGCATCGGGTTCCCGAGCTTGTTCGTTCGATTGCCAATGATCGTGGGCGTTACTCTGAGACTGGTCTTGATCGTGTGATCCGTCCCGAGCTTGACGGTCATCGTTTGGGTTCGGTGGTGGCTGAAGTGGCTGTGATGCGCGGTTGCGACCAGTTTTGCTCCTATTGCATCGTTCCGTATGTACGTGGTCGTGAGAAGAGCCGTCCGATTTCCTCGATCGTTGAGGAGGTTCGCCGATTGGTTGACGGGGGGACGCGCGAGGTCTTGTTGTTGGGTCAGAACATCACGGCCTTCGGGGTTGCGGAGGCGCGTCGTGACGGGGTATATACCCCCGAGTTCAGTGCTTTTGCGGATCTGTTGTCTTCGGTTCACGCGGTTGACGGCTTGGAACGGATACGGTTTACCTCCCCCCACGTCCATTTTATGAACGATGCGTTTATCCGTACTGTTCGTGACTTGCCGAAGGTATGCAAGTGCTTTCACATTCCCCTGCAGTCTGGTTCGGACAGGATCCTCAAGCTGATGCGCCGTTCGTACACGTCAGCCGAATACTTGGATTGCATACGAAAATTGAGTGAAGGCTTGGACGAGGTTAATTTCACGACGGATGTGATTGTTGGCTTTCCCGGCGAGACCGAGGAGGAGTTCGAGATGACCCGCTCGTTGATGAACGAGGTGGTGTTTGACATGGCGTACATCTTCCGATATTCGCCACGGGAAGGCACGAAATCCGCAAGGGATTATCCTGACGATGTTTCCGAGGAGGAAAAGCACCGCAG
Source organism: Lentisphaeria bacterium UBA1407 (assembly GCA_002305655.1). Taxonomy (GTDB): domain Bacteria; phylum Verrucomicrobiota; class Lentisphaeria; order Oligosphaerales; family Oligosphaeraceae; genus UBA1407. The sequence continues at coordinate 2,244 of DBPZ01000035.1, read as the reverse complement.
GAACCAGCTCTTGCTGGCGGATTTGGAATCGGGTGCGACATTGCGGAATGCCAGGTTCAAGGATACCGTGCAGGAGATCCTGGTCGAAGGCGTCAGCAAGCGGAATCCCGATCGCTGGACCGGTCGAACCCCGTTGAACAAGGTATGCAACTTTATTCCGTTGGCGACGACTCGTGTTGGGCAGATGGTCGAGGTTCTGGTGAAGCGCACGACATCGAATTCATTGTTTGGCGAAATCGTAAAGGAGTTGAGATGAGCGACTTGACTAGCGAGATGGTTAAGCGTGCTGCACGTGAGTTCGGGGCTGATTTGTGCGGGATCGGGAGCATGGATCGTTGGGAAGGCGCACCGAAGGATCGTGATCCCAGATATGTTTTTCCGGAAGCCAAATCATGCATTTCGCTGGCGTTTCGGATACCTCGTGGGTATTTTCGCGGAACCGAGGAGGGTACGCTGTTCTCCAACTACACTTCAATGGGCTACGCTGGAATCAACGAGGTCTTCGGTCCGTCGGTGATGCGTCGCCTCTGTTGTTTTATTGAAGATCACGAGTACGAATGCGTTCCAATGCCGAACATTTATTTTCGCAACAACACGGAAGGCATGAAGGCGAAGGTCTGCCGTGAAGGTTTTCCGGCGCCTGACATATTGATTGACCAGCGTGTAGCGGCTTTTATTTGCGGGTTAGGCGAATTTGGCTGGGCGAAGGTATTCCTGACTCCTGAATTTGGTCCGTTCCAGCGATTTGTCACGTTGTTGACGGAGGCTGAACTTGAGCCGGATCCAATCTTCGAGGGAAAGCTTTGCGACCGTTGCATGTGTTGCGCTCGCGGTTGCACGGGAGGCGCAATTTCGACCACGGAAAGCCAGAAGGTGGTCATTGCGGGACATGAGGTGGAATTCGCGAAGATTGACTTGGGGAAGTGCGCCAATGCGTATCGTGGCTCAAATCCACATTACAATCCCTTCCTGCCGCAGGACTTCAAGGATTACGACAAGCTGGACTACCTTAGCTGGAACGAAATGGCGGATCTGATAAAAATTCCGTTCTACCATCGACACGCCATGGCCGTTGAAGCTGCACGCGGTTGCATGAGGGAATGCTACATCCACCTGGAGGCAACGGGCAAGCTTAAGAAGAAGTTCAAGTCCAAGTTCCGCAAACGGGAGCCATGGCGGATTTCACTTGAGGGCGAGGATCGCCAGGTCGCTGGAAATGACAAGCGACCTGACGAAGACGTCCTGCTCTAACAGCTTATCATGGAAGTGCTTGTATGATGATTTCCTGGGTTTCTGCCTGGAGTTGGTCAATGCGGTTCCTAAAGTCTTCGAAGATTTTGTTGTTTTCTTCGTTTTGTTCAGGGCGTGTTTGTATCCACTTCATGGCCTTGTCCATTTCTTCTTCCAGGTTTTTCTGTGCCTCGAGGAATTTAGGCAACTTATCTGGCGATTTTGCCGCAATGAGTGCCTTGACGATATCTTTATCGAAAGCAGGTCCGATCTTTGAGAGTTCGTCGCTGAGTGGCTTCGCGACTTTCTCGTGTTTTTCCTCAGCTTCCTTGATTGCCTTGTCCAGTTCTTCGTCCGCCTTTTTGAGTTCATTGCTGAGGAATTGTTTTCTGTCTCCCTTTGCTTTGAGTTCCTTTGCCTGGTCTTTCGGAAGGATGGAGTAGATTTTTTCCAGTTCTGCGGGCGAGTAGAGCAACTTCAGCCTAATTTTTGTGATGAAGCTTTGTGGTGTGATGTTCTTTTCCATCGGAAGGTTATCAATTGGATTTCCTTTTGCATCGAGCAGCAGGATCGTTGGATATCCTTCGATATCGAATTCTTCCTGGAGTTCCTTGTTGCGATTTTTGTATTTTTCCGGTACGAGCTTCTCGTCTTGCGGGAAATCGATGTAGGCTAGATAGAGTGATTTTTGCGCGTAGTCGTTCCATTCGGGTTTTGAGAGGACCTTTTCATCCAGCACCTTGCACCATCCGCACCAATCGGAACCAGTGAAGAGCATGAGTATCGGGGTGTCGTCCTTTTCGGCGGCTTTGAGCACGCTGTCGTAATCCATTGTCCAGACGCCTTTTTTTGCGCCGTCAATGTCTGCTTTCGGCGCCGCGACGAGTGCGATTGTTGCAAGGAATAATGCCAAGGTAATAAGTTTCTTCATAGATGTTTCCTCATCAGTTTTGATATTGGTTTAAATAATGTGGTTTAAACGGGAAAATCTTAGTGGCGTCCCAAAGTTGAGAC
>DBPZ01000117.1:20758-39155 GCA_002305655.1 Lentisphaeria bacterium UBA1407 | reverse complement strand
GACCACCCAAGGTGCACCCCAGACCACCCAAGGTGCCCCCCGACCACCCAAGGTGACCCTTGACCACCCAAGGTGCACCCCAGACCACCCAGGCGCCTCCGACCACCTAAGGTGCCCCCGACCACCTAAGGTGCCCCCGACCACCCAAGGTGACCTCCAGACCACCCCGGGTGCCCGACACCACCCCGGACCCATGGTGCCCAACCACCACCCCGGGTGCCCTCCAAACCACCCAGGGTGCCTTCTCCAACCCTCGTGAAGATTTTCTATTTATGGGCTATGGCAAAGTTGTCAAATGCCATGTACATTTTATAATTCGTGTTTATCCACTAAATCGGCAAAAAGACATGGCATGAGGTACGATTTCAAGGCATTGACGATTGAATTGCAAGCTGCTTTGGAGCAGGCAATTGAAAGCGGAGACGAGGCAGGCTGCCAATTGGCCATCTACTGGAATGGCCAATTGCAGGTGGATATCGCCGCAGGCGAAGGGATCGGAACACGATCGCTCTTCCCTATTTTTTCTTGCGGAAAATCCGTTATGGCGACAACGTTCCATCGGCTGGTTGAACGCAGCTTGGTCAGTTACGAAACACTTGTTGGCGACATTTGGCCCGAGTACGCATGTAACGGAAAAGAAAATACGTTGGTTTGGCATGTGCTGACTCACCGTGCTGGAATGGCGGCACTGCCGCAACTCGACTCAACGGAGCAAATGGTCGATTGGGACCTGATGTGCGCCAAGCTGGCGGCGGGCAAGCCGTCCTGGGAACCGGGAGGAAGGTTCCAGTACCATGGCATCACATTCGCATGGCTTGTCGGTGAACTCGTACGAAGGATCACAGGAAAACCGTTCAGGCAAGTTATGATTGACGAAGTGATCAAGCCTCTCGGGCTGGAGGATGAACTGATCTTCGGCACAGAGCGGGAATACGTACGCATCGATGCCTCGGCGGTTCCGCCACAAAAAAGATGGTGTGACGATTTCATCGGAAATGACGTCATTCGGCAAGGCTTCATCCCTTCCGCAAACGGACTTGCTACGGCACACGCACTCGCCAAATACTATGCCGCAATCATGGGGAAAATCGGCGGCATCCGCCTGCTGGGAGACAAGACGATTGCCGAAGCGACGCAATTGCGACGCGCCATTGACGACCCCGTATCTGACAACGAGTGGTCCAAGTTCGGCCTTGGCTACGTCTTGTGCGGACCGGCTCCCGATTACGGTCGCATCTTCGGCCAAGGCGGCGCCGCAGGAGCGGAAGGCTTCGCTGACAAGGCTACGGGCCTATGCGTCGGCTTCACACGAAACAAACTGCATCCTCTCGAACCCGACTACCCCGTACGGAACAGGATTTCCGAGATCTTGGGTTTGCCGAAACGAGTTTGGTAATTAATTGGAGGGCTTATTCATGCCAAGAATTATCGTACTATTCTTGTTGAGTTGCGTCTATTTGATTGGCGGCGGCTTGATTGGCCGCTGGGAGTTCGAGGAAGGAGCTGGTCGCAGGTCAGCCGACTTGAGCGGTCGTGGTCGACCTGCCCGATTGCTGGGCGCTTGTTGGGCTCAAGGCGAGTTTGGCGGCGCTGTGAAACTAGGATATCAGGGGATGAAAACCACCGTTGAGATTCCGTGCCTGAACGAATTGGACGGGACGAATGAGATGACGATGTCCCTTTGGGCGATGTTCGACGAGCATTCGGAAAGTTATCCATGCCTGCTCAGCGCCGGTTGGAGTCCCGGTGGAATAATGTTTTTCAAAAACGGCTCCTCTGCTTCCGTTCGTTTTGGAAAGCCCAAGGCGGCCCACTGGATCAAGGAAGACAAATGGACTGAGACCCAAGTCCATCTGGCGAGCAACCTCCCTCTCAAAAAGTGGGTTCATTTCGCCGTGACTTTCAAAAGACCAACGATAACAACCTACTTCAACGGCAAAAAAGTCGCCACAAACACAAACTGGGACTACGAGCTAGGCATCACCAAGCCACTGACCCTCGGCTCGGTTCACTTCTCGCGCTCCTCGCATAATGGCCTGATTGACGACATGAGAGTCTATGACTACGCATTGAGTGCTGAAGAAATCGCTAAGCTACATCAGGATTCCTTGAGAGAACAAGTCGAATACAAAATCAATGCCTCAGACGTAAAAGGAAAAACAATCCTGAAACTCGAAAACAAACACGCCGTGCTCGAACTTTGCGACGATGGAACAATCGGTGAACTGCAAGAAAAAGCAACCAAGCGAAACCTGGTCAAGCAAATCATCCCAATGGTCAAAATCGAGCTGCTCAACCAAACAAGCCAAGGATATATTTGGGAAAGCGACAACTTCACGCTCGAACCCAATGGATTGATTACATGCACATTTCCAACGGGGCACGTTCGCCTGAAAGTCACCGATTGCCAGGAATACTTCAGGATCGAACTTGCGGAAATCACGGTTCCTGACGTGCGGCACTGCTGGTTCGCACGAATCCAGCCCGCCTGCGATACCTACTTCGGCGCAATGGCTGGAATGCGTTCCGACGATCAATCCGCTGTTTGCCTGCGCAGCCTGGGCGTCCGCACAACTACTCAATTTCGCGATGGCGGCGCGTTGACAGGCGTGATATCCCATCCTCACCCGATGCTCGGCAGCGCCTTCGGGTTGGTCGCAGGGCCTCGTTCCGCGATTCAGAAAATGTTGCAGGCCATGGCCGATAGCGAACCCGTTCCAAGCTCCCACCATGGTGGTCCCTATGCTTCTGAATCGGAACTGGTTCGAAAATCCTACTTGTTCATGCATGGAAACTACATGAATACGGATTTTTGGATTGACAAGGCACGCCGCGGAGGCTTTGGGATCCTCCATTACCGAAGCCCGTGGTTTACGTCCTTGGGCACGTACGAACCGAACAGGACGTTTTTCCCACGCGGCTTGGAGGACATGGTCTGGTCTGCGGAGACGTATCGGAAGGCAGGGTTGAGCGTCAGCATCCACACCTTGACCGGTTGCCTGGAGGCGATCAACAGCAATCGAGTCGATCCCCTGCTCTATCCCAAGGCGCCAGACAGTTTGATCAGCTACGCGACATACACGTTGGCGAAGCCATTGGCTCCAGGCGACAAGGAAATTTTCATCAACGAGAAGCCGGATCACAGGCACAGATTGGTCCATACGTACCAGGGTGCAAGCAACTCATTGCAGATCGGCGGCGAAATCATCCGCTATTCTGAAATGTCAGGCGATGAAACTCCGTACAGATTCGGGAAATGCGAGCGTGGCGCCTTCAAGACAGAAGTCGGCACCGAGACACATCCCGTCGGAACCAAGGTTAAATTTCTCCGTCAGGTTTATTTGGCATTTTATCCCGAGCCTGACAGCGGGCTTGACGATACGATCGTTGCGAATATCGCCCGCATCCACAATGCGATCAAGGCGGACATGATTTACTTTGACGGCTCGGAGGGCATGGGTGAGCGCTACCCTGTTGACGTCATGCGCTGGAAAGGATTTTCGGCTTTGAAGAACGGCGGGATGAGCGAGGCCAGCACTCACGGTCACAACAGTTGGTGGTTCCACTCCAGGATCGGCGCCTGGGACGTCCCGTTCTGCGACTACAAGGCATTCGCGCAACTGCACGTCAAGCGCAATGCGTACATCAGGAAATCGGAGCTTCTGGAACCGCAAATGGGTTGGTGGTCGCTGAACTCCTCAAGCCCATTTGGGCGGGCCCAATTCCCCGACGACACCGAATACTTCGCAGCCAAGGCATACGGGGATGACGCCGCTATCTCACTCGGCATCTCAACGACCAGAAACCAGGCGAACAAACGCGCCTTCGAAATGCTCACCATACTCGGATGGTACTCAAACGTCAGGCTCGCAAGGTTCTTTGACCAGGAAACACAACAACGAGTCGCAACGCCCAACCAGGATTTCAAATTGAGATTGGAAGCTGACGGCAAATGGAAATTCCGCCCAGTCGAGATGAAGCAGCACCGCATCCTGGATGTGGCGTCCGCAAAGCCTTGGGAATTCAACAATCCCCACGGCAATCAACCTGTCGCATTCCGCCTGGAAGCCTTGTACTCAACGGAAAACAATCTGGACAAGTATCCCGTCATCGCGAATTTCGCGGAAGAGAGCCAGAGGAACAAGCTTGAAACGGCCGGAAACGTCGAACTTGAGCTGACGACGGTGAAGGATGATGTCCGTGGCGGGGATGCTGAAAATCTTCGTATCCAGGCGAAGAATTCGTCTCAAAACAGCCGTGGCGCATGGGCGCGGATTGGGAAAATCAATTCGTATCCCTATATTTCGACGGGCGGTTGCCGTGCCTGGGGATTGTGGGTAAAGGGCGACAATTCCGGTGCCGTACTGAATGTTCAGCTAAAGGTCGGAAGAGAGTTTGGCAGGTCTGTTGCTGAGCAGTACATCGACCTGGACTTTTCGGGTTGGCGCTTTGTCACCCTTCTGTTGCGCGAACAGAACGGCGAGCGCGCCTTGGAGTTGAAGTGGCCCTACGATGTTTTCTACAACGTATTCCATGCGCCTTTGAACACCAATCATATCGGCGAAGTCAATTTGTACTTGAACGAAATCCCCGGCAACGGCAAGGTTGACATCCAGGTCAGCTCGGTCCATTTGCTGGGATTGGTACGGACCAGGCTGGAAAACCCCGCCCTGACCGTCAATGGAAAGCAGATCCAGCTCCCGATCACCTTGGGCAGTGGCGAGTACGCCGAAGTCTATCCAGATGGATACGGCGCGCTCTTCGCCGAAAACTGCGACCTGATCAAGCGATTCAAAACAAATACGCCAGTAGGGATGCCGCAATTCGACAATGGCAAGAACACCCTGATGATCGGCTGCGACCAAATCCTTCCGGAAGGACTCATCGGACGGGTCAACGTGGTTCCCATGGTCACAGGCGAGGCGTTCGGAACGCAAAATCCCAATGCCGACTGGAACAACATGAAGCATGAATACGAAATCCCGCATATCGTGACCGGCGATTGCGGTGACGACGCTTGGACATTCAACGTCAGAGCTGAAAAGAGCGACGACGCCAAGCTGACCATTGAAATCGAACCGACTTTCACAAGCAGCTACACCCCGGCATACGACGGCGAGGATTCAATCCTGCTTGACAGCTGCGCAAAACCGGAAGACTACGCCCTGACCGAAAGCAACAAGTACTCGCAATTCGTATTCGACAGTACCCACCAGGGCACCTCAAACCCAGGAGTTACCTTCAAGGTCGCGCATATGGAATCACCAAAATCAGCCGATGGTGGTCTTCAATTCATCGCCACAAGCGAGCGCAACGACAATGGCGGCTGGGCAGCAGTAGGATACCACTACCCCGAACTGATGGACATCAGCAAATACTCGCACCTTGGATTCTGGCTCTACGGCGATGGAAAGGGTTCGCAATTCAAGGTGCAATTGCGAGACATCAACAAAAAACACCACGATATCTATGTCCACACGCCCTATGTCGGATGGAGATTCCATGCCTTCAACATCCAAAACGCCAAGCTCGATCTCACCAAGCTGGACTACATCCTCTACTACTACAACGGAATCCCGGGCAAAACGACTGTCGCCTGCGCCATTGACGGCGTACGTGCCTACAACCTGGGCAAGATGGCGCTGTGCGAAGGAGCGGAAGTCACCCTCAACGGAACGAAGCTGATCGCCAACATTCCGCTGAACAACGACGAGAGCATCCGCCTGAAAGACAACCTCTGGCAAGTTTACGATCTGAACAGCAAGGTTCTTAGGGAAGGCACCCTGCCCGCCCCGCTCCCACGCCCAAAAACTGGTTCGAACCACATCCAGGTTCGTCTGATCGGCACCCTCTCCCCATCTATCCGATACGTGGTCAACTGCATCAAGGAGTACTGACGGCACGTGTAGCTAGCCTAGTTTTCCAGGAAATGGATATTTTAAATATTCATTAAGTTGTGCTATCTTATAGGCTTGTTCGACAAGTTGCAGTACTTCCAGAGCGAAGCAATGACAAAATACGCCAGGACAATTCAGAACATCAAGAGCCAGACCCAACTCAACCCTAGCTGGTTGCTGGGCAATTTCTGCAACAATCTCGAAAACAGACGAAACTCGCCCGGCTCAACTAGAATACTGTTACCGATGCAGGAGGATTGCCATGAGGAAGCCTCCTAATCAAACCAGCAACATCCATGACAAAAATATCCAGGACGAAGCCTACTTGGAAAGGCTTTCAGACGAACAGCTATCCAGCCGCATTCGGCAACTGGCTCCTAAGCTGATCGTCAACCTGATGTCTTCAGATGCCCTTTTGAAGGTCGGCATTTCTCGATTTAACAAGTTGTCATCCTCGGCCCTATTTGCCTTGATTGACGTCTTGATGCTCCAAGGGCGATTCGAGCTGGCGGAACAACTTCTCCCCAAGAGGCCCAAAGACGCCATCGATACACGGCGTGCCTGGCTTATGTTCGTCCGGGGAGATACCGACGGGGCGCTGTATCTCTTCAATGAAACCCTGGAGGACATCAGACGAACGAACTACAATAGTGATTTCTACTACTCGAACATCACGGGAATCATCTTCATCCTGACACTGATCAAGAAAAACACGAGACGATCCCTGTCCAACGCCTTAAGCTACGCTAAACTTGGTCTCAAAAACCAAATTTGGAGCAACATCTATAATCAGCTGAAACCGTTCATCGAAGGACTGTGCTACGGCGAGGTGCCCAAGCCCCGACATCCTTCGAACATGACTCCGCTTGATACCTTTTTCACGCTCTTGATCGAATACTGGCAAAATCCATTTTCATTTATGGCGACCAAGCGGGACATGCTCAAGTCCGTCAAGGATCAAGCGAAGCTCGGCGGGTATGAACTGATTGCGGCGGAGTGCGAGGAATTGTCCCAGCGCTTGAACAAGGAATGGATTCCTGGCAAGCCCACTGGAGTTTCGTTCTGGAAGGATGGCAACTTAGTCAGCATCCTTGATTGTTTTCCCGTTCTTCCCACCTGGGCGATTGAACTCAAGCAGCTGGACCAAGCATTGAACCTTGAGGATGCCCCCAGGCAAGCCCGCCGTCTGGCATGGGTACTGGAAGTCATCGAGCCAAACGAAACCATAACGGTCAGGCTGGTTGAGCAGCAACTCACAAAAACCAAAAAGTGGTCAAAGGGGCGATGCATCAACTTTGAGAAGCTATTGCCGGAGGTCGAATCCACCCAATCGTGGCCTACGCACTACACCCCCTTGGACATCCAGGCGATCTCGCTGATGCGCGACTTGACTGTTTGGCAAGACGAAGGCGGCGAATCCTTGTATGCACAGTCATTTGACCTGTCCATACCCTTGATGCTCCTGAAAAACCACCCTCGCTTGTTGTGGAGTGACAAGGACGAGCTGATTCCGGCGAACATCGTCGAGTCGAGTCCATACGCCAAGCTCAGCTGCGTTGACCATCGCTTATCCATTGAAGTTGTTCCTGAGAACAAGGAATTAAAGCGCATTGTCGCCACCCGCGAGAATGACAGCCAGCTGATATTGCACAGTTTTTCTCAGCGTGCGCTAGACATTGCGAAGATTGCCAACGAGGGCCTGTCGCTTCCCTCCGAGGCTTCGCAAGAGATCCAGGACATCTGCCTGAAATTGGTCAACGAAATGCCAATTTTGTCTGATCAAGAGTTGCTTTTGGATGAGGTAGAGACGATTTATGCGATTCCAAAGCCCGTCGTCAAGCTCAGCAACGAGACCAACCTGGAGATCGAGATCCTGGTCAAGCCCTACGAGCAGCTTGACATCCTCGTGCCCATCGGGGAAGCCGGAGCCGTCAATCTGGTCGCAATGCAGGATCAGGTTCCCATCAAATTCGCTCGTGACCTTGCAGGCGAGCGAGCCTCGCTTGACAAGCTTCTGGCACTTTGCCCAGAACTCAATGCCAGAACGAAAACCGGTGCGACCAAGTGGTCCGTCGACGATCCAATTCAAAAACTTGATTTCGCGGTCAGGCTCAAGGACTTGCAGGAGCAGGCAGTCATATTCTGGAGATCTACGAAAAAAATGCGTGTGTCAAGGCGACTCGGCAGAGCGGACTTGAACGTCGCAGCCGTCAAGAAAAACGATTGGTTTTCGCTGGAAGGCAATGTGCTGGTTGACGAAGATCTCACCTTGAACTTCCAAAAGCTCCTGAAGTTGGCCTCACAGCAAAAGGGGACTTACATCGAGCTTGACGACGGGCAGATCATCGCGATTACCAACGAATTCCGCCGTCAGCTGGACGACATCAACTCGCTGGGCACGTTTCGCGACGATTCATTCGAGTTGAATCCCTTTGCGTTTCCCGCAGCCATGGCGTTCTTCGAGGCATCTCCCGAATCGTACGTTCTGACGGATGCCTGGATGAAACAATCCCAGCTCATTGACGAATCGATGCAATTGGCGCCGGAGTTGTCCGACAGGTTATCCCCTTCGATCAAGCTTCGCCAATATCAGCTTGAGGGTTACCAGTGGCTATGCCGCCTTGATTCCTGGGGCGCTGGCGCTTGTCTTGCTGACGACATGGGATTGGGCAAGACAATTCAGGCATTGGCATTCATTGCGGCCAAGTCTTCCGAGGGACCCGTATTGGTCGTCGCCCCGATGTCAGTCTGCAACAATTGGTTATCGGAGTGTGCCCAAGTGACTCCTCACTTGAACGTATTGGTCTTTGGCACGGGAAATCGCGAGGAGATGCTATCGTCCTTGAAGCCCAACGATCTTTTGATTACGACTTATGGCTTGTTGCAGAGCGAGATTGACTCTTTCCAGAAGGTGCACTGGCGAGTTGCTGTCTTGGACGAGGCCCAGCAGATCAAGAACTACCAGGCAAAGCGTTCCCAGGCGGCACTTAGCCTGAACGCCCAGTTCAAGTTGGTGACCACGGGGACGCCCTTGGAGAACAACTTGTCCGAGTTGTGGACGATTTTCGAGTTCATCACTCCTGGATTGCTGGGTGGCAGGCAGCATTTTCAGGACAAGTTTGCCTATCCTATCGAGAAGTTCAAGGATCAGGAAGCCGCCGAACGTCTCAATCAATTGATCAAGCCATTTTTGCTTCGTCGCAAGAAGGAGCAAGTTTTGAAGGAATTGCCCCCGAAGACTGAAGTCACGATCATGTTGGAGCAATCGGATTCCGAGCGTGCCTTCTACGAGGCGGTCAGGCGTCAACTGGTCGAGCAGTTTTTGCCCCAGATTCAGGCCGATCCAAAGCGTCTTGAGCAGGAGCGCATCCGCATTCTAGCCGCCATCACCAAGTTGATGCAAGCAGCATGCAATCCAAAGCTCCTGGATCCAACGGCCTCAGTGCCCAGCGCAAAACTTGAAGCCTTCAAGCAAATTGTACAGGGACTCGTCTCGGAAGGCCACAAAACACTCGTCTTCTCGCAATTCGTCAAGCATCTTGACATCATCCGGTCTGCCCTCGATACCATGGGGATTACCTATCAATACCTCGATGGTTCAACGCCGCGACAGGAGCGCATTGACGCTATCGAAGCATTCCAGGACGGACAATCCGACCTATTCCTGATCAGCCTCAAGGCAGGTGGGCTGGGACTCAATCTCACCAGGGCGGATTTCGTCATCATCCTAGATTCCTGGTGGAATCCAGCGGTGGAAGACCAAGCCTCGGACAGGGCGCATAGAATCGGCCAGACCAAACCCGTCACCATCTACAGGCTGATTTCCCAAGGCACAATCGAAAGCAAAATCATCGCCTTGCATCAGGACAAACGAGATCTGGCGGAACAGATCCTCGCCGGGGCAGATACGCCGACCACAATTTCCGCCGAAGAGCTCTTGAAGCTGATAACTGAAAACTAGGAGAACATCCATGAACTGGCCCGTGCTCAACACGTACACTCAAGACAGGCTTGCGAAAATCGCCCTTCCATTGGGAGGCATTGGCACCGGCACCATTTCCCTTGGCGGCAGGGGTGATTTCCGCGATTGCGAGATCATGAACACTCCTGCCAAGCACAACCGTGGCTGTGCCTTGTTCACCTGCGTCCAGGCACAGCCGGTCGATTCCCCCTCCTACACACGCCTTGCCGAAGGTCCACTGGAGTATTTCGAGTACGAAGGAGCCTATGGGAGCAGTGCCTTCAACCATGGGATGCCGCGCTTCCAATTCGCGGATTTCAAGGCTGCTTATCCCTTTGGGCAAGTCAGCTTGGGCGATGGTCCGAACGCACCGCTTTCATTGAAGATCAAGGCTTTCAATCCCTTGGTTCCCACCGATGCAGATGCATCGGGCTTCCCGGTCGCCATCATCAGGTACGTGGCGAAGAACAGGACTTCCCAGCCACTGCCTGTATCGATTTGCGCAACACTCACAAACGTCACGGGACAGGACACCCCTTCGCAAGTCTGGACAAACGAATTCAAAAAGTCAACTTCCCTAGCAGGATTGGCGCTGTCTTCGGAAGGCGACGGCAATGCAGGCATCAATTCAGAAGGCGACATGGCACTGACGACTACGGATATTGATGCGGACATCACCTACCGTACCGCATGGGCAAACCTCTCCTGGGGAGATTCGACCCTGGATTTCTGGGACGACTTCTCCCAAGACGGGCACCTCGAGCAACGCACGAATCCCAACAAGTGGCCAAGAGCTTCGCTGTGCATCCGAAAAACTCTTCAGCCATACGAAGAAGAGACATTCACACTCATCCTGTCCTGGAGATTCCCAAACAGAAAATCCTGGACGCCGCCAAACAAGGAAAACCCAAACGCACCAGAAAACATCGTCGGAAACTACTATGCGACATGCTTCGAATCGGCTTGGGACGCAGCGGAAAAACTAGTGGAACGGCTCCCCGAACTGGAGGCGAAGACCATCGAGTTCGTTTCAGCCCTTGTCCAAACACCCTTGCCGACACCCGTGAAGGAAGCCGCGCTCAACAATATCTCGACCCTGCGTACACAGACCTCATTCCGCACAGAAGACGGACGATTCTTCGGCTGGGAAGGCTGCGGGGACGGACATGGATCATGCCATGGTTCATGTACGCACGTATGGAACTATGAGCATACAACGGCATTCCTATTCGGAAAACTCGCGCAATCGATGAGAACGACAGAATTCCTGGAGGCGACTGACGACAAGGGATGCATGTCATTCCGAGTCAATCTCCCGATCGAAAACGCAAAGGATTACGGTAAAGCCGCTGCGGACGGGCAGTTCGGATGCATCATGAAAGCCTATCGTGAATGGAAGCTCTCTGGCGACAATCAATACCTGGAAATCCTTTGGCCGAAGATCAAGCTTGCGGTCGAATTCTTCTGGTTGCCAGGCGGTTGGGACGGCAATCAGGACGGCATCGTCGAAGGCTGCCAGCATAATACGATGGACGTTGAATACTACGGGCCAAATCCGCAAATGCAAGGCTGGTACCTAGGGGCACTGGCGGCGGCAGAACAAATGGCTATCCAGATGAATGAAGCCGAATTCGCCAAAAAATGCCGCGATTTCTTCCAGAAAGGCTCCGAATACATGGATCAAAAACTCTTCAATGGAGAGTACTACGAGCATATCATCCAACCGCCAACCAATCCCGAAGCGATCATTCCCGAACTCAGGCATTCCATGGGGGCACAGGACTTAAGCAAGCCTGACCTGCAGCTGGGAGCGGGATGCCTGGTCGACCAACTCGTCGGGCAAGCCTTTGCAAGAGTTGTTGGATTGCCGACGCTTCACGATCCCGAATTGGTCAAGGCGACTTTGAAATCGATTCTCAAGTACAATCGTCGCTGTGGCGTTTTGGGTCATTTCAACCACTTGCGTTCGTTTGTCTGCGGTGACGAAACGGCATTGCTGATGGCCTCCTATCCCCGTGGCAATCGTCCAACGCGTCCATTCCCGTATTTCAACGAAGTGATGACGGGCTTCGAGTACACAGCAGCCTTGGGAATGATTGCCGAGGGCATGGAGGATGAAGGGATCCAGGTCATCAAGGACATCAGGGATCGCTACGACGGACGAAAGCGAAACCCATTCAACGAAGCCGAATGCGGAAATCACTACGCACGGGCAATGGCCGCCTGGGCAGCCATCCCGCTGCTTACGGGCTTCCAGTACGATGGCATCGCGAAAACCATGACTTTCTCCAACCTCAAGCCAGGAAACTGGATCTGGGCAAGCGGGCATGCCTACGGGATCATTGAAATCTCAGACCAGGCTCCCAAGCTCAAGGTCCTGAATGGATCCGTTTCCGTCAACACGCTGTTTGTCAACGGCCACTCATACAACAATCCACTTGACTAAATGTACACGCCAATACTCAAACAATTCTCGCAACCCAACGCAGTTCAGATTGACGATTGGCGGGGCGGCCTGCTGATTCGTTCCACCAATTGGCTGGGCGACGCCCTGATGACGTTGCCTGCCATCTACCAGCTTCGCCGAGTCCTCCCCGCCGGCATCCCATTCTCAATCCTGTGTCCCGCCAATTTGAAGTCGATGTGGGAAGCTTGTCCCTTTGTTGACAACGTGGTGTCGATGGCTCAAAAGCGGATAGTGGGCGCCGAAGTCGCTACTGTTCGCAGCCTTGATCCCGGCGTGACTTTGGTTTTGCCGAATTCCTTTGGTTCCGCCCTTGACGCTTACAAGATCAAGACTCCCTACAGGCTAGGCAGGCGTGGCCGGATGCGGACATTGCTATTGACTCATACGATCAAGGAGTGGCCTCGTGGCGAGAACATCGGGGCTTGCCATCAGCTTTCCTATTATTTAGAATTGGTTTCGATGCTTGGCGCCGTTGAATACAGCGCGTCTTGCGAGCCGATGACCGCCAATCCCGACTTGGCTGTCCAGCTTGGCATGGACGGCGATGCCCCTTGGCTTGCCCTGGCCCCAGGAGCCGCCTACGGTCCCGCCAAGCAATGGTCGCCAAAATCCTTCCATCGAGTCGCAGAAGAGGCGATTCAGAAAGGCTGGCGGGTCGTGGTCGTCGGCGGACCGGGAGACAAAAATGCCGCCGAGGAGACCGCCAAAGACCTCAAGGGCGTACTTAACCTCGCCGGGAAAACGAATCTCGCGCAATTGATTTCCGTGCTTGCGAAATCGGATTTCGTGCTTTCCAACGATTCTGGCTCGATGCATTTGGCGGCCGCCTTGGGACGATCTGGCCTGGCCATATTTGGCTCGACGGATCCCATCGCCACCGGTCCTGTTGGCGGGAGCTGGGATCTGGCGATTTCGGAGGAATTTTGCCGTCCTTGTTTCAAGCGCACATGTCCTCGTGGCGACGTTCCTTACGCCTGCCTGGAATCGATTACGCCCGAGCATGTGATTTCCCGTCTTCCCTTCGCAACTTCATAGCTTGGCAATGCCACCCCGCCCTTTGCACTGGTTCGGGGTGGCACGCGAATCATCTATCCGTCATTCTTTCAGTGCGAAAGCGCGGATCAACTTCCTCAAGTGCTCGACGCAAGCTGCGGTAGGCGCGTCCATGAACTTGTCAATCGGTATGAACTTGCCAGCCGCCGCTTCCAGATCAGCCTGAACTGCCTTCAGGAAGCAGTGTTGGAATTCCGTTGCGACATTGATCTTGGCAATGCCCAAGGGGATGACCTTTTGGACTTCTGAGATTGGCGTCCCAGTTCCGCCATGAAGTACCAAGGGCATATTCGGCAACGCCTGCCCGATTTCTCGGCAGCGTCCTATATCCAGCTTGGGTTCCGCCTTGTAGTATCCGTGTACTGTCCCGATGGAAACCGCCAGGGCGTCAACACCCGTCAGTTCCGCGAACTTGCGCGCTTCTTCAGGATCGGTCAACTCCGTCTCGTCAGCCATGGCAACATGTCCGATCTCCCCCTCGCAAGTCGCCTTGGCCTGATGCGCCAACGTCGCAGCCTGTTTTGTCAGGGCGACATTTTCATCGAAGGGCAATCGCGAGCCATCCAGCATCACGGACGTATAGCCCCACTCCAGCGCATTCCGCACCTGCTCCAGATTTTCGCCATGATCAAGATGCAGCGCCACCTTTTGGGGGCATTTTTCCGCCAGGCGAATCAGCAATCCGCCCAACGCCTCCGCCTTCCCATTGCCGAACATCCTGGAGTACACCTGCAGGATCACAGGCGATTCCTCAAGTTCAGCCGCCTGCACAATTGCGCATGCCGTCTCGTAATTCGCCGCATTGAACGCTCCCAACGCAATCCCACGCTTGCGAGCATCCTGCAAAATCTCTTTCATCGTCACAATTGCCATAACCGAAAACCTCCATCGATGGAACAGGAACATTCATTGCCGCTCTTCGTTCACCATCATCGTACCCCCAATCACAAAACCAGGGATGAAAAACAACGAAAAGAACGGCAATAGCAATAGTATAAAACTTACCACGCCAAAACCATACAGCAAGCCGCGATGACCAGCAAAGTTAGCCTGCAAGCCACGCAAACTCCAGCCTCGGTTGAAGCCGCTCTCGCCGCAATAGCTGACGGCATATCGATAACCTATGAAAAATGCCTGCAAAACAAGAGACAGAAACGGAAGGAAAAAACTGATCAGAAAAAAAGGAACATACAGCAACAGCGTGCAACTCGAATAGACAATGCTGTCAATGATATTCACAAATTCCCTGCGAAACCCCAAGCCGGGATTGCGCGCATGACCATATTGCCAATACTCGTAGTATCGTACCATCCTCTCAAAAAACAATGCCCCGACTACTTCGTACATGATCCCCAAGCAGACATTGACGATGAATATGTAAAACAGCAACGTGACCCACCATAAGCCAGTCCCTATGTACTCAGCCAATGTCTCCCAGCCACGGCTCAGAAAGTAGTCACGCAAAGCAGCCTGCCAAACAGGCAAAAATACGCGAAACAGCAGGAACGAGCATATCCCGTTGATCGCGATGACGCACAGCATCGGCATTAGTGCATACTTCCACAAGACCGATGTCCGGTAAAAGACCCGTATCCCCTTTAATGCGTACCCGCTCCCAGAAATGAAATCGTCAACGACGCCGCGTGTACCCATCTATAGAACTCCGCAATACCAAGCCAGAAAATATCGTCACGGTCATGTCATCCAAAATCCCGACTATCGGCAACGTATCAGGAATCAAGTCTATCGGCAACGCAACCCACACCAATGCCAAAACTATGGCTAGCAACGCACGCGGGAACACGGATATCGACACCAGCAGGCTATCGTGAAAGCGAAGCATCGCATTGGCGTGCAGGTACTTTCCTTCGCTGTCCGCACGCAAGACCAGCAAATCGTACTCGAACATCATTCGATTGACGATCTCATCGGATATCACTTTCAATTCCAGCGCATTATACTCCCCATTGGGGGCATACTCTTGACGCACCCAGCCATGTACCGAATCCTCCCGCAACCGAGCATTCTCAAACAATTCAGTCATGATCCGCATGACCAACCGTGCAAAGGATTCGTCCAGACTCGTCGATTTCTGCAGGCGTTTCAACACATTCTCAAAGTACAATATCTTGTCATAGCGGCAAAACTGAAGTGACATTCCAGCTCCTAGAAGCACCAAGCCAAGCACTAGGTGCCCAATCTTCCCTTGCACAATCGTACTTAAAAACGGAATTCCCAACGCGCACACCACTGCGCCCAACTTCAACGGAACATGGCGGAAACTCAACATGAACATCACGGTAATCAGAAGCAACGTTATCTTCCAATTCGAAAACATGTCTGCGACCCATGCAGGTATCTTGTCCATGATATCGCCAATTCCCTTGTCCAAGACCCATTTGCCGCCCTTCCATATCCAGCCAACCAAAGACTTGGGCAATGGCTCGGAAACCAACGTCTCACGACCTGTAATCCTGGCAATAAACAACGAGATTGGCAATACCTGGACAACATGCAAAAACAAATTGGCACCCACTGGCTTCCCGAACAAGCATAGCTCCCAGTTGAATGACGTCACCAGCACCAACGCCAAGACCAACGTCACAATCCCCTGCTGATAGGAAAAACCGCCATGCTTCTGGAAAAATCCGTCATTCGCAAAAACGAGGAACGACAGGATGTACAGGATCAAGACAACAAAGAATTTTGCTTCGCCAAACCCAGTGATTCCAGATGCCTTCTCTGAAGGAACCGACAACCAGGCCCACCCAGTTTGAGCCAGACGCTTGACTATTGCTTTCATCGCATCGCCGCCTTTTGCAACTTTCCATCTACCTCGGAAAACTCATTCCTCAAGGCGTCATTCGACCAATAAGTTTCCCCATTCCAATAATAACTGTTCATCATCTTTGACTGGTTAAGCATCGTCAACGCTATGAAACAGCGAATCTCCAAAAACTCTTTCTGGCTTGGATACTTCTTCGCTATCCTCAAGGCTTCTTCGCGACTCCATACGCCGGGCTTCTCCAAGCTGTCGTCGGGAAATTTCGCCCTGCCTCGACCGCCTTCCAGCATCCAACGGGACACATAGAGACGAGCCAAGGAATGTTCGCAAGCAACCAACTGCTTCTCAAGGTACTCATCGCCGCCGATACGTTTAAGCCGAAGCTCCAGCTTGTCACGCAGCGTCTTCAAACGAACAATATTCCCTTTCACTTGTTCTAGGTGATAAGACACATTGTCTCTCACGGCGCCATTGCAAATCTTCTCATGCAAGGAATTGTACTTAAGGTATTCGTCCGCACACAAGTCGATGGTCATAAACTCCCACTCTTCATCGTCGCCACGACTCTTGGACATTTGGATCGACACTTGCTTCGCCCAATTCAAGCTCTCCCTGCTCACGGATCCCAAGCGGGCACAGTCGCAAAAGACCCACAACATCCGATTATACCCTTCCTTCCCCTCTTGAACCCCCGCCAACAGCTCCTGCAACTTTGGCAACAAGGCATCCGAGCATGCCTTGTATTTCCTTTCCTTGTACAGTCTTTCAGCCGTAACCGCCAAGACCTTCAGTGGATCGCCGCGAACTGGATCTTCTTTTACAATCTCAATCCCGCCATCATCAATCGGCTTGGCTACCTTCTGAAAAGGGAAAAAATACCATGCAAACCAGCCTACAAGAATCAAAAGGGACACTGTGAGCAAGACCTGAAGCCGACTCATGCCCGCCTTTTCGCTCTGAAGCAACTTCAAAACCTCACCGCTTACGTCCGATGGCATGATTTGCTTCACCAGCAATTCCTGCGCGACCAAATCCGAGCTTATCTCACGGCCTGCAGGCAATATGACCCGGGAGTCGTCAATGCGTACAACAGACGTCACCCCCCCATGCGCAAGCACTTTACTTTTGCTTTCGGATTCATCCATTCAGCTTGTCCCTCAAACTCAAAACATCGTCCGCGATATGATGTTGTCCTGCAAATCCTTAGGCAGATCAACAAAATAGGCGCTGTAGCCACCAACTCGGACAATCAAGTCACGATGCAACTCGGGATGCAGCTGAGCCTCGCGCAACGCTTCGCTATCAAGCACGTTAACGGTCAATTGTTGACCTCCGCCCTTGAAAAACGCATCGCATATCGCAAAAAAGCTCGACTTTCCCTCAGGTGACGTAAATAAAGTCTTCTCAAACTTCATCTGAAACACAAATCCGCTCTTCGCCAACGTATGGTCGTATGCCAAGGCGGACTTCACGGCCGCTGTCGGTCCGTTACGATCAAATCCTGGCACTGCGCCAATGCTATCGGCCAAGTTTGGATCTCCGGCATGCCTTCCGGACGCCGTCGCGCCAAGGGTCGAGCCATACTTTGCAGTTCTGTTGAATGTGCTCAAGCCACCTCCGTATAATCCATTCTCGGAATCCCTCCAGGTACGATGCATCAACATATCGTGGTAATGATGGTCGATGATCTCCTTCGCCAGCGCATCCACTTCCTCGATATCATTGCCGAACTTGCCTTCGTAGTTTCGCAACTTCAGCCTAAGTTCCTCTCGATCCCGGAAGTCCTCACGCAGGGCATCGAGCAACTCGCCCATCGTCAACTCGCCAGTTTCGTACACAAAATGACGAATCGCCGCCAGGGAATCGACGGCATCAGCCAAGCCTTCAGTCAAGATCTGGCCGTGATTGTACCAAGGTCCGCCGCGCTTGTAGTCACGTCCCTTTTCAACGCAGCCCTGGATCAAGTTCGACCGCCAAGGATTTGGGGCGTACTCTCCGTAGATCCTCTGGGATTCGTTGGCAAGCCTGACAACCCAGTCAACCGCCCAATCCAACTGTTTCTTGTACGCATCCATCAACTCCTCGAAAGTGCTGAAGTTCCGAGCGTCTCCCGTACGGGGAGCAAGCTGTTTCCCGGTGTGCAGGCAAACTCCGTCAAACAACGCATACTCCAGGCACTTCGCGACAGATATCTCGCCATCTTCAAGTCCCATGTGCGACTTGCCCTGGATGTC
>DBPZ01000117.1:0-20749 GCA_002305655.1 Lentisphaeria bacterium UBA1407 | reverse complement strand
CGCCTCCAGCGCAGGGCACACGACCTCGTCGTTGTACAGCGCAGGCATGCCTATGCCGCTGCACAAGGTCAACCATACTTTCTCGCGCAATGAATCCGGCATGTCACGATGGCAACGCAACGTGATGTTTGGAGTGTTGAAGCGATACTTGCTTGCAATATCCAATATCACGTAGGTCAACGTGTTGCTCATGTCTGCCCAATTCTCGTCGGTGCCTCCCAGGCACAAATTCCAGGAGCGCATCTTATGGAAACCTATCCAGATTCGCTCCAGGTACTCACGGCCCTCATCCAAATCGCAATCTCGCCAGGTCTCGAACATGTACTGGTCAAATCGCCCCGGCGAGTCGTTGCCGTCAAATGTATATGCCAAGTAGAAGCAACACAATCCTTCGAGAAAATCATCCGCGGGCTTCTTCGGGACACGCTTGAATGCTTGTGACATCCGTTGGTACAATTTCGACAGTTCGCCTCCCACGCGACGAGAGCGAAGCAAGCACAACAAGGATGCACGGCGGGCCACGACATCAAAGGCATCAAGCGCTAAATGCAACGATTCATACCAATCCGCCGACTCGGGGTGCTCATCGGAATGTATCCGAATCCGAGCACGCAATCCAGAAGTGCCCAACTCCAACAACATCCCGTAATCAGGATTCGAATGACCGCCCCAACCTCCACCCCACCCCGTGTTGTTCGCCATCAACTCGTGATCTAAACTCGTTCGCGTCAGCGAAATCAAGCGCCCCGTGCTGTACTCCAGCATCGCATCGCGAATCCCATTCAGCTCATCGGAAAACTCAGGATGCTCCGCGGCCTTGCGGTTAAGGCAATCAACATCGACCTGAATTCCGCCACCATACGTGTAGGTCACGCCAAAGGCATTCCCCCAACTCGCATTCGGAAAACACACCTCGTCATCAAGATAAATCGGTATGAAATCCGCCGCATAACGCATGCCTGATGCAATTCGAAGGCATATCTCTTCGCTCTTGCAGGCCAAAAAACCGTACGCAAACGGTTCCAATGACCTCAAGGTTGGCTTTTCCTGTGTCCCCATTTCCTCAACGCGCTCCTATGCATCCTCCGTCAGATGCCATTTTAGTACCCAAACTCCCAGGAGCAAGGCGATAATCACGCTTCGAAGAGTCCATAAATTTCGCCTCGCCTATCACCGATCCCAACTCTTGCGAGTATTTGCTCTGGATCTCACTCAACTTGTCCTCCCCGACATACTCTGCACGGGCAAGACGATACAACGGCTTCCCGCTGCACCACCACAAGTTATTAGACAACGTCAACGCACTTCGTTCCAACCAGTTGAAATCCATCCGCATCCCCTGCTCCGTCGTTGACATGAACACATTGTCCGTTATCACGAAATCAGTGGTCGTCGCACGATTGCTGTAGAACATCAGATGCGCCCCGTTCGGATCCGGGCGTTGGGCATGTGCCCAGCCCTTGCCTGCATCAACGCATGTGTTATGAACAAAACGGATATTCTTCGTGATTTCGTTCACTGGCGCATTCCAGTACTCAAAGGAAAATTCCGAATTCCAAATCACATTGTTCCTGTAGGTAATGTTCATTTGAGTTGACATCTGGCGCTTGCCGTCCCCCCTGCCCTGATTTGTCAACGCCGCGTCGTAGATCTCCCAAACCCGATTGTTCTCGACGAGGCAATCCCGCGCATTGCCCCAAAACTCAATCCCGTTCCCAAAGCGCACGTGGACGGGGCCTTTCGCCGTCGTCCGAGTAAATTGATGGGCGCCGCCAATGTAGGATATCTCGCAGTTCCGAATCGTCACTCGAGCCGTTCCACCGCCTCCGAAGCCGTGGGAGCCTACATAGCGTATCGCCAATCCATCGAATATCGTGTCGTGACAACTGATGCTGACACCATGAGTCCGCTGGGCAAACTCGATGCTCTTCCAACGTTCGCCGGGATTCCCCTGATGGCGTAGGTAGACGCATTGCTCGGCGCGCTCGTAAACATATTCGAAGTCAGACTTCAGATCCGATACTTCCCAGCGCTTCCAGCCACATCGTTCACCGTGGTCGAAGATAATGTTGCCAACATCAACCGGCAGCGGAACGCCACCCTGCAACTCGCCTAGCTCAGCACCCAATACCTGGAACTCAATCTCGTCGCCAACCTCGACGTTGCCACCAAGATAAATATTGATCCGGGCAGTATCGGGTATGCTCTTGCCTTGATTTACAAAACGCAAGTCGATCTCCTTCCACTCGTTTTCAATCTTCTCAGGTATCTGGGAATTGGCAAATACAGTCCATGGGGAATGGTTGTCCATAAGGCAAATTCGCGCAAATGTGTACGGACGCTTGCTCCGCGCACGAAGACGAACCACCATCCCATCCTTGAAGTCCGGCGCACCAGGCCCCCATAATTGTATATGATTTCCAGCGCGACCCTGGCTAATCGCCTGAACAGCAATGCGATTCGTCACAACGCCATTCGCATCAGCTTGACGATCAAGCGTCGCCTTCGCGCCGGCCTCGGAGTGAAGCCACCAATCGCCAACCGAAAAACTAGCCGGCCCCGTACCCTTCCAAGTCGCCTTCTTCGTACGCCACAACCCAGGAGATACCTCTTCCCATAACGCAGGATCAGAAACCGGTTTCGACGGCTGGATCAAGGGCAATGCACCCTCGCCATAGGAACTAAAAAGAATCGGCTTCCCTTCCTCGCCGCTTTGACCAGCCAATGCCTCGCGCCATAATCCGCCACGCTTGAACAATACGCTGTCGCCCCCAACCAACTTGGTGCGATTGACGCGACCGACACTCGCCCAAGCACGTTCAGGCGACAAGCCGTCATTGCTGTCCGAACCACCTGCCGAATCAACGTAATACGTCGCTCCCTGAACACCCAATGCAGCCAAAGCCAGCAGTACGCATATATGCATTGTCCTGTCACTCCCTTATTGAAAGTCGATTATTTTTCCAAAAACCAAACGTTCCTGAACCAAAGGACATTGCCATGATCCTGGAACATCAACGGTCCCTTCGCAACATCCTTGCCACCCAAGCCGCCAGGCGTCACGCGAAGCTTCAAGTTGTCGTGAATCACAACGCCATTGTGGCGAACCGTAATCACAGCGTCAGACGTCTTGTTCCCCTCGGCGTCAAAGGACGCAGCGGTATAATCGATGTCATAGGTCTGCCAACGCTCAGGAGGCAGGCACATGTTGACCAAGGGACGACCGAGTTGGTAAATCCCCCCGCACTCGTTGTCGCGACCCTCCAAGGCATAGCTGTCCAATACCTGAATCTCGTACCTGCCCTGAACATAAACACCGCTGTTGCAACGACCCTGGCCACGTGCTTCAGGCATGTATGACGTCTTGAATTCGACATGCAACTGGCACGAGCCGAATTCCGGCCCTGAAACAATGCTGCCGCCGCCGCGACGCATCTCGATCACGCCGCCATCGTCCAAGACATTCCAACGCTCACCGCCAGTCTGGCTGCCGTCAAAGCGCTTCCACGTGGCATCGCCGCCGGACTCGGGTGCAAAGGCGACGCCCCCCAGCGCCATGCCGCTCTTGCCTTCTTGAGTATATGGTCCTGACAACTCCCAGCTCATAATCGAACCGAGCTTGTCCATCGGCGTCCCGGCAGGATGGAGTTTGTACGTGACTCCAGCCAAAGGATTATTGTTCGCATCAACCAAACGAGCGTGGGCAGCCCAGTCCCCACCGCCTTGGGTTACCTTCAACAACAATACATTCTCGCCTGCACGCAATGAAACCGGAATCTTGTCGTTGTCAGTCGTCAATGAGCGAGGCACGTTCTTCTCGTAAATCTTCTCGCCATTCAAGAATACGATCAATCCATCGTCGGAACCCGTGTACAAGATCGCCTGCTGGGCTCGGTCGCTGACGATCGTATTCCGCATGTAGCCAACGCAATTCGCGGTCTTCGACAACTGCTTGTTCAGGTCAACGATCCCGCCGGCACGTGAACTGTTCCGCCATTGGGACAAGCGGAGGCCAGGACCAACCAAGACCGTCGCGCCAGCAGGCGGCGCCAAGCCCAATGTCGGCGACTTAAGCTCAAATGACTTCAGCTTGATCTCACCCAATGGAATCTTGCCTGAAAAAACGCCCTTCGCCAAGGTCGCGCCACCCTGTGGGAAAACAACTGCCTCGCCCTGCAAGGTCCCATCCAACTTCAACAGCTCCTTCGCAGCGGGCACCTGATACAACGTCTTCTTGAAAATCGCCTGGTACCCTCCCTTCCCAGTCGCCCATACCTGGGCACACAGCTCCGATTCAGCTCCATCTGCATCACGCAACGTACCACGGTAATCGCCCATGTACGTATCCTGGGCAAGACAAGTAAAACCCGAAAGACACAAAAGCAACATCAATTTCTTCATCGCTTCAACTCCTGATCTTTTTGACATACTTTTTATCTCGAAATACTACTTTGAATCGAATTAAAAAAAATAACCCATTTTCTATAAAAAGCAATGGCGAATACTACTTTTCATCAGAACCGAATCACTATCAATTCCCGTGCATTTCTCAAACTCAGATGTAGATTATTATTTTAAAACTTACCCATTCCCATCCAACCTAACAAAACAGGAACCTAAAATGACAAAAAGCAACTCTTCAATCCTTAGGCTCGCCACGTATAATGTCAGAGTCCCCTGCGACAAGGCGCCAGACAACTGGGAAGCACGGCAGCCAAAGGTCATCAACCTCCTGAATAAGTACAATATCCATATCGCAGGATTGCAAGAAGCAACAAAACGACAAATCGACGGAATACTGACTGACAAATCTTGGGACTTCGTCGGAAAAGCACGAGAAGACGGCATCGAATCAGGCGAATTCTCTTGCATTATCTTCAGGAAAAATAGATTCCAAGTCCTGGAAACCGATACGTTCTGGCTCTCGGAAACACCCAAGGTTCCAGGGTCGAAATCCTGGAATACGGCATGTACCAGAATCTGCACATGGGCAAAATTCAAGGATCTTGAAACAAACGTGCAAGTCACACACTTCAACACACACCTTGACCACGTCTCAAAAGACGCCCAGGTCAATGGCATGAAGCTGATCATCGATACCATGAAGGCTGTCACCAAAGACGAACCCGTCATCCTTACTGGCGACTTCAACGTCTTCCCAGGCAATAAAGTCCTTGAAATCGCAAGCCAATACCTCAAGGCGGCAGAAGACATCACCATGACACCAAAAGTCGGACCGGACTACACATACAATGCCTTCACATACAGAGAAACCGGAGTCAGCCCGACACATCCAGGTCCAATCGACTACATCTACCTCAGAAACAACGTCAAGGTCAAAGCACTCTATGTCTATAACGACGCAGACGAAGAAAAGCTTTACCCCTCAGACCACTTCCCAGTCGTCGCAGACCTGATCTTCTGACTCAAACCTGTATACAAAGAGGCGAATCACTAATCCATAATTCCAATTTCACAATTTTTCATATCCCCCGTTAACATTCCAAGCCCCGAAAGGGCGTGATATGCCAACCCAGGGTAAGCACGCGAAGCGCCGCCACCCTGGGTTCGAGACTCCTTAACTTTTGATCGGCTCCCTAGTACACATACAGCATTTCACGGTACTTGGGAAGCGGCCAACGCGAATCGTCAACCAGGCTTTCAAGCCCATCGACGACAACGCGCAAGTCTGCCAAAGCCGCGATGATCCCGCTAGATTCGCCTTCGTCAAGGGCGGACTCCAACTTGTCCGAAGCCAAAATCAAGGCATCCAAACGAGTCCCCAACGCCTCCGCAATACGACGCAATCCAGCCTGACCTGATTCAACACCACAGGATTTCGCCGTTGACAACGCAGATACAACCTGACCATACTGGCCCTCGACAGCAGGAGCTATCATGCTACGAGCAATCTCAAGACCAATCTCGCCCTCAATCCTGATCTTCCGATGGTAAACCTCATGGAATACCTCGTACCTCGAATCCAATTCAGCACGCGATAGAACCCCGTACGATTCGAGCAAATTCTGGTTCGCTGGATCCCTCAGCGGAGCAATCGCAGACAAGGTGTCGCTTAAATTCGGCAAGCCGCGACGCTTCGCCTCTTTCACCCATTCCTGGCTGTAGTTGTCCCCATTGAAGATAATCTTGCGATGCTTTGCCAGGCTCTCCCGCAAAACCTCCTGTAGTTTCGAATTGAAGTCCTCGGAGCCGGCCAATGGCTCGAGACGATCGGCGAAATGATCGAGTGATTCAGCTACAATCGTATTGAGCATCATATTGACTTCGGCGCAAGACTGGTTGGAGCCAGGCGCACGAAACTCGAACTTGTTCCCCGTAAACGCGAAGGGACTCGTCCTGTTGCGATCCGTCGCATCACGAGGCAATATCGGCAACGAGTCAACGCCAATCCTCATCTTCGCCGGCTTCTTCGTTCCCATGACGACTCCCGAACCCACCCGATCCAGGATCTCGGTCAACTGATCACCAAGGAAGATCGAGATGATTGCAGGCGGCGCCTCGTTGGAGCCAAGGCGATGATCGTTTCCTGCCGATGCAGTCGTCGTGCTCAAAAGATCGCTATGCTTGTCAACCGCTCGGATGATCGCCGTCAGCAAGGTCAGGAATATTGCATTTTCACCAGGAGTCTCGCCCGGATCAAGCAAATTCTTTCCACCGTACGACACGGCCCAGTTGTTGTGCTTCCCCGACCCATTGACCCCGGCAAAGGGCTTCTCGTGGAGCAGGCAGACAAGCCCGTTGCGATCGGCGACCTGACGCAATACTTCCATCACAAGCATATTGTGGTCAATGGACAAGTTCTGGTCCTCATAAATCGGCGCCAACTCGAATTGGGCAGGCGCCACTTCGTTGTGGCGAGTCTTCGCCGGTATTCCCAGTGCCCACAATTCATGCTCGACTTCTGTCATGAACGACAACACGCGCGGCTTGATCGAACCAAAAAAGTGGTCCTCCAGCTGCTGGTGCTTCGGCGGAGGCGCGCCAAACAATGTGCGTCCAGTCTGAACCAGATCAGGACGTTGCAAATAAAAACGCTTGTCAATCAAAAAGTACTCCTGCTCGATGCCCACGGTCACCTGTGTTTGGGCACCCCCCTGGTTGAAGCATTTCATCAGCCGCTCAACCGCATTCCCCAGCACCTGCAATGAACGCAGGACAGGCGTCTTCTTGTCCAAAATCTCGCCTGTATAGGAGCAGAAAACGGTCGGGATGCACAGCGTCGCCCCATTGGAATGCCTCTTGATAAACGCGGGACTCGTAGGATCCCATGCCGTATATCCTCTTGCTTCAAAGGTGCATCGCAAGCCGCCGGATGGGAAACTCGATGCATCGGGCTCGCTCATAATCAGGTTCTTGCCTGAAAACCGCATGATTGCCTGGTCTCGTCCATAGCGTTCCAGGAATGCGTCGTGTTTTTCGGCAGTCCCGCCTGTCATCGGTTGGAACCAATGTGTGAAGTGGGTAGCTCCTCTGGAAACCGCCCATTCCTTCATCGCCTGGGCGACCTCATCGGCGATGGAAGGCTCGAAGGAAGCCCCTCCGGCAATCGTCGCCAACAGCTTCTTTGCAGTCTCAGCGCTCAAATGCTCGCGAATCGCAGCCCCCCCGAATACGTCTTCGCCATAATGATCCAAAGACGCCGGCACCACACCATTAGGTACAGGTACACAACGGCTCGCAACTGATTCAATCCCACGCATCCGCTCTTTGTTGCCCATCACAAACCACCTTCGTTCACTTGCCAATACTCGTACGCGGGAGTCTCATACGGATGCGACGACTTCAATGCCGCCAACACAGCCGCAAGACTTGTATCCGAACATACCAACTCAACTTTCTCCTCATCAACACGCTCAATTCGACCACACTCGCCTTGTGCAGGACGACTCCCGGGCAAGGGACGAAATTGACCAACCCCGCGCACGCGCCACGCGCAGCAATCGTAATTCCCTATGCGCCCGCCGCCTGCGGCAAATACCGCCGACAGCACGCGATCCGTGTCAGTGACCGGCACGAAAAAACATAGCTTGTACACCAGGCTGCCTCCTTTCCCAAGGTCTGCTAATAGCTAATGTATTCGATGTTGGCCATTGAAAATTCACGGAAATTCCTGACCATCGGACGGGTCGCCTTCGGATGCGAAACGCAAACATGAAGACCATCGACGAGATTTTTCCATTCGACGTGGATCGGTCCGTACGGGGTCGGAACACTTCCTGAGGCTTGCTTCAAAATGCCTGGATATGGCTTGACCTCGAACTTTTCGAATCCCGGCTTCAGGGGTCTGATTCCCAGGGTAATTGCATTGGCAAAGTATGCGGGGATGGCGCTCCATCCGTGGCAGCAGGATCCTGCCCAGCTGAAGTCATCTGGTCCTGCGGGAGTTTCCGGCAACGAGGTGAATCCTTCCAGCGCCCAATGGTCGAATTCCTTTCTCAGGCGTTCATCCACGAAGGTCCTTGTTTCGCGGCTATACTTCATCATGGCACGAACCAAGTAAGGCAAGGAGCTGTAGGTTGCTGGAACCAAGGTATTTGACATCAAGACCTTAAAGAACTGGGCGTGTTTCCGCTCAGGTACCAGTTCGTTGAATAGCATCACTGCCTGGACATGCTCGTAGTGCGCCTGGTCAGGATGCTTTTCTGGCATCAGGAAGCCGTAGCACGATGCCTTCTCGTCCCAGAACGTCTTTTCGATGGCAGATCCCAGCTCATCTCTGGCTGCCCTCCATTGCTCGGCCTTTTCTGCCTGCCCATTGGCTTCTGCCAATTCCGCCCCTGCGCCCAGCGATTCGTACAGATAGATATTGTACAGGGAGTCTGGAAACTCCGGCGACCTGCTCAATTGACCAATCCATTCGTAGAAATTCCAGATGTCAGGCGTGTTTCCCGGCTCATATAACCCAGGCACGCTGGATTTCCTTGACAACGCCGTCGTCAAGATCTTGTCAACGACATCCGCCTGGCGCTTGTATTGCTCCAGCGTTCCGGAGAACATGTAGTGCTCGTAGAGCATCGGAATCCATACCAGCGTGAATGACGGAATCGTGATGCTCGATTGGGCAGGGGCGCAAATCTCCAGGTAACCATTGCCCAAGTACGAACGCCCAAGCAATTCCAGCGACGCCTGCGCAAATGCGTAGTTCCCCCAAATATAGTATCCATACAACATCTGGTTCCGCGAATCGTACGCGTACAACGATTGTTCGCGCCAAGGACAATCCTCGTAGTGGTCGTGCATGCAGCAAACCAACGTGTTGAGCGCCATTTCGCGAACGCGGGTCAACAGACGATCCTCGGTCACAAACTCGCTCGCCTCTGGAAGAGGATACGTCACATTGTTCCAGCCTGCATAGCGAAGACCAGGGAGAACATCGCCGTAATCCTTGAAAACCAACTGCAAATAGCGACCGCCATAGCGACGCAGCGCATACGCAAACCGATTGCGCCCCTCACGGCAGGTGTACTTGTCAATGAAAGAGCGGCTGCCAATGATCGATCGAACCTGACCATCTTCCAAATGCTCGCCATGATGAAGCTCGATCAACGTCCCCGCAGGCGCCTCAACGTCAATCTCCACGTAGCCCGTCGATTCCTTGCCAACATCCAAGATGCAACTCAACCCCATTCCCGCCTGTGACGGACGCTTGAAACGCCAAACTTCGCCGCCAGGGT
This sequence comes from Lentisphaeria bacterium UBA1407, assembly GCA_002305655.1. Lineage (GTDB taxonomy): Bacteria > Verrucomicrobiota > Lentisphaeria > Oligosphaerales > Oligosphaeraceae > UBA1407. The sequence goes on along the minus strand of DBPZ01000117.1, from coordinate 11,054 downwards.
ACAAGATCGGCTTGCGGCGGGCCGCTTCGCCTTTGTAACTGCTGGGAGGTTCAAAGGCATCTTGGAGGAACCTGAACCCATTGAACGGAACACCGTCAATCATTGTTCGCCAGCCTTGCCAGACCATCTTTACGCCGCCGGCGTCAGTCTCCATCAAGTCCTTGATTGGCCGAGGCTCCAGGTGCGCCCAGTGCCCCGACGCCGTCGGACGAGACAGTTCAACCGTATTCGCCCACTTCGAATCATCGTATCCAACCAATTTCCAGTCGTCTTCCTTGCGGGCATCATACTCAAACGTAAATCCAAGCTGAACCGTCAGCAAATTGCCCTTGCCCTGTGTATAGCACGGATCCTCGCTGCCCTTCCACGTCTTGTCACTGACCAGCAAATGCGTCCGGCCATGCCACATTGACGCCATCAAGCCCGGATGGCAGGCATAATGAGTGAAAAAGCTTCGTCCAATATGATGGACTGACACCGCCAGGCAATTGCGTCCCTCGCGCAAATACTTGGTCACGTCCTTGGACGCATAGGACTTCTTGTCAGGGAAATCCGGAAATTGCGTCATCGGCACCCGCACTCCGTTCAGGTAGACTTCATAGTCTCCTGCGCATGCCAGTTCCAAGATCACCATTTCCTTCCTGAGCTTTTCAACATCGAACTCGCGGCGAAAGCGCCAGTAGGTATCCGCCTTCGTCTCGATGTCCCCAAGCCAAATCAAGCTCGCCATCATCAATGCATTCATTGTGCATCTCCTTTCGTTTCTAAGTGCAAAAATCCTTTAGGAGTCGTTCAAAAATTAAGGCAACAGTTCCGGAATTGTTTTGAGCTGTTTTTCCCCTGTCCTGGAAAGAGCGTATGCGCATACGCGACTGACAGGACAGGAAAAAGGCGGCCAAAAGAAACTGGAAATGTAAAATTATTTTTTTAACGGCTCCTTAGCTAGGCATCGCACCCAGTTCAATCAACTCCGAAAGCAACTTCTGGGTCCGCTTCTCCAACGGCACACCGCCACCCCAAGTCTCCACGTTCAAACGCAACTTCGGCTCGTTCCCCGACGGACGAAGAACAAACCACCATCCACGATCTCCGTCTTCAGAGACCAGCTTCAGATCCGGGGCAGCCATCGTGCTTGGTTCGTACTCGCTACCCGAAACCGAACGAAGGCAACGGAGCAAACCCAACTCCGGATCGATCCTTATCTCGTCACGCGCCATCGCGCCTTCATAGCGACCGCATATCGTCTTCATCGCAGCCAACAACGAAGCACGATCAGGCATGTCAAAATTCAACTCCCCGCTCCAATGATAGCGTTCGCGCCAATCCGAAAGCGCCTCAAATAGGCTGCTCCCGGACGACTTGAACTCACAAACCAATCCAAGCATATGCAACGCAGTCAAGATCCCGGAATCCGAAGAGTAAAAGTCAGGATGGAAATAATGCCCGGAATGCTCGCCAGCAAAGACAACCCGATCGCTAAACCGATCGTGACGCATCAAACGCTTGATTTGGGCGTGACCAACCGGAGCGTCAACCAACTCAACCCCGCTATCCTGATCAAAAATATGACACAACAACTGGGAACTGCATAGGTTGCGCATCACAACTGGACGAGAAACCACACTGGCGGACAACTTCCTGCCAGCCACAAGAGCCAAAATATGAGACGCCTCAATGACACGACCCTCCTGGTCAACAAATCCAGCCCGGTCCGCATCGCCATCAAAACCAATTCCCAAATCCGCACCGTGCCGCAAAACCGCCTCGCCAAGTCGTTTGTTGAAAGCAGGCAACAAAGGATTCGGAACCCCATGCGGGAAACTACCGTCAGGTTCGCCCTCAAGGACAATCGACTCAATCCCCAACTGGCACAACCGACGATCAATCGGAGCATACGCAACGCCGCCAACCCCATGGCCGCACAAGACAACAACCTTAACTCTATCCGCAGGCACGGTAAAGCTCTCCGCTCCAGCCAACGACAGCATGTGAGACGCAAACTGATCCCCCGTGCTGACATCCTCCAACGGTTCCAGCAACTCCAAGACGCGCTCACGTATCCAACTCAAATCCTCGGGCGAGAAGGGAACTGCCCCAGAATGAAGCATCTTCACCCCATTGTACGTAGGCGGATTGTGGGACGCCGTNNCACAACCCGATCGAAACCGCACTCCCGCCCGCAGCCTCAATTCCGCGGGCAAACGCAGTCTGCAAATCCAACGATCCGACCCGGGCATCGCGACCAAGCACAATCCGTACAGGATCGTTGCCGATGCCGCGCAAGCGCTCGCACATCGCCTGACCAACCAGGCGACTAACCTCGCAGTTGAACGCCTCCGGCCACAATCCGCGTAGGTCGTCCCGCTTGAAACAACCCCTTGCTAAATCTCGTATTTCTTGGCTTTTCTGCTTCATCTAAAATAAAATACGCAAATGCAGATAAAATTAACGTGTAATTATTGGCAAACTTGTAAATTCTTATTAAAATAATGTAACTATTGGATTTCTGCCATAACGTATGGCAAAAAAACTGGTCAAAGGTCACAATTAGGAGTACAATGCAAAATGGCTAATTCCGCCCCGATTCGTTTTGGTGCCATCGGTTGTGGTGGCGCAGGCACAGACCGCATTCGCCAGCTCGCAGCTCATGAACTCGGACTCAAGGTCGTAGCAGCTGTCGATATCAATCCCCCAAGACTCGACAACCTGGCCAAGGTCATCGGATACGATGACTTCGTCAGATACACAGGACCGGAAGACTACAAAAAACTCATCGATGAAAACGAACTCGATGCAGTCGGCATCTTCACCCCCCACATCCCGCACTACGACCATGTCAAGTACGCTCTCCAAAAAGGAAAGCACGTCATCATCGAAAAGCCAATGGTCTGCGGAGCGAAAAACGCCTTGGAAATCACCAGGCTCTGCGACAAGCAAAAGAAAGTCGGAATCATCCACTACCAACGCCACTATGAACTCAAGTACATCAAGGCGCGTGAAATGATCCAAAAGGGAGTACTCGGAAAAATCACCAATTTCTTTGTCTACATGGCGCAGGATTGGAGCGGGTCAAACTGGAGAGGAATGCCGGAATTCTCCGGCGGCGGACAAATCAACGACTCGGGCTCGCACTACCAAGACATTATCCTGTGGATGCTCGGGGAACTCCCGGTCGCAGCCGAAGGATTCATCGACAATTACTACCACACAAGAAAACTTGACGTGGAATCAAATGGAATGTTCCATGTCGAACTGACCAACAACATCTGCGGACGAATGATCATCCTCTCCGACATACCAGGCGGATTCGTCGATGACGTACGAATCGTCGGCGAAAAGGGAACGATCACCTTCCGCGGCGACAGCCTGATCCACTACGACAAGGCCGAAAACAAGTACTACGAAGAAGCACTCGCAAGACCAAAGGCATACCCTGTCTCGCCCTGCGACAACTTCGTCAAGCTACTCAAGAAAAAAGGCACCAAGAACCAAGTCCCGTTCATCTTCGGAACAAGAGTCGCACTCCTCACGGAAGCCCTGCTCATCTCCGCAAGACTCGGCGGCAAAAAGGTCTATTGCGAAGACATCCTCAAAGCCTGCGGACATACTTTGGATGACCTCGCATACTGACAACATTTCTAAATTAACCTAAAACCCAGGCTGGCGTCGCCTCTCGCAGGCGACGCNNCCAGCCTGTTTCAATTCCGCCCCAACATCAATGAAGAGACACCACATTACCGCCTCGCTGCTCATGCTGGCCTGCGCATTAGGCTGCTATGCAACCACGACGCTTCCAGTTTTCAGAAGCACACTCAAGGACTACCTCCAACTGACTGAAGCCCAATACGGTCTGCTGATGAGCATTGCGCTAATACCTGGTGCCGTCGGATCGTTGATCGCAGGATGGATGACCAGACGTCAAAAAAACAACGATTTGGCATGGTTCCCGATCGCCGGACTCGCCTTGACCTATCTGACCCTGTACTTTACGCGAACGTTCGTCCCGCTCCTCATCGGACTTGCCTGCTGCGGAGCGCTCTGGCAAAGCATGAGCGTCATCGCACAAAGTGCGCTCGTCACCCTCTTCCCCAATGCGCGGAGGCGAGTTCTGACGCTCACCATGGTCGTCATCAGTTGCTTCTCAGCCGCATTCTCGAACATCGCGGAAATCCTCGTCAGTTCGCCCAGAATCCCCTTCCCTATTGCCTTCCACGTCCCGCAGGTCATCATCTCGATCCTGCTCTCCGCAACCCTGCTCGCGCTTGCGCTCATCGCAAAACGAAAACATTACGCCCCCATAGGCCCAAGCTCAAAACCAGATGCCGAAAGCATCGACACCAAGCCTTCGCTTCCGATGTACCTATGCCTGGCGGCAATGATCCTGCATGCGACGGCTGACAACCTGCTGATGCTCTGGCTCCCTCGTGTTTGGGAAAACGAAAACCTCGGCGCCCTCAAGCCAGGACACATCCTCGCTCTCTACTCTCTCGCATACGTCATCTCCAGGTCAATCTTGGCAATCCTGCCCGAAAACACACTCCAACGGACTTTCCTTGTCCTCCCCGGAGCCGCAGGATGCGTCCTCATGGTCGCCGCACTGACCATCGGTGGACGCGCAACTGCATACTGCTACCTCGCAGGCGCACTCCTTTGGGCTTGCGAATACCCGGCTTTCCTGGCGATCCTCGCCAAACTCAACCCAAAATGGTTCGGAATGTTCCTCTCATTCGTGATCATTGGCGCAGGAGTCCTGGCCACGGCTGCCTCAACGGCGATTGGAGCCGCAATCCAATCCTTCAACATCAATCTCAAGTCGCTGCTGATGGTATGCCCATTCGCATTCGCTTCCGTCTCGGCGACCGGCTTAATACTCTGCTCCACAACGCTCCGTACGAAACAATGACCGAGAAGACCGTAAATTGCCTCGATTGGAATGAAATCCAATCCAACTCAGGCTTCCACAAGATCGCATGCCTTAAACCTGAAAGAATCAGGACAACACGATTGGAAACCGAACTCGACGCTTGGCTCAACGTCAACCAAGGCGCAATCAACTACATCGACCAGCGACGGGATCTCCTGATCGACCCATGCTTCCAAAGACCTTGGGTGAAATCAATCATCGTCGCTACATTCCAGCCACGGAAAATCCAATCGCCCCTAATGAATCTCCCAGCTCCAAAACCCGGTGAACCATACGCCGAAATCGCACCCTATGCACTCAACGAAGACTACCACACAACTGGACTGAATCTCCTTGAAGACCTCAAGACAACTCTGGTCAACCAATGCGGCGAAGCGCAATTCGACCCGAATGTCGACACAGGACCAGTCCCCGAAAAAGCCCTTGCACTCTGCGCAGGGCTTGGCTCGAATGCCTTGAACTCCCTCCTCTACGACCAGGAACTCGGCTGTTCAGCGCACATCGCAGTGATGTTCACAAGCCTGGACCTGCCGCAACGCATCAAACAAGCTCCTGAAAATTGCCCTAACTGCGGACGATGCGCAATCGCCTGCCCGACAGGAGCCTTCCAGCCCAATTCACCATTCAGGGTCAGACGATGCAGAGCCTACATCGCAAATGAACTGAGGGGGCCACTCGACTGGAACCAGCAAAAACTGCTCGGAACAACTCTCTTCGGATGCGGGAAATGCACCGCAGCATGCCCAAGCGCAATAAGCCAAGCCCCGCTCCGAGTCGACCCCATGCAAATCCTCAACATCCCGACTGCAGAACTCGCAAGAATCATCAAGAACACTGCCCTTAACCATGCGGGAACGACAGTGATCAAGCGCAACGCCGCCGCCGCGCTCGGGCAACAACTTTCAGCCCGGCAACGGCGGGACATCGCACCCGAGCTTATCGCAAAATCCAATAGCCCGACGATCAAGCAAACAATACAAAACTGGTCCCTTTGACCACCCCTAGGAGTTTTTACTTTCTTATCACTCATAGAGGAGTATGGTTCCGAGCGTCGCATCGGGATTCTCAATATGCGCCGTGACCACCTGATCGATATCTCGCAGTGGGACGCGATGGGTTGTCAGGTTTTCGACCGTCAGTTTTCCCTCCGCAATAAATCTCATGACGAGTTGCATATTGGATCGGGTATCCCATCGTACGAAGACGGGCGGATAATCCGCCTGTCCGAGTTCCCAGGCGTCATCATGGTATCCTGGGCCTGTTCTGGCGCTGCATCGCAGATCCAAGTTGCCCAATCCAGCGCCCCATCCGCACATCGTCGTCAAGCCTCCTACCAGCGTGATTCGCCCCATTCTATGGGTATCTGGCGACAGCTTCATGACCTTGACAACGGATTGAAGGCTTTTCGTCCCATCTCCGCCAAAAGCCATGATCGCGCTGTCAAACCCGAATCCTCGAGTAAATTCCTTGCATGCGGGCACCGGATCCTCGACCGAGCCGGTATTGAGCACCCCATCGATCCCCCAATCCGTCGCCGTCTTCAAGCGAAAATCGCACAGATCCCATCCCATGACGAAATTCCCGCTCAATTGCGCCAGCCGTCCGGAGAGCTGGCCGACCAATCCCATCCCCACAACCAGCAAGTTCTCGCCAATTTCGGGAGCAGTCCGACGAATTGCCTGCAACGCCGTAACTCCCAAGTGAACGTAGGCGCCCTCCTCCCACGACAATTCATCAGGCATCTTGCAGCACAGGCGCTGGGGTACAACCACGTAATTCGCATGCTGCGCATATCCCGCGCCCATGCACGAAACTCGATCGCCAACCTTGAACTCCACCACGCCGTCACCAACGCCAATCACTTCGCCTGAATTCTGATACCCAAACGGACGCGCCTTGCCTGGTTCGCTCCGACCCTCGCGACGAGCCGCCTTCGCACCAGACAATTCAGTCCCAGGGCTGATCAACGAGGCATAGGTCTTGACCAATACGCAACCAGCTTTCAATTCCGGCATGGGCTGAGATATCACGCAACCATGACCTGTTTCATCCAAGGCACCGACTAAACGCTGGGTCAACATCTCATAACTCCTTTTTTGACAAAAACCACACGTGCTCAAAACACTACTCAAAACTTCGCCTCTCTTTCCATTTTGTCAAGGTACGCCAAACAAAAAATCCCTGCCAATAAACTTTGACTGAAAGGTACAAGCAAGGTATATTTCACAAAACGGCATGCAGTTCTTAAACCAAGGCGGATGTTCATGGCTAACAAAACAATCGAAAACGGTCTGCTAATTACCTTCGAAGGTCCAGAAGGCTCCGGAAAAACAACGCAAATCAAACTCCTGGCAGAACAATTGTCCTCACTGGAGTACGAAGTCGTCGTCACAAGAGAACCGGGCGGAACCCTGCTCTGCGAAAAGATCAGAGAACTCCTGCTCAGATTCGACGAAGAGGACATCTGCGACGAGGCCGAACTCCTGCTCTTCGGGGCAAGCAGGGCACAGCATGTCAGAAGACTGATCCTCCCCTGCCTCAAAAGAGGAGGCATCGTCCTGTGCGACAGATTCGTCGATTCAACGACAGCCTACCAAGGCTACGCACGGAAACTCAATTCCACCTTTATCCAGCAACTCCATGACTTCTCGCTAGGGAAACGATGGCCTGACTTGACCTTCATCCTGGACATCGACGTTGAAACCAGCCTCCAACGCACCAAAAAAAGAGCGGAAGGAAAAGAACACGCAAACGACAGAATCGAAGCAGAAAGCAGGGCATTCCACACCGCAGTCAGAAACGGCTTCCTCGACATTGCACAAAACAACCCAGGACGCGTCAAGCTCATCGACGCCAGCCGCCCCATCGAAATCATCGCCGCAGACCTTTGGTGGGAGGTGTACAATGCAATTGTCTGATTTCAGCGAAGACTTTCCACTCCTAACCCAAAGACTCAGGCAAGTCAAAATCAATGGACGGACCGGGCAGGCATACCTGTTCCTCGGCGACAATCCCCAATTTCTCGAACAATTCGCCAAAGCCTGGGCAAGGACTGCAGCTTGCACAGGGAACTCGTCTGACGGCAATCCCTGCAACAACTGCAAGCCTTGCAAGCTCTTCAAGCAAGACACCTACCCTGAATACATCGTCCTCAGGCCCCAATCGAAGTCAAGGATGATCACCGTCGAATCAATGAGGCAATTCGAACACGACCTCAGCCTCGCCTCAATGCCCGGATTGATGAAAATCGGCGTCATTGTCGAGGCGGAATGCCTCGGAGACGAAGCGCAAAACGCATTCCTCAAAACACTCGAGGAGCCACCGAAAAACACAATGCTCCTTCTACTGACGGTCAATGCAAGGAAGCTCCTCCCAACAATCAGGTCAAGGTGCCAAACGATCTCCTTGCTCAGAAACAGACAAGACTATACAATTGCACATGAAAAGGGTCTCTTCAATATCCTCCAAAAACTGAAGAGACAGGCGGGAGCAGCTGTCGCAATGAAGGCAAGCGCCGAATTGACAAAAATGCTTGCGGTATTACGAAAGGACGCGGAAGCAACAGCCGAGGAAATGATAGACCGAAGATGGGATAACGTCGATGATCCAAGGATAAAAAAACAACTGGAAGAAGAACAAACCGCTCGAGTCGAAGCCGAATACGTCAGGCTTCGCGAAACGATGCTCGATGCACTTCAAGCCTGGTTCCTGCAACGATACCTCATCGCCGCAGGAGTCCAACCGCAACTCCTTCCACAACCAGACATGCTTGATGTCCAAGCCGCAATCATCGCCAAACCACCTACCCCGCAAGAGGCGGACGAGGACATCACACAGGCCGAAGAACTCGTCAGGTGCATCAAGGCAAATGTGGACGAAAGACTTGCCATCGACACATTCTGCCTGACTGTCACAGAAAAGACGCAACGGCGATAAGCGCTGAATGCTGAATGCTGAATTATGAAGGAGGACTTGTCCGACTCCGTCCAGCCCCAGAACCTCCACGCCCATAAAACCCAACGCCAACGTCCCATGTTCCAAACTCCAGTCACATGGGGCTCATTCGTCCCATTTGTCCCAGTCCCAGTCCTAGTCCCATTTCCTCCAAAACCCGCCAGGAAAAGGCATGTCACATGCATTTTAAGTACGAAATCGATAGTTTTTTGCTTTTGACCTTACGGTAATTTTTCACAAAAAAAAGCAAATTCGTGTTTTGTCTTGGAACTGACATCATGGATAGGGGGTCATAAATGCTTACCGAAATAACGTTAATTTTGGTTCCAGTTAAATAAAAAATCACAAGGAGGAAATCGTGATGATGAAACGGAAATCGCTTGTTTTGTTTGTTTTTGCGATGTGCGTATTAGGCGCTTTTGAAGCGATTGGCTCTGACGCCTTGAAGGTTGCGATGCAGGTCGAGGATGCCTTTGCCGAAGTCGTCGAGAAGGCTCGTCCCGCAGTTGTGGTTATTGTGAACAAGCAGTATCGGAGCAGCGGGATAACGCTAAGGGACTTCGGAGATTTTCCTGATTTCTTCGGTTTCCCGCGCAGTGGGCGTAGCGGGCGCCGATTCCGTCGTAGCGAAGAGAAGCAGTTGGTTCCCAGCAGTGGTTCCGGAGTGTTGATCGCGGCTGACGGAATGATCGTGACCAATTATCATGTGATCAAGGATTTTGAATTCCTAACAGTGAAACTGGAAGACGGAACCATCTACGATATGCAAAAAGACAAGGATGCAGTCAAAGTCGTGGGCGTCGACGAAGAATCCGACCTGGCAGTCCTCCAAGTCGGAGGCGGAAAGAAAAAGAACTTCAAATACCTTGACTTCGCGGATTCCGACAAGTTGAGGATCGGTCAATGGGCAATCGCCATCGGAGCTCCATTCGAACTGGAACACTCCGTGACCATCGGCAACGTCAGCCAAAAAGGTCGGCATGACATGGGCATGGCAACATTTGACAACTATGTCCAAACCGATGCTCCGATCAATCCCGGCAATTCCGGCGGTCCCTTGCTGAATATCAAAGGCGAAATCATCGGAATCAATCAGTTCATCGTGACGGGTGGACAATCCCGAGGCAATATCGGATTGGGATTCGCCATCGCCAGCAACCTGGTCAAGCAGGTTGTCGCAGACTTGGTTGACCATGGCGAGGTCAACCGCCCATTCCTGGGTATTTCAATGCAGCAGATGAGCGACGAGTTGAAGGAGCAGTTCGGCGTCGAGTACGGAGTCATCGTCAGCGAAGTCTTGGAAGGCGAGGCGGCCTTGAAGGCGGGCGTAAAGGCGGGCGACGTGATTCAAAAAGTCGGCGGCAAACCTGTGGACTCCGTTCGTGAATTGCTTTTGGCGGTAACAGCATACAAGCCAGGCGACAAGATTCGGCTGGATATTATCCGTGCCGAAAAGCCCGTGACCGTGGATGTGGTTGCTGGAAAGCGAAATATCGGTGCATATTCGAATCGCATGCCTAGCAGCCCCGAGGACAACCTGCAACTGGATCGCCTTGGTCTTGAACTGGAAGTCGTTGAAGACAAGGTCGTCGTGGGCGAAATCAAGGATGGCGGCGCCGTGGCAAAGTCAAACAGCAACAACGAGAATAAAATTCGCGAAGGAGACGTGCTCCTCGAGGTAAATAGGGTTCCCGTTAAAAACATCGGGGAAGTGGCGGATGCGCTGAAAAAATCACATAACAACACCGTCGTTTTCCTGATTGAAAGAAAGACGCGAGGTCAGGCAAGAAGATTCTTCATCGCCATCCCGCTGAAATAAACGCACTTGAGTCTCCGACTCTAGCACAGCCATAAACATCCGAACCGCGGACAGAGCAACTTAACCTCTGACCGCGGTTCTTTTTTGCCGTTTTCAACTTCGAAAACCATGAGGCGCCCTAACCCTCACCATTGCCGCAACTTGAGTACGAGCACCCCGGGTGCTCCTACTTAAAACCATTGTGTTCTGCAACAAAGCTACCCTGTCCGACCCGTCCGACCCGTCCGCCCCGTCCGACCCGTCCGACCCGTCCGACCCGTCCGACCAGAAGTACTCCACTTTCAGCCACTTGACCAGTGACCCACTGAGTACGGTCACCCAAGGTGCCACAACACCACCCAAGGTGCCCCCGACCAC
>DBPZ01000024.1 GCA_002305655.1 Lentisphaeria bacterium UBA1407 | reverse complement strand
TTTGCGCTACGGCGGACAGGCAGGTCGGACGGGGTCGAATGGGTCGAACAAATGTAGCCCGTGAGACTGGGCATGGGAACTCCAGGACGCTGATGATTCCCTCGCAAAACCAGCGGTTTGCTTCACTCCAAACCAATGCGGGATTTCGTTTTGCCCAGTTTTGTATTCATGGGGCATGTCACATGGCATTTGAGTACGGAAGTGTGAAAAAATGGGATGGAAATTTGTCCGAGAAAACAGAAGCATAGGCTGCTTCGTTCTGGCTTATGTCTCGCCCTGTCAGGGCTCACAATTCTTTTTCATGCTCACCCAGGGGGGCGCGATCCTGCGGATCACTTGCCCTGGGCTAAGTATGTCACGCCCCGTTGGGGCTAATGTTCGCAACCCAAAATGAAGTTGCTTGTCTTGACATGAAAACCCTTTTTCAATGCATTTCACCAATAAAAAAAAGACGCCATGGCAATCATTGGTGCCATGGCGTCAACTGCTTTTTGGGGTTAAGAACTAATTTTAGCTAGCGGGGCTTTTATCGTCTGCCGTAAGCGAATCCCATCTGGTTCATGTAGATGTATGAGCGTGTCAGGGAGACGATCATGTCATAGGGCGAGTTGTCGAGTTCGACAATCACATTGTCGATGGATTCCGGTGCTGCTTCGAGGATTTCCTTGATATTGAGTCTTCCTTCGCCGAGCGGGCGGAGCGGGACTTTCTGCTCGTAGGTTCCCTTGACGATTTTCGGGTTGAGTTCGGGCTTTTCGGTCGTTCCGTCCTTCATGTGGAGGAGGATGATCCGGTCGTAGTACTTCTTGACCATGTCGGCCGCGTTGTTTGCCCCGAAGTTTGAGGACCAGTATGCATCGAGCTGGAATTTGATATTTGGGCAGAGTTCGACGAAGTAGTCGTACTTGAGTTTGCCGTCGATCTTTTCGAATTCCCAGTAGTGGTTATGTTGGAAGAGTTCGAGTCCTGCCGCGCCGAGTTTTTCGATCATGATGTTTGTATCTTCGGCGGTTTTCTTGATTGCGTCGAGGTTTTCGAAGTCTTTTGGTCCGTAGCCGCAAACGACTCTTGTGAGTCCGAGTTCGCCGGCCTGGTCGATCGATTCGTTGATATTGTTGACATTGCACCATGGTCTGTGTGACGAGGTGATTTCGAGTCCCAGGTCAGACGCCGCCTTTTTGAAGTCCTTGATCGAGAGGTCGCCGAAGCCGCATGGTTCGATGCCGATGAATCCGATGTCGGAAACCGTCTTCAGGACACTGAGCATGCCCAGCTTTTCGATTTCGTTCCGCAAAGAATACATCTGCACTGCCAATTTCCGCTTAAACATCGTTTTCTCCTTGAATTCCTAACTTGTTGCCATTTCCGACGATACCTGTCGGATTTTGCCTGAAAAACTAAACCAATAATATAATCACGATGGGACTAGATTTCCATTATGATCTCTTAAGCACATTGTACTTGAAGATGTACCACAATGCCGCGACTCCGTCTTTCCAGCCGATTTTCTTTCCTTCTTCGTATGGTCTTGCTTCGTATGAGATTGGGATTTCGTAGATCCTGGCCTTTCGTTTTGCGAGCTTTGCGGTGATTTCCGGTTCGAATCCGAACCGATTGCATTCCAGTTCGAAGGACTTGAAGATGTCGGCCTTGATCATCTTGTAGCATGTTTCCATGTCGGTCAAATTGACATTGGAGAGTATATTTGAGAACAGGGTCAGCATCTTGTTTCCGAAGTAGTGCCAGAATGTATCGACCAGGATTTCTCGTCCCGAGTATCTTGATCCGAACACGGCATCCGCCTTGCCGTCCTCGATCGGCTTGAGCATTGCGGGGAATTCATTTGGTGAATACTCCAGGTCTGCGTCCTGGATGACGACCACGTCTCCCGTGATGGCGGCCTGGGCGGTTCGTATTCCCGCTCCCTTGCCCTTGTTGTGCGGGTGGCGGAAGATCCTGAGGTCCGGCGACGGCGGCATGTCGTCCAGGATTTTTCCTGTTCCGTCCGTGGAGCAATCGTCAACCACGATGATTTCCAGGTCTGGCACACCGCAGTTTCGGACTGCATCGATGACCGTTTCTATGGTGCTCGCCTCGTTGTAGACGGGTATAATTACAGATAACTTCATCGTGTTCACCAGGGAAAAATGTGGTTTTAATTCTTTTCGGGGCGACAATGTCAGACAAAACGGAAACAATGAATATATTATAAGAAAATCGTTTTTGCAATGGATCTATTGATGTTGTGACAGAAGGTTTGGAATTGACATGAAGCATGAATTGACTTGCATCGGGTGTCCCAAGGGTTGTCGCTTGACGGCGATATTGGATGGTGGGGTTGTGACCGACGTGAATGGTCAAGATTGCGCCCGCGGCGTGACGTACGCTCGTCAGGAGTGCGTTGATCCCCGTCGCATGGTGACCTCGTTGATACCGATTCCCGGTCATCGTCGTCCTTTGAGCGTCAAGACTGCCGAGGCGATACCGAAGGGCTCGATAGCTGCCTGTTTGGAAGCCATTCACAACGCTCGTGTTCAGTTGCCTGTCAGGATTGGCGACGTTGTGCTGTCAAACGTCGCGGGCACGGGCATTGACGTCGTCGCCACGGCCGACTACCTTCAGTAGCTTTATTTTTCCGGGTAGAGGTACTTGAGCATCAGCAGCATCGCATGGACCTGGTGTTGGACGTTGTCAATTCTCACCAGAGGATTGTTGGGTGCCGCCGTGATGCCTCCGTATGCTTGTTCGGGCACGTTTTTGAGTCCCATCAGGTAGGGGTTGTATTGCATCAGCGGTCCTTTGTATTGGCAGAGGGTCAGCCGCGCCATGATTGTTTCGAGCAGTGGCTTCAGCCTGTCCTGCGCCTGTTTGTCTCCAATGATGTTGGCGCATCTCCATGCCGATGCGAGTCCTTCGATTGCGTAGGCCACGTTTCCGCGTTTTGTCTCGATCAGGTTGTCGTCGATTTGCCACCATGCGAGTGCTAGCGCGGCGTCCGCGGCGAGTTTTGCGTGTGGTTCCCATCCTGCTTCGAGGTATTCCGCGAAGGACATTGAACCCCATTGGTAGAATCCCTTTGTGAGCTCCTGGTCTCCGTCGGGCTCCCATGTTTGGACTGTATACCTGTGGATGAGCCTTGGGAGTGCGAAGTTGATTCTCCTGATCAGGTCTTTCCTGTTGAATTGCCGTGCGATCTTGCAGTATGCGAGCAGGGCTTCACCGTCGTAGTACGAGCTTGGAACTGGCTTTCTGATGCCTGAAGCGAGTTCGTATGCTCGGGACCATGATCCGTCATCCAATTCCATTGACCTGAGGAAGTTGACGTGCGTGAATAGGAGTCTTCTGAACCTGTCTTTTGTGTTTTGGTCCAGGTACTTGTCCTGTCCAGCGAGGAAATCGGTCAGGGCCAGGCAGAAGAGGGCGACTGTGCCGGTGTTCAGGTTTTTTTCGCCCGGGTAGGTGATGACTGTTTCGCCTGTTGGGAGTGTTTTGACGTTGTTGATGAAGAAGTCGAATCCGAGCAGGACCGCCCTTCTTGTTGGTTCATTGAAGAAATCCCTGTTGAGGCAGGAGAGTCCCCATAGTGCCCCGGCCTGGCGGACCTGGTTGTCATCATCGTCCACCATTCCCGTACTGATATCCAGGAGGTATGTGAAGTTGCCTGCCGGCTTTTGCTGGTTGAGGTAGAATGTCCTTGCGGCTTCGATGGATTGGATCAGGATGTCCCGGGTCAGTGGCGGCACCTCGGCATTGCGCTTCCAATACCCATCTTCCAGGTATTTCTGCAAGGACGCGGATGTCTTCTCGATGCTCTCGAAGCTGTTCGCTTGTCCAAATGATATCAATGACAGTGCCATGCAGGCGACACACGCCAATCTCAACATCCATATACTTGATCTAGCAACCACGACCCTTGCCCCTTTTGTTGTACGAGTGGAACGGCTCCCAAAGAACTCTGCCCCCTTTCCTTGCCACAATCTTTTCTTGAATTACATTAGTTCATTTTTCGTATTTTTCACCAAAACTCAGAAATTTCAGCGTTCAAGGACAATGGAACGGATCAATTTTCATACTCACACGCGTTTATGCAAGCACGCTGACGGGATTCCCGCGGACTATTGCCGGGAGGCCGTCGAGCAAGGCGTTATGGTATTGGGTTTCAGCGACCACACGCCTTATCCGGTGGCGCGTTGGAGCAGCGTTCGGATGGACATTGAACAACTCCCCCAGTATGTGGAATGGATCCGCCAGGCGCAAGATGAGTTTCCGCAACTGAAGATTATCATGGGAATGGAGTGCGAATACGATCCCGAACACATGAATTTTTTCATGGACGAATTGGTTGGCAAGTGGGGATGCAAGTACTTAATAGGTGCGGCGCACCATTACCTGAGCAAGGGGGAATGGGTCGGGTTGTACGGTCGCTCGATGGATGATAAGCTTCTTTGGGATTATACTGATTATCTTATTGAGGGGATTTCGAGCGGGAAGTTCTTGTTTTGGGCGCATCCGGATGTTTTTGGCGTTTGCTATAAGGGTTGGACTTCGGAGGCGGACGCCTGCTCCAAGGCGATTTGCGAGGCGGCGGCGTCGGCTGGCATTCCCTTGGAGATCAATGGCTATGGGTTGCGGAAGCCGATGATCGAGGATTCAGGCGAAATGAGGCATCTCTATCCGTTGCGGAAGTTCTGGGATGTTGCCGGCGAGGTTGGAGTCAAGGTTGTTGTCTGCAGCGATGCCCATTCTCCGAAAGACGTCTGGAACAACACGGACAAATGCGTTGAATGGGCGGAGCGGGTAGGCTTGCAGGTGGTCAACGAGGAATTGGCACGTCATTTTGACTGCACTTGATTTCGCGAAACCCCAACTATATATTTACTATTCCTAAAGTCCCCGCCCTGTATTCGGGTTCGAGACTGTGACATGGTTCGTGCCATCAGGTTCTTAGGAGCGATATGTTTGATAAATTGCGTAAGTTTGGTGTTGTTCCGGTGGTTGCCGTTGACGATGTTGACAATGGCTTGCGTCTTTGCGAGGCATTGCTGTCTGGCGGATTGCCGGTTGCGGAGATTACCTTCAGGACGGAGGCGGCGGCGGATGTGATCCAAGCCGCGTCAAAGCGCTTCCCCGAATTGCTGCTGGGAGCCGGGACGGTGCTGACTGCGGATCAGGTTGACAGAGCCATCCAGGCAGGAGCGCGATTCGCAGTGGCGCCTGGATGCAATCCAGTGGTTGTCCGTGCAGCACAGCGCCAAGGACTTCCCTTTGCGCCAGGCGTGTGCACACCCTCCGACGTGGAACGGGCGCTGGAACTCAAGTGCAAGATGCTGAAATTCTTCCCGGCAGAGGCGTCAGGCGGCGTCCCCATGCTGAAGGCGCTCATCGGTCCCTACGGCCATACAGGAATCGGTTTTTGCCCGACTGGCGGCGTGACGATCGCCAACATGAAGGACTACCTTGCGCTTCCGCAGGTCGCCTTTGTCGGAGGAACCTGGATCGCCAAGTCGGATCTGGTGAAAAAAGGCGACTGGGAAGGCATTGGCGAACTTGCCAGGCAGGCCGTGGAGGCGGCGAGACGGTAGGCCATGACATGCCGTCGAAATTCTCGTTTTGATATTGTAGATTGAGGAGTTGAAAATGTCATCACCAACATTGCTGGTTTTGGCTGCGGGTTTGGGCAGCAGATATGGAGCGGGCATCAAGCAGATGGATCCAGTTGGACCGGACGGCGAGTTTGTCCTTGACTATTCGGTTTACGATGCATGGAAGGCTGGATTCGGGAAGGTTGTCTTCATCATACGCGAGGATTTGGAGGACGATCTGAAGGCTCATTTCCAGGATCGTCTTGTTGGGAAGGTTGACGTTGAGTATGTCGTCCAGGACATGAAGGTTTTGCCTGGCGGGGTTCAATGTCCCGGCAGGCGCGTGAAGCCTTGGGGCACTGGTCATGCCATTTGGAGCGCCAGGAATGCGATCAACGAGCCTTTTGCGGCAATCAATGCCGATGATTACTATGGTTCCACGTCATACGAATTAATGGCGCAATTCCTCAGTTCTCCGCAGTGCGATCCCGCCAGCTACGGGATGGTTGGGTTTGAGCTCAACAAGACGCTTTCCGCCAACGGAACCGTCTCCAGGGGCATCTGCGAAAAGACCCGCGAGGGCATTCTTGCCAGCGTCATTGAGAGAAAGGGAATCGAAAGCATCGATGGCGAAATTCGTTGCCTCACCGAGGATGGACACGGATTCATCCCGTTGACGGGACGTGAAACGGCATCGATGAACTTCTGGGGTTTTCATCCGACGATTTTCAGGCGTTTGGACAGGCTCTTCGCCGAATTCTGGCAACGTGGATGCAAGGATTTGAAGGCCGAATACTATATCCCAACGGTTGTCGATACCTTGATCCAGCGTGAGGAAATCACGGTGAAGGTATTGGAGACCACGGATCGCTGGTTCGGAATGACCTACGCCGAGGACAGGGCTATCGTGAAGGAACGACTCAAGGACCTGACGGCGCTGGGCATGTACCCGCATCGACTTTGGAATAACGAGAACTAAGGAGACTTTCAATAATTAAGTTTGCATTGCGGTTTCTTTTGGCTGCCTTTCAGGACAGGGGGGAAAACAGCTCGCAACAATTCCGGAACTGTTGCCTTAATTATTGAACGACCCTTAAGCAACTTTACCTTGATGTAGTAGCAAAACATACAAACACAACAAGCCACGGAGAACGAAAGTAATGAAAGAAGTCTTCACATTGGTTGCCCCCAAGACCGTACCTGCATTGGATCCTGATTTCAGGCCGCCTGTCCTGTCCAACCGTGCTTTCCTCGCTGAGGTTGACGCTTCAGGTTGTGCGATTCCATTCATCTTTGCCGTAGAACGCGACGGCGGGAAGATCTCCCGTTTTGACACGCGGATCTTTGACATGCGTCATCCTCGTGCGGCGGCGAATTTCTTCTACATCGAACGCACATTGAAGTTTTTGTTGTGGCAATTTGGCGGCTGGAAAGTCACGATCCATGGGCCGAAGGAACTGGTCAGCTACCTGGAGGCCTGCTACAGCACAACTGGAATCAGGCGTTTTGACGCGGAGTTCTGGGGCACACAGACCTACGAAAAGGAAATGCA
Organism: Lentisphaeria bacterium UBA1407; assembly: GCA_002305655.1. Lineage (GTDB taxonomy): Bacteria > Verrucomicrobiota > Lentisphaeria > Oligosphaerales > Oligosphaeraceae > UBA1407. The sequence continues at coordinate 6,157 of DBPZ01000024.1, read as the reverse complement.
GATCGTCCATGCCCCGACGCCCAGCGACGTTCCGAAGTCCAGCGATGGCGCGGGAATGGCCGTCAAGCTGGATTGGAAGGGCTGGAGAATCGGGTTCGACCTTGGCGCCAGCGACCGCAAAGTCGCCGTGGTCAAGGACGGCAAGTTGGCGCTGAAGGCAGACGGCGAACCCGTCCTCAGCGAAGAATATGTTTGGGATCCCAGGCCCCAAACCAACATCCAATACCACTACGATGCCATCAATTGGATCCTGAAGGAAGCGGAAAAGGCGATCAAGGCGATCGATCCGAAGGCGAAAGTCGAAGCGATCGGCGGAAGTTCGGCGGGCGTGTACGTCGATGGACGCGTCAGGGTCGCATCGCTCTTCAGGGGCATCACCCCGCGTGAACGGTTCGATGCCGAAGCGGCTCCTATCTTCAAGGAAATCGCCAAGCAGTGGGGCGTTCCGCTCCGCCTGGAAAACGATGGTGACGTGACCGCCCTGGCGGGTTCGATCGCCTTGGGCGAGGGCGCGGTCCTCGGATTGGCGATGGGTTCGTCGCTGGCAGGCGGATACGTCGATGAAAACATGATGGTCAAGGGCTGGATGAACGAGCTTGCCTTCGCGCCGGTGGACTACAATCCCAAGGCGGCGGTTGACGAATGGTCCCGGGACTTCGGCGTCGGAGCCAACTACTTCTCGCAACAGGCCGTGGCACGCCTGATCTACGCGGCCGGCATCGAGATGCCCGACATTGACCCGGCGGCGTTCCCGCTGAGGCTTGCTAGGGTTCAGGAGCTGATGCACAAGGGCGATCCAAGGGCGCGCAAGATCTACGAGACCATCGGCGTCTACTTGGCCTATACCATCGCCCATTATGCTGATTTCTACAAGCCGATCAAGCATGTCGAGGTGTTGGGACGCGTTGTTACTGGCGAAGGCGGCCAGATCATCCTCGACTTGGCCAAGAAGGTCCTCAAGGAAGAATTCCCCGAATTGGCGAACATCCACTTCTACGAACCCGACGAGCGCGAGAAGCGGCATGGACAAGCCGCGGCCGCCGCAAGCCTCCCATTGACCTGAGACCAATGCCCCTTGAAAAGGGCATTTGACGCATGCCGTCGCCGAGGCGGAACGATAATCGGCGACGGCTGCATAACAACTTGCATGGATGTAGAACTATGACAAACAAGGAACGCGACGAGTTTATTGCGGAACAGCTGAACAAGGGTGTCTCGCTCTCCGATGTCCAATCTGCCTTGGCAAAGGATTTCAATATCAAGATGACCTATTTCGAGCTCCGGATGGTCGCGATGGGGCTTGACGTCGACTGGGAGAAGCAGGACAAGCAAGTCCAGAAGCCGAAAGCCGAGGCGACCATGCCGATTCATGCCGAGGAATCGGATGAGGAGTTCGAAGACGAGGAAGAGGACGAAAAGGACGTTCGTGCGATGCCTGACTTCGTCCGCAAAAGTGCTGCCAATAAGCCGTTGGACGGCGAGGATGAAGAGGACGACGAGGCGCCAGTCACAATCGACGAGGTCCCGCTTGCCGGATCGCAGCTTTCCGGCAAGGTCAAATTTGCCTCGGGCGCATCAGGGATCTGGTTCTTGGGACCACGTGGATTGGGCTATAACCTGGACGAAGACTCGGAGGAACCCAGCGACGAAGACTTGGAAATCTTCCAGAAACAACTTCAGGATGCCGTCAGGAAATACCAGGAGCAACTGAAGAGGGAAGAGGAGGCATCGCCAACGACCGTCGAAATTGACAAGGTGATGAGGCCTGGCGTTCAGCTTTCCGGAAGCGTCGCGTTTGCCTCGGGCGCAACCGCAAAATGGGAGGTGGGAGCCAGGGGATTGCAGGTCATTCCTGATGATGATTCCGAAAAACCGACCCAGAAGGACATCATTTTCTTCCAGCGTGAACTCCAAAAGCACTTGAGCGGGCAAGCCTAATTGGAAAATGGCTGGAAAAATCCGTTCCGATGATTTGCCTTATCCATTTCACGGGATATATTAAGCTCTTCATATTATTTTATCAAAGTCAGTCATTTTGTAGGCACGTTGTAGTAAGGAAAAGGTATGTCGGTCAAGATAAGACTTCGTCGTACTGGCAAGCGCAATCAAGCTTGCCATCGTATTGTTGTTGCGGACAGCCGCAGCCCCCGTGATGGTCGCTTTATCGAAGTGATTGGGTTCTACGATCCCCGTCACGAGAACGAGAAGATTGATTTGGAGCGTGTTGACTACTGGCTGCCCCGCGGCGCCCAGGTCAGCGACACGGTCAATGCCATCATCAAGCGCGCTCGCGAAGGCAAGTCCTTGGGCGGTGCTACCGCAGCAGCAGCAACAGCTGAAACGCAGGCATAACCATTGTTGGCAGTAGGGCTATGACGTTCTCATTCTGGAAAAAAATGTTTGGCAGCCAGGCTAATGCGGGCACTGACGACCAGGTCGTTCCCGATGCGCCGGTTCGTGGGTCTGGCGATTCAGACCTGGACGCGATTCAGCCTGGCGAAGGTGCAGATCAGGCCGAGGAAGTTGAGGTTCAGGAATCGGTTCCATCCAAGGTTACGCGCCAGGGATTGGAAGATTTCGTCCTTTACGTTGCCCGTGCCCTGGTTGACAACCCCGATACGGTTACCGTTTCGACGTTGGAGAAGGAGCGCTTGAGCGTGATTCAGATTCGTTGTGACAAGCCTGACATCGGGAAGATCATCGGCAAGAGCGGGAAGACAATTGCGGCATTGCGGTTGCTGGTAAGCGGCGCCGGCGGTCGGATTGGTCTTCGGATGACCGTGGATGTATTGGATTGACGAGTTACGGCTCGCGAGGTAGCATCAACTATGCGGTTCGATATTGTTACCTTGTTCCCCGAGATATGCGAGTCGTCTCTTTGTGTTTCGATCATGGGTCGCGCCAGGAAGTCTGAGCTTGTGGAGATCAACACGGTTGATTTGCGCAAGTATTCACACGACCGTCGTGGCACTGTTGACGACACGCCGTATGGCGGGGGATGCGGGATGGTATTAAGGCCTGAGCCGTTGTTTGAATGTGTCGAGGACATCGCTGATGAGGATGCTCACGTGGTGTTGATGACCCCCCAGGGTCGCAGGTTCACGCAGGAAGATGCGGTTCGTCTTTCTCGGATGGGTCATATCGTTTTGGTATGCGGTCATTACGAGGGTGTTGACGAGCGGGCCAGGCAGGTATTGTTTGACGAGGAGTTGTCGCTTGGGGATTTCGTTCTCACGAATGGGGCTATTGCCGCCGTCGTGATGTGCGATGCGATAGTCCGGTTGTTGCCGGGTGTCCTTGGTGATGACGAATCGTCCGTAGAGGAATCGTTTGGTGGCGATGAGCGGTTGTTGGAGTATCCGCAATACACGCGCCCATTTGAGTATCGTGGAATGAGAGTGCCGGACGTGCTCCTGTCCGGGGACCATGAACAGATCAAGCAATGGCGGTTGGAGCAGCGCTATGTCCGTACTTCGGGCCGCCGTCCCGATCTGCTTGGTCAAGGATGAACAGGAATACAGGTGAACCAATGGAAAACAACGAAGCAAAGAATCCGGGAATGAGCTTGATTGAGCAGCTGAGGCGTGAAAACCTGAAGACGGACGTTCCGTCTTTCTCCATCGGCGACACGGTCAAGGTTGGCGTAAAGATCATCGAAGGCGGCAAGGAACGTATTCAGGAGTTCGAGGGCATCGTGATCGCTCGTGACGGTGGCGGCATTGCCGAGACCATCACCCTGCGTCGCGTCAGCCATGGTCAAGGCGTCGAGCGCATTTTCCCGATTCACTCGCCGCGCATCGCCAGCTTCAAGCTTATCCGCGAAGGTCGCGTTCGCCGTGCGAAGCTCTACTACCTCCGTGGTAAAGTCGGTGCCGCCGCCAAGGTCAAGGACAAGCGCCTCCACTAAGATATACACAAAGCTCTTGGTTTGCCTTTGGCATGCCAGTGGGCTATTTCTAATTATTTCTCTTTAGCATTGCGGGAAGGAGCTCGGCTAATGTCGTGGCTCCTTTTCCTTGTTTAGGCAGGATGTTGAAGACTCATGACGAAGTCCGACACGCAGCGGGACATGTTCGTATTTGAGCGTCAGGCAAGGCTTGACCAGTCTGGCTTGGTGGTATGCGGTGTTGACGAGGCTGGTCGCGGACCATTGGCTGGTCCGGTTGTCGCCGCCGCCGTGATTTTGCCTGAGGATTTCGAGTTGCCGGTCGATGATTCGAAGGCGCTCGGCGAAGACGACCGCGAGCAGCTTGCCGCCGAGATCAAGAGCGATTCCCGCGTCATCTGGAAGCTTGCGATCCGTTCTGCCGCCGAGATTGATCGCTACAACATTCTTCGGGCTACGCATCAGGCGATGCGAGAAGCCGTCCAACAACTGGAACCACAACCTCAACTTGCTCTGGTCGACGGGTTGAAGGTTCCTGATTTTCCCGTTCCTGCGCAGTTTATCGTCAAGGGGGACGCCAAATCCGCCAGCATTGCCGCTGCCAGCATCCTGGCGAAGACGTACCGTGACGAACTGATGCGCAAGCTCGACCAGGATTATCCGGCGTACGGATTCGGGCAGCACAAGGGGTACGGGACGCATGCGCATCTGGATGCGTTGCGGAAGTTCGGACCTTGTCCCGAGCATAGGCGCACTTTTGCTCCTGTCGCAGCCATCATCCATCCTCCGCCAGTCCAACTGGAACTTTTCAAGTAGCACCATGACGGCCAAAAAGAATCTCCGAGACAAGATCAGTCCCGCTGCCGTCCAGGTGGCCACCAGACTCGTGCAAAACGGGTTTGAGGCCTACGTGGTCGGCGGAGCGGTTCGTGACTTGCTCCTCGGATCCATCCCGAAAGACGTGGATATCACCACGAATGCGACCCCCGAGCAGGTGAGGTCGGTCTTCGGGCGGCGTCAATGCATTGTCATCGGGCGTCGATTCAAGCTCGCGCAAGTCAGGATGGGCGATGAGATTTTCGAGGTCAGCACATTCCGAAGAAAGCCATCGCATGAAGAAAGCAAAGGGCGCGATGACGATGACGGGATGATGATTTGGAACGACAACGAGTATGGCACCATGGAAGACGATGCCAGCAGGCGTGACTTTACGGTCAATTCGCTCTACCTGGACGTTGTCGGCAGGAAAGGTGTCATCGACATGACTGGTGGGCTTAAGGATTTGAAGGCTGGGGTTGTTCGTGTCATTGGCAATCCCGAGGAGCGTTTCATCGAGGATCCTGTGCGCATGTTGCGTGCCCTGAAGCTGATTGGGCTGCATGGTTTTAAGTTGCATCCTGCCACGGCTGCCGCGCTGAAGGCGAACAAGGCGATGATTTCCATGTCTTCGCCAGCGCGGCTCTACGAGGAACTGCTGAAGATTCTGTTCACGGGGCGTTCCCTTGCGATTTTGACTGCTTTCCACGACTATGGTTTTCTGACGTATTTCTGGCCTGACCTGGAAGAGATTTGGTCCAAGCAGGACGGGGTTTTGGTGCGTCGTCTTTTAAAGACACGCGATGCAGAAGTCGCGTCAGGCAACTATTCGCACTCCAGGTCCTTGGCTTTGGCTACCGTTGTTTTGCCCGTTGCTTTGAGGGCGTTGCGCCCGATTACGGAGGATGACGAGGACGCCATCCTGTTGGGCGATGGCGGCGCGGTCTGCCTCAGGGTGGTCCGGCAATTCTTCAGCAGCTTTGTCTTGCCGAGGCTCTATGCCATTCGCGTCAAGGAAATTCTCCTGTTGATTCCCGCTTTGAGTTCCGAGTTGGCGCCAAGATTCTACAGGCATCGGGAATACAAGTACGGAAGACTGCTCCTGCAACTCCTCGTCAAAACCCTTGATTGGGATCCGGAAATCGCCAATCGCCTTCCGCCCCCGGAAGTCGCCTCGAATATGAAGCGAAGAAGACGGCGAAAGCACTGATTCACTCTAAAAAAAAGCAGTTGAAACTGGATTTTGTTCCTTATTGATTGATTTTCAAATGGTTATAAATTTTATTCCGTTAACCATGTTGCTGAATTGAAATGCGTCAGCCTTCTGTAGCGCCTTTACAAGGCGCCCCGGCATGGGGGCATCCTGTCCCCGGGCTGAAGCCCGGGGTTAAGCATGGTCGTGCGCCTACGGCGCAAAGTCTTAGGCGCGGACTGGACGTCCGCAATCCACGCGGG
>DBPZ01000026.1:65211-66681 GCA_002305655.1 Lentisphaeria bacterium UBA1407 | reverse complement strand
GATTTCAACTGCTTTTTTTAGATTATTGCGTTAAGTAGCGTGCCTCGTATCATTAATCAGGATAGTGAAATGATCAAACGTTGGACATTTTTCGGGATATGTTTTTTTGTTTGTTCGCTATTGTACTCTCAAGCGATAATCGAGGCTCCTCAATCGGTTGAGCGCCTGAAGGCATTGCGTCGAGTGTCGACAAAATACTTGCGTTCGCAACCCAAGTCATTGACGTCAAAAAGTGAAGCCGCGATACTTGAGGAATTGCGTGGATTATACTTGAAGGAGGTCAAGGATATTGTCTTGGTTCCGAAGAGAGCGGCAATTGACCTGACCGAGACCTTGAAGGGCAGCGAAGCAGCGCTGAACGCCCAGCTGGACAAGGATTTGCCGATACCTAGCGAGGCGGAACTGAAGTCTTTGGCTGAAAAGACTTACCCACTCTACAGGACTGGCGAGAAAGTCCAGGTCGCATATGCCAGTGGCAATCCTGATATTCCCCATATGATCGAGGGGTATTTCCGCGGCAAGGTCGGTCCTTACATCAGGGTCGGAAACACCGCGATTCGTCTCCAGGACATCAAGGTGGTTGATGGCAACGAGATGGAACTGTTGAAGTTTGACAAGGATGCGACCGAACTCAAGAGGAAGGAATTCATTGCTGCGCACGTTGCGGAATTGAATCAGAAACGTTCGGAGTATTCACGTGACAAGCGTGCAGAGGTTACATCCCGCTTGGTGGCCGATGCTGTTCAGAAGAATGAAAATGCTGGATATACGTACTTGGGCGGCGAATGGTTGGCAACAGATGCGTTGCTGAAGTTGGCAATTACACAAATAAAGACGCGACTTGATGACAAGGCTCGCCGCGAGGCCGAGAGTGCCAAGGCGGCTGAGCGGAATGCAATTGACCGCCAGATCGAATCGCTGCTGGCTGCTCAACAGGTAATGCCCCCTGGCGAACGCTTGAACCCAGAGGCGATTATGGCCAAGCAAATCGCCGATGAAAAAGCCAGGATCGCAGCGGCCGAAAAGGAAAAGGCTGAAAGGGAAGCCGCCGCAGTGGCTGCGGCAGAACAAAAGGCAGCCGAGGAAGCGCGTGCGGAAAGGGCGGCGGAAGCTGCCGCAAAGGCCAAGGCCGAAGAAGAAGCAAGGCTAGCTAAACAAGCTCAGGAAGCTAAAGCCCGGGAAGACGAGCTCGCCAAGGAAGCCAAGAAACAGGCGGATATCAAAGCGGAAAAGCTGAAGAAGACAGTGATCATCACGGTCATCGCAGCTGTCGCGGGACTGGCAGTCATCATCACCAGCAGGAAAAGCAAGAAGGATCCATTTGCGAAGTTCTTTGAAGGCAAAGGCAGGCTACAGAAGGAATTCTGGGATGCCGCCAGCGCCGATCCAGAGCACTTCAAGTACGTCGCGTATATGTTCCCAACTGTTCAGGAAGCGACGACGGCGCTGTCAAAGCTGTCCTACATCACG
>DBPZ01000026.1:0-65154 GCA_002305655.1 Lentisphaeria bacterium UBA1407 | reverse complement strand
TATTTCAAGGTATCGACTGAACCCGAGGTTAAGCTTGAGTTGCCTGACTTGGCAAAATTGTCTGCTGACAAGCATGTCAAGATCGAGGACTTGGGCACCGAAGATATTGCAAGCGAGACTGGTGAATTCAACCGTCTATTCAAGTACAAGACTGAAAGCATGGAAACAGCGCTTGATTTCCTGGATACGTTTGATATCAACGAAGCGGGAATCATCATTCATGTCCAGACTCCGGAAGGAATCGTGGGCAAGGATGAAAACGGCGTGTTCTCATTGGAGGGATAATTGACGATGAAGAGCTATCGCAAAGAATTGTGGTTCAATGTCCCCGCGCGTCGCAGGATTGTGCATATCCAACCACAGGTCGAGGCCTGCCTGGCCGAATCCGGCATCAAGGAAGGCTTGCTTCTATGCAATGCGATGCATATCACGGCTTCGGTTTTCATCAATGACAATGAAAGCGGCTTGCATCAGGATTTCGAGCGCTGGCTGGAAAAGCTGGCGCCCGAAAAGCCATACTCGCAATATGAGCACAATGGCTTCGAGGACAATGGAGACGCACACTTGAAACGGACGATTATGGGCCGCGAAGTCGTCGTCGCAGTAACCAATGGAAAACTCGACCTGGGTCCCTGGGAACAAATCTTCTACTACGAACTAGATGGCAAGCGCAACAAGCGAGTGCTCGTGAAGATTATAGGGGAATAAACGCCCTTGGACGGCTCCTTAGTTCGCCGTGTAGGGTCGTATTCGGTACGAGAAGCTGTAGAGTCCTGGTTGCAGCCTGTATTTAGGCAGTGTATCAGGACCGCAGGAAGCTCCTCCGAGTCCTCGTTGTGCATAATCCAGATAGACGAAGACCTCGCTTCTTGGGTCGAGTTCGTTGATGTGCATTGCCTTGAAGAGATCATCCGGCGTAAAGTGGCTTGCCGAACACTCCAGAAGCCGGTTTTCGGCTTGGAATAGGAGACCAGCGTCATCGGGACCAGCTTCCAATGCCATCCAACGGACATCGGTCTTGTTGCCATGCTCCTGAGGCATCACATACGGGACATATTGCTCCGAAACGGTTCCCTGGAAGACGCCAAGCCTGGCACCAGCCTTGCGATCGATATAGCTTTCGTGCGGTCCCCTGCCAAACCAAGTCAGGTTCTCCAAGGCGGGAGCAAGAGTCATGGTGACACCGACCCTCGGCAAATCGGGCAGCTTGCCGTCAATGGTAACAAGATTTTCGACGAGGATTTCGCCGTCTGGCAGAATCAGGTACCTGTGCTGGTGGCAGATCGGAGCATCTTCGTCAGTTCCAGTCCAGATGTTGCAGAAGTCTGCGACGACTGCTCCACCATCAATCGTTTCCACATCGCACGTGACGGTTTTCAGCTTCAGCTTGTCAATTCCCGCCTTGAGCCACTTTCCGAGTGGCTTCCAGTGCTGCCCTGACCAAGCCTTGACCCCGTCGTTATCAGTCACCCCTCTCCAGAGATTTAGTTTTGGTCCATCGAGGATCAGTGCCTTGTCCCTCCAGGAAAACGATTTTATGCGTCCCAGCGTTCTGTCGATCTGGAGCTTGAAATGCCTTCCGACGACTTCCATTGTCGGTGTTGACTTTTTGAGTTGAAGTCTTCCTTCTGGCGATGCCGGCCTATCTGGTGGCGCCGAGAACGGCATCATCACTTGTTCCCATGCGACTTCGTGCCCTTCCTTCGCCCAATCTGCATCGTGCTTGAGTTTGAACGAGAAGGTGATGAATGTTTCTTCTCCCGGGAGGAGTTCAGGCATCTGCAGGTCGTCGATGGTGAAGGTGATCTCGCCTTGCGGCTGAACGTTATCGAGGTTGATTGCGCCTTCCTGAATCGTTCGTTGACCTGTTGAGAGCGTCCAAGAGGCGTCGAGGTCGTCGAGCGTTGTGAACCATCGTTTGTTCTTGATTGCGAATGCTGGTTGATTGAGGCTGATCGGGGTGACTTTTACCGGTTGTACCAGCTTTTTGAATTCGTACATGGAGGGGTGCGGAGTCCTGTCTGGCCAAATCATGCCGTTGATGCAGAAGTTCTTGTCATTTGGGGTATCTCCATAGTCACCGCCGTAGGACCAATACTCCCGGTTCTGGTCATCGAGGTTGAGGAGTCCCTGATCGACCCAGTCCCAAATGTAGCCCCCCTGCAACCCAGGAAGGTTTTCGAATGCATCCCAGTATTCCTTGAGATTGCCGTTGCTGTTGCCCATTGCATGGGAGTATTCGCATGGAATAAGCGGACGGTGATCCTTTGAGTTTTTGGACCAATCCTCCAGATTTTTGATATCCGGGTACATGGGAGCAATGATATCGGTGGCATCGATTCCGACATTGTCCGGCCAGCCGCAGAATCCCTGCCTAAATGGCGTCAGCACGCCTTCGAAATGGATCAGTCTCGATGGATCTTTTTTGCGGATCCATCCTGCCAAGGCAGTATGGTTGGTGCCGAAGCCCGTTTCATTTCCCAATGACCACTGGATGACCGAAGGGTGGTTCTTGTCTCTTTGAACCATGTTGATCCCACGATAGAGGAAAGCATTTGTCCAGCGCGGATCGTCGCAGAGGTTGCCGTAGTAGTGATGGGCTTCGATATTGGCTTCGTCAATCAGCAGGATGCCGAATTCATCGCACAAGTCATACCAATACGGATCGTTGGGGTAATGTGCCGTTCTGACGGCGTTGAAATTGAACTGCTTCAGCAGATGGATGTCCTGGAGCATCGTTTCACGGGGAACGGTTTTTCCAAAGCGTTCGTGGAAGTCATGACGATTGACTCCTTTGAAGAGGACTGGTTTTCCGTTGATAAGGAGCTGCCTGTCCTTGATGGCGATCGTTCTGAATCCGATTCGCGTTGAGGTCCATTCGACGATATTGCCCTCTGGATTCTTGAGTCCAACGAGTAGCGTGTACAGGTTTGGAGTTTCGTCAGACCATGGTTTTGGATTTTGGATCTTGAGCTTGAGTTCGCATCGGTTCCCCCGATTCCCCGCGCCAGCTCCGAGAGATGGGGGAATTTGAGTTTCGGAGGCGCCCTCTTCGATTTCCTCCTGGTTTTGGTCGAAGAGTTTTGTGACGAATGCCCAGTTTGGCTGCGGTTGCTTGCCGTTGAAGGAGGCGTTGAGTTCGAGGGTAAGGTCGCCCTCTTGAGTGCCATGGGCGAAGACGTCTGCGATGTGAACGTCTTCTGTCGAGGTCAGATAGACTTCCCGATGGATTCCAGCCATCCACCAATGATCCTGATCCTCGAGAAAACTCCCGTCGCTCCAACGAATGACCTTGACTGCCAAGGTGTTGCCAGCTGCTTGCAAGTAGGGAGTCAAATCAAACTCCGAAGGCGTGCGGGAATCTTTGGCAAAGCCGACGAAGTGGCCGTTCAAAAAGACGTAAAATGCAGATTCTACGCCGCCGAAGTGGATGACGACGCGCCTGCCGCGCCAATCCTTGGGAAGCTTGAAATCCAATCTGTACAATCCCGTCGGATTGTCTTCGGGCACATTGGGCGGGTAGTTGTCAAAAGGCATGAGCACATTGGTGTACCAGGGCTTGTCAAAGCGTTGAGTCGTCCAATTGCCTGGAACATAGATGTCTTCCCATCCCGAAACGTCAAATTTTGGCGAGATGAAATCTTCTGCGGTTTTGTGGCATGGGTTATCGACCAATTGGAATTTCCAATCTCCATCGAGCGAGATGTACCAAGGAGATTCCTTCGGCGATCTATTGAGTGCGAGTTGCTGTGTCGGGTATGGGTGTAGTGTTGCTCTTGCTGGGATTCTATTGAGGGAGCAGATTTCCGGCGTCGTCCAGAGATTGTCGGGATATTTTTGCATGATATGTTCCGATTTTGTGGTTGTTATGTACCTGACATACTTGACTTGGTCAAAATATAGCCTTAAAACTTGCTAAAGTGAGATAATGCATTAAATTATTTAACTTTTTCTTCGCGGTTAGTCGCCTCCAGTGGTTAAAAAGCCATGTGGAAAACGTTGTCGTTAGGTATGATTACGTGTTAAGTTGACAGGCGGCGCCAGTTGACATCGCGGTAGTGGAAAGCAAGACAAGAGGATAAGACAATGGCAGATGCAGCCAAGAAACCAAGTGTCAAGGGTGCGAAGCACACGTTGTGCCGTCGCGTAGGTCAGTGCCTTTGGGGAATGCCGAATTGCCCAACGAATACGAAAGTTCGCAAATCCGCCGATGGTACCGAGACAAGTTCCAGCCCAAGAGCCTATCCAGCTGGTCAGCATGGTCCAACCAGGCGTCGCGGCAAGCTTTCCACCTACGGCGAATTGCTTCTCGAAAAGCAGAAGTTGCGTAAGTTCTATGATTTGACCGAGCATCAGCTCCGCTTCATCTATGAAAGCTCCAAGCGCGGCGAAGGAATCACTGGTGACAAGTTGCTCCGCAATTTGGAAATGCGCCTGATGTCAGTCGTCTATCGCTCCGGTTTGGCATCGACCATCTTCGCGGCACGCCAGGTTGTTTCACACCGCCACGTGCTGGTTGACGGAAAGATCGTCGATCGCGCCAGCTATCGCCTGAAGCCCGGCCAAGTGGTCACCATCAATGCAGAACGCTCACCCAAAATCGCCGAAATCGCGAAGGTGAGCGACGCTGTCATCCCGCCCTATCTGGAAAAGGACAAAGATACGTGCAAGGTCACCATCGTGCACGAGCCACTTCCCGAGGAAATCCCATTGAACGTCGAAATCACCAAGGTTATCGAGTACTACGCCCGATAAGCTGACGGTCCTAAAGACCTGCCTTCTCAAAACCCCGTTCTTCCAACAAGGAAGGATGGGGTTTCTTTTTCGACTTGGTTTAGGTATGATCACCCCGGGTGCTCGTACTCAAACGATGTCGCCGCTAAAGCGGCTGAACATGGCATAGCCCCTGCCAGACGGGTCGGGCAAATTTGCCCTGCTGCGGAGCGGGACGGCTTTAGGTACAGGCACCCGGGGTGATCGTACTCAAATTACGGTTCGATGAAAAAATCAGATTGGTCGTCGTCGGTTTCCGGAGGTTCCGGGGCGGGTGGCACGGGCCATTGAGTGATAACCGTGAAGGTATCGCGCATGTGTTCTTCCTGTTGATCCGATGTTCGACCAAAATTACTTCCCGGCGCGGAAAGTTGCCAGCCGGGAAGCTCATGTGAGACTGTTTTCAAGTCTTCCCGAACCCAAACCTTAACTTTCCCTTTGATGTAGCGAATCGGTTCGCCGCTCAGGGCATCCACTGGGAGTTTTACACCGAGTTCGTCCAGCGATTCCGGCAAATGCCCGTGGTTGAGGCGGAACAGTTCGATTTGTAAGCCGAGGTCGGTCATCCTACTGACGGTTAGCGATCTCTGTAGGCGTTGTTCAAACCTTGAATAATCCGAAAATAGAAGCCATTTTTCAAGGTAAAATTGATGCGTCGCAAGTTCCTGCTTCAACTTGTCACGCAAGGCTTCACGATTGGGTGCGGGGTCGTCAAAATACTGTACAATCGCCCGCTGGTGACGCATGGCATAAAGCAGATAACGCTGCAGAGCCGCCTCCGTCCACAAACTTGCCGGGGTCGGAAAGCTGTCCTACTCCCTCGAAATAGGAATTTTGCGAATTTGCTTTTGCCAGCATCTAGGATACACGAACGGAATTCGTAAAATGAAGTATTCACTAGAATGATGCAATCAATGACTGAATACGCTTCGCCGCGCAGTCCATGTTGCATCGTGGCTCGGAGTTTTTTCTCGCGATTTCGATTCAATTCCAACAATTCCAGCAGATTGGCTTCGGACAAAAGCCCGCTCCCAAGCATTGCACCAACGCTGTCATCTCGAATAGCTTCACATGCAAAAGCCACTGTTGCGCCAACTAAAAAATCGCTTTGAAACACATTTTCTTGAAATTTGTTTGATAACCGGAAAAGCCGCATCGCTTCATCCGAATTGTTCATTTCCAGCGCGACAACAATCCGAGAGCTGAAATAACGCATGACGGGACGGTAAAATGACAAATGCAGCAATAAGGTTTCTAACAAATTATCAGGGAAACTCATTTGGTACTTCAGACTTTCGCCAGTTTCGATCAAGGCATCGATATCCTTGAAATCTTCACGGCAAAGCTCACTGGCAAGATAGGCTTTGAGCTCCGTCCGTTTGCTCTCCGGCAGGCGATAGTAATCCGAAGCGGACACCAGGCAATCTGAACTGCGTTTTTCTTTATTATCGGCGTAGCGATCCACGAGTTTTACGAATTCCGTGTTCAATGGCCTGCTCTGGTAAAAATGCTGTTTCAGCTCTTCCCGACTGGTTGGGATGCCTACTGATTGCAACATCGACTTTTCCGCTTTGATGTCCTTTTTCGTACGGTAAAATGTGACATATCCGGCTGTGGACGACACCACAAACACGCAAAGAAGCACGACGCCCCATATCTTATGCAAACTTTTGCACACGCCGTTTGACAACCGCTCGGCAATCGTAAACCAAGCGCCAACGCTGACGGCGAACGACAGCATCACCCACGGACTCTGTGGACTGACGACCAATGCCAGCACCCAAAACATCACCGAGCCACCAACCATCAACAGCGCTGAAATTGGAGTGGAGTTTGCAAGCAGGCTCCAAAGCGTCCAATAGCGGAGAATAGGTACGGAAAGGGAGATTTTGTTCCAAGATGAAAGGGTTTCTCCCCGTTCTTTGACAAGTGCGGTAATAAAAGCGTATTGACCAAAAACCAAGCCAATCATTGTCGCTACCGCAACAAAGAAAATGAAGATCGGAATAAAAACAATTCCGAAAAGTTGAAATAGCAAGGCATATATCAGCTCCATTAGCGGTTCCAGCGCATACACTATCCACGGAACTTGCATCAACAGCAGAATCAAGGCAAACGGTTCCAGCACATACATCCACGGAACTTGCATCAACAGCAGAATCAAGGTGAAAGATCCCAGCAGTAAAGTCACATTGACTTGAAACAGCCTAGATGATTGCCTGTTTTGAATCTGCTTTGGCTTTTCCGAATTGGTTGTCATGGCTTCATCTCTGGATTTTCCGTCTTTACGACTTCAGCAACACATAGGACGAAATCAAGAATCGTTTTCTCCCCAGTGACGCTTGGATTGAAAAGCTTCTTTTCCGCAATATCGTCCTGAATGGAAAAACCGAGTTTTTCCTCCAAGGCGATCACAATGTTGACATCGTCAAAAAAAACCGCATCCATTCCAGGCAGCTGGTAAATTTCCGACCACGGACAGCGTCCGGAAATGACTTCTTTCGGAATTTTCGCCTTCTCCGCAATAAGTTCCCTTAATGCCAAGGCAATTCGAGCTTCCAATGACTCGGCGCCCAGCCCGCATTCCTTTAAAAACGCAACATCGTCAAGACGTGGGCGCAGGACAAATCGTTCGGCAAAAGCCCGTCTCTTTGACGCAAGATTGAACTTGGAGATGGAGGCATAAAGCTTGGAGACCAATTTTGCCATGGTTGGAAGAAAATAGATGGCGGTCAAAACAGCTGCAACGACAAGAAAAGCACCAAGGGTAATTTCACCGCTCAAAAGTTTCAATCCATAAAATAACAAGATGCCGAGTGATAACAACAACAGCAAGCGCCTGCGTGACTGAGATACCGAGAGAACGGTCACCTCCCACTTCTCTTGATCTGCCCAATGAGGCTGTACGGATTGTTCATGCCACCATTGGATGATCTCTTCCGGGGAATATTTCCGAATCGAATTATAACTGCTGCCGTCAGGCAAATTCCTGGACAGCTGCCAGCCTTTATCGAAGTACCAGCCAATCAACACTTCTGCATCTCCATCCCGATAAGAGATGAAATCGCAAGACTCTGTTGGTTTTTCCGTACTCAAAAAATCAAGTACTTGTGCCTCCGTGGCTGGTTTTTCATTGATTCTGAAATCAGTCTTCACGTCGCGTCTCTTTTAGAACAGTTGTATTTTCGTAGTCAATGCTGGACAAGGGTGTGGTACCAATCGGTGAAATTCTTAAGCTGGTTGCCTAGGGAAAATTGCGTGGCAAAGGAGGCGGCATTGTGCCGGAGAGCCTGGAAGGCGGAATCGGGAAGCGCTAGGAGAGCAAGGACTTTCTGTGCCAGGTCGGCAGGGTCTTCTGGAGCAGACAGATCGCCAGTTTGACCGGGAATGACCTGCTCGGGAATGCCACCAATGCGAGTCGCTACGACTGGAGTCCCACAAGCCATCGATTCCGTAATCGTCTTGCCAAAAGCCTCGGCCTTGGCAGTGTGGACAAAGATGTCAGCCGCCTGATACCAACTTGCCATTGTCTTGGGATTTGAGACGTAATCGACAAGCCTGATTCGTGGATGATCAGGCAGGTTGCCGGGCTTGATACCGACGCAAGCGAAGGCGATGGAACTGTCGGATTCAAGCAGGATTTTGACGGCATTGACGAGAGTATCCGGATCTTTGAAAGGGCTTTTTTTGGCGGCTGCCGCAAAGAGAACAAGTTTTTCGTCAGGATTCAGGTTAAGTTTTTCCCGCGCCTCTGCCTTATCGGCTGGCTTGAAGATCGTTGTATCGATTCCGTTTGGGATGAGCTTTGTGAATTTTGGCTTGAGTATCGAGTTGTTCACTTGGTCGAGGAGCCATTGTGACGGGGCAGTGACGGCGAGGTTGGCCTGGGCGTAGATGTTGGCTTTTTGCTGGAGGTTGAAGCTGGTTGCGTCTCTTCTGACAGCGGGATAGATAGTGAGCCTGGGGCAATCGCCGCAGCCTTGCTGCCATTTTTGGCAGTCGAGAAAATAGGCGCAATGCCCAGTCAAAGCCCAGGTGTCACGGAGATTGAGGATGACCGGGGCGACTTTTGAAAGCGTGACCAAGGCATTGAGGTCGAAGTACCAGCCGTGCAAATTGTGGCAGTGGAAAATATCGATCTTGCCTTGGATAAGCTTGTCGATTTGATGGGAGGCAGGGAAATCGGTTTCGTCTTTTCCCTGGATCCATTGCTTGCAACGAGTCGGGGAAGCGAGCCGTTCCAAAGATCGTGTAATCCGTCTCGTGCCCGGAATGCCTTTGCGATCCAAGCCTCTGGTCGCGTCGGCAATCCATTTCAACGGGGTTGCGATCGGGTGAACCAGCCTGGGAAGTTCCAGAACCCAGGGTTCGGCGGAATACTTGGTTCCGACGACGAGTTGCGCGTCATAATCATGCTGGCGGAGCGCTCGGACTAGGTTGAATGCCGATCCTTCTGCTCCGCCGCCTTTGTCCGCTGTATTGATGTGGACGACCCTCATAATCGGTTTAGGATCGGATGGTCTGCATGTCTTCAACGGTAAGGAATGGTTCGAAGTCCTGCTTGTTGGTCGCCTTCATGTAGGCTTCTGTGGCGGTGATGATTCCGTCCTTGTAGAGGCGCATCAGGTCGGAGTCCATGGTTCTCATTCCCCGACCTGCGGATTGTTCGATGATCGAACGGATATTTGCAATCGCTCCATCACGGATTGTTGCCGGCAGCGCTTCGTGCTTGAGCAGGATTTCGTGTGACGCGACTCGCCCCTTGTTGTCCGCAGTCCTGCAGAGCAGCTGCGAGACGACAGAAGTCAGCGATTGTGCAAGCATGGCGCGGATCTGCGGTTGCTGTTCGGCAGGGAACGTATCGATGATTCGGTCAACGGTTTTCGGTGCGTTGTTGGTATGGAGCGTAGCGAAGACGAGCATACCCATCGAGGCGCATGTCAATGCCAGGTTCATCGTTTCAAGGTCGCGCATTTCGCCGACGAGGATGATGTCCGGGTCGGCGCGCATCGCCCCTCGCAACGCAATCCCGAATGAATCGGTATCTGCGCCGACTTCCCGTTGCACGATAACGGATTTTTTGTTTGGGTGAACAAATTCGATCGGGTCTTCGATGGTGATGATATGTTTGCTTTGCGTATCGTTGATGTAGTCCATCATTGCGGCGAGCGTGGTTGACTTGCCGGATCCGGTCGGGCCGGTAACGAGAACGAGTCCTGCCTTGTATTCGCAGATTTCCCTAAGGATTCCCGGGAGTTTCATTTCGTCAATCGTCTTGATATGCGCCGGGATGACGCGGAGCACTGCCCCAGGGCCGAAATGGTTATTGAAGTAGTTGACACGGAAACGCGCCAAGTCCGGGATTTCATAGGCGAAGTCCTGGTCTTTGTTTTCAATGAACCAATCCCACTTTTTCAGGGGATCGGCGATTTCAAAGAGGATGTCCTTCATTTGTTCCGGTGGGATTTCCGGTTCATCAAGTGGCTCGAGCCTGCCATGGACTCGGATTTTTGGTTGCATGGATGAGCAAAGGTGCAGGTCGGAACCTCCCTTTTCAATCATCGTCTTAAGGAATGCGTCGATTCTTGCCATGATCAAGTGTCCTTATTATTTGTAAGTTTGAGATTAACGATTTAGAACCAGCCGAAGCGTTTTTTCTGTTGTGGCTGCTCTTCTTTAACGAGTTGTTGCTGTGCTGGTTGTGGTGCATCTGGCGCAGGTCCGCCAAGGCTTCTTGCTTCGTTTACCTGCATTTGCCGTTTCAGTTCAGGAGTCTTGATAAATGGAATCGTTTGGTCGTATGATCGCTTTCCTTCCATGTACAGTTCGAAGTGGGATTGCTCCATCGTGATCATTCCGAGGTTTCTGCCGGTTTGAATCGAAGATTCGATCTGGAATGTTTTGCCTTCTCGAATCAGGTTTGAGACTGCGAGCGTGCCAAGCATGATTTCGTAGGCGAGTACGACGCCGTCGCCGTTTTTGTTTGGCAGCAATTGCTGGCAGATGACCCCCTTGAGCGATTCCGCGACCATCGCCCGGATCTGCGCCTGTTGCCCATACGGGAAAACGTCAAGCAGTCGGTTCATCGTATCTGCCGCGGAAGATGTATGCAGGGTTCCGATGACAAGGTGTCCAGTTTCGGAGGAATGGATGGCCATTTCGATGGTATCAAGGTCTCTCATTTCTCCGATGATGATGACGTCCGGGTCTTCACGTAGGGCCGCACGGAGCGCATTTTGGAATGACCTTGTATGTGAATTGAGTTCACGCTGTGTAATGTTGCATCCTTTTGGCTGGTAGACGACTTCGATTGGGTCTTCGACCGTGATGATATGGTCGTGCCGATTTATATTGATATGCTCAGCGAGCGCCGAAAGCGTCGTTGACTTTCCCGATCCTGCCGGTCCTGTAATGAGGATAAGTCCTTGACCATAGGTGGTCAGTTTTTCAATGACTGAAGGAATCTTGAATCCGAGTTCATTGATTGGCGTAATCCTATTTTTGATGATTCGGTATGATCCGGACGGTCCGAGCCTTTGGTAAAGCAGGTTGGTTCTGTATCGGTCGTTTTGCGCGATATTGTAGCTGTAGTCCAGGTCCTTGTGCTCATCAAAGATATCTCTTTGGTCTTGGGTAAGCGGTGCGTAATTGAGGTTTTCGGATGCTTGCAGCGTGAGCACTTCCTGATTAGGCACGAGGAAAATCTCCTTGTATCTTCTGACGAAGGGATATGCCCCTGCTGAGATATGTACGTCAGAGCATCCTGCCTCCTTGGCCTTGTGCAGGAAATCGTTGAGCAGTTTGAGCGACGAGTCCCGATCCATTGTCGTGGCCTGGTTGAGCAAAGGCCAATCCTTCATCCAGTCCAGCTGGTTAGGAGCCGCCTCCTTGGCTTTCGGTGCATTTTCCTGGATCGGCTTTCGTTGTCCAAGTGGATTTCGCGCAGGCGGTGGCTGGCGTTGCGGAGCTGGCATTGCCGCCGGCGAACTCGAGAAGACGCTTGTTTTGGGGAAGCCCGCAACCCTGGCCTCGTCTTCTGACATCGTTGCCAAGACCTCAAGCCTATCCTTCTCTTTGCAAAGTCCGTTTTCGACGACGACCTGGATGAAGAGCGACACTGTTACAGGCGTGTTTGCGTTTTCAATCGCTTCGATGACCGCGATGCATTGCTCCCTAGTCAAGAGGTTCTCGGAGACAAGATGGAAGCAAAACCAATCGATTTCCTTGGTGATTGATGAGTCTTTCATGATGTTTGTCTTAAGTGGGTGTATGTTAATGTTTGGATGAAATTCTTGTATGGAGGGGCTGCGTTTCTTGCAAAACGCAAATTGGAGGTGACATTGATATTCCCAGCTCTGAATTTAGCGTATTGACTACAAAAGAGCAAATGTGTTTTCCATGAAAAGTGTTAATTAGACGAGTTGACGATGCCGAGTCCTAACGAACTATGGTTTGCCGCGCGAATGACGCGTATTGTTTACATGCCTCGAAAGCTGCTCGAGACATTTGGGGAAACCTATGTCAGCTACAGCGTCGTATCTCCGATTGAAGGCGACGAGGAGCATGTCCGATTGCGTCGTGGCATCGTGCGTTCGTCACGCCCATTGGTGGTGACGCCGCAGTACTATCGCAGTCAAATGCTGGAGAATTTTGGCGAGGACGCCAAGAGTTACCTGGATGAGGTGCTGAGCCGCCAGGACAGCTTGCGCATCATCCAGTACGGATTGCGTTTCATGAAGGAGGAGCACAGCGAGGAGGTCGTGGGTGGCGAAGCGAACGAGGTCGCCGATCAATTGGCTCGCAGCGCTCAGGATGACAACCAACAGGTGCAGGGGGTATTGGTCGGACCAGATCAGTTCTGGGAAATATCGTTGTTGAT
Source organism: Lentisphaeria bacterium UBA1407 (assembly GCA_002305655.1). GTDB lineage: Bacteria > Verrucomicrobiota > Lentisphaeria > Oligosphaerales > Oligosphaeraceae > UBA1407. The sequence continues at coordinate 52,502 of DBPZ01000026.1, read as the reverse complement.
CTTCATCAACGAATTGGTGAAACAATCCGCGCCGCGAAATGTGCGCGATATGGCGCGTGACGGAATGTTCGGACTCGACAGAGGAGTGCCGTTAGGGGTTCGACAAGAGCTGGATGCGGATTTCCAGGCTTGCGATACCCTCGACAAAGCCGAAGACCTGGGACGAAAGCTCAGGGACTACGGGCTGTTCGAACAGTACGAAGACGCGTTCTTCGAGCTGTATATGAAATTGAAAGGATAAGAGCATGAGCGAAGAAGAAGATAAGGATAAACTTGATCTCGAGGATCAGGAAACTCAACCGGAACCGGAAGAGAAGAAAAAGAGAAAAAAGAAGGATGACGGAGACGATCTATCTGGACAGGGGTTCTTTGCCCAACTTGAAGAATTACTGAAGTCGGCGGGCGGTCATGTGATGCATGTTGACGTTCCGATTTCAAGCAGTTCCACGAGACCCAAGAAGCGCAAGCAGAACAACAACAAGGCAAACGAACACGAAGAAACCTTGAAGAAAATCCGTGAATTTTCCTTGAAGCCAAAGGAAGTACGGGATTACCTGGATCGTTTTGTGATCAGCCAATCATCGGCGAAGAAAGTCTTGTCAGTGGCGATTTGCGATCATTACAATCACATCCGCCGCTGCTTGGAGAATCCAGAACTGGGCAATCAGGAGTACGCAAAGCACAATATCATCATGGTCGGTCCGACAGGTGTCGGCAAGACGTACTTGATGCGTTGCATTGCCCGATTGATCGGAGTCCCCTTTGTGAAAGCCGATGCGACGAAATTCTCGGAGACAGGATATGTCGGGTATGACGTCGAGGACATCGTCCGTGATCTGGTCAAGGCTGCCGATGGGAACATCGAGCTGGCCGAGTACGGCATTGTATATATTGACGAAATCGACAAGATTGCCAGCAAGTCCGAGTTGGGCGGTCATGACGTCTCCGGCCGCGGGGTTCAGGTGAATATGCTGAAGCTGATGGAAGATACCGAGGTCAAAACCATCGGCCAAAACGACATGCTCGGCCAAATGCAGGCGATGATGTCATTCCAAAGTAGCGGAACTCCACCGAAAACCACAATTTGCACGAAACATATCCTCTTTATCGTCAGCGGTGCCTTTGCAAAGCTGCCAGAGATGATTGCGCATCGGCTTGGGGCGACGCAAATCGGGTTCGGACGCAACAAAAGCGGTCCCGACAATGAGGACACGGGATGGCTCTTGTCGCAAATGACCACCAAGGATCTAGTCGATTATGGTTTTGAACCGGAATTCGTCGGGCGCCTGCCAATTCGAATTTCCCTTGAGGAGCTGAGCGTCAATGATTTGGAAGAGATCCTGACGAAGGCCGAAAGCGGAATTTTGCAGCAATACCGCGAAGATTTTCTTGGCTATGGGATTGATCTAGCGATTCAACCGGGTTCGTTGCGTGCGATTGCGGAGCGCGCCCATCTGGAATCGACTGGTGCCCGGGGCCTGATGACGGTCTTGGAGCGCATCTTCAGGGACTTCAAATTTGAGCTGCCATCGCTAAATGTGAAGCAATTGGAGTTGACCCCAGAGCTGGTCGCGTCGCCTGAAAGCACCTTGGCGGACTTGATCCGCAAGCTTGCGGACGAGGAACGTCAAGCTCAACTGAAGGAACTCAAGGACTTTGTGGAGTCATTCAACAAAGACAAGGCGGTCAAGATATCCTATACGCCAGAAGCGGAATTGCGAATATGCGAACTGGCGAAAGAATCAGGCATGGGAATTATCGAATTTTGCGATGAATGCTTTGCGGGAATCGAGTATGGGCTGGAGAGCGTTGCCAAACGACATGGCATCAGGGAGTTCGAACTGGACGAACAGTTTGTCGAAAATCCAACTGCGGGAATCGCAACGATGCTTCGAAGGCAGGTGTAGTTGCAGGTAATCTAAAATGCATGGAATAATACTCAAAAAGCAAATGATATGCCTTTTGTAGCGAGCATGAACGATTCTGCAAAACATCTGTAAAATCTTAATCAGCACAACACCAAACAGCTTGCTACTACAGATTCTTTGAGTATAGCAGAAAGGTCTACCACGCGAAAAATCGAGACCATCGATGAGGAAATGGTCAAGCCTGAATATTTTGGACATAATTTTCTTCTTGAACTGAATTGTGTCATCAGGTTCAGCATGGCTTAATTCGCTTGTAAAATTAATGATTTAATTGCTTTGGATTTTTATTCTTTTTCCTTTTATATTCACTGAGCTTTTCATTTAGTTGTTAATTTTCTTCAAACATCCTATCAAAACTCTTCCTGCAGCCCAGCATTCTCTTCCTGCAACTCAGCAAAATCTTTTTTCATCTTATTAATCTCTTCCTGCAACTTAGCAAAATCTTTTTTCATCTTATTATTCTCTTCCTGCAACTTAGCAAAATCTTTTTTCATCTTATTATTCTCTTCCTGCAACTTATCAATTTCTCTTTGCATCATCTTATTCTTTTTATCAAGACTACTACAATTATTTAACAAGTCTTTGAGTTCGAGCATATTACGGCGATAGAAACAAGGATGGATTGAAATACAAAATAAAGCAATAACAAGTAAAAGAATAACGATACGATCTCTACGACGAGCCGTTGGTTCTTGGGAAGGCACAACAGAAACAGGCTTACAAGACCTTGTTAGGTTCGGTTGTGTCTTCTTCTTCGTTTCAATAAAATCAGAAACAGGGGAGAATGCTGTTTGCTGCTGTTGATAAGGCGTTTTGATCGTTTTATCGTCAGACATTGCTGGTCGGGGCACTTCTCTGGAAACAACAACATGATAAGCATTGCTCAAACGATAGGGATTTACTGCAATAAAAAGACGTGAAAACCAATCATCTATGTTGTTGATTGATATAGAAAGACACATTTGCTTGATGTTTGAGTCGAATTCATCATCCCCATAGAGTTTCATTTGGGATAGCTGTTGAAAATCCAAGCCAATGGTCGTTCTCGGAATTGGCCAATCTACAGAAAAACCTATTGGCTCAAAAGAATTTTCCGTAGCTTCTCGGATTTCTGATAGAGAAATACTACAAAGCCCCTGATGTAAACGATAATAATCTTTTGCTGCAATATACGAATCCCTTGGCACAACAAGACCAACATAATAACAGATTGGGCGACTTCCTGGTGTTTCAACACCAAATGCACGAATGAAGATTCGATACTCATGATTAACAGGGATTTCAAAGTAGTTTTCTTTTTCTTTATCGTCTTTCCCTAATTTGCTATGCCAGTCGTTAAAGACATTTTCTGCATCAGCCGGGAATGATGATGTTTTAAGCGGTGCAGAGTTTAGATTTTCTCCACCTCGAATAATATAGTTATTTATTTCCATAGAATGTCTTCACTAAAATACTCCCACGACAGAGCTGTTTATAATACGAATATTTCTTGTGTTGTAAACTTTGAAACAGGATATTTCCTTTTCCAAAGCATTCTGAACAAGTCCTGCGCCAGAACAATATGCCCTTTCCAAGAAAGACATATTGTTCTCTATTCACAACGGACATAACATTATGTGCATTATGTGATGGACAAGGAAGGGATATGCCGCCATATCAGCAAGATACTTCCTGTGATAATCCATCTTTTGAGCATACCTGCGGGCTACTCTTGAGAATCATGGTAGAACATTTTCAACTTATTATATTCATCATAAACAATTTGACAATGGCTGGCATATGATTTCTGAAGCTGATAGAAGGAGTCTTGTTCTATGAAACTGCCAGAAAAAAACCTTCTGCCTGGATTTTATCCGCAGAAGCCTGAATACTGGCACATCCGGTTGATAACATTATAGTTCCAACCAGTTGAAATATTGCTGAAATCCGAATTAGTGACGTTTTTTTCACAATTCGATGCTCCATTTTAATTAAGAAGCGACTTTGCCAAAATTTGCGATTTGTAGATTTCTCCACAATGAGGACATTTGATTTTTATCTCGTGAGTAACAGCTATGCGGCCTTCACCTTTACATTCCTTGCATTTCCAAATTTTATAACGCTTCCCCTTGCCGTTGCATTTAGAACAGGCCACATATGTCAATTGTGTTCCTGTATTTATATGTTCCGGACAATCGAATAAAGCTTTGCCCATTGACTCAAGGTAATTTTGATAAGTTCGTATTTTACTTTTTAACTCGACATTATCGGGATAGGCTTTTTGAAGGTCTTTAGCTTTTCTGAGTACATCAGTAATTTCCGCATGGCGATCAGAAAAAGATTTTTTTAGGGTTTTCCAGCTATTATATGATATATCGGAATTGGAAAAATCTTTAAGAATAACGAGTAAATTTCCAACTCTATGGTTTTCTATTGATACAAGGTGATTTTGATAAGTATGTATTATACTTTTTAACTCAGCGTTATCAGGATAGGCATTTTGCAGGTCATTAGCTTTTCTGAGTGCATTTGTAACTTCCGCGTGGCGATCAGAAAGGGCTTGGTCATTGAAGTTAGAATAATCTTCAGAAAAAACAGGTAAAGTCCTAACTCTATGTTTTTCTAATAACTTTGCAACAACTACCCCCCCACCGAACATGAAAAACAACGCAATGCCAATTGCAAAACAGACAATGATATTCCGACCGGCCTTGGTAATATGTATTTTCATGGTATTTCTCTTTGCTTTTTAGAACCCGATCATCCATTTTATTGGCTTAAGCATATTTTTAGGAGAGAGCTTCTTTGGTGGAAATGTAGCACCATCATCGGCAGTGAATACACTTCCTAATGGATAAATATAAAAAAATTTATGATTATAAGGTAAATATGCATATGCATTGCTGTAATCATCCCTTATTACTCGTATGAAATCAAGTTCATTTCCGCCAAATAATTCTAACTTGTTAAAGATAATAGCAAGTTTAATGTCGGGATTCGTTTCCTTAATGCACCGGAACAAGCGAGTTAGTGTTATCTGATGCTTTCTATTGTCTTGGCCATTAAATAGAGCATCTGCGTCAAGGATTAGAAATAAACCATTGGCGTTTTTTATCCTAGACTTCATGTCTTCAGCGGCCATCCTTATTTCCTGAGTAGGATCCTCGCCCACTCCAAAAGCTGCTTCAAATGCTTCTCCTGGATAGTCATGGTAGGCAATCACTGCTTTTTTATAAAAATATTTTTGCAAGATCGGCTTCTTTAGGAAAGTTAAAAATTTAACTAGCTCAAAAGAGTATCCAGATTCGTAATCAAGTGTCTTTCGAGGCCATTTTTGTTTTTTTATACGCGAGATACAATCATCGATAAAATCAGATGTGATTTCATCGGATACTTCTTCTCCTGTTTCATTATTAACAATCGTCGTGGGAAGGTAAAGAAATTTCAAATGCCTTGTCCTGTTTGCGACATTTTGAAGATATTGCGCCATCAATGAGAAATACGTTGTTTTCCCACTTTTGGGCAATCCGAGAAACAAGTAATTTTCAACAGTATTGCTCATAAATTTCTCTTGCAATTTTTGCGATGTTTGTGTTATCCATTCCTGAGTTTTTTATCATAACTAACATAACATAAAACGGTCGCTGTGCTTGTAAAAAAACTTGCTTTGCTGTTTCAGTATCAAGTTGCATTAAAGTCTTTTGCAACTCACGAAGACAAGTTTCCAATCCTATTTTAGGATTTAAATTGCGAAGTTCAGCAAGAATACGTCTTTCAAGCTCTGGGACATTACTACGTGTCAATAATTCCTTGTCATCATTCTTTCTGGCTTTAGCAGCTTCTTTGCTTGAAACACATAAAGTGCGATCCAAGTTAACTCCATAAGTTTTAAGCATAATCTCACGCATACAAGATTGCTTCTTTTTTTCAAGGAGCTGAGGATCCGTTATATTATGCCTTTCATCCAAGTTGTATGCATCCTTCCAATTTATCACGCTTAATGGACGCATAGGTTTTAAATGTTCAGAAAAAAATTCTTTGCTATTGACACCCTGCATCAAATCCGCGCGTTCAACAAAGATAACAATGTGAGTGGATGATAGAATTTTGATCGCCCGTTGGGCATCTGATGCATTAGTTTCAGTTGCATGATTTGAATCAAAGGCAATTTCAGCCCCTGGAGTATCAACAAGGATACCTTCGTTCTCCAAGATTTCGGAATCCGAAAAGTTCGAGGTTACATTAATAGTATCTATCATGTTACTCATGCTTCCTTTGTGTGAACCATATTGAGTTAAAAGCATTTGGGCTAAACTCAAATCCTCCACAACATGGGTTTCTATACTTCCGTTTGCGTCAATCACATCAATTGTAAATTGTTTTGGGTCATGAGCCTGCTCATGCTTAACTTTAACTACAACAGATGACATGGGAATCATACCTACAGGCATAAGATCACATCGTAAAAGCTGATTAATCAAAGAGGATTTGCCCCTTTTCTGTGCTCCAAAAAATCCAATTGTTTTTGGCGCACCATGATTCCGAATTTTCTGAACAAGGAAAATAGTCCCTGAAATATTGTCGATAATCCCTGATTTAACATGACAGTTTATGCAGCCTTCTTTAATTTTCACTAGGGCCTGTAAAACAAATTCTGATGTGTCAACCATTTTTCATTCCCCTTACTGAAGCATCGGAATCTGTTTCTGAACACGAATGCCTTCTGACAAAAGTTTCTTCACTTCCTCAAGTCGAGCAGAGACAAGCTGCCGCTTGTCAGAATCATCGTTTTCAAAAATGTCCATAATCTCCGCTAGACGTTCAGTATTGTCCTCAAGTATATCATCAATATTTTGCTTGTACTCTTTAATCAAGCTTTCCTTGTAGGCACTTAAACTTTTGAAAAGAGAATCTTCCATATCACTCATGATTTTTTCAGTAATGCCAACAACACGAGTACCTTGAACTGATACTAAAATATGGCGAAGTATTTTCTGTGCCAAAAGAGTCACGGCAATAGACACCCCAGCAGTAACAACGGCAGTAACTCCTGCTACAATTGCAGAACTTGCTGCATTTGCTACCTCTGCCCCTGTAGTTGTCACTGTTGTTATAGCTTCAGTCGCTTTTCCAGCCCCCCACAGCCATCTCCAAAGCTTTGGAATTGCGCCAACAACGGCTGTCGAGTTTCCAGCTTCCGCTATTCTTAATGCATCGGCGGCGGCTTGCCATGTGCTGAAAGCTGACGTCGCCGACGAGATTGCGCCATTGGTTGCGGAAATTCCCCAAGTCACTGTGCTAGCCATTGTAGCCACTGCAAATGCTGAACCAGCTGTTGCCCCTAAATCCGTGCCACTTTTTCTCTTAATGTACAACGATAATTCGTCATTAAATTCATTGTTGAGAGTAGTGATGACTTCCTCCAGTTTTTCTTCTAGGTCAATAACAAGAGGTTGTAGCTCTAGACTGACTGCATTTTGAACTTGTTTTTGAAGCTTAAAAGACTGAAAAACAGCACCCCACAAACCACCCTGATCTAAGCCTTCATTAATTTTGTCTTCAATTGCATTAGATTTTGAAGAGAATTTCCGGTGAAAATTATTAATCGCCCGATCCCATGCGCGACTAAATTTTTTAAGAGCCTTTTTGGTGTTCTCTCGCAAAACATCATTTGCATTCATAAGCTCCATTTTTTCAGCTTCTAAAATAGAAAGATCATATGTCTTTTTAGACAAGATTTCATTTGAAACGGAGATATATTTATTGCAGGCTTCGGAAGTTTGAGATAAAAGCATTTCTATACGAGAACGCAAAATCTTGGTTTGGTCAGAATTCAATATAATAAATTTTTCAAGCTCCTCTTCAAGCTCTAAAATCCCATTTTCTGCTTTTATGACTTCTAGTTGATTGCCTGAAATTCCTTGAGTCAATGCCTCATATACAGGTTTCGCAGAAACAGTGTAAAGTTTTTCACAGGTCAATCCTATTTCTTGAATCTTGCTTGTTACAAAACATTTAACTTCATCAAGATCCTCTGGGTTTTCAATATTATCTATTTTCGTGAGAACAAAGAAAATTTTCCTTTTTTCATCTTCACTTAATACTTTTAGAAGTGCGATATCGCCACCATCAAGAGCAATATCTGCTGCAACAAGAAAAATAATTGCATCTGAGTACGGCAGGAAATCCATCAATAAAACATCATGGTGACCGAAAACCGAATTTTGCCCAGGGCTATCGACAATTGTAACAGCCTTGCTCCAATCCGGGAAATCACCAAAAACCTCCACTGACCTGACACGTTTTCGGTTCTCAGGATTTTGCTCTTCCGTAACATAGCTTTTCAGGTGCTGGAAAGATACTGTTATCGGCGGAGAAATACTGCTATCATGGGCATCGAAATAAATTACTGCATGCTCTTTTTTGGTATCCGAGACAGCCAATGCTTTGTCAAGGTATTTGATAATCGTAGAAGTACATACATTTGATGAAATGGGTGAAATACTGTCATCTCGACGCTCCATCAATGCATTTAGAAGGGTCGATTTACCTCTTTTTAAACTTCCGATAATTGTGATGTTATAACGCTGACCTTCTAGGTCTTTAATAAAACCATCGACCAAAGAGACCGCTCTAGTATCACCAATTTGCTCGAAAACTGTTTGACAATGTCCAATATATTTTTCAAGTTCTACCTTGAAGGGAATGTACTTGCCAAACAAACTCATAGTCTTCTCCTTGGATCAATAGTCATTTTTGTTGAAAGATGTAAGTTTTTCTCTGCATTTGGTAATTTCTGCAAAATCACAAGTTGGTTCAGATGTTACAAATGCCCATGGAATAATAGCTGTTTTTCTTGCCGAATCAAATGAAAGAATTAGCTCTTTTTCCATTGTATCAAAAGCTTCGTTTAATTTTGCTTCAAGTTCATTTTTCACTTTATCTAAATTAGTAAATATCTCTTCAGTTATTTTTTCCCTCACATTATTGATTCCAACAGAAGATAAAAACCTGGAGATTGCCCCTTCAAAGAAATTTCTTCCAAGCATCGCCGCAATAACAACCCAAATGAACGAAAAAGAAAAAAAACCATAGAAACAGAAACTTGTGGCTACAACTGCAGGGAAGAATAGTCCAGCATACTCAGAATAGTCATTAACCTTAACATTAATTGGAAGTCTTAAACTTGCAAGACATTCTTTTATTTGTTGTTGGCTTTCAACGAAAGCAATCTGAAGTTTTTTGTCAACTTCCGAAAGCTTTCCATCTACAAAAGATACAATCTCATGTTTAACTTTAGCCGCAATAACATCTGTATTGCGCAGCTCATCCAGTCTTGAACTCAAAACATGCTGACGGATAGAGGTCTTTAAATTTTCCATAAAAGTAGAAAATTCAAGTAAGAATTGAGAGCGATACGCAGAAAATTTACGAGAGATGTTTCTTTTTTGAGTTTCATATTCATCTGAAATCCTTTGGATATTATCATCTGCGACCTTTTGCTCTGCCATAGCTCGTTGCTTGCTCAAAGCTGATACAGCGACAGCATTGTTGCAGGCATCTAGCAATGTTTGGGAATATGCATTCAGTTCACTCTCAGCATGCCTAATGGCTTCTTGTTGAATATCGTTTTGCAGAAATTTGAATAATGCGGATTTGAAATTTATAAAGCCTTCATTAGAACGCCATTCCTTTGCAGATACAGAAAATAGACGAGCCTCTGGAATCTTATAAGCTACAAGATGAGATTTGCAGATTTGCTCCAGTTTATGGATTTCCGCAGCATCTTTTCCATCAGTTTTATTGATGACAATAAAAAGTTTTCTGTCTCTGTCGTTTTGCAACAATGAAGAAATGAATTCAAACTCAACGATTGACTCCATATAGTTTGCGTCAAGCAAAACGACAAGGGCATCCGTTTCAGGAATGATATCCAGAGTTTGCTGCGTAATAGACTTATCAGGGTCTTCCAGCCCTGGGGTGTCTACTATTGCAAGATCTGGAAAAGCAAAATCAGGAAGAGTAACAGTTATCTTATTTGCTCTCTGAAGACTTGTGTCATAGAGATTTAGTAAATCGTTTAGAGATTGATGAACAACGATTTCTCCATTTTTTAACTCTGAATACAAAGATGGTTCTCCCCCCTTGATGATATAAGTTATTGCCTTTGTCGTAGGAACTGGCGATGTAGGAAGAATCTCTTTCCCCAAGAGAGCATTAATCAGAGATGATTTTCCTGTAGAATATCGACCAATAAAAGCCACTTTCTGCATTTTATGTTCAGATATTTTGTGCTCTATGCGCCCTAAAATCGCCTCTGCACCATCAATACGAAGGGTACGGGCGATGGATGCAAGATCATCTAACCTTTCCTGCAAAGAACTTTTCCCGTTATCAACAGAAAGAGAAAAAACAGAGTCTTCCTCTGTGCTGCGCAGTTCAAAACTTCCATCGCTTGTTCCATTGATGTCTTGTTCCAAAAGTTCTTCGGGCGTATAGTTCGCAATCTCGGTTATTTCAGCTTTGTTTTCTATTTCTTTTCGCTCTATTCGATCCATTTGAGAATAAATATAATTCAACGCAAAACTTGCTACCCCAATATCATCCAACCACCCAATCACAGGAATAAAGTCCGGAATAATATCCAAAGGAGAAATGACATACAGAAGAGCACCAGCAACAAGTGTCTTTTGACTTCCGGTTATCTTAGCTGAAAGGAAAAAATGATATAATTGTTTCGCACGACTAAGAAGTCCCGTATTGTTTACACGGGTTGCCCATTTTTCAAAATTTTGTTTTATATTGCTTTGAACCTGAGTCGATTCGGCTTTTTTTACCCATTTTGAATTGATGAAATCCTTGCCTTTCATTTTATTCTCATTCTGAATAATCCACTCGCTGAATATTATTCAATATTATTGCAAACTCTCCAAGCCAAAGCATTTCTGATATAGTTATTACCCCAAATACCTATTGTCCTTTGTATCCATAAAACGAATATTGGCATCCATCAAAACTGACCATATGCTCTGATGGATGCCCAGTGTTTTTGTCTTAATTATTCATTCAGGCACTTTCTCATTCTATCCTTCTGTTTATTGCAGATTTTTTGTTAATATGAAATATCTTGACAGTACCGAGTTTACACTAAAACGAACACAACGATAACTTATCTGTGCCGTCCTTTTTTTGCAAGGTCGACCGGAGGATTTCCGCTCTGTTTTTTCGAAATCAGCCGCTTTGATGGTCGTTTTCCGTCAAGCGGCATGCGTTCTCCGCTCGGCATCGACATTTTCCAGGATGAATTTCGCCCAGACATTGTTTCCCTGCGCATCGCGTAAAAATCTCGGTGCCTTATCGACCAAGCTTTGGGCGACGACCCGCTCCGACGGACTCCCCTCCTGGTTCATCATGCGCATCCAGGATCGGAAATTGCCCCTGACAAGCCTCGGCCTCGTCAGGGTCAGCAGCACCATTATCCCCTAGGCGACCACCCCGGCCTGCATGAAATTATCGCCGTTTTTACGGAGCCGGCTACCTGCTGGACCATATCGGCAAGGTGACCGGCGTCGAGGCGGACATCGCCCTGAGCTTCCCGTCCATGAAGGACCAGATCGTTTCCCTGGCGTATTTCCTGGTCCAGGAAGGCGAGAGCGCCGTCTACCGCTTCCCCAGGTGGATGCTTTCCCATTGGCATCGCCTCGCCGATCCGCCGGGTTCGCAGGACATCAGCCGCCTGTTCGGGGCCATGGGCGGGGAAGCCAGGCTGGACTTCTTCCGCCGGCAGGCCGGGCGGCGCCTGGAACGGGAATACCTTGCCTACGACACGACCAGCATCTCCTCGTATTCCGAACTGGTCAAGCTGGTCAAGTACGGCTACAACAAGGACGGCGAACGCCTTCCGCAGATCAACCTGGCCATGGTGTTCGGCGAGAAGTCGGGGCTTCCCGTGTACTACCGCCTGCTGCCGGGCAACGTCGGCGACGTGGCACCATGGAAAACATTATCGCCGACGCGGCGTTCCTCGAGTTCGCCAAGGTGAAATTCGTCTGGGACATGAGCTTCTTCAGCGTGAGGAACGTCAACGCCCTGTACCGCGCGCACTACAAATTCATCGGCGCCCTGCGTCCGGACACGGCCCTGGCGCGAAGCAACGTGGAGGCGGTCAGGGACAGGCTGGTCCACTGCGCCAACTACCTAGAGGACGACGACGTCTATTGCATCAGCACGGCGACCAGCTGGGACTATGCCTGGAGCATGCGCGACGGCAGGGAGGAGCGGGGGAAGCGCCGCCTGCATGAACACGTCTGCTACAACGAGCGGCGGGCGGCGGCGGAAAGCTCCCGGTTCAACCGCGACCTGAAGGAACTCAAGGCCGCCGTGCAGGAAGGCAAGGGCATCGACGCGAAGATGGAAAGAGCCCGGCTTCTGCTGACCTTCAAGGCCACGCCAGCCAGGGGAACCCGGGTCGAATACAACGACGAGGCCATCAGGCAGCACACGCGTGACTTCGGCTATTTCGTGCTGCTGTCCAATGAAGTGAAGGAAGGGGACAGGGTCCTGGAGATCTACCTGAACAAGGACCTGGTGGAAAAAGACCTTCGGCAACCTGATGAACCGCCTCGACTTCAAGCGCACGCTGGCCGGCTCGGTCGAAAACCTCGAAGGCAAGCTGTTCGTGGAATTTGTCGCCCTGATCTACATCTCCTACATGCACAAGGTCATGAAGGACCGGAACCTGTACCGAAACTATTCCAGCCAAAGCCTGCTGGACGAACTCGACGTCATCGAACGCTTCGACTATCGGGGACAGCGCACGCGATACGGCGAGATCACTGGAAGACAGCGGAAAATCTACGAGGCCTTCGGCATCCTGGCCCCCGACGGCAAGCCATCCAGGACCTGGGTGCCGGAAACCGACGCCGCCACCTCAGATGACGGGGCATAGTTATATTTTCTGGGAATTCAACCCATAAACTAACTTTCCGCTCTTCGTAAAATTTAAGCCTCCAATAATTGGCAATCCTTGAGGATTTTTTCGATTATTTCCCATATTGCGAGAGAAGGATTCTTTTTGTAATACTTAAATCCCCTCCAGATGGTGAAATGATCGCCTGTTTCCCTTTGCCGCATGATTTCTTTTGCCCGTCGAACAGCATCCTTGACATTTGATAAATTTAATTTAGCCAAGCAACGCTTGAAATTCTTCTCCATTTTGTATTCAGGCATATTTACAAATTTCTCGCCATAAGCCTGATTCAAATGAGTACAATAATGACGACGATCTGCCAGGGAACCAAAACAATCCATTTTGTGCAAGATAATCCACAAATCGAATGTCAGGTTGCTGTAGCCTAGCTTATATGTAATTTGTTTGCCAAGCTTTGTCGCTTGCACCATTTTGTTTATCGTTTCAGTAAACTGTTTTGTATCGCCAACCTTATTACTTTCGTAATCGGTGAAATGCCATATTTCAGTTTTCCCGCGAATAGGAAAAATAGTTATGGACTTTGCCCGTTTTACGGGATCCTTTTCAACTTTACAATCAAAAACAACTTCGCGAATTGATGATTGGCTTTCGTTAATCGTATCTTTCAGCCATTCGAGATACCACTTTTCCGTTTCGCCCTCAACGCTGAAGAAATATATATTCCTAAGTTTACGTTTTGGGGGTGTCATTATATGCTGCCTCGGCATGTTCAGATTGGGGTTCTTTTTCGAAAATTGGCGTAAAATCAATATTCCTTATCGCTCCATATCGACTTATGAAATAGTTTTTCATGTAGTCTTCATTTTTTCGGACGCCATCCTTTCCTGAAGTTCCAAAATCAGAAAGAGAATATAGAATGCTTTTTTGAGTTTTCTCATCACGCTCGACAAACTTGATCTCATCACGCCGGAAAAGATTGGAGTTGAGAAAAATTGGATTATGCGTATTAAAAATCAATTGTGCATGGTTCTTGTTGATTTCATCGTTATGAAAGATGTTTATAATGCTCATCAATGCCATCGGATGTATAGATGCGTCGAATTCATCAACGACAAGAGTTCCTCCCTTGAGCAAGGCACGGATAACCAATGGAAACATGTTGATAAAACGAATGGTGCCATGTGACTCGAAGATTTCTGCAAGAACAGCTTTGTTTTTGCCTTTAAAAATGGAATACAATTTAGGCTTGGAGTCTTCTCTGTCCACGATATGCCCAAGCGCATTCGAGCTGATTCCGAAGAGCTTTGCAGCTTCGAAGAGCTTTGCAGCTTCATTGTAGGTTTTTTCAACGTAAACAGTATTCTCCTTAAGATTGACCAAATGCCCCATAAACTGCATGGAATCTGTTCTATAAAACACCATGAATTTTTCTGTAAACCACTTTAGTATTAGATCGGCGATCTTCGGCGAGTAGATTGATTTAAAGCCATTTGTCAAAAATAACTCTTGAGGGTTAAGGCTGTTCTCAGCAATTTGCCTCATTGTATCAGCATTGTCTTTGGCAAGATGAATAGATGTATCTTCCGGGAAATCCAGATTGTCGATTTCCAAAGATTTTCTGTTAAAAACCGATTTTCCATTTATCAACAGTTTTTCTTGTAAGACTGTTCTTTTGCTTTCATAATCTGCATCAAGGAATGTTCCCAGATCAAGCTGGAGTTCATATTGGATTCGATAATCTTCTTCCAAAAAATCAATGCTGAAACAAACTGGAATCGGTTCGTCAAAACTGTTGTTTGGAATTAACTCAAGTGCTACAGTCGCGGGATTTCGCGAGGACTCCACCGACAGCGCATTGCGGATATGTCCGCGCAATAGGATGGATATAAGAACATCCATCGCACAGATAATATTGGTTTTTCCAGCTGCGTTGGGACCATAAATGACAGAAGAGCACAACCCTTTGCTGGTGCGTGAATTTTTTACAGCGAAAAGACTGTAGTCAAGCCCTTTTTGCTTTGGAGCAGCAAGCATTGAGAATGTTGTCTCGTCGACAAATGACTTAAAATTTTTTGTTTTGAATTCCAATAACATTTAAGCATCTCCATTTTGCTGAATTATTGCAAAACAAAACTTAATTTATTGTATCTTTTACAAATATCAATTGAATTAAATAGTATATTCTGCATTTTATTTGCAAAATGAACGGAGATGATGACTTGGGGGGGGATGCATGGCTAACTTCCCTAGAATTTGGGAAAACAGGCACGGGCATCCAGAGCGCTTGTACCTAAGCTAGTATGTCAATCAACGCGGAAATGGTCGAAGTTTCCAGAAGAAGTTTTGAGAATGGAGGAGCGGTGTTGGGGTCGGATTGTTCCAAAGGTATTCGATGGTTCCTGCGACAATGTCGATTGCCACGTCTCGAGATATGCTGAAGCCACCGAGGTTGAAGAAGAATCCGTATCCGTCAAACCGAATTCCTGCGACGAAGTTGTCGTTTCCGCCTTGAATCAAAGGAAGCGAGACCTCGGGTTTGACGAAAGGTCGCTGGGTATTGGCGGATGCGGCTTGGATGCGGTCGGCGCGTGGACCTGCGAACCAAAGTTTTCCGGTGTCGGTGAGGAACAGTCGCTTTTCCGGTTCATCGATTGCTCCTGACGGGCACTCGACTCCAAGCCTTGCGGCGGCAATAGGTCCTGTTGGGTTAGTTGTTTCCGTGCCGTCTGGAGCGATGTTCTTCATGAAGTAGAACGGATATCCTCCTGTATTCCACCAGATGCCGCCGTTATCTACATATTGCTTGATCATGGCGATGTAGTCAAAATGCTTGATTCCCTGTGGTACCAGCGTGATTTCACCACCATAGTTGATGATTGCAAAGGGGGCTTTGGAACGCGGTTGGGTTAGGAGCGAAGACATCGCCTGCAGGTTGTCAACCACGATCAACTGCAGGTCGGTACCGGCGAATTGCTCCTTCAGTCCGTCAATCCATTCTTGGCAGTTTTGGTGGAATTTTTCGTTTTTGTACTCATTTGGCTTGATGATCACGACTTGGTTCGTTGTCGCCTTCGAGTTCTTTGGTGCTGTCTTCTCGAAGACTTCCGGCATATCGACGACAGGCTTTCCTTGTTTCGGGAGAGTGATTGTTGCGATATCGTTCTTGATATTCCAGGTGAGGTTGACTTTTACGCCATTTCTTGTGCTTGCTGCAATGGTTTTCCCGTTGAGCTGGGCTGGCATTGGGATGGTTATGGTCGCGTCATTATTGGCAAGGCAATCTCCGATCCATTCGTTGTTTTCGAGTCGGAGTGCGATTGAGGTGATGTTTTGTTTGTCATCGAAAACCCGTGCCGTTCGGATGCGTGGGGACATCGCATAGAATCCGAATTCCGGCAACGGCTTGCTTTCCAGCCACGCGCGTTCTACCGATGAGAATTTTGTGCTGTCGAGGAGTCCCTTGAGTTCCAGTGGTCGTTCGCCGATATTGACGACGAGCTTGATGTCCCCATCGTACTCGGCATAGATCGCGTTGTGCGGTGCGGGCTGCGAGGTTCCTTCCTGGAGGTATCGGAAGTCGATGAGTTTCTTGCCTGCATAGTCTTTGCAGATCGACTTTTGGACTGCATCGAGCCAGAATATCCAGTTGACCAAGTCTTGGTTGTTTGCGTCATCGTGGTGCCATGCCGCAGACATCGCATATCCGCAGGCAATGGCGTATGCGACATTGATCGGCTTCCGCATGAAGTGCCCAAGGTCGTGCGTGGTGAAGATGACCTGGTCGTGTCCCAGGTACGACAAGATTGGGTAGAACTGCCAATCTCCAGCCGGATAGTTGTACATGATGTGATGGGAACGACGGTTGCCGAAGGATGGAATCATGCTCCATGCCGCGCCGCAAATCATCGTCTCGAAGTTGAGCACGCGGTCGTGTCCATCCTCGGTCGCCATCGGGACGGTCTTGGCGTCCTCCATCGACAGGGAATGCATTCCATCGTATCCACTGGCGGGATTCGGTTCCAGCGGATGGAAGTTCCAGGTCCAGCGTCGAGCGCCAACCTGATCTTGGAAGAGGACGTCATTTGGGAATTCGACGGTCATCTGGTGCCTGACCTTCCTGTGCGCCGCCTGGACTGCCGGATGGTAGAAGCAGAGCGAGAAACCTTCGTTCTTGGCGTATCGTTCCTTTTTGAGCGAACCGTCCAGATTTCGTCCGAGTGGTTCTTCGCCTTCCCGTTCAAAGGTGGGTCCCCTGGGATCCGTGCACCACCATGATGTGTTGGTGTATGGCATGATGAGATGCCCGAGTTCATGGGAACGATTGATCAGTCTTGCGAGATCGTCGTTGGTACCCCATTTGGGATTTACCGGCAGATGGTCGGGGTACTCCTTGTCAAATCCGCCTTTCAGGTAGCTTGAGTAGTGCACCAGCGACCCCTTGGGCAGGTGATCCAACGTTGCGATCTGATGCTTGGAGCCGTATGAAAAGAGTTTGACCAGGACTGCCCCCTTCAGCTTGTCCAGCACGCCTGGCTTGGTGACTTTCTGCTCCAGCGAACCCTGGATTTCATTGAGTTTTGCGTAGTTCGCCAGTGAGGTCCTCGGATCGCCCTGGTCTGTTGCCCAACGGAACGGCGGCGATTGCCAAGTATCCCCTTGCTTGACCGCCATCATCCAGCCGTGGGTAAATCGTGCAGCAGTTCCAGTTGCCTCCAAGTGGAGCATGGCTGGCTTGACCAGGCGCTCCAAGTCCCAGGGCTTCCGCATCATCGGCTGAATGCCGTAAATGGCGATGCCGCCACCAGAATGAGAAACGTGGGCAAAGTCCGCGACAGCACTCGGATAGACTGCTATCAACTTGTCGTTGAGAGAACGCGGCACCAAAACACAATAAAACGGATACCCGGCAAGCTCCCACCAAACACCGCCGCGACGGACAAAATTGCGCACCAACTCAAGATCACCTAAAAACTTCTCCGTTTCGCCAGAAGGAAATCCCTCGCCGTAAGGATTGACGATCAGCCCAACCTGGGGATCCGACAACGCCCTCCGCATGCCTTCCGGGCTATCGACAACCTCGTAGGTCGCATTGGCTGTTCCGAGAAAGGACGCGCTCCTGAAAAATTCCTCAAACCTCTCGATGTACATCGGGGACCAGTTTCCCTTGATCGGTCCGTTTTTAAGTGCGATGAGGATTGCCTTTTTTCCCTCAAGGCGTTTTGGTTCCCTGTAAACGACGGCGTTCATGGTTGCAACAAACATCCGTCTCATCGCGCTTTGGCCGTAGTCGGCATACCTGTCGTTTCCGTAGCCGGTGAATCTAAAGAGCCATCCTTCACCTCCGAGCCGCGATCCTGCCAAGGCAGGTCCGTCCTCGGTTTCGACGAGTACGACATCCGCTTGCCCTTCCGCAGGTGGTCTGTTGACACTGTACTCGCTTACCTCGATCCCCCTGATTGCGTCTCCTTGGAACCATTCCCTTCCTGCTTCCGTGACTTTGAGTTGCTTCTGATCGACCCTGTCAGGCAGCTGGTTCAATCGACCTCCAAAGAGCATCTCGTATCCCTTTGTTCCCATGACGACAGATCTCCACTTGTGGCTGCCGCCCTTGAGGTCGTGCTCTGCGAAGTACGTGGGAAGCAATGCGAGTCCATGCGTGGAATTCCCTTGGGTTGGAAACACGAATTTCCTCATTCCTTCGACTGGGAAGTCCGCCTGATGCGGAAATAGAAACTGCTCGATGTGACGGGATGTCTTCAAGATCGTCACGCGGAAATCAATCCCCTGCTCTGCCGCGACGGCGGCGATGTCGAAATCCAGCTCATCAGACCGGTATTGGACGCCGTCCTTGGAGACGTTCACCTTGCCCTTGAAGTCCGCCGCAGGAAGCCTGTCGCCTCCGGAATAGATCACATTCCACCAGGATTCGACTGAGACCCGGTAGCCCTGGGATTCAATGCTGCCCTTGACGCCGTCCCCAAAGTCAACACGAAGCTGAGCCAGGCAAAGCGACGAGAGAATCAGGAGTAGGAGAAAATTCTGTTTCATAGTTCTTCCTCTTCAATTTTAAAATGAGCCATAGAAAAACGTACCTGAAAACTAGCATGATTTTGATGTTTTACAATTCAAAAGAGAAATTAAGGAATCAATTCTCTCCTCTTTTGATACGCTTGTTGATTTCACATAAAAACAAGACAGGACAAAGCCCAAAAAATCTTCGGTTTCGTACTCAAAATCCATGTGACATACCCCCTGAGTTCGCTAATTTGAAAACAGAATTTCCGTCAATTGCTGGAAACTGAGGAATTATGGTTGACATTATTGGTTTTTACATCGAATTGAAAATGGATTTGTTGCATGTCTTCTCGGTCTTTGGTCATCTTTGATTTGGACGGAACGTTGATTGATTCCCGCCTTGACCTCGCGCTGTCAATCAACCTGGTCCGTTCGTCTCTTGGCTTGCCCGAACTCCCGGAGCCTGTTGTGACAGGATATCTCGGAGACGGGATACGCAACCTTGTGAAACGCTGTTTCCAAGACGTTGAATGCAATCTGGATGACGTGGTGAAAAAGTACTCGGATGCCTACAGGGAACACCTGCTGGACAACACGACGCTGTACCCGAATGTGAAGAGCACCCTCGATGAGCTGGCTACGGCTTACAACTTGTGCGTCGTGACCAACAAGCCCGAGCCGGCAGCCATCAAAATCCTGAAAGGCTTGGATATCTTCGACGACTTTGACGCGGTGATCGGAGGAGGACGGTGCCAACACCTGAAACCACACCCCGAACCCATACTCAAGGCAATCCAGGAAACCAACTCGAAACAGGAAGGATCATGGATCGTCGGAGACCATAGAACAGATCTGAAAGCAGCAGAAAACACAGGACTCAAATCCGTGTTCTGCAAATTCGGATTCGGCATCATGGATACTTGCATCCCAGATTATTCCATCGAATCCTTCGAAGAATTGACCAAGATCCTCTTGAACAAATAACCCCAAAACAAAAAGAACAAAAAATGGCTATCAACTTC
Organism: Lentisphaeria bacterium UBA1407; assembly: GCA_002305655.1. GTDB lineage: Bacteria > Verrucomicrobiota > Lentisphaeria > Oligosphaerales > Oligosphaeraceae > UBA1407. Next base: position 32,628 of record DBPZ01000026.1, on the reverse strand, counting down.
AAAAACGACGAACAGAAACTCTCGTACGCATTGGGACTCAACTTCGCAATGCAAATCACACAGCTCCCGCTGGAACTGGATTCCGAAAAGTTCATGGCTGGATTTTTGGATTTGCTTGATGGCAAGGAACCAGCCATCAAGCACGAAGAGTTCATTGCCGTATTGACGAAACTCCAGGAGCGCATCGATGCCGAACAAAAGCAGGAAGGTGGATGCCACGACTGCAGCTCCTGCGGACACGACTGCGGCGGCTCGGAACACAAGCAGGCGGGCGATGAATACTGCGCGAAAAACGCCAACAAGAAAAGCGTTACCACCACGAAATCGGGATTGCAAATCGAACACCTGGTGGTGGGAAGCGGAAAATCCCCGAAGGCGACGGACAAGGTTAGAGTCCACTATGTCGGAAAGCTGATTGACGGCAAGGTATTTGATTCTTCGGTTGACCGCGGCGAACCTGCTGAATTCCCGCTGAACCAAGTGATCGCAGGCTGGACTGAAGGTCTGCAAATGCTCAAGGAAGGTGGCAAGGCAATCCTTACCATCCCGCCAGAAATCGCCTATGGCGACAGCGGCGCCGGCAACGTCATCCCGCCGATGGCAACCCTGGTATTCGAAGTCGAACTCATTAAAGTCCTTTAAGCCTCCCCGGAATCTGTACCTATGACTGCAACGATAATCGATGGAAAGCTGGCAGCGAAAAACCTTCGTGCGCAATTGACTGAATCCGTGGCGAAACTCAAGGCGGACAAGGGAGTCGTGCCAGGACTGGCCGTCGTCCTCGTAGGCGAAGACCCCGCCTCAAAATCATACGTCACGGCAAAGGAGAAGGCGTGCGCCGAAATCGGCATCTACTCGGATGATAATCGACTTCCTGAAGATACGTCCGAAGAGGAGCTGATCGGACTTATCCATAAGCTGAACCAAGATTCCCAAATCCATGGGATCTTGGTGCAACTGCCGTTGCCAAGGCATATCGATGAAAACAAGGTCATCATGGCTATCGATCCCGACAAGGACGTGGACGGATTCCATCCCGTCAACGTGGGACGGATGAATATCGGACAACCCTGCTTCCTCCCCTGCACGCCACACGGGATCATCCATCTGCTGATGATCAACAATATCGAAACCAAGGGCAAGCACGCTGTGGTCATAGGACGGTCCAATATCGTCGGAAAACCCGTCGCCGCCCTTTTGGCAAGAAAGGCCGAAGGCGGAAACGCAACGGTTACACTCTGCCATACGGCGACGAAAAACCTGGCGGATTTCACACGCCAAGCTGACATCTTGGTGGTTGCATCGGGTCGCCCGAATACGGTTACGGCAGACATGGTCAAGCCTGGGGCGGCGGTCATCGATGTCGGCGTCAACAGAGTTGAAGACAGCAGCTATGAAAAGGGATATCGCCTAGTCGGCGACGTTGATTTTGAAGCCGTGAAAGACGTTGCCGGTTGGATAACTCCGGTTCCAGGCGGCGTCGGTCCCATGACAATCACGATGCTTTTGTACAACACGGTTCAATCAGCGACCATGAAAGCCCAATGCTAAGCAAGTCTCCCAAGAACGTGACGATTTGGCTGCTCAGGGTTCTGGGCGTTTTCCTTGCGTTCGGACTGATGGCTTACACGATTCTCAAGACGGACGCCAAGCCTTTTGATGCCATCAAGGAATCCAACAAATTCCTGATCATATGCGCCTTTCTCTGCATTGGCTCGACCCATTTTCTGGGAGCCTTTCGCTGGGGGCGCCTGCTGTCGGTCCAGGGGATTCACCTCAAGTATTCGCTTTTGCTGAAGTTGACTTTGGTCGGCGTCTACTTTTCCATGTTGATTCCTGGTGCCGTATCGGGCGATTTATTGAAGTTGGCCTATGTCGCCAGGACTCGCGAAGGTCGCGGGACCGAGGCATTTTTAACGATTGCGATGGATCGAATCGTCGGCGTCGCGGGGTTGTTTCTCGTTGCGGACCTTGGCGGGATTCTGTTTGCCGCGACGCATTGGGACTTGGTAACGAGCAATTCAGTCATCGGAACTTCGCTCCTGATTGTCATCCTCGGTGGCCTGGCAAGCCTGGCCGCTTTGGCGATGGTTATTTGGAATGATGTTTTCCTGAAAATCCCATTTATCGCCAAAATCCTGAATGCTCTGGACAAGCGCCTCCCAAAATCGATTACAAGCCTGATCAAAAAGCTCTCTGATAGCGCGAATCTCTACAAATCGTCCCGTAAGACGGTTATCGAAACACTGCTGATATCAATGCTCATCCACGCCACGCTAGGCGTTGGCTTGTTTTGCATTGGCCGTGCCATTGGCGAGACATCTTTGGGTTTTGCGGCATATTTCCTGAGCACCCAAATTGGCAATGCGGTCACATTAATTCCCGCAACACCAGGTGGATTGGGATTGCGCGATGTCGTATCGGCAGCTTTTTTTGCCGCATTCCAAACTGCGCCTACAAGCATCATCGGAACCATCCCTATTGTCAACTCAATTTTGATTGTGACCTGGGCGATGTTCGGTGCCATTTGCTTGGGATTCCTGGATGAACGCCGCAACTAGCTCGGCTTCTAAAATCATAAAGAAATACGAATTCCCTCGATGATGAATCCAGGGGGCATGTCACATGCTTTTCGAGTACGGATTTGGCATTTTTCTTTTGATTTAGCATGGGAATTTAGTTTCTTGCACGATTTCTTGTCATGGCCTTTTCTTCTATTATATTAAGTACTTCACATTTTGTTTCTTATAGAACTCAAGGAGGTCCATTCCCATGCTATGCGAATCAACCCGTACTCAGGTTGCGTACTACATGCGTCGATTGTACCAGCACGGTTTGACCACGTCATCAGGTGGCAACATATCGTGCCGTACTCCGGAGGGGCATATTGCCATAACTGCCAGCAAGTTTGACAAGGGCGAATTGACTGCGGAGGGCGTCTGCGTAGTCACTCCCGACCGTCAATTGCTCACTCGCAAGCTTCCGTTGTCCATCGAAACAGGGATGCACTTGTCCATCTATGCGAAGCGTCCTGACATTCAGGCGATTGTCCACGCCCATCCTGTCACGGCGACTGCATTTTGCGCTTCGGGGGTCAAACTGGACACTCGCTTGACTGCTGAAGCCTACGCCATTCTGGGCAATCCTGTCTTCGTTCCCTACGAATTGATGGGATCCAGCTCTTTGGCAGCACGGGTTTCGGAGGCGATGGTCAACGCCGATTGCTGCTTGATGGAAAACCATGGCATCCTGACGGTGGGTAAAAACCTGCTTGATGCGTTTGACAAAATCGAGCTGCTCGAGTTCACGGCAAAACAGACGCTGATCGTATCGCAATTAGGCGATGTACGGCGATTGGATGACGCTAAAATTGCGGAGCTGGATCGCTTCGTCGGTCGAAAATAATCTTTTTTATCAGAATGGAGCCATTTCAACAATGTCTATGAACACAGAGGAATTGATTCGGCAGTTGCTGATCAATGTCGGCGAAGATCCGAATCGCGAAGGGCTTGCCAAAACTCCGGAAAGGGTTGCGAAATCCTACGAATTCCTGCTTAGCGGCTACAATATCGACCCCGAGGATGTGGTTGGAGACGCAATTTTCCACGAGGAATGCAACCACATGATCATTATTCGCGACATTGAGGTCTACAGCCTTTGCGAGCACCACATGCTTCCGTTTTACGGTCGTTGCCACATCGGATACATTCCTCGCGAGAAGGTTTTTGGGGTCAGCAAGATGGCTCGACTGGTTGACTGCTTTGCGCGTCGCCTTCAGATCCAGGAGCGTCTGACCCAGCAGATTGCCACGTTCATCAAGGAGCGCGTCAACGCCGAGGGCGTCGGCGTCGTCATGGAATGCCATCATTTGTGCATGATGATGCGCGGCGTAGAGAAGCAAAACAGCTGCATGGTCACCTCGGCGATGAAGGGCACATTCCTGCAATCCGCCGCAACCAGAAATGAGTTTTTGAAATTAATCCATCGTGCCTAATGTTAGTGGAGGCGAGACAATGACCCGTTGCAAGGACATATTGAGCATCATTGAGCGCGACCGCGATACCTACCTGGATTTAGCTCGTCGCATCTGGGAACGCCCTGAATTGAGCTTTGAGGAGCACTACGCCGCCGCCGAACAGGTCAAGCTTTTGGAATCCTGGGGCTTCTCGGTCACCTTCCCATACCTGGGCCTGGAAACGGCATTTCGAGCCGAATGGGGTGAGGGCGACATCGTTTTCGCCTTGGCGTCCGAGTACGACGCGCTTCCCGGCATCGGACACGGGTGCGGGCATAACTTGATCTGCACAGCGGCGCTGGCATCGGCAAATGCCCTGCGTCAACTGATGACCAAAGAGCGCATTCCCGGCAAGCTCGTCGTCCTGGGCACACCCGCCGAAGAGGGCGGCAGCGGAAAAGTCCTCCTGGAAAGGCAAGGCGCGCTGGATGACATCCATGCATGCATGATGGTCCATCCAAAATCATCCCCAACCTATACCACCGACCCTGGATGCACCGCCAACCAAAGAGCCACCATCGACTTCTACGGAAAGGCTTCCCACGCAGGCGGAATGCCTGAACAAGGCATCAATGCGCTGGACGCCATGAACCTCGTCTATGCGGCTGTCGGATGCTGGAGGCAACAACTCCCGGAAGACGCCAGAATCCATGGCGTCATTACGGCAGGAGGAGATCGACCGAATATCATCCCGGATCATACACAGGCGAAATTCTACCTCCGCTGCGTCAGAAATACGTACCTCGAAACCATGAAGGTCCGATTCAAAAATATCGTCGATGGCGCATGCCTCATGACCGACTGCACAAGCAAAATCGATTTCGCAGATACAGCGACTGCAGCCAGAAAGCCAAATGGACCGATGAACAAACTGTACATGAAAGCGCTGAAAGACCTCGGCATCGAATGCACTGTCCCAGCCAAGCCAGGAGGCGGATCGACGGATTTCGGAAACTTCTCAATCGTACGCCCAGGAATCCATCCCTATTTCGGCATTTGCGACAACGAATACGCAGGGCATTCTGTGGAAATGACGGCGGCAGCCAACTCGGAGCGCGGACAGCAAGCCTGCCTCAATGCCGCTGCGGCAATGGGCGCCATCGCGCTGGAATACTACACCAATCCCGATTTCCGTGCTGAAGTTGACGCGGATTTCCGTCGGTAACCTATACGGAAACGAGTATGGATTCTTTTCGTCGAATGCTTGCTTTGGATTCTGAGGATCCTGAAGGCACTTGGGGTTCAATGATTGCGCTTGCCGTCTTGTTGTCTGTCCCGTCTTGTGTTTTGCTGTTGTATTTTTTGATTCAGTTCAGCCAGACCGTCGGGACATTGCGTCAAGCGATCGAGAGTCCCTGGTTGTCCATGGGTTACACATTGTTGTTTTCCCTTGGTCTCATTGGCTTGTTATGGGCTTTATCGACGTTGCAATCCTTTTGGCATCGGTTCATCCAGGAGCGTTTTAGCCTGTCTCGGATTTGGAGCAGCATTCTCTTGGTTCCTGTCTTGTTTTTAGGTCCGTTTTACTATTTTGGGTTTACCGGGGTCATTGCGTTCAAGTTGAAATCCCGTCGTGGCCTTCTCTTGTCCTTGCCTGGGTTCTTGTCTGGGTATGGTTTGTTGATGATCATTGACAAGACATTGCTTGGCGAGTACACGCCCACATGGGAACACGCCATCTTGCCCACGGTGATGCTTGGAGCATCCTTTGCCTCCGGCGTCTTGATTGTCAAGGAATTGACGAAATGCGAAATCACCCCTCGCAAATGGACGATATTAGGCATAATCCTGGCTCCTTGGATCATCTTCCAGCTGTATTTCCTGATTGACGGCGCCAATGCCGAACAGAGGATGTTTACTGCTGAAGAGCAAGTCTCATCGTGGCTGGGACGCCCATTGACACGCACTGCCCTGGAGGAGGGGTTCAAGGATATACCCATCACGACTGACGGTCTATTCCACCAACTCGTAAAGCCTAAAACGGAAGAGCAGCAACCTGGCGAGCAACAAACGGAAGAGCAACAGGAAGCCATTCCAGTATCCCCCACCCCGCCATCTGCCGCGCTGCTGGCATCAATCGAACGAGGCGATGCCGAAGCACAAGAGGATTTCAAAATCTGGTACTCGGAGGCGGCAAAGCATTTTGACGCGATGGATAGAGCAACAGCCGGAAGCCTGTACAAGGGAACCCCGGAGGAATCCGACGATGCCGAAGAATTGAGCCGACGCATTTTCCAGAACCTGGTCTCCTGGAGCGCAATCTACAAGGGACGCCTGCTCCATGACATCCAAAATCGCAATTTGGACGATGCGCTCCTGTGCCTCAATCGGCTTGCTTGGATTCGAGATACCGCCTTCGCAGACCCATTTACCCTGTCTTATGGACAAGCCGCATACTTCGAACTGATGAGGCTTGGATGCTACGTTCCAATCCTCGAAGCTGAATTGCTTGATGATTCGCAACTTGCAAAAATCGACCAGGCACTCAGCGATGAACTCGGCAAATGGAACGATGTGACCAAGAAAACCCTTTGGTCTTCAACCGCCTGGTACTACTCCCAGGTCCAAGTCAGCGGAAACCAATTGGTCACCATGCAAAGCGCACCAGTCGCAGTCCTGATGGGCTTATTGGGACCGATCAAACTTTGGCTGATCAGAAAAGATGGCTGCTGGACACTCGAATACCTTAAAGCCCTGACGGACAAGCCCACAAATGACAAATCGACCCTGGATGCCTATCGCGCCATTCACGATTCAATCCCAACCTACGTCACCTACTCGAAGGGATTGCTTCCCGTCTGGCACGTCTATATGCCTGCAATCGCCAAGCAACAAGCACTCCGATGCGCCATCGCAATCCAACGATTCAGGCTAAAAAGCCAAGGCATCACCCCAGAATATCTCCAAAAGCTCGTGCCGGAATTCTTGGGCGAGATTCCCCTCGATCCATTCACCGGAGAGCAGCTGATCTATCGTAAAGACGATTTCTTCGAGACCAAGCCCGATTATCAGGAATTCGAAAAAACCACACATAACCTAGTCAAGGGGTTCCAAGTCTATTCAGTCATGGGAGACTTGACCGATAATCAAGGCAAGCTCTTCGACACCAACGGACAAGGCGACATGGGCATCGCAGTGCGAGTCAAAACAACCGAAAAATGAACCGGAATTTTTTCCAAGTCCTGGTCAAGCCGTCAGGAGCAGATTGCAACCTAAGATGCCAATACTGCTTCTATTCCGAAAAAGCTGACTTGTACCCAAATCAACGGCGACGGATGACGCCGCAAGTCCTCGAACTACTCGTCAAGCAAGTCATGGACATCGACGCCAACGCCAAGTCTTTCTGCTGGCAAGGCGGAGAACCAGCGTTGATGGGACTCGATTTCTATCGAAACGCAATTCAGCTGCAACATCGATGCAAGACAGGAAACCAGCAGGTCAACAATGTCCTGCAAACAAATGGAACCTTGCTGGACAAGGATTGGGCGGATTTCCTCAAGGCGAACAATGTCCTTGTCGGAATCAGCATCGATGGACCGGCCAAAATCCATGACGAATACAGAAAACGAGCCGATGGCAAGGGTTCCCATCAACAAGTCATCAAAGGACTGAAGTGCCTCCAAAGACGCAAGGTCGAGTGCAATGCGCTAACGCTCGTCAATAACGTCAATTGCAAACAACCCGAACATATCTACGACTACATCAAGGGATTGGGCTTCAAGTTCCATCAATACATTGAATGCATCGAATACGAGGATGACAAGATTACCCCCAAGCCGTTCTCGCTCAAACCCGGCCAATGGGGCGAATTCCTATGCAGGATCTTTGATGCCTGGTACCCAAAAGACGTAACCAAGGTATCGATTCGCCTGTTCGATTCCATCATTTCCAGGCTGGCAACCGGATCCGCCACGTTCTGCCCGATGCAACACAATTGCCAGCAGTACCTGGTCGTCGAACACAATGGTGACGTCTATCCCTGCGATTTCCATGTACTGCCGCAATATCGGCTTGGCAATATCACCGAAACTCACCTCAACGACATGCTTGAAAACCCGATTTACGTGGATTTCGGCAAGAAAAAATCTGCGGTCTTGGCGGATTGCGCGCTCTGCCGATACGAGCCTCTATGCCAAGGCGATTGTCCAAAGCATCGTGAATTCGGTCCTCGCCCAGGACGCAGCATTCTGTGCGAGGACTGGAAAATCTTCTACAATCACACGATTGAGCGATTCGACGCCTTGGCGACCCGCTTTCGCGAACTCAGCCGCGGATCAATGTAAAGAGATCCCTGAAGATCGCATCGCGGTTCAAGTGCGTCGCAACCCTGTACAGGTGGCGTTGAGCACCATGGCTGTAGGTTAAATTGGCGTTGAGGATTGGGCTTTGCGTAATCGTGGTTGAAAACCATCCTGGATTGATCAGCCAAGCGACCGCGGAAATGTCCCAAATGACCTTCGACCAGCAGAACGGATCATTGGTGTATTTGTGGACAATATCCGTCAAGTAATCTCCAAGTGCACTGCTTCCAGCAAGATAGGCATCCAGGAAAGGCAAGGAGACCCTCAAGTGTTCGGCAACGTTCGTGCAAGGGATTTGCATCAGCGGAACGCCTGAATCAAAGAGCACCTGGGATGCAGTTATGTCCTGGAACAGGTTGAACTCCCGCGCCGTAGGCCATTCCAAAGGCTGACCGCCTAGCCAGACAACCACGATTTTCTTGACGATTTCCGGTTCCATCAACAGTGCCGATGCCACATTCGTCGGCGCCCCAATTGTCATGACATACAGCGGCTCGTCTTGATCGCTCCGTGCCATCGCCTTCTTGACCAAGTCCCTTGCCGCAGGGCTGTCGACCGGCTTTCCGTCATTGTCCTTCAGCCAGCCCCTGGAACCCTCGAATACAAATCCTTCCGGAACAGGGGCGATCTTCCCCGCAACACGGAAGATCTCTTCATGGCTTTTCACCATTCCGTCCTCGGGACCCGTCGAACGATTGTTGTGGAAAGGAGCGGCATACACGGCTTCCAGCGACAACTTGTCCTTCGCCAGCATCGCATACGCAAGCGCAAACTGGTCATCGACTTCATTGTACGTATCCGTGTCCAACACGCAATTGGCAACATGCTTGGCATTGCCTAGGCGGGACAGACGAAAACTATCGCTCAGCACAGGAAATCCCATGGTCACTCCTTTGTTTTTTGTTGTGTCCGTGTATTTTCAGCTCTCGAAACCATTTGTCTCAAACAGGCCCTGCAGCGAGGGCAATTGATCCCAGGGTTCAGGAACTTGAACCTGAACATTCCAGCCCGGGCCAAGACTTTGCCGCGCCCATTGCGAGAATGTCACAATCCCATTCAAATCCCAATGCGGAATCGTCTTGCCGGGGCGGTCAACATGCTTCCCCTTGTCGCAAATACTAGGTACCAAGCCGCCCAGGATGACCAGCTTGCCCGTGCTCGACTTTGCTACCAATTGGCGAATCGCCTTCTTGGCATATTGCTTATACGCATTGCATTCCCAGCACAATTCGTCCTTCATCAGATTCCCGGAAAAAGCACGGGAGGATTCTGCCGCTTCAAGCTCCGCAAGATCGATCCCAACAACACCTGATCCACCAAGGTCTTCACACTTCACACCTTTTCCGCGAGGCAAAACTTCCAACTTGGTCACATTTGCTAGATCGATGCTTTCCCTGGTTGACTTTGCCGACCATGCGAATTGCGAGCAGAACCTGAATTCGCGGGCTTCAGGTTGTAGCGCAGTCTCGTCCGTCAAGCCAGGTTCGGGCTTCACCAGGAATCGCTTGAAATCAAGCCCATTTTCATCGACGGTGATTTCTGCAAATGCGTTTCCAAAGCCCAACCCGTAATTCCACCGCCAGGTATCGAAGCCAGAATCGATCTCGAAGACAAATCCGTCCTCACGCTGGAAAAGGCAAACCAGCGGCAATTGTTCAAGGACAAATGAATCGCCTGCCTTCAATTCCTGCGTTCCAAAGCCCGGAACCGTGGTCAAGGAAACCCATTTGCCGTGCAAACGCATCGAGCCGCACTCAACGGGTTCCTTCAACAGCGTACCACTCTTAACCTGGAAATCCGTCGTCACCCGGCAAACATTCGCACCATAACGGCACGCCTGCCAAAAGCCATTCTCAACACCAGAAGGCAACGCGCATTCGCTCTCGAATATCCCTATGCCGCTCTTCCGGTAAACATGGGATTTCCTAACAGAAAACTCTCCGTTGCGCCCCTTCCCGTCAATCACGTTTGCATAGCCATCCATGACCAACACGCCATCGACTTCCAGACGACTTGGACCCAAGCCATGCTCGTCATGCTCGACCTTCCAGCCCAGCGCTTCATGTTCTAACATCAAACCATTATTCTTCATATCTCTTGCTCCTTCCGAGGCTGACTCGGTTTCGTTCATGCCGAAATGGCGAAATACTTAAGATGTAATCTAAAACATGACTTTTCAATATTTTACTGAAAAAAGAAACAATCGCGTACATTTATTTCATTGTTTTTCGAGACAAAAAGCCATAATTCAGACATTCAAAAGCATAAAATAAAAATTAGACGATATTTTATAGATGAAAGTTGTTAATCAAGATAGAAAAACAGCAAAGTTTAACAAAAAACTACCAAATATCAATTTGTCAATATAGGAAGTGGTGCTATTGTAAGCCCTTGGATTGGAAACAATCTGATTTTGAGAGTGAAAATCAATAGTAATTGGAGGATTATCAGGCATGAAAGGACTGACTGACAGGCAACAGGAAATTTTGGATTTCATTTCAGAATTTACCAGGCAAGAAGGGATGGCTCCAACAAATTCGGAGATCGCCCACAGGTTTGACATCAAGAGCGCGACGGCGTTTGCGCACGTCAAGGCGCTGGAACGCAAAGGCTACGTCACTCGCTCCTCGAAGGCGCGCAGCCTATCCGTCCTGCACGCCGATCGTCCCAAGCATTTGTCACTGACGCTGAGCGTTCCGATTTTGGGTCGCATTTCAGCTGGAGTGCCGCTTCTTGCAGAGGAAAACATAGAACGCAAGATCCAGGTTGATCCTGCGATGTTGCCACGCGGCCTTGGCGGTCACAAGTTGTTCGGCTTGATTGTCCAGGGCGATTCCATGAAGGACATGGGAATTTACGAGGGTGACATTGTCATCGCGAAGAAAGTTGAACAAGCCAGCATTGGTGACATTGTGATTGCCATTGTCGAAGGCGGTGAAACCACCATCAAATCCCTGTACTTGTCAGACTCGATGCAGTACGAATTGCGCCCTGCGAACAAAGAATACAGATCAAGATACTACGACTACGACAAGCTTGCGATCCAAGGGGTAGTCGTCGCACTCCAACGCCTCTACTAAACCGGGATTTAACATGATTGCGCAGCTTACTGGAACCGTGATTGAGGCTGACTTCACGTCCGTGATCCTGGACGTAAATGGCGTTGGGTACGGCTTATCGATACCATTGAGCACCTTTGATATATTGCCTCCTCCTGGGCAACGCGTGACTTTGCGTACAGCGATGCTGGTTCGTCAGGATGACATTCAACTGTACGGGTTTGGCACCAAGGAGGAAAAGATGTTATTTACCCTGTTGACGACACAAGTCTCCGGAATTGGTCCTAAATTGGCATTGAACGTACTCAGTTCGCTATCGATAGCGGATTTCGCCAATGCGATTGCCGAAGGCGACCTGAAACTGCTGTCAAAAATCTCAGGAATTGGGAAGCGCACAGCCGAGCGGATGGTTGTCGAGCTCCGTGATAAAGTCACAAAATTGGGTTTCCTCGGCGGCTCATCCGATACGTCATCTGGTTCAGAGTCGGGATTGCGTCAGGACAAGTCCTTGCCACCCGAGGCACGTGATGCCATTGCCGCGCTCGAGACCCTGGGCTTCAAGCGAGACGTCGCCGCCAGAGCCGTCGCATCGATCCTCGAAAAGTCCTCCGATTCCCCTTCGACCGAATCCCTAATCCGAAAATCCCTAGCGTTGCTTAATTCATAATGGCTTCAGAACGATTCATCACATCCGAACTCAATGCCCGGGAAGAAAGCTTCGAAATCCCCTTGAGACCACAGAGATTCGAGGATTTTCCAGGGCAGGAGCGAATCAAGGAACGCCTCCTGATCATGACACAGGCGGCAAAGTCACGCTCGGAGCCCATGTCACACGTCCTCCTTTGCGGACCGCCCGGGCTTGGAAAGACGACGCTCGCCAATATCATCGCAAATTATATGGGAGCTGACATCAAGACTACGTCAGGACCGGTTATCGAAAAACCTGGCGACCTTGCCGGATTGCTCACAAGCTTGAAGGAAGGCGATATCCTCTTCATTGACGAAATCCACCGCCTCCCCATGCACATCGAGGAATACCTCTACTCGGCAATGGAAGACTTCGTCATCGACATTATGCTCGAGCAAGGAGTCGGGGCAAGATCCGTGCGCCTCACACTCCCAAAATTCACGTTGATTGGCGCGACCACCCGCCAGGGCAAGCTCTCGTCTCCGCTACGCTCAAGATTCAACATGACGTGCAGACTTGACTACTACACCATCGAAGACCTGACCAAAATCCTGACCCGTACCTCAAATGTACTCGGGGTCAGGGCGCAAAAGGAAGGACTTGACATGATTTCCAGGCGGGCACGGGGAACACCGCGTATCGCAAACCAATTGGTCAGATGGGTCCGCGACTTTATCCAGGTCAAAAACATACCTGAAATCAATCCCGAAATCGCGGATGAGGCATTGACCATGCTTGATATTGACATTGACGGACTCGACGATATGGACAACCGGATCCTCGAGGCGATGATCGTCAAATTCAAAGGACATCCCGTGGGGCTCAAATCGCTCGCTGTCGCAGTAGGCGAAGAAGAAAGCACCATCGAAGAAGTCTATGAGCCATACCTGATCCAGGAAGGGTACCTGATGCGCACACCGGCAGGAAGACTGGCGACTGACAAGGCATTCAAGCGATTCGGAATCATTCCAACAGCCTCGCACCTCCATAAGCCTTCTCGCGACGACGAAACTCCCACAAAAATCCAACCCGAACTATTCTGAGCAATAAGGATAGAAGCACTATGAAAAGCATGACAGGATATGGTCGCGCCACCGCTTCCGCCGATGGCTGCCAAGTGACCATTGAAATATCAGCCGTCAATTCCCGCAAGCAGGTCGACATGCGATTCACTATTCCACGTGAACTCGGAATGCTGGAACCAATCTTGCGGAAAATCATCCTCGAAAAGCTCTCTCGCGGCAGCATTCAAGTCGTCCTTTCATACAAGCTTGATGACAGCGCACAGCAAGCCATCCAATCGATAGACCACAAGAAATTCGCCCTGGTCAGCAAGGAATTGAAGTCCTTGGCAGCCGCAGCAGGATTGCCTGAGCCGACGATTAGCGACATCCTGCTCGTACCTGGTGTTTTGTCAGACACCAGCTTGGATTGCCAGGAACTCATCCAGAACCTGTCAACCCAGGCTTTGCAGGATGCATTGGCCGACTTGGATAAATCCAGGGTCGAAGAAGGGCTTCGCCTGAAAGACGACCTGATGGAACGCGGCAAGCTGCTGGCGGAACTGGTCGAAAAAATCGCCGCCCGTGCGGACGACGCAGTAATCCTGCAAAAAGCACGCCTTCAGGAAAGAATCGAAAAGCTGGGCGTGGAAATCACACTCGATGATGAACGATTGGTGAAAGAATTGGCTTTCCATGTGGAAAAGGCAGATATCACCGAGGAAACCGTGAGACTGCAATCACACCTCGTCAAGTACAAAGAACTGCTGAACAGCGAAGACGATGCCGGGCGAAACCTGGACTTCCTCGGACAGGAAATGAACCGGGAAGCAAATACGCTCTCGGCAAAAACCGCAGATATGGATATTGCGACGTACGCATTGACGCTCAAAACAGAGATTGCCCGCATCCGCGAGCAGGTTATGAATATCGAATAATCCTCTGCTAGTCCAATGCAACTTCCATTGACAGAATCACAGGTCCGATCGCTAAAACTTGGGCAAAGCGTTGCCTTGTCAGGGACTATTTTCACCGCAAGAGACGCCGCCCACCAGTACTTGGTGGCGAATCAAGCGCTAAAATCACCCGCTCCTGACCTGCGCAATGCGGTAATCTACCATTGCGGACCAGTGATCGTCAAGCATAACGGCTCCTGGAAAGTCACAGCAGCAGGACCAACGACGTCAAGCAGGGAAGAACCTTACGAGGCTGCACTGATCGAACGATTCAAACTCAAGGCAATCATCGGAAAAGGCGGCATGGGACAAGCGACAGCTGATGCTTGCAAGCAATTTGGGTGCGTTTACCTGCACGCAGTCGGAGGGGCGGCTCAAGTCCTGGCACAATGCGTCAAAGCAGTTGAAAACGTGTTCTATTACGATGAATTTGGGGCACCTGAAGCGATCTGGCAGTTCCAAGTCGTCGATTTCCCAGCCGTCGTCACCATGGATGCCCACGGCAACAGCCTGCATCGCGATGTATTGACGGCATCAACTGAAATTTTCAATCAACTGATAGCTAAATCCTAGTGAATTGATTCTGTAAAATTTCCATGCAAAAATGAAAACTGAGCAACTCAGTGTATTGCTCTTTGAAAAACTGAAAAATATCACTCGTTGCGAGGCATCTCGATAGAAGCCTTCGCCTGTTTCCGACTTGGAGCGTTCACTAAGCATTGGAAAGGGTATGTTCCGCCCACTGCGATTCCTGAGCTTCTCAACATGCAGATACCTGAGCCTTGAGGCTCATCCACTGTTCCTGATCGAGTTCGATTCCTACCAGTTCCGACAAAAGTACGGAACTTTGTCACCAATGGCTTTATGAGACCTGAGGTGTTTGTAATTGGTCATTGCCACGCCAGTAGATGCATCTCGTTTTGGACTGCTTCCATCGGTAAAGCACACGTGAACAGCTCATTCTCTAATACTTGCCCTTACTTTTTTGGCGAGCAGGTGACAAATCCAGAACGCGAGTCTTGGCAATGATATGGTCACATGGAACTCCTTAACCTTGGTTAAGTTTGACAAAGCAGATATTTCTCTTTGTGAGGATTTGTTTCGGCAAACACTAGTGAACGATACAAGTATGCCATTTTTACCAATTCACTATACAATTTAGCGTAATTATTCAAGAGTTTTTCAATGCTCTTTTTTAGCAAAGTTTGTTGGCAATAAATTAGTGGTAACTGATATTTGTCGGGATTTAGCTAATTCGGATGGCAAGATAAAAAGTGTTAACGATTATTTGTTTAACTATATAAGAAAATTTCGTTTTCCATTTCCTGCTTTTGATAATTATAATGCTACCGATCAACGAGTGTATCCTTTTTGTGCGATATTAAAATACTTAATTGCCCAAAGAGAATTGGGAGAAGAAGCAAAATTGTCATTAGATGATATTTTTAATTACATCATAGGAAACAATTGTACTGGTTTTGAGGATATAGAACATTATAAAGCACTTGTTCCTGTGACATACAAACATACCGACACAGAACGGCGTCAGCTTCGCGAAATGGTTATTTTTATCAGTCAGTTAAGTGTCCTGAAAGTATATGATGGGTTTCTATACCTTGATGAAATTAGTGATAGCGCGAAAAATGAAATGCTTACCATCTTTTTGATACCTGAAAACAGATCCGCAAAGATAGACCGAACAGAAGAATTTTTGGAAATGGCTTCTTTCTGCAATAGAATAATTGTTCCAACTTTTGAGATGCTTACATCTGATCCGTCCGATATTGAATTTATCGAAGGCAATCGAAAACGCGTAGAACATTTTCGTGTTGAACGCAGTGGCTTGCTGAGAAAACACTATAAGCAAGTTAATCCTAACCCTGTTTGCTGTGCTTGTGGTGCAGATATGAGTAAGTGCTATCCATGGACAGACTATATGCTTGACATTCACCACTTGTTGCCACTTTCTTCTGCCATGGCAATCTCCAAAAGTGGCACATCGCTGACAGATATTGTAGGGTTGTGTCCATCTTGCCATCGAGCGGTACACATGTATTACCACAAGTGGCTAAAAGAGAATGATCAAGCTGACTTTAAGTCCAAGCAAGAAGCACATGATGTCTTTGTACAAGCAACTAAGGAGATCGTATAATGAACGAACTTATCAATAAAATTGGTCTTTCCGAGCAGAACTCCATTTTGCAGGAAGCCAAGAAGACTAAAGGAGACTTGCCCTATTTGTTGGAAGATAAAGGTTTATCATATGATGCCTTAAGATATGAGGAATATTGCGAACTTCCACCCGAGTGTCTCTCGCCCATCGAAACGCTTGATTCGATTGAAAAATCTTTCGACAAAATACCCACTGTCAGCTTCTTTTCTGGTGCTGGAGGATTTGATGTAGGATTTAGTTATGCAGGATTTGATAATATTATTTCCATCGAGTTTAATGAAGTATTTTGTAACACCCTGCGAGCAAATAATCTCAATAAGGTTGTTATCGGCCCCCCGCAATACTCTGGCGATATAAGCAAGAGAGAGGAGCTTGCAGGAATTCTCGTTGAACATGGGATTAAAAAAAATTTTCCTGGTGTTTTTCATGGAGGCCCACCTTGTCAGTCGTTTAGTATCGCTGCTAACCAACGCTTCAGTAAAGACGATGATAATTTTAGGCGCAAAGGTTTCGATGATGAAGAAAAAGGCAATCTAATTTTTGATTTTTTTTGGTTTATCAAAAAATTCCGTCCCAGTTCCTTTTTGATTGAAAACGTAGCAGGGATTATGGAATGCGATAATGATGGACGAATTAAAAGAGCGTTGGATGCTTTGGTCGATGATGGTTATACAATTACCCATCCTAGTGTACTGAATGCGGCGAACTATGGTGTCCCGCAAAATCGTATGAGATGGATTGTTGCAGGAACGAGAAAAGGCAGAGAGATTGTGCTTCCAAAGCCAACAAATTCTGTTACCCCCTGCGGATCAGTATTCCTTCGTTCAACCGAAAATGTAAAAAATCACATAACACGAGAGCATACTGCGGAATCAATCAGTCGCTATATGAAGTTACCTTACGGGGGACGTGATAAACTTGGACGAGTTGATAGATTGGATCCCAGGTTGCCATCTAAAACTGTGATTGCTGGGGGCACAAAAGGTGGCGGGCGTTCTCATTTGCATCCTTTCGCTCCTCGCACATTATCTGTCCGCGAATGTGCAAGATTGCAGACATTCCCTGATGACTATATTTTTACTGGGGCAAATGCTCGGCAATTTACGCAAGTAGGAAATGCTGTTCCACCTTTACTTGCATATAAATTGGCGATGGCTATTAAGCGTTCAGTGTTCACCTCACCGAAACAAGAATGATATGGCAACACTTAAAGTATTATATTTGACAGAAAGCAAGAAAAAACGGAGAAATAAAATGCAGGAATTTGTTGAATCTTTCAAAGTCAAATCAGAGGATGGCCAAATCTTCACTCTCAACGTATTTCAAAAATACATCATAGAAAGAACCCGTGGCAATGGCGAACTTAAAATACCTGGACTGAAGATGTTGTTGACGAGCAATGGTGACTTTGTAAATAAAGATGAAAAGAATGAAAATGTTTTTTATATTCTTGGGGAGAAAAGGTCACCAGAATTTCATAACATTTTGCATTACTCTCGGACGCAGGAATCCCTCTTCCCATTTTCAGCCAGGATTTCAATGTCCAAAAATTTCAGTTCTTATACCTGATAGCTGTCTTTGGCATCCATGATGATAATTTGGCAAAAGCCTTGGGGATTTCCGATTTTGATTACTACACACTGTTTTTTCATAAAAAGCATGTCACCAGCAAGACCATTTCGGCAAGTGAATAGTATTGGATTTTACTTGATTTTTTCGGCATTATTTTTTATATAACGTAGCGATTTTCAAAGGAGGCAATCAATGAAACAATGTAGTCTTTGGCAAATCTTGTTGGTGTTGGTGCTTGGTCTTTCCTCCTTTGCCTTGGAATTGCCGTCATTTTTCACGGATAACATGGTATTGCAGCGTGACAGCGAGGTTCGCATTTGGGGAAAAGCGGCTCCTGGCAGTCAGGTTGTCGTGTCCTTTGCGGGTCAATCCAGCCAG
The DNA here is from genome assembly GCA_002305655.1 of Lentisphaeria bacterium UBA1407. Lineage (GTDB taxonomy): Bacteria > Verrucomicrobiota > Lentisphaeria > Oligosphaerales > Oligosphaeraceae > UBA1407. The sequence continues at coordinate 14,485 of DBPZ01000026.1, read as the reverse complement.
GCAACGTCGGATGCGGACGGAAAATGGCTCGCCAAATTGTCCCCGATGACGGCTTCTGCGCAAGGTCGCGAACTACAAGTGACTGGCGACGGAACAACCAAGACATTTTCGGATGTCCTGGTCGGCGATATCTGGCTATGTGCCGGACAATCCAACATGCAATGGGCGTTGCGAAATACCAATAATGTGGCTGATATCATCGCCGCATCCGGCAAGGACACCATCCGCCTGTTGAGCATTCCCCTTGTCTGGTCGCGTGATCCCAGGGAGGACGTGAAAGGAAGCTGGGTTGCCGCCAATCCCGAGACCAGTGCACGATTCTCCTCCGTCGGATACTTGGTTGGTCAGCAACTGGCTTCTGAAACCTCGGTTCCGATGGGCTTGATCATGATCGCCTGGGGCGGTTGCCGAGTTGAATCCATGAGTAGGCTTGATTCCTTTGATCGCTTTCCATCCTTGAAGCAGGTCGGCGAAGCGGTGCGAAACGGAGTCGCGGACATGAAAGCCAAAAAGGACGAGGAACTGAGAAAGGACAAGCAACGCCTGCCAACAGCCCTCTACAACGCCATGGTGCACCCGCTGGGACCAATGGCCGTCAAGGGCATGCTTTGGTACCAGGGAGAAGACAACCACTACGAAGGGGCAATCTACGGCGAAAAGCTCAAGGCTCTCGCACTGAGCTGGAGAGAATGCTTCCAAAACCCAACCCTCCCAATCTACATCGTCCAAATCCCGCCGTGGCAATATGGCAACGAAGACCCCACGAAAATCCCAAACTTCTGGCTTGCACAACAGACATTCGCTGAAAGCGATCCAAACGCCTATTTCATCGTAACGACCGATTGCGGACAGGCAGACGATATCCACCCGAGAACAAAAATCCCGCTTGCCAGACGACTCGCCAATCAAGTCCTCTTCAAATCATACGGGATCGGAGACGACTCCGCGATGCCACCAACATTCAAATCCGCAGAAGTCAAGGACGACAAGGTCATCGTCTCGTTCAATCTCCCAAATGGACTCAAATCCCGAGACGGAAATCCCATTACGTTCCTCACATTGGCAGGAGCCGATGGAATCTACCACGAGGCAACTGGATTCGCCCAAAACGACCAGCTAATCGTCTCGTCGCCAGAAGTCAAGACCCCCGCCATGATCCGCTTCGGATGGCACAAGCTCGCCATGCCCAACCTCGTCAATCGAGCCGGGCATCCTGTTGCCCCATTTGAGCAAAAATTGTAACCGCAAAATTAGTGTCCATTTGTGTTTATTCGTGGTTCAAACATTTGCTTGGAAACCACGAGTAAACCACGAATTGTAGGATTTTTCGGCGATGGCGTCTACTGGAATATTGCCCATTCGCCTTTGTTTGTTACGGCAATGCATTTGCCGTCATTGGTCGAGGAAAGCGCTACGATTGTCCCATTGAGCTTTGCGGCTTGCCGTATGGTGCCATCAAGATGAAGCTCAATGATGGTTCCATTAGTGCATCCTGCGACGAGTCGATTGCCCAAGGTTGCGAGTGCTGTTGGCGTATTATCGAGGATCCAAAGTTTTTTGAGGGTCAAGTCTGGGTTGAAGGCAAAGATTCTGCGTCGATTGTAGGCGACAATGATTTCTTGTATTTTGTCGCCGTCCAAGTCCCCAACCTTGAGGTCTTTGATGTTTGCATTTCGGAGCGTCCAATTGCCGTAGTTGCCTGAGGTAGCCTGGAAGCCATCGCCAAAACTCACGTCATGCTGGATTTGTCCCGTTGCATTCCAGACTCCGACTCGATTCAAGACCCCGTTGAAATCCCCGACTAGCTTCAGGTCGCCTTGCGGTTCCAGTTTTGCGGCGACCAGGAAGCCTCGTCCCACGCCACTGTAGCCGAAGTTACCCATCCCTTGCCCGTCAGTTCCGACTCCCATTCCTATATTGTTGACATTCAGCGACTTGTCAAATGCGTACACTGTCGGGAATCCGCCCGAACGCCTGTAGACCAGCATCCAATCCTGTCTTTTGTTTCCATCTCCAGGAACGAACTCGAAACCCGTCACGTAACCGTACTCGGTTTGTTTACGCGCAAGCAGACGACCTGTTTTCAACTCCAGAACCTCGACCGTCGATGTGCTTCCAACAAACAACAGCTTCTCATCGCCTTCAAACGCACAGACTGACAAGGCGGAAACACCGGGCAAAGCCGATTTAAACCAATAAAACTGCGAGCCAGCAACCAATCCATCGGACATTTCGGACTTGAATTCCCAAAGCCTTTCGCCAGTTGAAAGCTGGAATGCGACCACTTTTTCGTCTCGGCATCCAGCCACCAAAAGCCCGTCTCCGAGCCACAAGGCACCAACGATCGCATTCAACTCAAATATCCGAATCACTTGACCTGAACTGGAGATCAAAGCAACTTGCTTTCCGCTGGAAGCCGCCCATTGGTTGCCGTCAACGACGAGGCACCCGCCATGCTCAGTCGGCAATCTTCCATTTGCCACAGGTTTCCATTCTTCGCCTTTGGGTTCTCCTTGTCGTTTCGTCTGCTCAACTTTTTTGTCTTCGATATTTGGCAGCGGGCTTAGCTTGGCGTTGACTTTTGCAACGACATTCGGGGCATCTGGCTTCAGCTGCAATGTTCTTCCATCCTCCATCGTCAGCTTTCCGGATTGCTTGCATCTGATTTCCAATTGATCGCCTTTCAGGCAGGCAACGACGGGGATTTCAGACTTGAATACATTCGGGACTTCCTTTACGCCCAGGGCAACGATGTCGCCATTGGCTTCCTGAAGCATGACTCCTTCGCCATGACGGCTGATTCGAACCCGTGATGGCACCTTGAGGTCAACGACTTCATCGCTCGATTGCCGCGCAGAGATTTCTCCCGTTTCGTTTTTTCCGAGTACAGTTGCGAAGCAGATTCCATTGGATTTTGGCTCGCCTTCGTACCTGAATTCCAATGCGCGTCCTCCGCTGACAGATACCATTTCCCGTTCACCGACAATTGAACTGGACAAAATCCAGGTATTTGAAGGGAGTTTGAAGCCACCGGACGAGAATTCCAGGTCTGTCATGCCAACGATTGTCGAGGTCGGTTCGTCGATTGTCAAGCTTTCGACTTCGAGTTTATGGTTTCCTGCCGCCAGTTGATGTTGTCCCAGTTCGAGGGTTTTCAGGACAGCTCCTTTTGGATCCTTGTGGTCAAAGTCTTCGACGACTGTTTTTCCGTCCAACTTGAATTTCAAACGTCCTCTTCGTCCTGCATGGCATCCCATTTTGATTCTCAGATTGCCGCTGGCAGGCTTTTCCAATGTAAACGGGATAGTCAAAACTGTACCGACCTGCACACCATTGAAGCAAACGTACAGTCTATTGCTTGAGTTGAATTGTTCTTTCCAATCGACCGCCTTTGCGATATCGTCTCGTCCCATGTAGAGGTGCAGTCCTTCAGTTGATTCCGGTTGATTGAGCCTAGGCAATGTCAGCTGGAAGTCATCATTTATCCGGGTACTGATGACTTGTGATGCCGGCTGCCATCGATTCATGATTTCGCAGGTGCTCATGCTTCTGACAGGCTTAAGTTCATCACATGCCACCAGCCACTGGTTTCTTCTGACAATGAAGGCTCTTGTCCAATCGAACCCATTGTAGTCCTTGAGGTTAGCCTTTACGAAGACGGTATCTCCGTCAAAGCAGCTTCCATACTCGGTCACATGTGCGAGATCGCATGTTTTGAGATTGGCCAATCCGTCTGCGAAGCAGAAGATTTGGTTGGCATACCCATGAAGCAGCCTGTCCTTGCCTAATCTCAGCGTCAGCAAATTAAAATTATGAGCTGGAATTCGACCTCCGGTTCCGTATTTGGGGTCGATCAAGAGGAAATCCCCCTCGTCACCGGGCTTTTCTCGATAGGACATCCACTCGATGACTTCCGATACGTCAAAGGGCGGATTCCAGGAAACTCCGCGAGTATCTGCGGCATAGGTGTAGAATCGACCCGATTCGCGCTTGAAGAAATCTTGCTCGTACGGCTCAATCGTCAAGTAGGATTGACCTGCACGGAATGGACTTTTCGCAAGATTCAGCTTTTCACGAAGCGTCACAAACGCCTGGTCCTGAGTCAGGCAAGCAGCCATCCCCAAAAACGCAGAACTGGAATAGGCTTGCGACCAATCGTTCTCAATGACTTCCGAGAAGGCGGCCAACCCCTCCGCTAATCGCTTCAATACCTTGCTGCCCAAATAGTTGCGGCCACCCGACAAGGCGGCATAGTGAAAGAAAGGCTCGATGAACGTGTTGTACCAGAAAAATGAGCTGGTGTGGATGCAAGAGGCATAGTGATCCAAACTCCAAAATGCATTGGAGCAGAGTTCAAGACCATACTTGCCATCAAAGCAATCGTACTGGCGGGCAAAATACCTGGCCGTAACGAAAACTGTCACGGCCTCCCAAGCCAAATGCCTGTCAGGCAAATACTTGAGTGGTCTCTTGCCAAAATTGTGAATATTGTAGTAGTGCCTATCGAGGAATCGATTGACCAATTGTGCGTATAGTTCACGGGTGACGGCTTCACGTTCCTCGTCGGTGAACGCATCGGATTCCTCGACCAAATCCCAGTACAAGGGAACCATAATCGAGCGATAGTGGTAGGGTTCAGCCAAGGGGCGATGGATATCCCTGTAGGATTCGTCGTCGAGCTTGAACAATTCAGCTCTATCTTCGGCTGTTTTCGGAAAAGCCAGGCGGATGAATTCCCTTGCGAATCGTTTTTCACCGGTCATGTAGTGCATCGCCAAGTTTCTGGAAAGGCTATTCCATCCGAAGTAGCCTGCCTTTCCGTAGCCTCGCGATTCCTCCCACAGATTCACTTTATTCCCGCTCTCCGGCACCTCAAATTCCGCTCCCAGGCGTATCACGCATTGGCGTGGCAGGCTTGAAGCCTTGGCTGCCCTGATGATTTCAGCGAGTTTTTCGACTGCTTCTCCGGTGCCTTGCCTGTCGCTTCCGCCTGCGAACACAATATTGTGCCCGTCTCCAAATGGGTTGTGGAGCGTCCTGACCACATATCCACCAGAACCAGGATACGCGCAATCCAAGATGACATAGTGGAGGAGATACAAGTGATCCACGGTCGCATTGTCATGCCGATTCCCGATGACAATCAGGTTCTTGTCCAGGCTATTGACCAGCGCATACTGGTCATCCTTAACGATTGGGATGCTTTTGCCGGTTGCGGCTAGCAACGCATCATTGATTTTCGCGCCCCAATTCGCAGCCTCCTCGCCCTTTGGCAGGACGATAGCGCAATTGTCCAGCTTGGTGTCCAGATTAAGATCTCGTCGGAATTGCTTCAACAACCCGATTTTTTGCCACTCATCACCTACAGCAGAATCGATTTTGGCAGGTCTATGGATGACGGTTTCAAAAAATGGCTCCTTGAACTCGGCTTTTCCGGCTCGTTTATAGACTAGCTTTACCGTTGCGGTCTTGATTGCCTTTTTCGGAGCATATACTCTCTCCGCGCGTACCCAGGCTTGATTTTCATTGAAACAGACATTGATCCAACTCAATTGGCTCCCGTCCTGAAAAGTCAGAAACACGGATATCGAATAATCAACAGATTTCTTGGTGTCGCTTCCTACACTTTTCGAGAAACATCCATAGCGGAAGTCTTTTGGTTCGGATTGGTTCAAATCGACTTGATAGACCACCTCCGATATCGTTGGAGCTGGATTCTCAATTTGAAACACATCCTCCACAAGACGTGCATTTCCCACGAGGCGAGGCGGAACTTTCAGGAGATTTTCGCACAAGGCGATTTGTGAAATCAGCAACAACGGCAGCAAATATCTCAACATATCGCCTCCCTCCTTAGCAAATTAGATGTCAGCATCAGCAACGGTATAACGCCCAGCATCCTTTCGTTCGATAAGCCGTTTTTGAAAGACCAAGATCTTCCTGAGCAGTCCTGCGTTAGCCATTGGCGTTGCTGTTTTCAGAAGCTTTTCCGCAAGTTCGAAATCCCCGCATCGCCTGGCGGCATCAATTTGAATCAGGTAATTATCCGGAGTTATCCTGGCGGTTTGGTCGGCTTCCATGTATTTGGTCATTTGTTCGACGGCTTGGCGTCGATACTTCATCGCCTCATCGTCATTTTTGGCATCATCTTCTGCCCAAGCAGCCTTCATATAGAGCATAAACGATGCGAACGAGGCTCCTTGGTTTGTAGCGATCTCGATTTCGGCCGCCCTAGCGAACAGTGCCGCCAAGTCATCGAATTTCAAGGGTGCATTCAGGACTTGAGCAAGTGTATCTTGCTTGCGTTCCTTGGCGATATCAGGCCAGCAATAGCCGCAGTTCCTGCAGAGTTCAATTTGGTACTTCAGGGTATCCCGTCGCTCCGGCGCCGGCCTCAGATCCAGATCCATTGAGCCGAACGTATTCGCCGAAACAACGGTGGTCACTCGGACAACATTCCCGCAAACCCCGCATATTTTTACCTTTTCTTCCAATTCCAACGCGAAGGCAAAGGCACAAAAAAACATCAAAATGACGACAAGTCTCTTGCACATAAAACTTCACCACAGGATTTCATAGTTCAAACTAGACAAAGACCAAACAGTTAATTATATTTCATTTTTTTGGTTTTGGCAACCCAACACATAGGAGAAACAGCAATGCAAAGACGAGATTTCCTGAAATTGATGGGCTTGTCCGCCCTGATTCCCTGGTTGTCTAGGGGTCAAGAACAGAGCAGCCCCCCTATCGATCCCAATCTAATCGCGCTTTTTGCGGATACGCATATTGGAATTCACTGCCAGGAACACCAGAAAAACGGCTTGGACAAGCAGATCGATGCCGTTTTGGCGATGAAGTCCAGACCAGCCAACATCCTCATCCTAGGCGATTTCGCGTACGACCGAGGCTTGCCCAAGGATTATGAACTCCTGAAGCCCTATATGGAAAGGCTGGAACAGGTAGGCATCAAGTGGCATGTCGCAATGGGAAACCATGATCGAAGAGAACCGTTCCTGCAGGCGTTCCCAGACAAAAAACAGGATCTGGTGCCCGATAGGATCGTATCGATCGTCAATACCCCGAAAGCCGACTTTGTCCTGCTTGACTCCTTGGATCCCGGCAAGGTCCCAGGTACGATTGATGACAAGCAGCGCGACTGGTTGCAATCATTCCTAGCTTCCCAGACCAAGCCCACGTACGTTTGCGCACACCATCCGATCAACGAAACGAAACTGGATGCGCTTTTGGCATCTGCGCCCTGCGTCAAGGGATATCTTTATGGCCACAATCATTACTGGAGCTTAAAGCAATTGCCGAATGGTCTCCGCACGCTCTGTCTCCCTTCAACAGGACATTGGGGTGACATCGGATACGGAATCATGACTTTAGGCGACAAGAGCGACAGGGTTTCGTTGGAAATCAACGACCACTACACTCCCCGTCCACATAAGCCCCCAAAGCCTGAATGGCTTGCGCGGATCAAGACCCTGCAAGGTCGCTTTGCTGAGTTTCCGAAATAGTTTCAATCTATGTTGAGGGACACAGCGGTATGGTCGGCGTTTTCCAGGCGGATGACGGTTGCCCCCGGCACTTCCCCCCATGAACCTCCGATCCAGGCATAGACGTTTGATGCGTTCCAGCTTCCCATCTCGGCGGTGTATGGATGTGGATATTTTGTCTTGAACCCAGTATCACCCGGCAGGACGGTTCTCCAATGGCGAACCATCGCAGGTTTTCCCGTTGGGCGTCCGAACCACGACGTCGGATCCCTGGTATCCAAGACGCAAATCTCCTTTTTGCACCGTTCGGCGAATCGAAATGCCGCCGTTCCGCCCATCGAATGGCCACGAACGACAATTCGACAGCCATCGGGGAGCTTTTCCAAAAACTCCAAAGCCCGGTCGACATCCAGGAAATTGAACATCGCCGCTCGCCCTTCGCCGAATTCGGCATTGACCTTGTGGACATCTGAAAGCAGGAACTTATCGTATCCATAGGCGCCTTCATCAGCGCCAGAGAACCAGATCAGCACATCGCAAGCTTCATTAGGCACCACGTATCCATCATAGTTGTAGGGACCGCCGCAATAAACCTGCAAACCATACCCGATTCCATAGCATAGCAAGGCGATTAACGCGCCGATAGCCAGCGAAATCCACCAACGACAGCGGAATTTGCGACGCAAGACCGCCAAAACCAAACCACCTAAAACCAAGCCCAACACAACAAACCACCACAAGGAAACAATGCGATCCCCAGCACACAAGCCAATGGGATCGCCTATCACAACGGGACAAAACGATTGCAGTATTTCCTTGAGTTCCATGACCGCAAATTGCTAGCAACAACACTTTAACCTAAAAAAGCAGTTGATGCCTTATGATTGTAGTGCCTTTACAAGGCACGGTCTTCAGGTGTTTTTCCCTCCCCAGGCTAAAGCCTGGGGCTAAGCATCGTTAAGCGCTTGCAGCGCAATGTATTATGCAAATCATGCCGACAAGTCCGAACTATCGTCCTTGTCTGGTCCATGTCCCGCCCGCGTGGATTGCGGACGGTCAGTCCGTGCCAAAGACTTTGCGCCGTAGGCGCCCGACCATGCTTAACCCCGGGCTTCAGCCCGGGGACAGGATGCCCCCATGCCAGGCGCCTTGTAAAGGCGCAACAGAAGACTGACGCATTTCAATTCACCAGCATGGTGAAATGAATAAACTTTCTAACCACTTGATAATCAATCAATTAGGAATTAAATCCAGCTTCAACTGCTTTTTTTAGGTTTAAAGAACACGAATTTACCCCGATCTTTCAGGAAAGACAAATCATCATAGGAGTTAATTGGAATGCGATCAGGATGTTTCATCGGATTGGCCTGCCTGTTGACAGTTACACAGGCATTCGCAGGATACAAGTTTGGAGTTTGGCAATCAAAGGAACTGCCAGTAGGCGTCATCCAAAACTACGACAATGGATTTGTACTGTCAATGCCAAAAACTCCCGGCACAAGAAACTACACGATCGCAATAGGAAATACGCCAGATGTCAACGTCCCCGCGCAATACAAGCTGACCTTCAGGCTGAAAGGCGGAAAAACCAACCAAAACACGCTTGTTGACGTCCATATCCTCACGGATCCAGGCAACGGGAAACGCTGGATTACCCATCGCGCCCCAGCATTCTCCGGGGATTCGCAGGATTGGAGGACCTACGTCATGGGATTGGATACGGATTTTCATCTTTCAGATGCGATATGGAAAGTCGTACAAGTCAAATTCCATCTCAATGGCGCCTATAATCCCAATGATCATTCCGAGATTGAAGTGCGCGACATCCGTTTTTGCTCCGCTCACGAGCTGGGTCCCCAAGGGATTTCCTACGCGATCCACAACACCGCTCTTACCCCATATCAGCAGACCAAAAAACCGGCCATGCCTCCTGTCAAGGTCGCCTTCGACTTGGATAACGAAGACAAAATCGCCTATGTTTCCTTAAAGGACAGCACGAAATTCGAGGAAGCAAATCAGCACCTGGGCTTCCAAAACTTCCTGCTTAAAGGACTCGCAGCACACACAAAAGGTGATCAGCAAAACATCCCAAGCGAAATGGGATTAGAGTGGCAACTCTTCCAAATCGTTGACAATAACCAAGATGCTGATGTTATCGTCTATTCAAGAGCTAAACCCGATCCGGAAAAACCACATGCCATAAAAGGCAAAAAGCTCCTGGTCTTCGGATCCGTGGCAGACGAAGACGTCAAAAACGCAATCCCAGTCCAACTGAAGTACCTGAACCAAAACGACTATGCCGAACGATATCGACTCAAGCAAGCAACACAACATAAGCTCCTCCAAGGCGAAACCTTGAGCCAGGCGGCTTTCGGACAGTACTACTCCATAACCGCAAAACCAGGGGCAACGAGGATCATCGACTTCGAGAACGGGCAGCCATGCGTCGTCGAAAACACCGATGCAATCTACGTCGCAACGGGAATCGGCGCCCAGCTTCTCCCGGATGCCCAGTACTATGATAGATTTCTAATCAGGGCGATTCTCTACTTGGTCAATCGGACTGATGCCTTTTCAACGGTTGATCGCGTCAAGGACAAGCTGCTTGACAGCGCCAGGAAAACCGACCAAGCCATCATCGATCAAATCCGAAAGGAAACCCCCGAAGCAACCACGGGCACTTGGCAAGTTGGACAATCAAGCAACAATTTCGGAAGATTTGGGTACAATATCGCCGAAGGATTGCTGCACTACTCCTTGCGGCGCGACCTGGCTTCCGAAGTCGGCCCAAGATCGTTCAGGGTTGATTTGCCGACGAATTCGACCAACAACCAGGCAAAGCTGGAAATCGAATCCGTCAACTGGGTCGGGAAAACGATGAAGATCACGCAGGAAGGCGGGACATTCACGCAGCAAGTCTCGCTTCTTTCGCCTTTCGTCTGCTACTCGAAATTGCCGAAAAGTATTATGTTGGCAGTCGAAAATCTTGCGGACATGGCTATTTTCGAGACTTCGCAAGGGATGAAATCGATCAAGCTTCAAGGTCAAACAGTCCTTTATGACAAGGCTAGCCACGGCTCCTTGAAACGCCCATGGATCCTAATCCACAAGGTTGGAAACACCCACCCCCTGTTGCTTGTCTTTCCGAGAAATCCGGAAAGGCTGACCATTCGCGAATACGAAGGCACAATCGAGGGATTCACCATCGAACTGGCAGGCAACAACGACACCTTCCTCGCTGGCTGGCCATGGGGAACCGCACAAACACAAACAGACGAATGGACGGAAAACCTCCCGTTGGCAATCCGAGACAAGCTCGACCTCCAAGCCAAAATGGCGCTCAATTTCCCTGTCCATGCACAGGAAATCTTCAAGATCGATGAGAAATCCAATAAGGTCAGAATCATCCAACGAACCGAGCATCACTATTGGGAAAACGATTGGAACATCCCAAAGTTCGCCTATGGCATCATGCCACCCTTGATGGCGATCGCCGAACGCGAAAAGCTGATCGTTACGCGAGACATGGTTGATGTCGCCTCCCCAACCGAAGGCAAGCTTGAGGATCTTGATCTCGCCTCGATCTACGGTCCGACTTTGGCGGTCCTGGGTCGCTCTACCCTAACCTACTCCCTCGACCTCCCTGACATCGATGCTTGTATCGTCACACCAGACTTCAACATGGATCATCGCTGGATAGAAGCCGCCAACAAAGCCTTCCAGGGTGGCGTCAAATGGTCCTGGGGTGGTCGCGCACCATACGAATTGCTCCAATTCGACATCCCGGGCGGCGGTCGTGGCGGCGACAATATCAGCCCCTTTACCTGGCAATTCGGCCTCACGACTGCTCTGCAGGGCTATTTCCTCCTCTCCGACAGCAATCGTGCGTTGCTCAGGATGCGCGTCAACCACCGCTTCGTCGAACCGCTGGATCAATATCAATACAAGAACATGGCTCGTCACCGCATGGAACCCTTCTCGGGATTGCAATACCCCGTGATGTTCAGGAGCATCTACCCACTGGGAGTCAGCTACGAGGAAAACCAAGGCACCAAATACAACTACGGCGACTGCAACGAGGCCTCTTCAGTCATCGCATGGGTTGCGGATCTGCTTGCCGAACGATTCGGCTTCCAAGACCTTGTCAAGGCCAATTGGAGCTACCTCAAGTACAATATGACCCATCAAAAGGTGATGGACGACTGGGCATACCACGCCGGTTCATGCCGAGAAGATGGCGCAGGAGCCTGGATCGATATGCTGAACGGCGAATACGCTGGCTTCATCAGCCACGCCCGTGCAGCACGAATCGCCAAGGACAAAGCCGAACAAGACGATGCGATCTACAGAGCCGCAAAACGATCCGTCCCAACCCTGGTCAGGCTTAGGTTCCATACTTGGATGAACCAACCCAGCGACCCCAAGGCTCCAGGCAGGACAATCTCTCTCGTCACGGGATTCGGTGAATACGGTCCAAAAACCTACCCGAATCCACTGAGGAACAACTCCAATGTCGCCTCCGCCATGGATCTCTTCGACTTCTCGCAGGGCGCACCTGGCGCCCTCTTCCAACTCTATGACAAGTACGTCAAACACGATGTCCAGCAATACATGCTCAACTTCTCAATTCCGACTTTGACTGAATCCGGTAAAATCGCTTGCAATGAACGATACCTGCAACCCATCGCGTTCTTCAAAACCCCGGAAATGAACCTGGAACTCTATGCAGATCAAATCATTGAATCAAAAGCCGATTTCTGGCAACGGGATTGGCCGGGAATCACGGTAGCATATCCACTCGCGCTCACGCTGGCAACAACCCTAAATGCGCCAATCCTTACCAATTGCGTCAATGCGAAAATCATCGACTTCACCTTCGAACCAGCAACCAAAAAGCTGACTCTGGAACTGGAAGCCTCGGAATCCTCCCTCGCAACCCTGATCTCGCCAAAGGCCATGATGGTCAACAACCAGCAAATCACAGTCACCCAAGGTACCACAAAGCTCCCGCTGAAACCCGGGAAAAACATTATTGAGGCGAACTACTAAGCAGTCGAAGATTGACAACAAAAAATTAAAAAAGGAAGAAGAAATCGTGATTATCTCCTGTACGCGCCGTGACGCAGAAAATCGCCGTTATGCCCCTCCGCCCATCGGCAATGGCGACCTGTCTATGCAAATTGATTATTGTGGCTCCATGACGCAGCGCGAGTATTCCGCCGAACGTTCGGTGCCGGTGATTTGCCGTGCGGGCGTGCGCTACGATTTCGGCACTAGACCTCTGGTGCGCTTTGGTGCTTTCCAGTGTGGTCCTGAGGGCGCAGGCGAAGTCGCGGACTGGGAACAGAGCCTTGATCCGCGCTATGGCATCGTAGCCTCGACCACGACCTACGCTGATGGTCGGCAGCAACAGGCTAGCAGCTTCTGCATGCTTGATCGTAACGTCATCGTGCTCCGCCGCCGCATAAGCGGCAAGGGCGATTTCGTCTTCACCTACACGCTCAAAGGCCGGCGTATGCTCGCAAGCGGGATGCCGGACACTGGAATCGACTACCACATTGACGGGCAAAGCCAATACCGAGGCAAGATTTTCATTCTTGCAGACCAGCCAGTCACAACGGAAATCGAAGACCGAAGCGATCCTCTTGGCGACTGCAATGTCACCTGGACTATCCGCTCAACTGCACCGGACATCACTCTGTTCATGGCATTCGACGACTGCGTCCCCGAACAAGTGCTCGCCCTCGGTTACGATGGACTGCTCGCCGAGCAACGCCGACTTTGGGATGAGTACTGGGAAGAGGGCTGGGTCGAATTGCCGGATAAAAAGCTTCAGGAGGTCTATGCCACTTCCCAGTACCACCTGCGCATCAATGCCACCCGCTGGTCCATGCCTGTCGGTCTTTTTCCCTCCCATTGGGATGGTCGCTACTTCGGTTTTGACGAAATGTTCATGTTCCGAGGACTGGCAAGTTCCGGTCATCTCAGCGTGGCTCGTCGCGTGCCCGAATTTCGCCGCAGCCACCTTGAAGCGGCGCAGGCGCGCGCCCATAGGTACTTCAGCAATATTGACGCTGGCGCAGCCCGTTTCGTGTGGGAAACCGTGGAAGTTCCTGGCGTCGAAGGCGCCCCTCCTGGATTCTGGCTGGAGCACATCTTCCATATGTCCACCATCGCCTGCAGTGCGAATGACTACTACCGCTATACCGGCGATATTGATTACCTGCGGCAATGCGGCTATCCCCTATTGCGAGGCTGTGCGGAATTCTTCCGCGTCCACGCCATCTACGAGGAGGCTTCAGGTCGGATCTACGTCGGCAAATGTACGGATTTGGAGCGTCTTGGTGCCGCCCGTGAAAACGCCTACATGACCAGCTGCGGCGCCATCAATACCATCAATGCCGCAGCCGATGCCGCTGATGTCCTCGATGAAGACAAGGAGCTTGCCGTGGAATGGCGCCGGCTTGCCGATGGCCTTAGGCGCCACCTCCCCAACGATGGTGAAAAGTACATTCCCTATCCGGGTTGTCCCGACAAGAGCGTCGCTGTTTTCAGTGGCATCTTCCCCTTTCCTGCCCTGCCGAAAGACGACCCGATGCAACGCCGCGCCTTGGACGATTTTCTCGCCGTCGCTGAAACTGCCGGCAACATGTACCCGGTAGGAACATCGATTTGCTCATGGTATGCGGCCTGGATGGCCATCGTCAATGCTCGTTTGGGCGATGGCGATGCCGCACTGGAACTGCTGAGCAAGACCGCCGCCGCAACCGGTTGTTTCTCGGAAATCTTCGAGATTTACGAGACAGGGCATCGCCCCTGGTTCACGACGGCAGAGGGCAGCTTTGTCCAGGCCATCAATGAGCTTTTGGTGCAGGATGGAAGGGTCGGCGTAGCGATGCCGTCAAGCTGGAAGAACGTGGCCTTCAAGCTCCCCGGTCTCTACGGCAAGACCATTACTATTCAACCTAAAAAAAGCAGTTAAAACT
>DBPZ01000059.1 GCA_002305655.1 Lentisphaeria bacterium UBA1407 | reverse complement strand
GGAGCTTCAGCGGATACGCGTCGGAAGGCTGAAGCTTGGCGATGAAATCTTCAAGGCGGCGCTGACGGATATTCCCAATCAACTCTACGCGCTCCTCGACCGACTGAAGCTGCTGCACCTGTTCGCGCAGGTGCCCAAGTGGGCGAAGTAGCAATAAAGGCCAGGGGCCCCGTACCTATTTTGTCCTTCTATGGGGGAAGTTGGGTTAAAAATGCTTGCACAATACAATCCGCAAACTACATTATTGCTTTAAGTTTTCCGCCATTCCGCCATTTAGTGCATAGTTCAAAACAAAGGAAAAACCCATGCGCAAGTTCATTTTCTCGCTGGTCCTCGCAATTCTCGCAACCACGATCCACGCAGACAATCCAAAGTATATCTTCCTCTTCATCGGCGACGGCATGTCCTCGCCACAACGTAACTTGACCGAAAGCTTCCTGCGAAAGACAAAAAAAGAAGACCTCCTCATCAACCAATTCCCTTACAAGGCATCAACCAGGACCAGCGCGGCCAATGCAGTCATAACAGACTCCGCAGCGGCAGGAACAGCTATCGCCTGCGGCGAAAAAACCAACAACGGCAGAATCGGAATGGCGCCTGACGGCAAGACCAAGCTGGAATCAGTCGCCTACGTCGCCCAAAAGGCGGGCAAGAAGGTCGGCATCATCACATCGGTCACCATCAACCACGCCACGCCTGCGGCTTTCTATGCGCACCGCCCTTCAAGAGGACAGTACTACGAGATCGGACTCGACCTGATCAACTCAAACTTCGACTATTTCGGAGGCGGCGGAGTTGACAAGCCTGAAGACAAAAAATCAGCTGAGTTCAAAGGCAACATCTATGAACTCGCCAAGCAAGCAGGATACACCGTCACAAGCACGCCCGAGGAATTCGCAAAACTAAACAAAGACTCAGGAAAGGTCTATGCAAGAGGCTCAAACGGAGCACTCCCGTATGAACTCGACAAGCAAGATGGACTCAAGCTCGCAGACTTCGTCGCAAAGGGAATCGAATTGCTGGACAACCCAGACGGCTTCTTCATGATGTGCGAAGGTGGAGCAATCGACTGGATGTGCCATGGAAACGACGCGACCACGACGATCTTCGAAGTCATCGCCTTCAACGACGCAGTCAAAGTCGCATACGAGTTCGCACAAAAACATCCCCAGGAAACGCTAATCGTAGTCACCGGCGACCACGAAACAGGAGGACTCACACTCGGATTCGCCAATACCGCCTACGAAGCCCATCTCGACAAACTCCTGCTCCAAACCAAATCTTCAGGCGTATTCAACTCCATGGTCAGGCAACTCCTCAAGGACAAGGAAGACTTCACGTTCGAAGACGTCAAACCCGCATTCACCGAACTCTTCGGACTTCAGTTCAATGGCCCCGCCGACGATATCATGACCGTCACCCCAGCCGAACTCAAAACCCTCCAGGATGCCTTCGATGCGCAATATCCAAAGGAAAAAGACAAGAAGGCCAACAGGGACGCCCTTAAGTTCGCCGGACTCAAGGTCTTCAACGCCAAGGTTGGGGTGGCATGGGCCACCTTCGGACACTCCGCACTCCCGGTCATCACAACCGCCTACGGAAACAGCGCGCAACTCTTCCAGGGCGATTACGAAAACACCTACATCTCGCAAACGATCAAGAAGCTCCTCGTCAAATAACCATGGTATTCCACAATGCGCAAGTTCCTGATTACCCACCGATCTGATATCATCACCTGCCTGGTCTTTTTGGTTGCTTGCGCATTGCTGTCGTCCTTGAACCTATACCCAAAGGGAGATCCCGAGCCTGGAGTCAAATCCAAGGCGCGTGTCCTGTCCGTGGACAACGAACTGGTGCAAACCATCGGCCTGGTCCAGATGGGCACGCAATCCCTTCAGGTCCAAGTGCTCAATGGACCCTTTAAAGGCAAGAAATTCCCCGCGACCAACGAACTCCGATCCCAGCCCGAGCTTGACAAGATGTTCAAGCCTGGCGACATCGCCCTGGTCTCGATCCTCCACGACTCCGTCCCCGAAGTTTCCGTGGTCAACGCCCAGGACCACTACAGGATCGGATGGACCTTGTTGCTTTTCGGACTCTTCGCGATCCTCATCATCGTATTCGCGGGATTCATCGGAGCCAAGGCGCTCATTTCATTCGTCTTCAGTTGCGTGTGTGTCTGGAAACTCCTGGTTCCGCTCTGCCTCAAGGGAGTCCCGCCACTGTTGGCGTGCATCGCCTGCGTCTGCATACTCACTGCCGTCATCATGTACCTGGTCGCCGGCGCGACGCGCAAGGGATTCGCATCCTTCTCAGGCGCGATGCTAGGCGTCCTCACGGGATGCCTGCTCTCGATAATCTTTACCAAGATCTTCAACATCAACGGGACAGTCATGCCCTACTCCCTGGCTCTCCTCTATTCGGGTCACTCGGACCTTAATATCCAGGCACTCTTCGCAGGAGCCATCATCCTCGCATCGTCAGGAGCAGTGATGGACCTGGGAATGGATGTCGCCGCAGGAATGGAGGAAATCGTCAGGCACAAGCCCGACATCTCGCGCCGCGAACTCATTGAATCGGGATTGCGAATCGGCCGAAGCGTCGTCGGCACGATGACCACGACTCTTCTTCTCGCCTACTCTGGCGGCTACCTGACCCTGATGATGACCTTCACCGCCCAGGGAACCAGCCCCGTGGACTTCATCAACAACCCGCATGTCGCCTCCGAGGTCGTCAAAACTCTCGTGGGAAGCTTTGCCCTTGTCCTCGTGGCTCCCTTCACCGCCCTGGCTGGCGGCTTTATCTTCGTCAAGAAAAAAATCGTGACCTAGTCAATCAAATCGCTGAACATGCCCGGCAACTCGGCGGGAGAGCATGCCCAGAAGGTTAAGCATTACTAGATCGAAACCGCACTCAAACCAATCAACCCAAGCAAGGAGGATACAACACCACAAGCACATCCGTGGAATCAACAAAACCCAACAAAAACTCCGGCAAGGTCTGCGCAAGAGGTTCAAACGGAGCACTCCCAGTCATCACAACCGCCTATGAAATGCATGCCTTTTCAAGGGCGAACATGAAAGTACGTACTTCGCACAAACGCTCAAGAATCTCGTCGTCAATTAACCAAAGGATCTGCAATGGACATCGTGACGCCCCATCGATCTGACATCATCACGTTCCTGGTCTTCCTGGCGGCTTGCGTATTGTTGTTGTGTTTAAACCTTTATCCCAAGGGAGATTCCGAGTCCGGAGCCAAAACCAAGGTGCGCGTGTTGACCGTGGAAGACGTGCCGCACACCAACGGCGGAGGCCTGGTGTTCATACAATCCCTTCAAGTACAAGTACTCAACGGACCGTTCAAAGGCAAGAAGTTCCCCGCGACCAATGAAGTCCGACCATTGATCGAAATCAGCAAGATGATCAAGCCTGGCGATATCGCCCTGGTCTCCATTCACCACGATGCCGAGCCTGAAGTTTCCATGCTCATCGTACAAGGACGCCAAAGGCTCGACTGGTTCCTGATGTTTTTCGGATTCTACGTGGTCCTTTTCTTCGTCTTCGCAAGCGTCATTGGAGCTAAGGCGCTCATGCCATTCATCTTAAGTTGCCTATGCGTCTGGAAGCTCCTGGTTCCGCTCAGCGTCAAGGGATTTCCGCCTCAATTGGTGTGCATCGCCTGCGCCTGCATCCTCACCGCCGCCATCATGTACCTGACCACAGGCGCGTCGCGAAAGGGCTTCGCTGTCTTCGCGGCTCCCATCACCGCCCTGGTTGGCGGCTTAATCTTCGTCAAGAAAAAATCGTGACCAACTCAAGCTCCAACGAAAGAAACCTGGTCAATCAAATTGCTGAACATGCCCGGCAACTCGGCGGACGGGCATTCCTGGTCGGAGGATATGTTCGGGATTTCCTGCTCGGCACCCCGGGAAATGACTTCGACCTCGAAATCTACGGGTTGACCCAAGAGCAAATACACACGGAAATCGGAAAGCACTTCCCGCTAGACCTGGTCGGACAAGCCTTCGGAGTGTTCAAGGTCAAGCACCACGACATCGAAATCGCACTCCCAAGAACCGAATCGAAAACGGCGCCGGGACACAAGGGGTTCGACATCGAGTCCGACCCAAACCTCAGTTACGACCAGGCGACCGCAAGGCGGGATTTCACCATCAATGCAATCATGATGGATCCGCTGACCGGCGAACTCGTCGACCCCTGGAACGGACGCCAAGACCTGCAAAACCGCATCCTCAGGCATGTGTCGCATCACTTCTCCGAAGATCCGCTCCGCGTCTTGAGGGCGATGCAATTCGTCGCAAGGTTCGACTTCGACATCGCCCCCGAAACCATCGGACTCTGCAAGACCCTTAGCCAAGACGAGCTTCCGATTGAGCGCATTGGAACCGAATGGGACAAACTGTTTCTAAAGGGTATAAAGCCTTCAAAAGGACTTGACTTCCTGCTGAAGTGCGACTGGATCCGCTACTATCCCGAACTCAAGCGCCTCGTCAATTGCCCGCAAACCCCGCAATGGCATCCGGAAGGAGATGTATGGAACCATACCCTATTAACTGTTGACGCCGCCGCGGAACTGAAACCTCAAGACCAAGATGACGCACGGGTCCTGATGGTCGCCGCACTATGCCACGACCTCGGGAAACCGGCAACAACGACCTTCGACGCACAACGCAATGCCTATACCAGCATAAGACATGAAGTCGAAAGCGAAAAGCCAACGCGTTCGCTGATAAAATCGATCTGGACACTGAAAGACCTCCCGGAACAAGTCGTCCCGCTCGTTCTCTACCATATGAGACCGCATCAGCTGATCAACGCTGATGCGACCGACAAGGCAATCCGCAAGCTCGCACTCGATGCAAAACGACTCGACCTTCTGCTCAAGCTCTGCCTCGCAGACATCAAAGGCACACAACCGCCGCAACATGTCCTCGAAAGCAGAAAAGAGGAATACGAAAAATTGCTCCAACGCGCCAACGAGCTCGATGTCCACAACCAACCGCCAAAGCAATTGATCCAGGGAAGGCACCTGATCGAAAGAGGACTCAAACCAGGACCGCACTTCGCCCCAATCCTGCAAAAATGCTTCGAAGCGCAAATCGATGGCGAATTCAATACGATGGATCAAGCACTCCAATTTCTGGATAGCATACTCGAAAACAAAACACAAACACAAGGAAACAAACAATGAAGAAACTCGCACTCGTAGGATGCGGGCACATCCACACGCCCAACTTCGTCAACAAAATGGCCGCGCGCAAAGACCTCAAGGTCGTCAAGGTCTGGGACCACAACGAAGACCGCGCCAAGGCGACAGCAGAAAAGCTCGGCGGCCAATCCGTCGATTGCCACTGCAGGATCTGGGAAGATCCTTCGATCGACGCCGTCGTCATCTGCTCAGAGACCAACAAGCACGAAGACCTGGTTCTCCGCGCAGTCAACGCAAAGAAGCACATGTATGTCGAAAAGCCTTTGGGCTTTGCTTCGAGCGACGCATGGAAAATGGCGAACGCGATCGAAGACGCCAACCTTCTCTTCCAGACCGGCTATTTCATGCGCGGTCAACCTATC
This sequence comes from Lentisphaeria bacterium UBA1407, assembly GCA_002305655.1. Lineage (GTDB taxonomy): Bacteria > Verrucomicrobiota > Lentisphaeria > Oligosphaerales > Oligosphaeraceae > UBA1407. Next base: position 2,363 of record DBPZ01000059.1, on the reverse strand, counting down.
CATATCCTCCTGAAGAAGCTTGTCAAGGACGGCGCCTTCGGCAAGATCACCCGCCTTCGCCACTCCAATTGCCACTCCGGCTCCCTGGGCGGATGGTTCGATACCGAATGGCGCTGGATGGCAAACCCGACGATCGCAGGCTGCGGCGGCTTTGGCGACCTGGGCACCCACTCCCTCGATATCATCCTCTGGCTCCTCGACCAGGTGCCAACGGCAGTGACCGCCTCAATCCAGGAAGTCACGGGAAGATACCCCGGATGCGATGAAACAGGCGAAGGACTCCTCCAATTCCCAGACGGAACAATCGCCACCCTCGCCGCTGGCTGGGTCGATGTCCAAAACCCCGTACAACTCATTATCTCAGGTACAGAAGGACATGCCCACGTCAACAACGGACAGCTCTTCATCACCTCAAAAAACATCCCAGGCGCGGACGGAAAGTCGCCCTGGACCGACCTGCCCGAAATAGAGCCACATGCCTTCGACCTGTTCCTCGACGCCGTTGCCGGCAAAAAAGTCAAGCTTGTCTCCCCTCGTGAAGCCGCGCTTCGCTCCGCAGTGATGGAAGCGCTCTACCAAGGCGCCAAAGCTCACGCCTGGAAAGCGCCGAAGCTTCGCTGACACAATCGCCTGATTGGTCACGCAAGACCCTTAAACCATAGCCTCAAAAGGTGAAATCATGAAGACTTTAACCATCCTCATCCTAACTTGCGTGACCGCTTTCGCACTTGATCCTGAACTCGCGATACAAGAGTTCAAAAACAATAACTACGATGCCGCATATCGAGAAATCAAGGGGTACGACGGCACGGATCCAGAACTCCAATTCATCCTTGCTTCATTGATCCTGAACCATGACAAGGAAACCGATGAGCAGGCGCGGAAAAATGCCTTCAACCTGGCGAAAAATGCCGCCGAACAAGGCAATCCTGACGCCATGAACCTCGTCGCGCAGTGCTACAAGGATGGATTGGGGGTGGGACATGACGACGCCCTTGCCTTCGATTGGTGGAAACAAGCCGCCGACTACGAGCTCCCGGTCGCAGTCTGGAAACTAGCCCAATGCTACCTCCAGGGTGTCGGAGTCAGCAAAGACCTGGAAATCGGACTGGAATGCCTTCGCGAAGCCGCCGACCTGGGCTGCATCCCGGCAATGCGCGACTTCGCATACTGCTACCTCAATGGAACAACTGGACAGCCAGACGTTGATCGCGCCTGCGCCCACTTCAAGCAAGCCGCCGACCTGGGAGACGCACAGGCGATGTTCGGACTCGGATACTGCTACGTCGAGCAACTCGGTACCAAGGACAAAACCGCAGAAGGTCTCCTCTGGCTGATCAAGGCCGCCCAGAAAGGGCATCCCGAAGCGCAAACACATGCCGCACTCGTCTATGATTTCGGACGTGAAAACATCGACATCGACCCGGAAAAGGCAGTCCAATACTACAAGCTCGCCGCAGAGCACAATATCGGAATCGCCCTTTACAACCTAGGCGTCCACTACTTCAATGGAACGGGATGCCAGGAAGACAAAGCCCAAGCGGTAGCCTGCTACGAAAAGGCGATTGAAGCCAAATTCATTCCGGCCTACACAGCCCTTGGACGATGCCTTTATTGGGGCAAAGGCATCGAAAAAAACTACAAGCGAGCCTTCGAACTCTTTACCGAGGCCGCAACCCAAAACGACCCCCAGGCGCAATTCTCCCTCAGCATCTGCTACAACCAAGGACGAGGAACAGAACAAAACTTCGAACTTGAATTCTTCTGGGTCAAGCAAGCCGCCGATGCCGGCATCCCCGTAGCGATCAACAACCTTGGCGATTGCTACGAAAAAGGACGTGGAGTCCAACAGGACATCCAACAGGCAATCAAACTCTATACAAAAGCAAAGGAAGCCGACGAACCGATCGCCTGGTGCAGCCTGGGCGAATGCTATGAAAAGGGACTCGGCTTCAAGCAGGATTACGAAAAGGCAGTCCAATTCTACAAGGAAGCAATCGAAAAGGGGTGCGACGAAGCAAAAATCACCCTGGCAAGATGCATGGAAAACGGAACGGGCATCAAAAAAGATCCTGAACAGGCATTCAAGCTTTACCTTGAAGCCGCAAACGAAGGCATCCTGGAAGCCTATCAAAACCTCGCGCGATGCTACAAGAACGGAATCGGTACCCCAATAGACCTAGACGCCGCAGACAAATGGCAAAATAAACGAGACTGACCTTTCCCTGGCAAACTCCACAGACTCTGGACACTGCGTAAAATATCCTTGCCTTGGCTTTTCTGACATAAAAACAACCCGCCATCCAACAATTTAGAAGGGTGGCGGGTTGTATGATCCTAAAAAAAGCAGTTGATATCGTGAC
>DBPZ01000007.1 GCA_002305655.1 Lentisphaeria bacterium UBA1407 | reverse complement strand
GATGGCGCCGAAGCCGATGGGGAGCAGCAACAAGGGTTCGAAATCCTTGACGATCGCAAGGTAAAGCAGGACAAGGCCGACGCCAATCATCAGGAGACGACCGATGCCCAGCGTCCAGTCGTTTTCGGTCTGGACGATGAATTCGCGGATGCCCGTGGTTTGCCAGAGCTTCACGAGCATTTGCTTGAAGCTCATGCCCGCATCGGTGCTTGGGGTGACGGAGTCGTGGAGGATCGGCTGCGGCATGTAGGTAAAGAGGACGTCGCCCTGCTTCAGGTGCTTGCCCAGGGAGATGTCAACGGTTTTGATTTGGGCTGCGACACCCGAGGTGACCTGTGCCTTGGAGCGATTGGGAATGCCTTTTTCCGACTCGATCCTCAGGATGCAGAGCGGGCGTCCAGGAACAATGTTTTTGCCGGCGCCCATGGAGACTTGCTCGACGACGGCTTCCGCGGGCCAGTCGTAGATGACCGAGCACAGGCCGGTTTCGGGGTCTTGGACGACCTTGTAGACGCTGTCGCCGACCAATTGATCGATGGCTGCGACGGAAGGCTCGTTGATTTTCGACGAAGGCGAGTCAACAGAGACTTCATTCACCTCTTGGGCGAAGAGGGCGGCGCTGGCGAACGCCATGGCCAGGAACAATCCTAATAGTTTTTTCATGGTATGTAACTCTCTTTCTGTTGGTGGGTTTCGATGCAATGAAGAAACGGAATTGACCCCTGGTCAGATGACCGCAACAACCTCGGCGGTTTCGACGATGTCGCCCTGGGCCACGTTGATGGCAGTGACGGTGCCGGCTGACGGGGCGACGATGTTCTGTTCCATCTTCATCGCTTCGATGACGAGGATGACATCGCCTTCCTTGACGGCTTGTCCTATTGCGGCTTCGATACGGAGAACCTTGCCGGGCAGCGGAGCGATGACTTCCACGCCAGTGGCGGCCGCTGGTGTGGCGGCCGCTGGTGTGGCGGCGGGTGCGGGAGCAGGTGCGGCGACAGGAGCAGCTGCCGCGGGGGCTGGGGCGGCTGCGGGGGCTGGGGCGGCTGCGGGAGCGGGTGCAGGTGCAACTGCGCCTTCGGCCAGGCTGACATTGAACGCCTGGCCGTTGACGGAGACGCTGGTCTCGCTGGCGACATCGACGCGATAGGCCTTTCCATTGACGGTAACGGTACAGACTCCGTGAGCGGATGCGGCGGGCTTCGCTGCCGCCGACGCCCTGTGCTTGGCCAGTGCAACTGCGATGGCGGCGGCCACGGCGGTATCATCGGAACTTGTTGCCACTGGTGCGGGCGCGGGTGCAGACCTGCTAGCCTTCCTGGGTTCTGGGTCGGGCAGCAAATATGAGTATTTTGTGGCGACTTTCGTATTGAGGTTCGTCAGCAGGATGAGTATATACAAGAATATGAACGTCATGCCCATGCCCGCAATCAGAAGAATAAAGCTGCTTAAGAACATTGTACCTTTCCTCGGGGTTGTAGGTTGTTAATTCAAAATGACTGTGACAAAAATTTAAACACAGATAGACTACAAAAAAATCATTTTGCCACCACGGACAACCTGCCTTTGGCAGAACAAGGGGGAATCTTGCCAAGACAGTTGGTTATGGAATTGTCTCTGAAGTGGGGAGTGGAAAGGGAATGTTGTCAGGGTCCTGCCCTGACAGGGGCATTTGGATGCCATTCCTTGGAGTCGTTTCCGCAATTGACGACATCCGGGATGTGAAGTTTGTGCGTCCTTCCTGAAAGTGGCTGGGAAAGTGTCGACAATGGTGAAAATTGTTCGTATTGCCGAACGTTGCTTCGCCGGTTGCTGAGTCGGAGTAATCTTGAATCTCTTCTGCTATCCCAGGATTTGTGCTCGTCTGAGGCACTAGGTGCTGGAATCGCCTTGTTGCCCAAGGACGCCTGATTTGTAATCAAATTGGCTTTCTGCCTGTTTCCTTGGATGGAATTTGAGACCTCGAACCGCATCCCGCCAGTTTCGCTAGGATGAAAGCAAAGCGCAAAGAGCAGCACGCCTGCAATCGAGGCGAAGATGGCAATGCTCTTGGAAATGACGGCTTTTGTCATATAAGGATAGGATGAAGAGAAATCAGCTGGAAACTTAAAGTATAAATATACCTTAAATGCCTATTAAACAAAGTACATGGGGAATTGAAAATTGGGCAGACGAGCAACAGCAAAGGATCATGGGGCAGGGCGGGGAGCTGTTTTCAGGGCTTGCTTTTCGTTGAAGACGACAATTCCCATCTGGTTTCCGTCCATGGTATTCGGTTCGATGAAGGAGCCGTCGCCGAAGTCATTCCAGGAGTGGATGCAGACGATTCCAGCCTTGTTTTGGAAGGCGAGCCTCAGTCGATTGGCGAAGTTTTTGCCTTTGCCGCGGGGGAGGATCCAGTCGGCCTGGTGCTTGTTGTCGACGCTTTCCGGAAGTTTGCTGTTGTCTCCGGCCTTGACCCAAGTGAATTTCTCCATTTGGCTTAGCCGTCCCGGTGTTGCGCCGGCGGGCACTGAATGCCAATCTTCGCCAAGCCTCCTGAAGGTGGCGAAAGACTCGGTATGATGCTGGACCTGCCTGATCAATTTGATGTCCTCCCGAAATGCCAAAACCGCCTTGCCATCTAGCAACAAGGCACTCTTATGCCTCGCAAGTCCTTGTTGATCAAGGTATTGTGCAATGTTTCCACTGGCGATTTCGTAATCCTTCGATCCGCCAATCAACAAACCGACGCGAAGCGGAGGCGACAATTCGGAAGCCAAGTCGTAAAAACGGCGGATACGCTCGGCGCGAATAGATTCCGCAAAGTCCTCGGGGGTAACCGACAACAAGACCCCGTCAATGCCATACGAACGGATACGAGACAGGTCGCGACGCATCCGCGAATCGGTCCAACCACTGTAGGACGGCATCGGGCGCAACTTCCCAGAGGGCAATTCCGGATAGGGAAAATACTCAACCAATAGCAATGGAAGAGAAGAACCCGCATAAGGGGAATGGGATAACTCAATCGGAATATCCTCGGGAATCGAACGGCATGACGACAAAAGCAACACCGAAAGCAAAGCTCCCATCGCCAGAAAATAGCCTTTGGAGAAGTTGATCATCGAAGAACCTTAAATGGATTGGGTTTCATGTTGCCCCAGAGAAGTTCCCACACGCCGACGGAAAAATAAAACATAACCTCCTTGACAGCAAAAACAACACGAAGTCAAAACAATTGTTGAAACCTGATGGAAAAGAATGACAAGGAACTCGCGAGATGAAACACATGCGCACACAAAAAACTGTTTTTGAAACCCGAAATCCAAAAGCCAAATCAAAGCCGAAATTCTAGACTCCCATGACGGGAAGTGGGGCAAGGAGGACACTCCGAAAAGACGGATAATTGTGTCGCATAATGTGGATTATGTTTAATTTGATTTAGGGTTCTTGGACTTTAGCTGTTTTGCAAATGCTTGGTATTTCGATAGTTGTAAAAGCCTGTCGATGACCTGTTAATAACTTTTCAATAACTTTTTGGGGAAATTGCCATGTCTTCTCCCCTTGCTGTCAAGGTCTGGCGCAATGGCTCCCGAAGGCTTGAAAAACATCGCGTTTCCGTGACAATTGTCATATGTGGGCTACATTTTGAGGGTTTGTTTTGGATAGTAAAAGTGTCGTCAAGATATCGTTTTTTAATCACAGGAGTTTCACGGGATGTCGAAGTTGAAGATTGCCCTTGTAGGTTTGGCTCATGTCCATGCGATTGGATTTTTGAGGATATTCAATGCATTCAAGGACGAAGTTGAATGGGTTGGCTTTGCTGATATTCCAGATGCAAAGGGTTCTGAGGCCGAGAGCTTGGCTTGTCGCCTGGAGAAGAATGTCGGGAGTTCGACGCCCTTGCCTCCTCAATTCGATGATTTGACGTCCTTGCTGGATGCCGGGCCCGAGTTGGTATGCATTGCGAGC
>DBPZ01000046.1 GCA_002305655.1 Lentisphaeria bacterium UBA1407 | reverse complement strand
GGGTGCCCTATTGAGTGCCACCAGTACTGCAGAAGCACCCGGGGTAGTCTGTTGAGTGTCTCCAATACGGCAGAAGCACCCAAGGTGGTCTTCTTGAGTGCTTACGATTTGACAGAGGCACCTTGGGTGGTCTCTTGAGTGCTTTCAGCAAGGAATGGTCTATTGAGTGCCTTTGCTCGACTAGAAGCACCTTGGGTGCCCTATTGAGTGCCTTTGCCCGACCAAAAGCACCCGGGGTGCCCTATTGAGTGTCACCAGTATGGCAGAAGTACCCGGGGTGGTCTATTGAGCGCCACTAGTACGGCAGAAGCACCCAAGGTGGCCTAGGATGCGCTTGGTCAATAAAACGGCACCCAAGGTGGCTTGTTCTTCGCGTTTCTCCAAGTTTTTACGCATCATGACGACAAAACTTCGCGCCATCAAATCACTACGTCAAAAAACATTACGTACCATCGTGAATCCCTTTGTTGCGGCGAAAAAATCTGCAAACCCTGCGCTCTGGACCAAAAGAAGTTTTTTTGTTTGGGAAAATCTGTCGAGCCTAGAAATTTGCATTCGAGCATAGAAACCATTATGATTATTGGGTTCGAAATCAGGAAATGCATGCTATCGTTTAAGGAAAAACAATGGATCGTCTGACCCCAGAAGAGCGTAGCGAATTGATGAGCAAAATTCGTTCAAAGGACACCAAGCCTGAACTCATCGTTCGCAAGCACCTTCATGCACTGGGCTTCAGATATCGGCTCCACCCCAAAAAACTCCCCGGGCATCCCGACATCTGCCTCCCAAAATACAATACCGTTGTCTTTGTCCATGGATGCTTCTGGCATCGGCATGAGGGCTGCAAAATCGCAACAACCCCAAAGTCGAACGTGGAATTCTGGGAAACGAAATTCCGTCGCAACGTCGAACGGGATCTTCGTGTTCGCGAGCAACTGGAGCAACTTGGCTGGCGCGTACTTGTGGTCTGGGAGTGTGAACTGAAGACCCGACTTCCAAGCCTACCCGACGAAATCCGGGATTCAAGCTAAAGGGAACTGAACCGTAAATATAGCCCCACCTTCAGGACGGTTTTGCCACTCGATTGTCCCATTGTATCGTTCGACAATTTGCTTGGAAATATGCAGACCCAATCCGCAGCCGCGTTGCTTGTCGCTTACAAATGGGGCAAAAATATCCTGATTATCCTCGATAAGCACCCCGGGTCCGGCGTCAACGACCTGGATTCTGGCGACATTGCCATCAGCCTCAGCCACAATCATGACGGTTTGGCTGTTGGTTGACACGTCCAGCGCATTAGTGACAAGATTAAGCAAAACCTGGGTCAATTCACCTTGCTGGCAAGAGATGAAAATCGGCTGCTCTGGAATTCGCGTGTCAAGCTGAACCCCCAAATGCTGGCAACGCCCTTGCACCAACGTCTTCAGCGATGACACGACCTCGTTGACATTGGTTGCGCAAGAATTCTGCTTTTGTGGATTCGCACCAGCCAAGTCAGTCAAACCACGCAGATAAAGATCAATTCGATCGATTTCCCTAACGATCATCTGCAGGCATTCCTCGTCTTCACCGTCGGCGCGACGTTCTTCTGCCAAAACCTGCGCATTCATTTTGATTCCGCTGAGCGGATTTCTAAGTTCATGGACGACTGAAGCGGAGAGTCTTCCCGCCATTGCCAACTGCTCCGCCTTCGCAAGCCTCCGTTCCGCCTCGGCCATCTTCCTGATCAGATGCTGGTAATCCGATGCAAGCCAAAGCGAAATCAAAAGCGCCAGCGCGCCAGCGGCACACATCAAGAGCAAGATCGGGTAGAACGATCCGTGCAACGTATCCTGAAGCCTTCCCTTGGGACGGCATAGCCACAAGCGCCTCGCGGGAACCCCGGCCAACTCAGCGGAATCAAGCCAGTGAGTCTTGCCGGAAGGAAGCGATTCCAAAGTGCCAGCTACGACCAAATCGCCCTCGGTTATCAAAATCTGGCATCCCGAAATCTCCTTGAGCTGCTCGACCAACTTCTTGCTATGAGGCAAATGCAACTCATGGATGATCTTTGCGTAGCTTTGCGTGTTCTCAGATAAAATTTTCCGTTCGATGGACTTACTTGCCAAAACAAGCCCCAGGCACCCGGCCAATATGGCGATGACCATCGCCGACAACGCACCCGTCCAAGCCAGGCGCCTGCGCATCGATTGTTCCGTGGTCTGAGTCCCAAACAACCACATAGTTCAACTACATCCCAAGCTGCTTCATCCCAAACGTAAAAATGAATTGCATCAATGCGTCCTCGACTTCATTGGCGCGCTCAAGCAGCGCCTTGTCAACGACCTTCCTGCGCCCTGCTGTCGTATTGACCATTTTGGGCTTCACGTCAGTCCCGTTGATTGACGACTGGAATCTCTCGGGAATTGCCAGGAGTTGCCACTTGTTGACCTTGGCGAATTGATTGGTTTCCCGATTCCACTCGTGGCTTTCGATGACAATTTTATCCTTGAAGACATTGAGGATCTTGATGCCGGGTCGATGCGAAGGTCCCAGTGCCGGGCAGCAAAATTGCTTCCAGTGGCCGCGTTTGAATTCCAGGTCCAGATGGAGGTGCCCCGCCAGCGCCGCGATCACATTGGGGTTCTTGTCCAGCAATGCCGCCGCCCAGGCAGCATCGGGGAAACAAGGCGGCAGGATAGACTCATGGAGGACGAACAAGGTAGGCTTGTCGGCATGCTGCTTCAGCTCCTCCTCCAGCCAGGCTTTCGTATCGTCGAAGAAAACAGAGGTCGTCTCCTTTTCCATCGCCCTCGCGTCAGTTGCGGTCAGCACAAAATGCAATCCTCCCACATCGATGGAACGGGTTTGCGGACCGAAGACCTTTTCAAAATCCCACGGCCAATTGTCACCGGGGGTGATTGCGTACGGAATTGAACCCAATTCCGTCTCCAAAAACGACTTCAGCCATCGATGGCGACGTACGCCAAGAGGTAATTCCTTCGGTTCTTCTTCCGCAATTTTGGCATTGTCACCCGTAATCAACGTCAAGGCGATTCCCTGTTGCCCTCGAATGTGCCCAAATGCGCTTTTAGTCAGCTCGACGCTTTTCGCATCTATCAGGTGCATGTCGCTGAGCCATGCAATCCGAAACTCGGGCTGGCGGGACTCGTCAACCCAAGCAGGCTTTTTCATCGGCGCAATCTCAAAGCGCTTGGCTATCGCTATCAGATCGTGAATCCCCTTGCTGCTCGTCAGCTCCTGACCAGATAGCCGAAGCGCAGAAACTGCAAAAAGTACCCGTATGAATCGTGAAAAAAAGCTCATCGTCATTCCATCAATCTGATATCTTTCAGGAACTTCTTCTTTTTGCGCCAATCAGGGACGACCTTGACAAACAAGCTCAACTGGATCCGCGCATCGCAAAAATCAGCTATCTTCTTCGTCGCCAATTGCCTGATGTTCTTGATCATCTCACCATTCTTGCCAAGAATGATTCCGCGATGACCAGGGCGCTCGACATTCAGCGTCGCATCAATCGATATCTTCTTCTCGGTCTCCTTCCACGAATCGATGGTCACCGCAACGCAATGCGGTACCTCCTGCTTCAATTCCTCCAAAAGAACCTCGCGAATCAATTCAGCCGCAATATCACGCTCGTAGACATCGGTCATCTCGTCCTCGTCATACAAAAAAGGACCTTCATGAAGATGCTGCTTTATCAACGCAAGCAACGGCTCGACCTTGTCACGATCAAGGGCAACCATCCGGACAACCGGCGAATCTGGAAGGTAGCCACGGTAAAACTCCAGCGACGCAGCAACTTGCTCGTCCGTGGCGATATCGTTCTTGTTGATTGCGATAATCACAGGCTTCGAGGACTTTTGAGCAGCCTCCGCCGCAAGCTGATCCTCTTGGCCAGGCTCACGAGTCGGATCGACAATGCACACAACAACGTCAGCATCCTTCATGACACGCCGAATCGACGCATCCATCGCCTCGTCAAGGGCAATCTTCGGAACGTGAATTCCCGGTGCGTCCAGAAACAGAATCTGGGAATCGTCGTCAGTATGGATCCCCAAAAGGTATTTTCTCGTAGTCTGCGGCTTTGATGAAACAGCAGCCACGTGATGATCCAACACCGTATTCAAAAGCGTTGACTTGCCCGTGTTCGGACGTCCCAGCAAAGCAACATACCCAGTCTTGCCAAAGCGTGGTTCCTCTTCCTTCTCGGACAGGATTTTGTTCAGGTCCATTCTTGTCATCGTCAATCACTCGCTAAATAGGGTTTCAAGGTCATAAGGCGAATGGCTTTCCAGGGCAAACAGGGTTTTCGTGCGTTCAACTCCAGGTGCGTTGACGATCTTGGTCGTAATCAGGCTTCCTAGCTCAACATTGTTTGAGACCCTGACTACTGCCACCATATCGTATTCGCCAGCCACGATATGGACCTCCGTGACTCCCTTGCATTTCAGCAAAGCCTTGACCGTCTCGTGGACTTTCCGATCTTCCACGCTGATGAGAACAAATGCCGTGACCATCGTCTTCTCCTTTACTTTAAGGTTGGTTGCTGTTAATGTCCCTGGTTATCTTCAAGCTTGTTTCCGGATCCCGGTTCTCGACAATCTCAGGAAGGCTCCCCAGCAGGGCAATCTTGTCGTCCTTCACCAGTAAAACGCCCAAAATCCCTGGTATCTTGGTAATTTTCTCTGCTGTTGGGCGCAGGTCGTCAACCATGCACACCAGATTGGCGGCAAGGGTCGCCGCCGCATCTGCAAGCGTCGCATCCTTGGACACAATCGTCGCCAGATCGCATTTCCCGAAGCTCTTCGAATGCCCCATGTTGCTTGACGAGGAACAGATCGACAAGGGGGTATCCTCAGGCAATATACGAAACGCCAAGCCATTGAAGGGGTTGTTCCGACCAGCGTGAATCCCCATCGTCAACGGGCGATCAAGCTTCATAAAGCAATCACCCCCGTTATCCACCACGATGTCGCGATCCCCGGAGGCTATCCCTGCCAATGCCGCCGCCTGAGCGATTCCGCCTGCCACGGCAGCCAAGGGACCAACACCAGTCGCAACCGCGGCTTCAGCCATTTGGACGGCCAACGGGGGAGCGTCATCAAGCAATACCAAGGGAACCAATGATGTCTTGAACTCAGGATGACGGGCAATGTACGATTCCAACAAGCCGCGCTGCCGCATGATCTCACCCGTCACAACCGCCCAGTCGCCGCAACAAATCTTGAAGTTGCTGTCCTTGTATGTGAATGGATGGAATTTCCGGCTTTGTTTCACGGGCGAGATTGGGTTATTCGAGGAGGGATGAACAGGCTTTCATCGGACAGTTGTCAATACATCGACCGCACGCAATGCACAAGTTCTCGTCAAAGGCGATTTGCCTGGTCACGGGATCGGCGAGATGCAGCGCCTTGGGCTTGCAATGCGAGAGGCAGTTGCCGCAATGCGTGCACAGGCTATCGTCCCTGATGACGCCCTTGTCAATCGTGTCGATCGAAACCCCGAAGCTGGCAACGTACTTCAATGCCTCGGCGATCTTGGTTTCCTTTCCTTTCAAGTCCAGCACCAGATAGCCCTCGCCTTCGCTTGTGACCTTCGCCCTGAAAATATTGACTTCCAGGTCGTAGTCCTTGACCAGATGATAGACAATCGGGGTCTCCGTCTCGCACTTGGGGAATTTCAGGAAGTATTTATGTGTGACAATCATGGCGAAATCGAGGTTTTACTTGCGTATCGTGAGTTGTTTCATTCCCTGTTCCTTGGGTAGCGGCGACAGGGGCTGCGACAGGAGGAAATTACCCTTGAGTATGTCATCCTTGAGCAATTGGCAAATTTCCAGTGCCTTGTATCTTGAGGACATGGAACTCACGGTAATCTTCTTGCCCTTGAATTCGATGACCTCGCTCTTCAGCTGCTCGTAGGTAACTGTGCCGAGGACATTCCCCGTGCGCAGCGGGTAGTCCGTGCTGTAATCGATCACCTGGGCGCGTATGTCCTTGTCGCGAACACCAAGATGCTTGGCTATGCGCTCATTCAAGACGGGTATCGGAATCCCAATCCCCAACGCCAGCGATACGCCGTACCCAACAAACGAACACCCGCGGACAAATTCGGGCCGCATCTTCTTCATGTCAGCCGTCAATGCCAATGTCCCTGCACCCTCCGCAGGCACGTCGTTGTCAGTCCGTTCGCATGTGGGACAATGCTGGGTCCCTTCGGAAAAGACGTGCCCGCGAGCGCCAGCAAGCCAGACAACCGATCCAACGCCTATCGTTTCGTACAAGGGATCGTTCAGCAATGGCGACAATTCGCCGGCGGAGCAATAGGTCAAATTCCCCATCTTGGGTTCCAGTTGACCCATGTACGTGTACAAGCGCTTGTCCGAGCAATTCGTCGCAACATTGTAGTTCTGGTAGCAATTCCTGGGATTGACCATGATTGCCTGGTTCAAGTCGTGAATCGTGAACTTGGTTTTCAAGTCACGCAGCGGATAGTCCTGAGTCCCGTACGAATACGCCGTCAGCTCGATCTCCTCGCCACGTACCAACTTCTCCATTACGTACCCACCGCCAAAATCAAACTTTCCAGGGAAGTTGGAATTGGCGGGATCACGGTCGCGCAACTGAGTTGCTCCAAGATAACAATCTACGGCGGCGATGCCAGAATATGCAGGAACTCCATCCAGGCGACACGCGGTTATGCGCATCTTGGGCTTGCTATGGCCAAAATTCAAAAAGCAGCCCGATGAGCACATCGGGCCAAACGTCGCCGTCGTCACGACATCGACATCCTTTGCGGCCTTACGTACGCCGTGAGCCTCGATGTATTCCTTCATCTCGGAAGCCGTCAAGACAACGGCTTTGCCTGATGATATCTTCTCATTGATTTGATTGTAGGTTTTCATTATTCAGCCTGACGAGAGATAGCAGCACTTCTGGATCAAACGCAATTGGCAACTATAAGCCGGATTCTGTCTGGGAAATAAAATTCCCCAGGACGACCATTCATCTAAGCGACCGATACCCGGAACTTAGCCGACACGCATGCCGGCGCGGCACGAGCAGCGCCTCGTTCCCTATTTGGTCTTGCACCGAAAGGGGTTTACCCTGCCATCCTGGTTACCCAGGGATGCGGTGGGCTCTTACCCCACCTTTTCACCCTTACCTGGCGAAAAAAATCACCGGGCGGTTCGTTTTCTGTGGCACTTTCCTGCGCCTGGAATATGGTCCAGGCCCTCCAGCTTTTCAACTGGACTTTCCGCTCTGTGGTGTCCGGACTTTCCTCCCTCCGAAGAGAGCGGCCGTCCGTTGCCAATTGCAAACTTATAATTTAACCCACTTTGGACGATTTGCTATGGTTCAAACTCGTCAAACTTAATGTTATCTTCCGCCAACGGGCTGTTCTGCTGCAAGCATCGCCATCAATTGCGCATCCGTCACCGGTGTTTTCGGATATCCCTTGAGCGGTTCGATGGTGTTGAGGAAGGCATCCTTGTCCCCACGCATCCGATCCAATGCCTGGATGTAATCCAGTTCGGCCTGGTTTTTCTCCAGTTTCGAATCCGCCGCCACCTGGGCAAACCGTTCCTTGAGGAAAGCTTCCGAAAGACCAGACATGATGCGTCGACCGCCAAGCTCCGCCCTCATCAACGTCAATTTCGCGAGGTCGCGATCCAATTGGAGCTTCAATGCCGCGCCACCTTGGGCACCCTTGATCGCTTCATCAAACAAGTCGATCCGTTCCTTGATTTTGGCAAGGTATTCATCCGATGGCTTCTGGGGTCCAAAGCCACCGCCACGAGGACCGCCGCCCATGCCAGGACCGCCGCCCATGCCGGGGCCGCCGCCGCCCGCAGGAGCCGTTTGAACGACCTCTGGTGCTTGAGCCTTATCACCTCCTACAACAAGCTCGCAAATCTGCGGAATCAAAGTGGCAAACAAGGCAATAATCGCCACAATCAACGCAATCGTGCCTACATTCTTCTCACTAATCGAACTCATGGTCATGTCTCCTGGTTTTGGAATTCATAATGGACTCGTGCGAAAATGCACCATAAAAAACAAACGAAATCCAAATAAGTTTATTGTAATGGTTAATTTGCGAATTTTCAATGCGCCTGAAGTATGTCGTTCCAATTCGTCGTATATTGCCTGGAGAGCTTGTCCCGTCGAATCTTCCAGGGTTGTTTAATTCCCGCTGCCAATGCATGAACCGCATTATGTCCGTATTGGGCGTTCAGCGAATCGATCGCCTGGTACGCCTTGTCGGGAATCGCCGGCGGCGCCTTGGGAAACAAGGATGGCTGGCATTGGGCGCCGCACTCCAAGCCGAAAAACACAATTCCGGATTTCCTGTAGCGACGCCCCGCGATGAACATCCGCTTCATGTACGGAGAAATCGCCTCGAAGACCTCCGATGTGTTGTTCGTGGGAGTGTCAAACAAGATGGTCATCGACGTCGTGCCCGCAGGCAATTCCTTCGGCTTGTATTCTGCGGAATAGTTGAAAAACACGGTTGCGCCGACGGCTTGGCGATCCGCCCTCCGCATCCGCTCGCAAGCGATTTCGGCAAACTCCGCCACCGATGAACGCAACTCGTCAAAGTCAACGATTGGCGTCCCGAACGTCCTTGAGCACGTCGCGGACTTGATGGGATGGTCAAGCTTGTCAGGAGGAACAACGTCCTGGCCACGAAGCTCAAGCGCAGTCCGAACCAGGCAGACATTGAACCTACGCCCCAACCACTGCAAATCAGCCTGACGCAACTGCTCCGCAGTACGTATCCCAAGGTCGTGCAAACGCTTCCCAAGGCGACCGCCAACACCCCAAATGTCGCCGACAGGCGTCGAGGCCAAAAGCTCAACGGGATCATCAGGCATCACAAAAACACCCTCCGATTTCCTTTTCTTCGCAAATTTCGCCGCCAGCTTCGCCAGCGTCCTGCTTGCTGCAAAGCCAATTCCGGTCGGTATCCCGATCCATTGCTGGATTTTTCCACGCAGCTTGATCCCCCAATCCAAGTAGCTCGAATCCGCAGGAAGATCAACGATGATAAACGCCTCGTCTATCGAATACTGCTCGACCTCAGGACACGAATCACGCAATACTGACATGACGCGGCTCGACATGTCAGCGTACAACTCATAGTTGCTCGACACGAACGTCAACTCCAGCAACTCCTCCATCGGCTTCAGCTTGAAATACGGCGTCCCCATCGGTATGTCCAATTGCTTGAACTCGTTCGAGCGGGCTACAACGCAACCGTCATTGTTTGACAAGACGGCTACACGCTTCCCACGCAATCTCGGATTGAACACGCACTCGCAAGACACGAAAAAGTTGTTGCAATCAACCAAGCCAATCACTCTCAATCCCCCCCTGCCGAACAGGCTCGTGAACATATTGATGAATCACGGCAGTCACAACTCCAAATATGCTGAAATCCGACGTCTCGTCCAAAGCAATTGGCCGAAATTGTGAATTCGCCGGAACCAACCAATGCGAACCACGCTTGTCTATCCGATACGTCTTGACCGTGAAATCACCGCCGACAGATGCAATGATGATCGAACCGTCACGGGCGGTCAAGCTCTTGTCAACAACCAATATATCGCCATCCTGAATGCCAGCGCCCATCATCGAATCACCACAGGCGCGAACAAAAAAAGTCGCCGCAGGACGATAGACCAACAATCGATTCAAATCCAACGGAGATTCACGATACGTCTCTGCAGGAGAAGGAAAACCAGCTACTACATCTCCAACCAAAAATACTGCCTTATCTTGAACCACTTTCATAAAATTATCCTCATAACCTTTGTCTGGCTCACTAAAATAAATTATATCATACAACTTATTTTCGCAAGAAATTATCATATTTTTTTTAGCATAAAAAACTATGACGGATAAACCACCCAAGGTGCCCCAATGCCACCCAAGGTGCCCCAATGCCACCCAAGGTGCCCCAATGCCACCCCGGGTGCTTCCACGCCACCCCGGGTGCAAATCACATGAATTATGAATGCTGAATGCTGAATTATGAATGATTTGTCCGACCTGTCCGACCTGTC